>CAMTXB010000001.1:0-38670 GCA_947085575.1 uncultured Caulobacteraceae bacterium
CTATATCGGCGATCTGATCCAGAAGACCGAAGCCGAGATGCTCCGCACCCCGAACTTCGGCCGCAAGTCGCTGAACGAGATCAAGGAAGTCCTCGCCGGCATGGCGCTGCACCTGGGCATGGATGTGCCCAACTGGCCGCCGGAAAACATCGAAGACCTCGCCAAGAAGTTCGAAGACCAGATGTAGTCCCTATCCGCGCTGACTCCGGGCCGCTTCGACGGCCAGGACCCCGGGAAGCCGCACCAGCGGTGGAGGGTCCCAGCGCTTCGTAATGACCCAGGCGGGAGCAGGCTGGGATTGGTGAGACAAGGCGTCGCCCCACAGAAGCGGGAGCGCCAGGCGGGCGGGAAGCCCAGGAGACAGACATATGCGTCACGGTTATGCGCACCGTAAACTGGGCCGCACCAGCGCCCACCGGACCGCCATGTTCGCCAACATGGCCGCCAGCCTGATCAAGCACGAGCAGATCGTGACCACCCTTCCCAAGGCGAAGGAACTGCGTCCCTTCGTCGAGAAGCTGGTCACCCTGGCCAAGCGCGGGGACCTGCACGCCCGTCGTATCGCCATCAGCCGCGTCCGTGACGTGGAGCAGGTGGGCAAGCTGTTCTCCACCATCGGCCCGCGCTACGGCGCCCGCAGCGGCGGCTATATCCGCGTGCTCAAGGCCGGCTATCGCTATGGAGATAACGCTCCCCTGGCCGTGATCGAGTTTGTGGACCGCGACCCGTCCGAAAAGGGCAAGGACAGCGGCCCCAAGCCTGAGGTCTATGGCGAGGACTGAGTTCCCGCTGGTCTGACCACCTGAAAACCCCCGGCCGAGAGGTCCGGGGGTTTTTCGTGTCTGCTGGCCAAGCCGTCATCAACCGCGAGTATTGAGCCTGGACATGATGATCTCGCCTGTTCGCGCCCTTGGCCTCTTGCTCCTGCTGGGTCTCTCGGCCTGCGTCACCCGCCCGGCTGACGGCCTCCAGGTGTCCCGGCCGGAATCGCAGCCGGTCATCCTGGTGTCCATCGACGGCTTCCGGGCCGACTATCTGGAGCGGGGTCTGACACCCCACCTGAAGGCCTTGGCCGACCGGGGCGTCCGGGCGGAGATGCGGGCCTCGTTTCCTACCAAGACCTTCCCCAATCACTATACGCTGGTCACCGGGCTTAGGCCCGATCGGCACGGTCTGGTGGACAATGTCATGCAGGACCCCGAGCTGCCCGGGCGGCGGTTTCGTCTGGGGGACCGGGCCGAGGTCACAGACCCGGTCTGGTGGAAGGAGGGTCTCCCGATCTGGGTGAGCGCCGAGCGGTCGGGTCTGAGAACCGCAACACTGTTCTGGCCGGGCTCGGAGGCGGAGATCGGCGGCGTGCGGCCCACCCACTGGCGCATTTTCGATCAGTCGATGAGCGCCGAGGCCCGGGTCGACCAGCTGCTGGCCTGGCTGGACGCCCCGCCCGAACAGCGCCCGGCCTTTCTGGCGCTCTATTTCGACGAGGTGGACACCTATGGTCACCATGCGGGACCTGACGCCCCCGAACTGAATGCCGCTCTCCTCCGCACCGACGCCGCCCTCGGTCGCCTGGTGGCGGGCCTGGAGGCGCGGGGGCTGCTGGCCACGGCCAATCTCTTCGTCGTCTCGGACCATGGCATGGCGCCGACCGCCCGCGACCGGGTGATCCTGCTGGAGGATCTTTTGGCCCCGGCCGATGGCCAGGTGCTGTCCACCGGACCCCACCTGACTTTCGAACCGGCTGAGGGGCGTCAGGCGCAGGCCGAAGCCGCCCTGCTGAGGGACCACGCCCATATGGAGTGCTGGCGCCGGGGGGAGCTGCCTGGCCACCTGGCCTTCGGTCATCACCCTCGGGTGGCCAGCCTCTTCTGTCTGGCCCAGACCGGCTGGGAGATCCTGCCCCGGGCCGTGGCCGCCCAACGTCCCGTGGTGGGCGGCGCCCACGGCTATGATCCCGATGACCCGACCATGGCCGCTGTGTTCGTGGCCGCCGGTCCGGCCTTTCAGGCCGGCGTCGCGCTTCCGCGAATCGACAATGTGGATGTCTATCCTTTGCTGGTCCGGCTTTTGTCCGTCAGCCCGGCACCTCATCAGGGGAGCCTAAGCGCCCTGGCTCCCGGACTCGTCCGCGACTGAGGATGTCGCGCGTCTGCGCGCCGGGCGGCTTGACCTTATAGTTGCGAAATGAGAGAAATATTGCAGATTTTGAAAATCCTCTGAGGACACCCATGACCGCCCTGGCCCAGCTTACCGCCGTCGCCTTCTACCGGGACCCACAAGCCGCCCTGGCCTGGCTGGCCGAGGCCTTTGGATTTGAGACCGCCGTCCTGCTCACCGACGCCGAGGGGCGGCTGGCCCATGCGGAGATGGCCTTCCACGGCGTGAAACTTGGGGTCGCCGGCGAGTGGGAGGGCGGCGTCCTGGGGCCGGCGCGGATGCGGAGCCCCGCCAGCCTTGAGGGCCAGGGCACGCAGTTCTGTCGGATCGAACTGCCGCCCCAGGTGGACATCGACCAGCACTGCGCGCGCGCTGGCGAGGCCGGAGCCCAGATCACCCAGGCGCCCCAGGACGAGTTCTACGGCGACCGGACCTACCGGTGTCTGGACTTCGAGGGCCATGTCTGGAACTTCAGCCAGCCCCGCCGGGCCGTCAGCGCCGCCGAGATCACCGCCGCCACGGGTCTGATCTACGCCGTTGGCGGCGAGGCCAGGGTTCCGCCCGAAGAGGCGGCGCGTTCCCCGGTCACCCCCTATGTCTCCTATCGCGACCCCGAGGCCGCCTATGCCTGGCTCGAGACGGCGTTCGGTCTGGAGCCGCGGGTCTATGTCACCGACGAAACTGGTGAACTGGTCCACGCCGAGATGACTTTTCGAGGCCAGACGATCGGCGTCTCTCGCGCCTGGTCTGAGCGGCACGCGGCGCCTGGCGATGTGCAGGGCCGCAACACCCAGACGGTTCACCTGCAGCTGGTCGCCGATATCGACGCCCATCACGCCCGCGCCGTCGCGGCCGGGGCGGAGATCATCCGCCCCCTGGAGACCCAGGCCTATGGGGACCGCACCTATCTGGCCCTCGATCTCGAAGGCCATGTCTGGTCGTTTGGCCAGACTGTGGCGCCGATGAGCCCTGACCAGTGGGACGCCGAGCTTGGCACATCCACCACGCAGCGCCCCTCGACCCGATGAGCGCCGCCCTGGATCGCACCCTGGCGGCCCTGGCCGATCCGCACCGCCGTCAGGTCGTGGAACTGCTGCGGGACGGGCCGCGCCCGGCGGGGGACATCGCCCGCGCCGTGGGCCTGTCCGCCCCCGCCATGAGCCGCCATCTCAAGACCCTGCGCGAGAGCGGCCTGGTGCAGGACTCGCACCCCGGCTTCGACGCCAGGGTGCGCATCTACGCCCTGCGCCATGAGCCCATGACAGAGCTAATGGCCTGGCTGCAGGAGAGCGAACGGCTGTGGAGCGCTCAGTTGGAGGCGTTCAAAGGGTACCTGGAGTCCAGTGAATGACCTCCAAGGTCTATGTGGCGATGAGGGTGAAGGCCACGCCTGAGCGCGCCTTTCACGCCTTTGTCGAGGAGATTGGCCAGTGGTGGCAGCCAAGCCCCTTGTTCCAGACCACGCCGCGTCCCCCGGGGCGTCTGGCTTTCGAGGCCGGGGAGGGCGGGCGTCTCACCGAGACGCTGACCAGTGGAAAGGTCTTCGAAATCGGTCGGGTCCTGTGCTGGGCGCCGCCTGCGCGTCTGGTCTTTTCCTGGCGCCAGGCGACCTTCCCGCCCGACTTGCACACAGAGGTGGAGGTGCGCTTCGAGCGGGTGGGGCAGGAGACTCGGGTGAGTATCGAGCACCGAGGGTTTACGCAGGTTCCAGTTGAGAGCCCTGCGCGGCATGGTTTTCCAGACGCCGCCCTCCAGATGCGTCTGGCCGAATGGTGGCGCGCCCAGCTGGCGAGCCTGGACGACCGGGTCGCGCGGGCGTAGGGATCGTTCCGCTTGTGTTCTGAGCGGCCGGGGGGCGTGGTATGGCGGACAGCAGCAGTGAAGTGACGACCGGGACGCGCGCCGGTCCCTTGGGGGGCAGGGCGGCCTTTGGCTTCATCTTCGCCACGGCGCTGATGAACAGCATCTCCTTTGGCCTGATCATCCCGGTGCTGCCCAACCTCATCAAGGCCTTCACCGGCGGCGACACGGCCCAGGCGGCGGAATGGAACGTGGTGTTCGCCGTGACCTGGGGCGCCATGCAGTTCATCTGCGGACCGCTGTTGGGCCTCCTGTCGGACAGGATCGGCCGCCGACCGGTTCTGCTGGTGTCGATCTTCGGCCTCGCCCTGGACTTCATCATCATTGCGCTGGCCCCCAATCTCATGTGGCTGCTTGTCGGGCGTATCCTCAACGGCATGACGGCGGCGAGCTTCTCCACCGCCAACGCCTATGTGGCCGATGTCACCCCGCCGGAGGGCCGGGCCAAGGCCTTTGGCTGGATGGGTTCGGCCTTCTCCTTCGGCTTCCTGATCGGTCCGGCCCTGGGGGGCGCCCTGGGGGACATTGATCTGCGGCTGCCCTTCTATGTGGCCGCCGCCCTGTCCCTGGCCAACGGGCTCTATGGCCTGTTCGTCCTGCCGGAATCCCTGCCGCCGGAGCGCCGGACCAGCCGTTTCGACCTGGCCAGGGCCAATCCCCTGGGATCTCTGCGTCTGCTGCGCTCCCAACGGGACCTTCTGGGGCTGGCCACCATCGGGCTGCTGTTCCAGCTGGCCCACACCGTGCTGCCGGCCATCTTTGTGCTCTATACCGGCTATCGCTATGGCTGGAGCCCGTCGGTCATGGGGCTGGCCATGATGGCCACCGGGGTGGCCGGGGTCATTGTCCAGGCCTTCCTGGTGGGTCCCGTGGTGGCGCGGATCGGTGAGCGGGGCGCCCTGATGCTCGGGGCCGCCGCCGGAGCGCTTGGGTTTGCCTGGTACGGTTATGCGCCCACCGGCCTGCTCTATCTGGCCGGGGTTCCGATCTTCGCCCTGATGAACTTCCTGATGCCGGGACTGCAGGGCCTGATGACCCGCCGGGTGGCGCCTGATCAGCAGGGCCAGCTGCAGGGCGCCAATCAGAGCCTGCAGGGGATCGCCTCCATGGTCGGGCCGGCCCTGTTTGGCCTGACCTTCGCCTGGTCGATCCGCCATGCCGACCTTGTTCAGGCGCCGGGCCTGGCCATCTATCTGGCCGCGGCCCTTCTGGTGGCGGCCTTCATCCTGGGGATGCGGGTGGACCGGACGCCGCTCCCCGCCGCCGTCGTTCCGCCCCTCGACCCCTCCGTCGTTCCCAAGCCCTAGGCCGGTCATCTTTGCGCCCGAAAGCTTCGCCAAACGGCAGAGTCGGAGTATCCTACGGAGATCTCATGCGCGCCGCCCATCTTCTCCTTCCAGCCCTGGTGATCCTGGCGGCCTGCACCGATCCGGCCAGCCGCAGCGAGGCCCAGCCCGCCCTGGCCCAGCCGACAAGGTCCGCCCCGGAGAGCGCGGTGGAGATGAAGGCCTCCTTCGCCCCTGTGGTGAAGACGGCCGCCCCGGCGGTGGTCAATATCTCGGCCCGGCGGATGGTGCGCCGGCAGGCCGACCCCTTCTGGGATCTGTTCGGCATGGGCGCCCCTCGGGGGCGGGTGGAGGGCTCCCTGGGGTCGGGGGTCATCGTCCGGGCTGACGGGGTGATCGTCACCAACAACCATGTGGTGGCCGGCGGCCAGGAGATCATCGTCGCCCTGGCCGACCGGCGGGAATTTCCTGCCAGGCTGCTGCTGGCCGACGAGCGCACCGACCTCGCGGTCCTGAAGATCGATCTGGGGGAGGAGCGCCTTCCGGTGCTGGCCATTGATGATACGGGCGACGCCGAGGTCGGCGATCTGGTCCTGGCCATCGGCAATCCGTTCGGCGTCGGCCAGACGGTGACCAATGGCATCATCTCGGCCCTGAACCGCACCGCCGATCCCAGCGGGGACGCCGCGGCCAGCTACATCCAGACCGACGCGGCCATCAATCCCGGCAATTCCGGCGGCGCCCTGGTGGACATGGACGGCGACCTGATCGGCATCAACAGCTTCATCGTCTCGCGCTCCGGCACGTCCAGCGGGGTGGGCTTCGCCATGCCCGCAGCCATGGTCCGCCGGGTGGTCGAGACCGCCGTCGGCGGCGGCCAGCGGGTGGAGCGCCCCTGGCTGGGCGCCCGGACCCAGACCATCACCGCCGAGATCGCCCGCTCCATCGGCATGAGCGCCCCCCAAGGGGTGCTGGTGGCCGACATCTGGCCCGGCGGCGCCGCCGCCCGCGCCGGCCTGCGCCAGGGGGACGTGATCCTCACTGTCGATGGCCAGGCGGTCAGCGATGTGGGCGGCCTGAACTATGAGGTGGGCACCCGCCGCCTGGGGGAGACCCTGCGCCTGGGGGTGCGGCGTGAGGATGGCCGGACCGCTGACCTCAACCTGCGCGCCGAAGCCCCCCCCGCCACCCCGGCCCGGGACGAGCAGGGGCTCAGCGGCCGCCATCCCTTCGACGGCGCCACCGTGGTCAATCTCTCCCCGGCAGTGGCGGATGAACTCGGCGTCGATCCCTTCCAGGGGCCAGGGGTCATGGTCATCCGGGTCGGCCGGGGATTCTCGATGAATGCCGGCCTGCGGCCTAGGGACATGATCCGCGCGGTCAATGGCCAGGAGATCCGCACGGTCCGCGACCTGGTGGCCGCCATCGGCGCGGGTTCGGCCACCTGGCAGGTGACCATCCTGCGCAATGGCCAGCCGGTGACCGCCAACTTCCGTCTGTAGGGGCGCAGAGTCGCCCGCGCAGGCGACCGGGACATTTGCTATGAGTCGCCCATGGCCGATCTCTTCGAAGCCGCTGGGCTGACCCCGCACGCGCCCTCGCCGCTGGCCGATCGCCTGCGTCCCCAGACCCTCCAGGAGGTGGTCGGCCAGGATCACCTGCTGGGGGAGGACGGGCCGGTTGGCCGGATGGCCAGGGCCCATCGCCTGGCCTCAATGATCCTCTGGGGGCCGCCCGGGACCGGCAAGACCACCATCGCCCGGCTGCTGGCCAAGGCGGCCGGCTATGAGTTCCAGCAGCTGTCGGCGGTGTTCACCGGTGTCGCCGACCTGAAAAAGGCCTTTGAGCAGGCCAGGGCCCGCAGGCTGGCGGGCCAGTCGACCCTGCTGTTTGTCGATGAGATCCACCGCTTCAACCGCGCCCAGCAGGACGGCTTCCTGCCCTTTGTGGAGGAGGGGATCGTCACCCTGGTGGGCGCCACCACCGAGAACCCGTCCTTCGAGCTGAACGGGGCGCTCCTGTCCCGCTGCCAGGTCTTTGTGCTCAAGCGCCTCGACGACGGGGCGCTTACCGCCCTGCTGGCCAAGGCCGAGGCCTTCGAGGGCCGCGCCTTGCCGCTGGAGGCCGAGGCCCGCCAGGCCCTGGTGGCGCTGGCCGACGGCGATGGGCGCCACCTGCTGACCCTGGCCGAAACCCTGTTCAACATCGGCGCGGCCAAGACGCTGTCCACCAAGGAACTGGGCGCGATCCTGCAGAAGCGCAGCCCGGCCTATGACAAGGACCGGGAGGAGCACTACAACCTCATCTCGGCCCTGCATAAGTCGATCCGGGGCTCGGACCCCGACGCGGCCCTCTATTGGCTGGCCCGCATGCTGGGGGGCGGGGAGGACCCGCTCTATCTGGCCAGGCGGCTGATCCGCACTGCGGCCGAGGACATTGGCGCAGCCGACCCCATGGCGCTCGTCCTCGCCAATGCCGCCAAGGACACCTACGACTTCCTGGGCAGCCCCGAAGGCGAGATGGCGCTGGCCCAGTTGGTGGTCCACCTGGCCACGGCGCCAAAGTCCAACGCCGTCCATGTGGCCTTCAAGGCCGCCCAGAAGGCGGCCAAGGAGACGGGCTCCCTGATGCCGCCCGCCCATATCCGCAATGCGCCGACTCGGCTGATGCGCGACCTGGGCTATGGCAAGGGCTATGCCTATGACCACGACACCGAGGAAGGCTTCTCCGGCCAGAACTACTTCCCCGATGAGATGGAGCGGCCGGTCTTCTACCGCCCCAAGGGCGAGGGGGCCGAGGGGCCGATCAAGGCCCGCCTCGACCGCTGGGCTGCGATCCGCAGCGGCAAGGCCTGATCAAAGACCGTTGTTCTCCCAAATCGTCCAGTCTAGAGTGGGTGCAGAACGGGGAGGATGAGATGTCTGAAGTTGCGAGCGCCAGGACGACGCCCTGGCATCTCTGGGTCGTTGGGGGCCTGTCGCTGCTCTGGAATGGGTTCGGCGGCTACGGATTCCTGATGAGCCAGATCCAAGGCGAGACCTACTTCCGGCAGATGGGCATGAGTGAGGCCCAGATCGCCTATGTGGCCGCCTATCCAGACTGGATGCTTGCCGTCTCGGCGCTTGGCGTCGGGGGCGCTGTCGCGGGCTCGGTCCTGCTGCTGCTTCGCAGTCGGTTTGCCGTGCACGCCTTTGTCCTGTCCCTGGTCGGTATTGCCGGCGCCAAAGGCTACGCCCTGACCGTCCCTGGAGGCTGGGAGCTTATCGTGGGCGCCATTCCCGTAGCGGTCGCCGTGATCGGGGTGGTCCTGCTCGTCTATGCATGGGTGATGACCCGCCGGGCTGTTCTGCGCTAAGGGAGGCGGGTGAAGCCCCAACGCGTCATCCAGCTTTCCGCCGAAGAAATCGCCTTTGTGCGGGGTCTGGTGATCTACGAAGACGCCGACCTCCTGGCGCTCAACAAGCCGTCTGGCCTGTCGAGCCAGGGCGGTCGCGGCCAGGTCCACACCCTGGACGAGTTGCTGTTCGCCTTTGCCAGGGCGGGCAAGGCCCGCCCGCGTCTGATCCACCGGCTGGACCGAGACACCTCGGGCGTGATCCTGACGGCCAAGACCCAGCCGGCGGCCTCGGCGCTCGGCAAGGCGATGATGGCCCGACGCTTTGGCAAGACCTATCTGGCGGTGGTTGCGCCGGGCGCCCCTGAGCCGCGGGAAGGCCTGATCGACAAGGCCATGCGTCGGGAAGAGATCGGCCGCGAGGCCTATATGCGGATCTGCGCGCCCGACGCCGAAGGCGCTGAGTCCGCCCAGAGCCGCTACCGCACCCTGTCGTCCGCGGCGGGCGCCGCCCTTCTTGAGCTGTCGCCCAGGACGGGACGCATGCATCAGCTGCGCGTCCATCTGGCGTCCATCGGCCGCCCGATCGCCGGCGACGTCCGCTATGGCGGCGCGCTCAGCCTTGGGGGACAGGCGGCCGCGCGGCTGATGCTGCACGCCGCAGCCCTAGATGTTCCCCTGGCCGGAGGCGCAAGGCGGCGCATCGCGGCGCCGCCGCCCGCCGACATGACCAACTTCTGCGCAGCGCTCGGTCTTGTCCTGCCGGAGACGGCTCCAGGTCCGCAATCGGCCCCTGGCGGCGGACTGCCTGTCCCGGCATAAGGGGCCATGGATAGGCATTTTCTCGTGGCGCCGGGGGTCTGGCTGCTGGGCAGTTTCTCCACCTTCGCCGCCTGTCCCGGGAAACTCTCCTAATGATCGAGCGCCGGGCCAATGAGGAGGCCGCAGTCGATGCCCTGGGCTCCGTGGTCCTGCCGGTCCTCGCCCTGTTGGCAGGCTTAGTGATGATGCCGAGGTTTGCCTGATGCGCGAGGTTCGCAACATCGTGGTGGATCCGGCCGAGGGGGGCGTGCGCCTGGACCGCTGGTTCCGCCGCCGGTGGCCGCACCTGACCCAGGGCCAGCTGCACAAGCTGATCCGCTCCGGTCAGGTCCGCATCGATGGCGCCCGGGCCAAGCCCGACACCCGCCTCGAAGGGGGCGAGAACGTCCGGGTTCCGCCCCTGCCGGACGCGCCGGCCAGGGGCGACAGCCGCAAGGCCGTGGAGCTGCATCCCCGGGACGTGGCCTATGTGAAGGGCCTGGTGATCTATGAGGACGAGGAGGTTCTGGTCCTCAACAAGCCGTCTGGCCTGGCCGTCCAGGGGGGCACCAAGACCAACAGCCATGTGGACCGTCTGCTGGGCGCCTGGGGCGACGGCCTGGCGCGGCCAAGGCTGGTCCACCGGCTGGACCGGGACACCTCCGGGGTTCTGGTGCTCGGCAGGACACCCTCGGCGGCGGCCAAGCTGGCCGGCGCCTTTGCCCGCCGCAAGGCGCAGAAGACCTATTGGGCCCTGGTGATGGGCAATCCGCGCCCCACCGAGGGGGTGATGGAACTGGCCCTGGTCAAGCGCGGCGTCGGCGACCGGGAGATGATTGTCCCGGCCGAGAAAGGGGATCCTGACGCCGACCCGGCTGAGACCGAGTTCGTCACCATCAGCCGGGCTGGTCCGAGGGCCGCGTGGCTGGCCCTGCGCCCCCATACCGGCCGCACCCACCAGCTGCGGGCGCATATGAAGGCCATGGGCCACCCGATCCTTGGAGATCCCAAGTACGGCGACGAGGCTTCGGCCCAGCTTTCCGGGCAGCTGAAGCTGCAGCTGCATGCCCGCCGTCTGACCCTGCCACACCCCTCAAGCGGCATGCTGATCCTGGAGGCGCCCCTGAGCCCGGAGATGAGGGCTGGCTTTGCCCGCTTCGGCTTCGACGAGCACGAGGCCGATCCCGAGCCCTTCGGCCGCAAGCGGCGCTAGCGCCTGATGTGTTCAGGCGGACCCGCTGGAGCGTTGAATCATGCTCTGGACTTCAGGGTCTGGGCGCGTTCTGTCCGATGACCGTTCCACCTATTGGATCGCCCCCAGTCGGGGTTCGTCCAGCCATGGAGTCGTATGTGAGACGTGGATTTCAAGAGGCCTCCGACCGGCCGCGCCGGTTCTACAAGGCCGTATCCATCGCCGAGGCCGAGGGTGGTTTTGCGATCCTGCTGGACGCCCGCCAGGTGCGCTGCCCCCGGGGTGGAAGGCTGATCACGCCGACGCGGACCCTGGCCGAGCAGATCGCGCTGGAGTGGGAGGGGCAGGGGGAGTTTCTCGATGTGCCCGGCATGCAGGCCACCCGTCTGGCCAACACCGCCATAGACTCGATCCCGGCGGCGAGAGCGGCTACGGCCCAATCTGTTGCGGACTACGCCAGCGCCGACCTGCTCTGCTATTTCGCCGAGGACCCGGAGGCTCTGGTGGCGCGGCAGACCGCAGAATGGGAGCCGGTGCTTCAGCGGGCCGAGCGCGAACTGGGCCTCAGCTTTGTCCGCGCCGCCGGGATCATTCACCGCCCGCAGCCGCAGACCACCCTGTCTCGGGTGCGGGACCTGGCCGCAGGGCTGGACGACTTTCGCCTGGCCGGCGTGGCCTTTGGCGCCTCGCTCCTTGGGTCTGCGGTCCTGGCCCTGGCCCTGCACTACGGCTGGCTGGAGGGGCGCCAGGCCCTGGCGCTCTCGCGGCTGGAGGAGATCTTTCAGGAGGAGGCCTGGGGGATCGATGAAGAGGCCGCCGAGCGGGTGGCGCGCCTGTCGATCGAGGCGGCCATGCTGGAGGCCTGGTTCCGCGCCCTGGACCCCGCCTGAGCGCCGATTCTGCTGACGCGGCGTGAACTTGCGCGGTTCCGCAGCGCCCATTACGGCTGGACCTTCAGTGGTCGTCAGGGAGGGGCTCAGCGTGAAGCAGATCCTCAAAGAGCTCGAAGCCAAGCGTGAAACCGCCCGCCTGGGCGGCGGCCTCCGACGGATCGAGGCCCAGCACGCCAAGGGCAAGCTGACGGCCCGGGAGCGGGTCGACCTCTTGCTGGATGAGGGCTCCTTCGAGGAGTTCGACATGTTCGTCGAGCATCGGGCCACCGACTTCGGCATGGCCGAGCAGAAGGTGCCAGGCGACGGGGTCGTCACCGGCTGGGGTACGATCAACGGTCGCACCGTCTTTGTCTTCTCCAAGGATTTCACGGTCTTCGGCGGATCGCTGTCCAGCGCGCATGCGCAGAAGATCCTCAAGGTCCAGCGGCAGGCCCTGAAGATGGGCGCCCCGATCATCGGCCTGTTCGACGCCGGCGGGGCCCGCATCCAGGAGGGCGTGGATTCCCTGGCCGGCTATGCCGACATCTTCCTGGAAAACACCCTGGCCTCAGGCGTCATCCCGCAGATCGCGGTGATCATGGGCCCCTGCGCCGGCGGCGATGTCTATTCCCCGGCCATCATGGACTTCATCTTCATGGTGAAGGACACGAGCTACATGTACGTGACCGGCCCGGACGTGGTGAAGGCGGTCACCCACGAGGATGTCACCCACGAGGACCTGGGCGGTTACCGGGTCCACGCCATGAAGTCCGGGGTCGCCGACGGCGCCTTCGAGAACGATTTGGAGGCCATGACCCAGGTGCGCCGCCTGGTGGACTTCCTGCCCACCTCCAACCGCGAGCGCCCGCCCTTGCGCGAGAGCTTCGATGAGGCGGAGCGGGAGGAGCCGAGCCTCGACACCCTGGCGCCGGCCAATCCCAACAAGCCCTACGACATGAAGGAACTCATCCTGAAGGTCGTGGACGAGGCGGATTTCTTCGAGATTTCTCCGGACTTCGCCAAGAACATCATCTGCGGGTTCGCCCGCATGGACGGCCAGCCGGTGGGCATTGTCGCCAACCAGCCCCAGGTCCTGGCCGGCGTGCTGGACATCGACGCCAGCCGCAAGGCCGCCCGCTTCGTGCGCTTCTGCGACGCCTTCGAATTCCCCCTGGTGACCTTTGTCGATGTGCCGGGCTTCATGCCGGGCACCCGGCAGGAGCAGGGGGGACTGATCCGCCATGGCGCCAAGCTCCTGTTCGCCTTTGCCGAGGCCACCGTGCCCAAGATTACCGTCATCACCCGCAAGGCCTATGGCGGCGCCTATGACGTCATGAGTTCCAAGCACATCCGCGGCGACCTCAACTACGCGTGGCCCACCGCCGAGATCGCCGTCATGGGCTCCAAGGGCGCGGTGGAGATCATCTTCCGCAACCAGACGCCAGAAGAGCTCGTCGCCCGCGAGGCGGAGTACAAGGACCGCTTCGCCAACCCCTTTGTGGCCGCTTCGCGCGGCTATATCGACGACGTGATAATGCCGCATTGCACAAGGCGGCGGATCGTGCGCGGCTTGCGATCCCTCAAGGGCAAGACGCTCTCCAACCCATGGAAGAAGCACGACAATATCCCGCTCTGACGCCGTCTCAGGCCGGCGGCGTCTCGGAACAGGGTCGGCCTGAACCGGTTGAACCTGGAGAGCGCGATGCGCCGCCAATCGACAATGGGAGAACCAGCCATGGCCAACAGGCGGTCAGACGACCAGGAGTGTGAGCACATTCTCCGGATCCCCGGCCAGCCGGCCCGCAGGGGGACCAATTCCACCCTGGCCAAGGTCACTGACGGCGAGGAATAGGCGCAGATTGCGCTTGGCCCCGCCGCTGGCCTAGGCTTGCGGCGATGGGCGCTGATCTGGATGACTTCGAACCCTGGCTCGCCCTCTGGAACCTCGTTCCGGAGGGCGATGTCATGTCCATGCCCGTGACACGCTCCCGCCTGCTGCCGGTGCGCGCCGGGGGCAAAGCGGCCATGCTGAAGCTGGCCCACAGCGCCGACGAGCGGCGGGGCGGAAGGATAATGGCGTGGTGGGGCGGGGCGGGCGCCGCCCCTGTGTTGGCGCTCGAAGACGAGGCGCTGCTGATGCTCCGGGCGCCGGGCGGCACGGTCGTCGCGATGGTCCAGGCCGGACGGGACGAGGCGGCCACCTCGATCCTCTGCCAGGTGGTCGCCCGGCTACACGCGCCGCGAGGCTCCGACGCGCCGACCGCGCCGCCCCTGGAAATGCTGTTTGACGCCCTGGTTCGATCGGCTGACCCCACCCTGGCCCAGGCGCGCGGCGTAGCGACTGGCCTGCTGGAGACCGCGCGCGACCCGGTGCTCCTGCACGGGGACATCCACCATGGCAATGTGCTGGACTTCGGCGCCCTGGGCTGGCTGGCCATCGATCCCTGGGGGCTGGTGGGTGAGCGAGCCTATGACTATGCCAACATCTTTCCCAATCCGGACCTGGCCTCCATCACCCCCGACCGCATCGCCGCGCGTCTGGCGCAGATCGCGCGGGCGGCCGATCTGGAGCCAGGCAGACTGAGAGCCTGGGCCCACGCCCATGCTGGTCTGTCGGCCGCCTGGCATGACCACGACGGCAGCGACCCGGCCAAGGCCAGGGCCGTCCTCGCCATCCTGGAGGCGGTCGGCTAGCCCGCCCGCAGATGGGCGCTGTCGCCGCGGCCCAGGGGGTCGCGCAGGGGCTCGCCGTCGCCGACGAACTCCAGGGACACCGAATTGATGCAGTAGCGCAGGCCGGTGGGGGGCGGGCCGTCGGGGAAGACGTGGCCCTGGTGGCTGTCGCACCGGGCGCAGCGGGTCTCGACCCGGACCATGCCGTAGCTGACATCGCGCACGCCGATCACATGGGCCTCGTGCATCGGGGCGAAGAAGCTCGGCCAGCCGGTGCCGCTTTCGAACTTGGTGTGGGCGCGAAACAGGGGCAGACCGCAGAGGCGGCAGCAATAGACACCGTCCTCCCTGTTATCGAGCAGGCCGCCGCAGAAGGGCGCCTCCGTCCCGTGGCGCAGGAGGACATCGGCCTCCTCGAGCGTCAGTTCGGCCTCCAGGGTCTTGCGTTCCGCAAGGTCGGGGGGCGTCAGATCAAAGGGCGTCGCGGGGGACACGGCTGGCTTGCTCATGGGAGCCAATCTAAGGTCGCGCGCGACGGATCGAAAGGACCCCCTGCCCAGGGGGCAAAGTCGGGAGAGTCCAGGAATGATCACCGCCACCACCCCCACCCTTGCCGAGCGGGACATCGCCCGGACACTGGGTGTCGTCACCGGCGAGGCCATTATCGGCGCGCATATCTTCCGGGACTTCTTCGCCGGCATCACCAACATCATCGGCGGCCGGGCCGGCGGCTATGAAAAGGCCCTGCGCGAGGCCCGGGACATTGCGCTCAAGGAGATGTGCGACGAGGCCCGCAGCCTGGGCGCCGACGCCGTGGTCGGCGTCGATCTCGACTACGAGACCCTGGGCGCGGAGAACGGGATGCTGATGGTCAGCGCCTCGGGTACGGCGGTGAAGCTGCGTTGAGTTCGGTGACCATGTTTTCCAAGATCCTGATCGCCAATCGCGGCGAAATCGCTGTCCGCATCATCAGGACGTGCCGCCGGATGGGGATCGCCACGGTGGTGGTCTATTCCGAGGCCGATGCCGACTCCATGGCCGTTGAAATGGCCGACGAGGCCGTCCTCATCGGTCCTGCTCCGGCCTCTGAAAGCTATCTGGTGGCTGACAGGATCGTCGCCGCCTGCCGCGAGACGGGCGCCCAGGCCGTCCATCCGGGCTTCGGCTTCCTGTCGGAGAACGCCGGCTTCGCCCGGCGGCTGGCCGAGGAGGGCATCGTCTTCATCGGCCCCAATCCTGAGGCCATCGCGGCCATGGGCGACAAGATCGAGAGCAAGAAGGCCGCCGGTCGCGCCGGGGTCTCCACGGAGCCGGGTCATGTGGGGGAGATTTCCGACACGGCCCACGCCGTCCGGATCGCCGGGGAGGTCGGCTATCCGGTGATGATCAAGGCCTCGGCCGGGGGCGGCGGCAAGGGCATCCGGGTCGCCTGGACCCGCCGGGACGTGGAGGAGGGCTTCCCCGCCGTTCAGGCGGAGGCCAGGGCCAGCTTCGGCGATGATCGCATCTTCATCGAGAAGTTCATCGAGAGCCCGCGCCATATCGAGATCCAGGTGCTGGGAGACAGGCACGGCCATGTGGTCCACCTGTTCGAGCGGGAATGCTCGATCCAAAGGCGCAACCAGAAGGTCATCGAGGAGGCGCCCAGCCCCCTGCTGGACGAGGCCACCCGCAAGGCCATGGGCGATCAGGCCATCGCGCTCGCCAAGGCCGTCGGCTACGACAGCGCCGGCACCGTCGAGTTCGTGGCCGGCCAGGACCGCAGCTTCTTCTTCCTGGAGATGAACACCCGCCTGCAGGTGGAGCACCCGGTCACCGAATTGATCACCGGGGTCGATCTAGTGGAGCAGATGATCCGCTCGGCCGCCGGCGAGCCCCTGGCCTTTTCCCAGGCCGACCTGAAGATCAACGGCTGGGCCATTGAGAGCCGGATCTATGCCGAGGACCCCTATCGCGGCTTTCTGCCCTCCGTCGGCCGGCTGGTGCGCTACCGCCCGCCGCAGGAGCGGGAGGCGCCTGGGCTGACCGTGCGCAATGACGCCGGGGTCCGCGAGGGCGACGAGATCTCCATGTTCTACGACCCTATGATCGCCAAGCTGTCCACCTGGGCGCCGACCCGGCTGGCGGCCATCGACGCCATGGGCGAGGCCCTGGAGAGCTTCCACATCGAGGGCCTGGGCCACAACATCCCCTTCCTGGCGGCGGTCATGGACGAGGACCGGTTCCGGTCGGGTCAGCTGTCGACCAGCTATATCAAGGACCAGTTCCCCGACGGCTTCCACGGAACCGCCCCTACGCTTCGCCAGATCGACATCCAGATCGCGGCGGCCTGCGTCATGCATCAGGCATTGAGCGAGCGGGCCTGGCCGGGGCGGGGACGGAACGACTGGGTGGTCAATCTGGGCGGCGCCGACCATCCGGTGCGTCTGACCCATGACGGCGGCGGGGTGGGCGTGGAATTCACCGAGACGGGCCGCAGCCTGGCGCTCACCGACATCGACTGGCGTCCGGGCCAGCCTGTGTTCTCCGCGACCTTCGACGGGCGCCGGTTTACGGTCCGGGTCCGGCCGGCTGCGGAAGGCTTTGTGATCCGGCACAGGGCCGCCGAGGCCCGGGTTCTGGTCCTGACGCCGGCCTCGGCCCTGCTGCATAAGCGTCTGCCGCCGAAAAAGGCCGCCGACACCGCCAAGCTGGTGCTCTCGCCCATGCCGGGCCTGGTGGTCAGCCTCAGCGTGGTCGAGGGCCAGGAGGTCAAGGCCGGCGAGGTGGTGGCCATCATCGAGGCGATGAAGATGCAGAACATCATCCGCGCCGAGCGGGACGGGGTGGTCAAGACGGTTGGCCCCAAGGCCGGGGACTCGGTCGCCGCTGATGAGGTGCTGGCGGAGTTTGCCTGATCCTGTTCCGCAACCTGGCCGTCGGGACTGGGGCTGCGGTGGCGGGTCTTCCCGGGACGACCCGCCCCAGACAGGAGACCTGATCTGGGCCACACGATCCCGCCGACCATGGCGGGCGCGACGCGGTGATCGGCGACCAGGGCGCTACAGTCTGACCGCCGCCGCCTAGGGCAGGGGCGGGGGCTCGACCTCGGCGCTGGGTCCAAACACGGACTCGAAGCCGGCGCGCAGGGCCGCGTCGGCTTCATCCATGCTGACGGGCAGGCCCAGGTCGATCAGGCTGGTGACCCCGTGGGCGCTGACACCGCACGGGACAATGCCGTCAAAGTGGCTGAGATCGGGTTCCACATTCAGGGCGATCCCATGAAATGAGACCCAGCGGCGCAGCTTCACCCCGATGGCGGCAATCTTGTCCTCCTGGGCTGGAAATCCGGCAATGCGGCGCTCCACCCAGACGCCGACGCGACCGGGGCGGATGTGGCCCTCAACATTGAACCTGGCGAGGGCCTCGATCAGCCAGGCTTCGAGGGCCGCGACAAAGGCCCGAACATCCCGCCGCCGGGCGGTGAGATCGAGCATCACATAGGCCACTCGCTGGCCGGGCCCGTGATAGGTGAACTGACCGCCACGGCCGCTCTGGAACACGGGAAACCGGTCAGGCGTCAGCAGGTCATCCGGCTTGGCCGACACGCCGGCGGTATAGAGCGGCGGATGCTCCAGCAGCCAGACCAGCTCGCCGGCCCGGCCTTCGGCGATGGCAGCGGCGCGGGCCTCCATGAACCCGACCGCCGCCTCATAGTCCACCAGTCCTGGAGAGACCGCCCAGCCCACCGGCGCGCCGTCATGGCGGTGAAACTTTAACTGCGGCGGCTGTGGATTTAACGCGTGGTCAAGCATGGTGAGGCCAATGTGCGGCTTCAGGCCGCCGGCTGCAAAGCCGCAGATGAGGCGGCGCTCAGGGGTGTGGGTTTGTCCAGTCAGGTTCAGGCGGTCAATGTGGAGATCTCGGTGGTGCTCGGCCGCGCCTCCCTGCCCATGCAGCAGTTGCTGCGCATGGGCCGAGGGGCGGTGATTCCCCTCGACGCCACGGTCAATGAAGAGGTCTGGATCCTGGCCAACAATCATCCGGTCGCCCGGGGGGAAATCCAGATCAGTGACGACAAGATCGCCATCGCCGTCACCCGTGGGGCCAATGTGTTCGACTACATGGCCGGCGGAAGCTGAGCCCGCAAAACTCTCCTTCACAAAGCAGCGGCGGTTTGCTACGCCCCGCGGCTCACCACGAGCGGTCGTGGCGGAATTGGTAGACGCGCAGCGTTGAGGTCGCTGTGGGGCAACCCGTGGAAGTTCGAGTCTTCTCGACCGCACCAGTGAACCAGGATCAGCAGACGCGATAGATTTCGACACACAGCGCAGGGGGAGGGAGCGATGAGTCGTGAACGGGCCGACCCTGCCGCCGACTTCGATCCCGACCGGGCGCCTGACCTGGAGGACCTCGCGCTCGGCGAGGACTATGCGCTCAACCCGAAGTTTGTCTCCATGGTTGTGGATGCGGCCGACCGGGGCGATTCTGATCGCCTGCGGGACCTCCTCAGCGCCCTGCATCCGGCCGACGTCGCCGATCTGATCGGCTTCCTGGCGCCGGCTGATCGGCAGGAGATTCTTCCGCACCTGGATCCCGAGGCCCTGGCGGAGATCCTCTCGGAGCTGGATTACGAGATCCGGGAGGAGATTCTCGAAGCTGTCGCCCCCGACACCCTGGCCCGGGCGCTCGGAGAGCTGGATTCCGATGACGCCGCCGATGTGGTGGAAGACCTGGAGCCCCTGAAGCGGGCTGAGGTCCTGGCTGCCCTGCCCGAGGGCGAACGCGCGGTCATCGAGAGCGCTCTGTCCTATGGGGAGGAGACCGCAGGTCGACTCATGCAGCGCGAGGTGGTCGCCGCGCCGCAGTTCTGGACCGTGGGGCAGGCCATCGACCACTTCCGGCAGGAAGCCGACGATCTGCCCGAGCTGTTCTTCGATATCTATGTGGTCGATCCCGCCTTTCACCCGGTGGGCGCAGTGCCCACCAGCACCCTGCTGCGGGCCAGGCGCGACGTGCCCCTGACCCAGATCATGGAGCCCGTGTCCGAGATCCCGGTGGATATGGATCAGGAGGAAGTGGCCTACATCTTCGACAAGTATCACCTGATCTCCGCCCCGGTGGTCGGACCGGGTGGGCGTCTGGTGGGGCAGATCACCGTCGATGACATTGTCGGCGTCATCCATGAGGAGAGCCGCGAGGACATTCTCGCCCTGGCCGGCGTCTCCGACAGCGGTCGTCATGGGGGCGTCAGGGACATGGTCGCCTCGCGCCTTCCCTGGCTGTTGCTCAACACCCTGACGGCGGCCTTGGCCGTCAGCGTCATCCAGGCCTTTGAGGCCCAGATCGCTCAGGTGGTGACACTGGCCGTCCTCATGCCCATCGTCGCCTCCCTGGGCGGCAACGGGGCGACCCAGAGCCTGACGGTGGCCGTGCGGGCCCTGGCCAGCCGCGAGCTGTCTGCCGTCAATGCGGTGCGGACCGTGAGCCGTGAGATGGTGGTTGGCCTGGTCAACGGGCTGATCCTGGCCGCGGTCACGGGGCTGGCCACCTATCTGCTGTTTGGCGACATGAGGCTCACGGCGGCTTTCGCCGCCGCCCTGGTGATCAACATGTCCGTCGCCGCCCTGGCAGGCTCCCTGGTGCCCCTGGCGCTGGAGCGGATGGGCCGCGACCCGGCGGTGTCCTCTGCCGTCTTTGTGACCTTCGTCACCGACTTCACGGGATTTTTCGCCTTCCTCGGGATCGCCTCACTGATCCTGTTGTAAGCGGCCCCTATCTTGCGGTGTGAGGCTCGGACCCCGTGTTCTTGTCTCAACCTGGATCAGGACGGCCATGAAACCGCGTCACCGGATATCCCGCGCTGCGATCGAACTGATCAAGCGCTTCGAAGGCTACCGGGCCAGGGCCGCGAAGCTGGCGGACGGTCGCTGGACCATAGGCTATGGCCACACCCGGACGGCCCGCGAGGGCGCCGAGGTGTCCGAACAGGACGCCGAGGCGTTGCTGCTCTACGATCTGATCGCCGTCGCACGCCTGGTCAACGAGATCACCTACGCCCCCCTGACCCAGAACCAGTTCGACGCCCTGTGCTGCTTTGCCTTCAATATCGGCCTGGACAACTTCCGTAGCTCTTCGGTGCTGCGTCGGATCAATGAGGGTCAGCTGCTTCAGGCGGCCTGCGCCATGGAGCTTTGGCGCAAGGCAGACTTCGAGGGCGAGCGCATCGTCATCGACGCCCTGGTCCGTCGACGGGCGGCGGAGAAGACCCTGTTTCTGACCCCCATGGATGGCTGGGTGCCGGCGCCGTCGCCCATTCTGCGCCCCAATGTCGACGCCGACATCGGAGGCGTCGTGCCGCGGCAAACGCCCCTGGCCCTGCGCGCAGCCCTGGATGGCGTTGACGCTGTGGCCGAGCGTGACCCCGCCGCGACGCCGCTGGCGCCTGCGCCTCCGGAGGAGGAGGCTGTGGTCCCCAGTCCGGCCCAGGCGGCGGCGGCGGCGGTGAGCTACCGTCTGGCCTCGATCTTCAGCGATGAGCCGGTGAAATCGGACGTCGAACCGGATGGCGCGACGGACGCCGAGGCTGAGGCAGAGGCCCAGATCGAGACTGACGCCGCCCTGGCCCCGGTCACGGTCATCACCCCGCCGACGGCGGCGGAAACGGTCGACTCGACCCAGGACGATTTGCCGGCGCCCCCGGCGCCTGCGGGACTGACGCCTCCGCCGCAGACCATGGGGGCGCAGGAGTCCCCCCGGGCCATGCTGTCGCCCGGCTGGGGCGGAACCGTCGGCTTGATCGGCGGCGGCGCTGAACGGGCCTTTGTCCTGACGCCCCTTGATGAGGCCTTCGACATCCCCCCGGCGGCTACGCCTATCCAGGCCGCCAATGATCCGCTGGAGGCCCCGCCCGCCCCGCCGGAAGCCCTGCCGGTGGAGGAGGCCCCCCCGCGCATCCTGATCGACGACACCCTGGAGGAGCCTTCCATCTTGGCCTTCGAACCCGATCAGCCAAGGGCGCATCGGGGGGATCTGGGCGCCCTTCTGACCCTGGCCGGCGCAGGTCTGGCGCTGTTTGCCGGCGGCCTGTTCTGGGCCTTCAACGCCCGAGTCGCCGACGGCGGTCTGCTCAGCCCCCTGATCGTGGGCTGGATCGCCGGCATTGCGGGGGTCGGCTTCTTTGGTGTGGCGGCCTATCTGGTTCTGCAGCGCCTCGGGGGTGGAGACGACCCTGACGACCTGGACGACGGGCGGAACTGACCGCCTCGACGGTCGCAGGCGGGCAGAGCCTGCCGAAATGTGGCCTCAGCGGGCGCGATTGTCCCCTCGCGGGGTCTGGCGACCCGTGATAGCCCTTGGCCCATGACGACTGTTTCTGGCCCCGCCCTTGAATTTGGTCTCGGTGAACATGCCGACGCCATCCGAGATGCCACCGCCCGGTTCGCCGCCGGAGAAATTGCGCCCCGGGCGGCGGAAATCGACGCCACCAACACCTTTCCCCGGAACCTCTGGCCGCAGATGGGGGCGCTTGGCCTGCACGGGATCACGGTGGAGGAGGCCTATGGCGGCCTGGGGCTCGGCTATCTGGAACATGTGGTGGCCATGGAGGAGGTCAGCCGGGCCTCGGCCTCGGTGGGACTGTCCTATGGGGCGCATTCCAATCTCTGCGTGAACCAGATCCGCCGGTGGGGTTCAGAGGACCAGAAGCAGCGCTATCTCCCTGGCTTGATCAGCGGCGAGCATGTGGGCGCCCTGGCCATGAGCGAGGCGGGCGCCGGTTCTGACGTGGTCTCCATGCGCCTGCGCGCCGAGCGTCGGGGCGATCGCTATGTGCTGAACGGGACCAAGTTCTGGATCACCAATGGCCCCCATGCCGATGTGCTGGTGGTCTATGCCAAGACCGATCCCGAGGCCGGCGGCCGGTCCATCAGCGCCTTCCTGATCGAGAAGGACTTCAAGGGCTTCCGTTGCGCCCAGAAGCTGGACAAGCTCGGCATGCGCGGTTCCGACACCAGCGAGCTGGTGTTCGAGGACTGCGAGGCGCCCGAGGAGAATGTGCTGGGACCCCTTCATGGGGGCGTCGGCGTCCTGATGAGCGGCCTGGACTATGAGCGCGCGGTCCTGGCCGGCGGCCCCCTTGGGATCATGCAGGCCTGCCTGGACGTGGTGCTGCCCTATGTGCGGGAACGCAGGCAGTTCGGCGCGCCCATCGGCTCCTTCCAACTCATGCAGGCCAAGGTGGCGGACATGTACGTCGCCCTGAACGCGGCCAGGGCCTATGTCTATGCCGTGGCCCGGGCCTGTGACGCCGGGCGCACCACCCGGTTTGACGCCGCCGGCGCTATCCTCATGGCCTCGGAAAACGCCGTCAAATGCAGCCTCGAGGCGATCCAGGCCCTGGGGGGGGCGGGCTATACGCGCGACTATCCGGTGGAGCGGCTGCTGCGGGACGCCAAGCTCTATGACATCGGCGCCGGCACCAATGAAATCCGCCGTTTCCTGATTGGCCGGGAACTCATCGGCGGCTGACGGGATCGAGAGGTTCCGACCTGCCGCAGGTAGATCCGAGCGCAGCCCGAAGGGTATCGTACCGGGCTCGAGCTGATGAATAGCCTGCGTGCCCAAGCGGCAATCGAACATGCGCCATGTCAGTCGCAAAAAAGGGCCGACCCTCAGTCGGGGCCGGCCCTTTCATTGTCGGACCGCAGGCGCGGCGGCCCGCAACCTTAGCAGCGCTTATGCGCGAACCTCAGGGGAGGCCCAGGCCACGGTCACCGACTGCGACAAATGACAATGAGACACCAGGTCACCTCCTTTCAGTTGTTGAAACCTGAGTCGAGTATGGGACGAGTTTGCGGACTTGGCAAACATCACGCCCCAGCGGCGTATCAGCGCCAGCCGCGAGGGGCGGCTTCGCTCAGGGCCTTGCGCCGCCGAAGCTCGGTGACGGGGGTGGTCAGGCCATCCAGGGCCTGGGCCATGGCCACATAGCCGGCGGTGACGGCGGGGTCATAGGCTTGCCAGTTGCGGATCTCGACCCCGGTCATATCTGGAGTGACCAGGAGGTCGACGCTCTCCCGCGCCGCCAGCAGGTCCCGGCCTGTGGGCACGGTGGCCGCGCGCATCAGCAGGGAGACAATGGGCGGACCCTGACGCCAGGCGCCCGAGGCGATCCACCGCAGAACAGAGGCCGGCCGCGCCACGTCCCTCGCGGTGATGCTGCGGCCTCGGGTGACATCGACCCCGACCACCGGTCCCAGATGCATGGCGCTCAGTACATCGGCCGGGAAGTTGTTCAGTACCGCCCCGTCCACCAGCACATCATCCCCCTGGGTGGCGGGGGGCATGATGCCGGGCAGGGCGATGGAGGCCCGAAGCGCGTCCACCAGCCGCCCGCTGCGGTGGATCTGGTAGGCGCCGGTGGTCAGGTTGGACGAGACGGCAAAGAACGGCAGCCAGAGATCAGAGATGCTGATGTCGCCAAAATGCTCATGGAGCCGGGCGCGCACCTTCTCGCCACGGGTCATGGCCACCATGGGGAAGGCGATATCATCCAGGGGGCTGGAGGCGACGAAGGCCTCCCGGATCCGGCGGTCGGCCTCCTCGTCGGACCAGCCCATGCCAACGCCTGCGGCGATAATGGCCCCCATGGAGGCGCCGCCGATGAAGTCGATGGGCACACCCCGTTCCCGCAGGACCCGGATCGCCCCCACATGGGCATAGGCGCGGGCGCCGCCCCCTGACAGCACAAGGCCCACAGACTGTCCGGTCAGCACCCGGGCGAGCCGTGCGGCGTCAGCCTCATCGTCCCGGCGCATGTGAAAGAGGCGGGCGGGCTGGGCGGCCTTGACCCAGGCCTCGGAGGTGCGCGGGGCTGGACCGTTCCGCGGGTGCAGCAGGATCAGGTCGACGAGCTGATGGGCCTGGAGCGGCTGGGCCGGCTGCAGAGTGATGTTGGCCGGGGGCTGGGCGGTGGCCTTGCCGATACGGAACAGGCGGTCGACCTGCCGCGCCACCACCGCCCGCCAGCCCAGGTCCTTTCCCTCGGCGGCATAGAGGACGAAGTCATGGGTCCGCTCGACCTCGGAGTACCACTCGGTGGGCGCCGTGGCCGCCTCAGAACCCACAACGGTAACGCTGTATCCCTGGCGCATCATGTGCCGGGCGATGCGGTCCACCAGGGGCCGTACGGCCACCGGCTCGCCCACCGTGACGAAGCCATAGACCGAGGGCTCTGTCCCGGAAGCCCGATGGGTCTGGCGCCGGCCCCGGCGCACGATCAGCTGGGCCAGTTCCAGCATGACTGCGGGATCCTCCTCGGCCGCATCGAGGAACAGGTCCCGGGGCAGGGCGAAGATCTCGGAGTCCCGCAGGGCGACCACCCGCGCCGTGTGCGCCGTGCCGGACAAGAGGGACATCTCCCCGGCCGGTTCGCCTGGGCGGATCACGCCGAGGAATTCCGCCTCAAGGCCCTCGTCCTTCCGGAATGCGCCCAGGCGCCCGGCCCGGAGGAAGTAGAGCTTCTCAGCGGCTTCGCCGGGCTCAAACAGGACCCCGCCCCCGGGGAGCGAAAACCATGTGGCGTCCCCCTCCAGCTGCTCCTTGAAGAACAGCTGGGCGAGAGCGCTATCACTGGGAAGATTCGGCAGCCTGGGCACGGTCGCGGAGCCTAGCGCGCAACGGCGTGCGGGGCTATGCCATGCATATGACGAGGCTAACTTCCTCCATCGATCCCGGTTCCGGGGCATTTCAGACCCAGGCGCAGCATAATCGCGGCCTGGTCGACCAGCTTCGGGCCAGGGTGGCGCAAGCCGCCCTGGGCGGTCCGACCGTCGCCCGTGAGCGGCACGAATCGCGGGGCAAGCTGCTGCCGCGGGAACGGGTGATGCGGCTGCTCGATCCCGGGGCGCCGTTTCTGGAGGTCGGCGCCCTGGCCGCCCATGGCCTCTATGACGACGAGGCGCCGGGCGCGGGGGTCATCACAGGGGTCGGGCGAGTGTCCGGGCGCGAGATCATGATCCTCGCCAATGACGCCACGGTGAAGGGCGGCGCCTATTTCCCGATGACGGTGAAAAAGCATCTGCGGGCTCAGGAGATCGCCCTGCAGAACCGGTTGCCCTGCATCTATCTGGTGGATTCCGGCGGCGCCAATCTGCCCCATCAGGCCGAGGTGTTTCCCGATCGGGATCACTTCGGGCGGATCTTCTTCAATCAGGCCCAGATGAGCGCCGCCGGCATCGCCCAGATCGCCTGTGTCATGGGGTCCTGCACCGCCGGGGGCGCCTATGTGCCGGCCATGTCCGACGAGACGGTGATCGTCCGGGGGCAGGGGACCATCTTCCTGGGGGGGCCGCCCCTGGTGAAAGCCGCCACCGGCGAGGTGATCAGCGCCGAGGAGCTGGGCGGGGCCGACACCCACGGCCGCCGCTCCGGCGTGGTCGACCATGTGGCCGAAAACGACGAGCAGGCCCTGGTCATCGTCCGCGCCATTGTCGCCAATCTGAACACCACAAAGACCCACGACATGGCCCTGGCGGAACCCCGGCCTCCGGCCCATGACCCGCAGGAGCTCTACGGGATTATCCCCAGTGACGTGCGCGCGCCCTATGATGTGCGCGAGGTCATTGCCCGGCTGGTGGACGGCTCGGACTTCGATGAGTTCAAGGCGCTCTATGGGACGACCCTGGTCTGTGGCTTTGCCCGCATCTGGGGCTATCCGGTCGCCATTCTGGCAAATAATGGGGTGCTGTTCTCCGAAAGCGCGCTGAAGGGCGCCCACTTCATAGAACTTGCGGCCAAGCGTAAGATTCCGCTGGTCTTCCTGCAGAACATCTCCGGCTTCATGGTCGGTGGTCGCTATGAGGCCGGCGGCATCGCCAAGGACGGCGCCAAGCTGGTGACGGCGGTGGCCTGCGCCGAGGTTCCCAAGTTCACCGTCCTGATCGGCGGTTCCTTCGGGGCCGGCAATTACGGCATGTGCGGTCGGGCCTATTCCCCGCGTTTCCTGTGGAGCTGGCCCAATAGCCGCATCAGCGTCATGGGTGGCGAGCAGGCGGCCAGCGTTCTGGCCACCATCCGCCGGGACGGGCTTGAAGCCCGGGGCGAGATCTGGTCGGCCGAGGACGAGGCGGCCTTCAAGGCGCCGGTGCGCGATCGCTACGAAACTGAAGGTGACCCCTATTTCGCCACCGCCCGACTGTGGGATGATGGCGTGATTGATCCGGCCCAGACCCGCGACGTGCTGGGTCTGTCGATTTCTGCGGCGCTCAATGCGCCAGTACCCGAGACGCGGTTTGGCGTCTTCCGCATGTGACGGAGCCTTTAATCCCATGAGCCATCCCATCGCTGATCCCCTGGTGGAGGGCCTCGACACCGACGCCACCTCGCCCTTGGTGCGGCTGGAGGCCACCCTTGAGGGCGTCGCCATCGTCACCATCAACCGGCCAGACCGTCGCAACGCCTTTAACGCGGCCCTGATCGCCGCCCTGTCGGAGACCTTCGAGACCCTGCATGGCGCCGAACATGTGCGGCTGGTGTTCCTCCGCGGGGCCGGCGGCATGTTCAGCGCCGGCGCCGACCTGGAGTGGATGCGGGCGGCGGCGGGACACACCGAGGAAGACAACCGGGAAGACGCCATGGCCATGGCCCGGATGTTCAAGCTGCTGCGGGACATCCCGGCCCTGACTGTCGCCCTGGTTCAGGGGGGCGCCTATGGGGGCGGGGCTGGTCTCGCGGCGGCCTGCGACATGGCTTACGCCACGGCGGACTCCAGGTTCAGCTTCGCCGAGGTCAAGCTCGGCCTCGTGGCCGCCACCATCAGCCCCTATGTGGTCGAGGCCATCGGTCCCCGCGCCGCCCGCGCCCTGTTCGCCACCGGTCGCACCTTCGACGCCGCCCATGCGGAGAAGATCGGCCTGGTGACCGAGATGGTCGCCGACGACGCCGGGCTGGAGGCGGCCATGGCCGCGCTGTCCACCGAGATGATGGCCTGTGGTCCCATGGCGGTGATCGAGTCCAAGAGGATTGTCGAACGGGTGGCCTGTAGGGAGATCGACCACCGCCTCATGGACGACACCGCCCGGGCCATCGCCCGGGTTCGGGTCAGTGAGGAAGGCCAGGAGGGCGTCATGGCCTTCCTCGAAAAGCGCAAGCCCAGCTGGTCTGAATGATCACCAACCTGCTGGTCGCCAATCGTGGCGAGATCGCCCGGCGCATCTTCCGCACGGCGCGCCAGATGGGGCTATCCACCGTGGCGGTCCATTCCGACGCCGATGCGGGCGCCTTGCATGTGCGCGAGGCCGATCAGGCTGTGCGCCTGGGGCCGGCGGCGGCGCGGGACAGTTATCTGAATGTGGCGGCCGTGCTGGAGGCGGCCCAGGTCAGCGGCGCCGATGCTATTCATCCCGGCTACGGCTTTCTGTCGGAGAATGCCGCCTTCGCCGAGGCGGTGATGGCTGCGGGTCTGGTCTGGGTGGGTCCGCCCCCGGCGGCCATTCGGGCCATGGGCCTGAAGGATGCGGCCAAGGCCCTGATGATGGAGGCCGGCGTGCCGGTGACGCCGGGCTATCATGGGGCTGATCAGGACCCCGCGCACCTGGCCGCCCAGGCCTTGGCCATTGGCTATCCCATATTGATCAAGGCCGTGGCCGGGGGCGGCGGCAAGGGCATGCGCAGGGTTGAGCGTCCGGAGGACTTTGCCCAGGCCCTGGGCGCGGCCCAGCGGGAGGCCGCCGGCGCCTTCGGCGACGACCGCGTCCTTCTGGAAACCTATGTGGCCCGGCCCCGGCACATCGAGGTGCAGGTCTTCGGCGACATCCATGGACAGGTGGTCCACCTGTTCGAGCGCGACTGTTCCCTGCAGCGCCGTCATCAGAAGGTGATCGAGGAGGCCCCGGCGCCCGGCATGACCCCGGAGGTGCGCGCCGCTGTCTGCGCCGCGGCGGTCCGCGCCGCCCAGTCCGTGGCCTATGTGGGGGCCGGCACGGTGGAGTTCATCGCCGACGCCAGTCAGGGCCTGCGGGCCGACCGCATCTGGTTCATGGAGATGAACACCCGACTGCAGGTGGAGCATCCGGTGACCGAGGCGGTCACGGGCCAGGACCTGGTGGAATGGCAGCTGCGGGTCGCCGCCGGCGAGCCCCTGCCGCTGGCCCAGGACCAGATCACCCTGAACGGCTGGGCCATGGAGGCCAGGCTCTATGCCGAGAATCCGGCGGCGGGATTTCTGCCCTCCATCGGCGAGCTGGAGCATTTCGTGCTGCCCGACACCGTGCGGGTCGACACTGGCGTCCAGGCTGGCGGCGCCGTCAGCCCGCACTATGACCCAATGATCGCCAAGCTGATCGCCCACGGACCCACCCGCCGGGCCGCCGCCCGACGGCTGGCCCAGGCCTGCGGCGCGGTCCAGGTCTGGCCGGTGCGGACCAATGCCGGCTTCCTGGCCCGCTGCCTTATGGACGAAGACTTCCTGCAGGGTGAGGTGGACACGGCCTTCATCGCCGAGCGTCAGGACGCCCTGGCGCCGACGCCGGCTCCAAGCCAGGCCGTACTCTCGGCTGCGGCCCAGGGCCTGCTGGCGCAACATCATGATCAAGGGTCCGAACCGTCAGGCCCCTGGGGCGCCCTGACGGGCTTCCGGCTCAATGGCCCCCCCGAGGCCGCCCTGCGTCTCTATCGTGACGGCGCGCCGGTGACCGCGCCCATGGCGCCTGGCTCCCTGTCTGCCGATGTCTTCCTGGATGCCGGTGGCGAGATCGTTGTGTTCGAGGCTGGCGAGGCCTTCGCCTTCTCCGGCAAGGCCGCGGCTGCGGCGGTTGGCGAGGGGCCGGCGGGGGATGGCGTGGTCATTTCTCCCATGCCCGGCAAGGTGGTCGCCGTCGCCGTGGCGCAGGGAGACGCGGTGGTGAGAGGCCAGACCCTGCTCACCCTTGAGGCCATGAAGATGGAACACGCCCTGACTGCGGCCTTTGACGGCGTCGTCGAGGTGCTGTCCGTCGCCGTGGGCGCCCAGGTCAGCGAAGGCGTCATCCTGGCGCGCCTGTCGCCCGCAGTCTAGACCCATCCCATGACCCTGCATCTGATCAAGCTGGTCGTTGGCGGCGACACCGTCGAGGACTTGCTGGACTGGCGTGAGCCCCAGGCGCGAGCCGGCCAGCCCTGGATCCTGCGCACCCGGCAGACGCCCAAGCGGGCGGCCGAGCTCACCGACGGGGGCTCCCTCTACCGGGTCTATAAGGGGGTGATCCTGACACGCCAGCTGATCTTGGACGTCACCACGGTGGGCGAGGGTCAGGACGCCCGTTGCCAGATGGTCCTGGACGAGGCCCTGGTCCGGGTGGCGCCGACGCCGCGGCGCCCCTTCCAGGGCTGGCGCTATCTCGAGCCCAAGGATGCGCCCCCCGATCTTGAGGGCGGGGGCGGGCTCGACGCCCCGGCGGAACTGGCCCGCCAGCTGCGCGAGGCCGGTCTCTGGTAGGGCTCTCTAGACGGCCATGTTGTCGATCAGTCGTGTCTTGCTCAGGTGGGCGGCGGCGAAGATGCGGACCTGGCCTTCATAGGGCGGCGGGCCTGCCCGACTGAGGTCATCGATGCGCCGGACCTCGAAATAGTCCACGCGCTGAAAGCCATGCCGTTCGAGGGCTGCGCGGCCGGTGGCCTCGACCTCTTCCACCGACTCGCCACCCCGCAGCCGGCCAACGGCGTCGGCCAGCACCTTGTTCATCATGCCGGCAATGGCCCGCTCCCCGGCGCTGAGATAGGCGTTGCGCGAGGACAGGGCGAGGCCGTCTGCATCCCGGGCGATGGGGGCGCCAAGGATCTCCACCGGGATATCCAGGTCGCAGACCAGCCGGCGGATCAGCTGCAGCTGCTGGAAGTCCTTTTCACCAAACACCGCCATGTCGGGCTGGGCCTGGTTCAGCAGTTTGGCCACCACGGTGGCCACACCATCGAAATGGCCGGGCCGGGCGGCGCCGTCCAAGGGTTGGCTGACCCCATCCACACGGACCGTGGTGGCGTAGCCCTGTGGATAGATCTGGCTGACATCGGGGGCATAGAGAAGGTCGCACCCGGCGCTGGCCAGCAGGGCGGCGTCACCGGCCTCGTTGCGGGGATAGCGCGCAAAGTCCTCATCGGGGCCGAACTGGGTCGGATTGACGAAGATACTGGCCACCACCCTCTGCGCCCGCTTCCGGGCCAGCCGCATGAGAGACAGATGGCCCTCATGCAGGGCGCCCATGGTGGGCGTCATGGCCACGGTCTCCCCTGCGGCGCGCCAGGCCCGGACCTGGGTCCGAAGATCAGCGACGCTGCGGACAATGGGCAGGGTCTCAGCGGACATGGGGCCTCCTGCGGCGAAAAGCGGGGTCCAGGCTTATGGCCGGTCCACAGGGGGTGCGTCCATCCGTCCAGAGGGCGGACGGCCTGTCAAGTTGACGCGGCGGCTGGCATAAGCGTCTCGTTAACCTGTCGGCCTGCTGGGCCGAATCGATGGAGCTGGACCCATGTCCCAACCCCGCGTGATCGTCGTCGGCAACGAGAAGGGCGGCGCTGGAAAGTCCACCATAGCCCTGCATCTCGCCGTGGCCCTGATGTATGGCGGCGCCAAGGTGGCGGTGCTCGACCTTGACCTCCGGCAACAATCCCTGGGCCACTTTTTCGCCAGCCGACGGGCCTGGCTGGCGGCCAATGGGGCGGAGGCCCCGATGCCCCTGGAATTCCCCCTAAGCCCGGACCTGGCCCAGGCCTCGGACGGAGACGCCCTGGCGGCCTTCCAGCAGGCTTTCGATCGCGCCCGGGCCGCCGCCGACGTGGTGCTCATCGACACCCCGGGAGGGGATACAGCCATATCCCGGGCGGCCCATGGTCTGGCCGACCTGATCGTCACCCCGATGAATGACAGCTTTGTCGACTTTGACATGCTGGGGGTTGTCGATCCGGTCTCCCTCGACCTCAAGCGTCCGGGACTCTATTCCGTGACCGTCTGGGACAGCCGCAAGGCCCGGGCCGTGTTCGACGGCTGCTCCATCGACTGGGTGGTGCTGCGCAACCGTCTGGCGCCCACCGAAGCCCGCAACCGCCGTCGGCTGGACGAGCGGATCAAGGCCCTGTCCCGCCGGGTCGGCTTCCAGGTGGGGCCTGGCCTGCGCGACCGGGTCATCTACCGGGAGCTCTACCCCTTTGGCCTGACCATTGCAGATTTGTCGCCGGCCATTCGGCCCGTGGCCATTTCCCTGCAGCATGTGGCCGCGCGCCAGGAGCTGCGGGCCCTGATCGGCGCCCTGGGACTTGGCGAGGTCACCGGCCAGACCCTGATGGCCGCCGAATAGCCCCATGCTCTATGTGGCGCTGGGGTGTCTGGCTCTGGCCTTGTTTGTCTGGATGGGCCGTCGCGGCGGTTCAGTGTTTCAGCGGCGGGAGTGGCGGATCCTTTCGGGTCTGGCCAGCGTCGGCGCCTTCGCCGCCGCCGCCTTTCTGGCCCTGCGGGGCGGCTGGGCCTTCGCCCCGGCGCTGATCATCCTGGGACTTTGGCTGGCCATGAACGCCCGGAGCGCCGGCGCGGGACCGGGGCTTGGCGGCGCCGGTCCGCGGCGTCCCGGACGGACCGAGGCCATGAGCGAGCGGGAAGCGCGGGAGATCCTCGGGGTCAGCCCGGACGCCGGCCCAGAGGAGATCCAGGCGGCCTTTACCCGCCTGATGCGCCGAAGCCACCCGGACGCTGGCGGCTCCGCAGGCCTCGCGGCCCAACTGAACGCCGCACGGGATAGACTGCTGCGGCGCTGAGCGGGGCACGGTCTGCTCAGGTCAGGCTCAACCCCGTTCAGGTGGGGCCGATCACCATACAGGCCTGGTTCCTCGCCTTGAGGGTCACACAGGCGGCCTTGGCCCTGGCCTCGGTCAGGCCGGCGAACCGCGCCCGATAGAAGCCAGCGCTGGCGTCGGTGACCAGGGTGGTGGCGCCGGAAAACACATCCGAAAAACGCCGCCGGCTGAGATTAAGCTGTTTCTGCGCCAGGGCCTTGGACTTGAAGGCGCCCACCTGCACCTGCCACTTGCCGGCCGGGGGGGCGGCGGCGGCTGCGCGACTGGGGGCGGGTGGGGGCGGCGCGGTGGCCAGGACGATCTGGAGTTCGTCCTGCTCCCCATCCCCCTGTTCACGGGATGGCCGCATCAGCGGGCCGGTGGGCTCGGGCTCGAACAGGTTCTGAGCGACGGTGATCCGCTCGCCCCGGGACCTGCGACTGGCCACGTCAAAGCCGGTGAGCAGCAGGTCCTGGGCATGATTGTCCCGGGCGGCCGTGGAGGCGCCACCCATGACCACCACGATCAGGCGTCGATCATTCTTCACCCCGGAAATGGCGATGTTGTAGCCCGAGGCGTTGGTGAATCCGGTCTTCAGGCCATCCACCCCCAGCTCCCGGCGCAGCAGGCTGTTATGGCTGCGGATCTGGGCGCCTCGGAAGGTGTACTGCGGGGTGCTGAACAGGGTGTAGTACTGCGGGAAGTCCCGCATGATCGCCCGCGACAGCACCGCCAGATCCCGGGCGGTGGACAGCTGGCGGTTGTCGGGCAGGCCAGAGGCATTGACGAAGGTGGTGGAGTCCATGCCGAGCTCCCGCGCCCGGAGGGTCATCAGGGCGGCAAAGCGGGCCTCGCTGCCCCCTAGCCTCTCGGCCACGGCGACGGCCACATCATTGGCTGAGCGCAGGGCCAGGGCGTGTATGGCTTCCTCCACCGTGATGGAGTCGCCAGCCTTGATGAACAGCTTGGTGGGGGGCGCTGCGGCGGCTCGGGGGGAGAAGACGATCCGATCATCCGGCTTCATCCGCCCGGCGGCCAGTTGTTCGAACATCAGATAGAGCGTCATCACCTTGGTGATGGAGGCCGGATACCGCGCGCTGTCGGCGCGCTTGCCATAGAGGACCTCGCCGGTCTGCGCATCGACGACGATGGAGGCGTATTTCGGCTGCTGCGCCGGAAGCTGCAGATAGGGGATCTGGGCCTGCGCGACCGGCGCGGCATGCCCGAGCGCGGTCGCCACGGCGATCAGGCCAACGAGAATCTGGCGGCGGGCGTGTTTGAGCATCGCGTCGTCCGTCACATATTGGGTTTCTGGCGATCCCCGAAGCGAACGCCATGGTGAGGAGGCTAGCATGCCATGTCCCGCCTTGCGCGAGGGTAAACACCTGTTGAGCATTGCAAATTGCGCCTCGGCCCGCTCAACGGGCGAGTTCGCCGACGGGATGATGAGGCGGATGACGTATTGTGCACCGCACAAAAACACGGTTGACTGCTGCGGTGCAGCATGGGATGTTGCGTCTGCGTAGAGCGTAATCGACCAGACCAAAGCCGCGCGGATGCCTGCGCGTTCTAAACCCTCCCCACGCGGCCGCCGCCGCGTCCCGTGACATGACAAGGAGCTCAGCCATGGCTGCCGCCGACACCGCCAAGACCGCCAAGACCACCGCCGAAGAATTCACCCAGGCCGGCAACCATGCCTTCAAGGACGCCATGGAAAAGTCCATGACCGCCCTGGCTGAAACCAACACCTACTCCAAGCAGAACCTCGAGGCCCTGGTGGCTTCGGCCACCGCCGCCGCCAAGGGCGCCGAGGCCGTCGGCGCCGAAGCCCTGGCCTACACCAAGAAGACGGTGGAAGAGCAGATGGCTGCCGCCAAGTCCCTGGCCTCGGCCAGGAGCCTGCAGGAAGCTGTGGAACTGCAGACCGCCTTCACCAAGAAGGCGATGGAGTCCTATATGTCGGAGATGACCCGCATGTCGGAGATCTTCACCGCCTCGATGAAGGACTCCCTTAAGCCGATCAACGAGCGGGTCACCGCGACCGTCGAGCGTCTGCAAGCCGCCCGCTAAGGGGAGTCTGGCGTCCCCCAGCGCCGGCTGACTATGTGAGAAGCCCGGTTCGGCGACGGACCGGGCTTTTCCTATGGCGGCCCTGGCTCCTGGTTCATGGATCCCCAGGGGTTTCGACCGGAAAACCGGGTTCCCCTTTCCACGGACGCGCTTTACAGATTGCCCATGTCCACTGTCGAAGATCGCTTGGCCGCGCTTGGCGTCCGCCTGCCCGCGCCCTCCGCCCCCGCTGCCAACTACGTGCCCTATGTGCAGGTCGGCGGGCTCCTTTACATATCCGGCCAGGTTTCCTGGGACGACCAGGGGGGCGTCACGGGCATAGTGGGCCAGGATGTCGATATGGCGGCGGCCCGGCACGCCGCGCGCCTGTGCGCCATCAATCTGATCGCCCAGATGAAGGCCGCCTGCGACGGTGACCTCGGCCGGGTCGTGCGGGTGGTCAGGCTGGGGGGATTCGTCCAGGCGGGCCCCGGATTCTTTGAAATCCCCCAGGTGGTTAATGGCGCCTCGGACCTGATGGTCGAGGCCTTTGGCGATATCGGACGCCATGCCCGCTCGGCGGTCGGAGTCTATCGTCTGCCCATGAACTTCGCGGTAGAGGTCGATGCGGTGGTGGAAATTTCGTGAAGGCGCGCTTCGGCGAGGCCTGGGAGCTTCTGTTCCACCCGCCGGTGGCCCACCGGGGCCTTTGGACCCCTGACGGCGCCCCCGAGAATTCCCTGGGCGCCTTCCAGGCCGCCTGCGCGGCGGGGTATGGCATTGAGCTTGATGTCCACCTGTCATCGGACGGGGAGGCCATGGTCTTCCATGACACCACCCTGCAGCGGATGACCGGTGTAGAGGGGCGGCTGAGTGACCGCACCGCGGCCGAACTTGGCGGGCTGTCCCTCATGGGGACCGATGAAGCCATCCCGACCCTGGCCGAGACCCTGGCTCTGATCGGCCGTCGGGCCATGGTGCATGTGGAACTCAAGACCCACTGGGGTGACGTGGGGCCCCTGGAGCGCCGGGTCCACGAGATCATCATCGATCACGCCGGCCCGCTCTGTGTGATCGGCTTCAATCCCTATTCCCATGCCTGGTTCGCCGAGCACTTTCCGGGCGTGCTGCGTGGCCTGGATTCCTTCAGCTATCGGGACGTGAAACATCTGAGCCAGGACCAGCGGGAGGCCTATGCCCGGCTGGAACAGGTGGAGATCGCCCAGCCCCATTTTCTGGCCCTTGGCCTCGACATGCTGCCGAGCGACCGGGCGGACGCCTACCGGGCTGAAGGCATGCCGGTGGTGGCCTGGACTGTCCGCAAGCCCGAGCAGTGGGCGGCGGTCAGGGATCACTGTGACAACCTGATCTTCGAGGGCTTCACCCCGTGAACCTGAGGCCGGCGGTCAAGGTGAACCGCCGCATCGCGGACATTGGCAGGGCGGCCTGGACCGCCTGCGCCGCCGGCAATCCCTTTGTCAGCTTCGACTTTCTCGATGTGCTCGAGCAGTCCGGCTGCGCGGTGGAGCGCACCGGCTGGGGACCGCAGCATCTGTCCATCGAGGACGAAGCCGGCCGGGTCGGGGCGGTCATGCCCCTTTATCTGAAGTCGCACAGCCAGGGGGAGTACATCTTCGACCATGCCTGGGCAGACGCCTATGAGCGGGCAGGGGGGCGCTACTACCCCAAACTCCTGGCGGCGGCGCCCTTCACCCCGGCCACGGCGCCGCGGCTGCTGGTGCGGCCCGATATCCCGCTTGAGGCTGGCTACGCCATGCTGCTCGGCGGCGCCCTGACCCTTTGCGCGCAGATGGGCGTGTCCTCCATGCATGTCAATTTTCCCAGCCGCGGCGAGTGGGACTGGCTGGGCGCCCAGGGCCTCGCCCAACGCCAGGGCCAGCAGTATCACTGGTTCAACCGGGGCTATGGGAGCTTCGAGGACTTCCTGGCCGACCTTTCCTCCGGCCGCCGCAAGACCATTCGCCGGGAGCGCCGTGACGCCCAGGCGGGGCTGGAGATCCTGTGCCTGACCGGCCCCGGCCTGACCGAGGACGCCTGGGACGCCTTCTTTGGCTTCTACATGGACACCGGCTCGCGCAAGTGGGGGCGGCCCTATCTGAACCGGTTGTTCTTCTCCCTGCTGGGGGAGCGGATGGCTGATCAGGTGCTGCTGATCATGGCCCGGCGGAACGGCCGCTGGATCGCCGGCGCCCTCAACCTCATTGGCGATGACGCCCTCTATGGCCGCAACTGGGGCTGTGTGGAGGATGTCGCCTTCCTGCATTTCGAGCTCTGCTACTACCAGGCCATCGACTGGGCGATCCAGCATGGTCTGGCCCGCGTCGAGGCCGGCGCCCAGGGCCAGCACAAGATCGCCCGGGGCTATCTGCCCACCGCGGTCTATTCGGCCCACTACATCGCCGATCCGGCCCTGCGGGGACCGGTGGAGGCCTTCGTTGCCCGGGAAAAGGCCGCTGTCGACGGCGAGATGGAATGGCTGGCCGAGGAATACTCGCCCTTCCGCCAGGGCTGAGGCCGTCGCAACGCCGCCAGCGATTTGCTAAGCACCACCGATCAACGCCAGAGGACATGCGCCATGAGCCTGGACGGGACCTACGACCCCAACAACATCTTCGCCAGGATTCTGCGGGGAGAGGCGCCCTGCGCCCGGGTGTTCGAGGATGACCACGTCCTGGCGTTCATGGACGTGTTTCCCCAGGTGAGGGGACACACCCTGGTGATCCCCAAGGCCTCCAGCGCCCGCAACCTTCTGGAGGAGGACCCCCAGGTGCTCGCCCCCCTGATCCTCGGGGTGCAGCGGGTGGCCCGGGCCGTGCGCGCGGCCCTTGCGCCGGACGGGGTGGTCATCACCCAGTTCAACGGCGCCGCCGCGGGCCAGACGGTGTTTCACCCCCACTTCCACATCCTGCCCCGCTGGGCGGGCGTGGCGGTGGGGCGCCATGCCTCCGGCGGCATGGCCGATCCCGCCGAGCTCAAGGCCCTGGCGGGCCAGATCGCCGCCAAGATCAGCTGAGCGGGTACGAAAAAGCCCCGGCCGATCGACCGGGGCCTTGACGTTGTCGCCCGGGGAGCAGGTCAGTCGGCCAGTTCGGCTTCGGCGTCCCTGGCGGGAGACTCGATGGTCGGCGCGCCGGGCTCGCGGGTGTCGCCCTCGATTTCGAAGTCCAGCTTGCCGTCCTTGATCACCACGCGGACATGGCCCCCCTTCACCAGCCGGCCAAACAGGATCTCGTCGGCCAGGGGCTTCTTGATGTGCTCCTGAATGACCCTGGCCAGCGGCCTCGCTCCATAGAGCTCGTCGAAGCCGTTGTCGGCCAGCCAGCCGGCCGCCTCGTCGCTGGTCTCGATCGTCACATGGCGGTCGGCCAGCTGGGCCTCTAGCTGCATGACGAACTTCTGGACCACCTGGCGGATGATCGCGGGGTTGAGCGGCCGGAAGGCCACCACCGCGTCGAGGCGGTTGCGGAACTCCGGGGTAAAGACCCGCTTGATCGCCTCCTCGGCCTCATGATCAGCCTTGCCCCGGCCAAAGCCTATGGTGTTGCGCTGGGCATCGGCCGCCCCCGCATTGGTGGTCATGATGAGCACCACATTGCGGAAGTCGATCTTCTTGCCATTGGAGTCGGTGAGCATCCCGTTGTCCATGACCTGGAGCAGGATGTTGTAGACGTCTGGGTGGGCCTTCTCGATCTCGTCCATCAGGACCACGGCGTGGGGATGCTGGTCGACCGCGTCGCTCAGCAGGCCCCCCTGATCGAAGCCCACATAGCCTGGCGGCGCCCCGATCAGCCGGCTGACCGTATGGCGCTCCATGTACTCCGACATGTCGAAGCGCAGGAGCTCGATCCCCAGGGTCGAGGCCAGCTGCCGTGCGGTCTCAGTCTTGCCGGTCCCCGTGGGGCCGGTGAACAGGTAGCAGCCGATCGGCTTGTGGGCGTCGCGCAGGCCGGCCCGCGCCATCTTCATCGCCGCCGACAGCTGGTCGATGGCGTCGTCCTGGCCATAGACCGCCCGCTTCAGGTCGGTCTCCAGCTGCTTCAGCGCCTCGGTGTCGGACTTGGAGACCGACTTGGGCGGGATGCGGGCGATCTTGGCCACCACGGCCTCGATCTCCTTGACCCCGATGGTCTTCTTCCGACGGCTCTCGGGCAGCAGCATCTGGCTGGCGCCGGCCTCGTCGATCAGGTCGATCGCCTAGTCCGGCAGCTTGCGGTCATTGATGTACTTGGCCGACAGCTCCACCGCCGCCTTGAGGGCGTCGTTGGTGTAGCGGAGCTTGTGGAACTCCTCGTAGTAGGTCTTCAGGCCCTTGAGGATCTTGATCGTGTCCTCGAGCGTCGGCTCGTTGACGTCGATCTTCTGGAAGCGCCGGACGAGCGCCCGGTCCTTCTCGAAGTGCTGACGGAACTCCTTGTAGGTCGTCGAGCCCATGCAGCGCAGGGAGCCCGAGGCCAGGGCCGGCTTCAGCAGGTTGGAGGCGTCCATCGAGCCTTCGGCCTTGCCCGCGCCGACGACGGTGTGCATTTCGTCGATGAACAAGACGTAGCGGCCGCCCCCCTGTGTCAATTCGCGCAGCACGGCCTTGAGCCGGTCCTCGAACTCGCCCCGATACTTCGTCCCCGCAATCAGTGCCCCCATATCCAGGGC
>CAMTXB010000002.1:0-40209 GCA_947085575.1 uncultured Caulobacteraceae bacterium
AACTGCGCCGCGCCCGACACCGGCAACATGGAAGTTCTCGAGCGCGTCGGCACGCCCGAGCAGAAGGAAATGTGGCTGAAGCCGTTGCTGGAAGGCAAGATCCGCTCGGCCTTCGCCATGACCGAGCCGGACATGGCCTCCTCCGACGCCAAGAACATCCGCATGCGCGCCACCCTGGTGGGTGACGAGTACGTCCTCAATGGCGAGAAGCACTACATCTCCGGCGCCGGCGACCCGCGCTGCAAGGTGATGATCACCATGGTGCAGACCAGCCCCGAAGGTCCGCCCCATCTGCGCCAGTCCCAGATCCTGGTTCCCATGGACACCCCTGGGGTCAAGGTGGTCGGCCCGATGAACGTGTTCGGCGATCCCGACGCGCCGCACGGTCATATGCACATCGTGTTCGACAATGTCCGGGTGCCGGCCTCGAACATGCTGCTGGGCGAAGGCCGCGGCTTTGAGATCAGCCAGCTGCGCCTGGGTCCCGGCCGGATTCACCACTGCATGCGCGCCATCGGCCAGGCCGAGAAGGCGCTCGACCTGATGGTCACCCGCGGCCTGACCCGGGAAGCCTTCGGCAAGCCGATCATCCAGCTGGGCGGCAATGTCGAGATCGTCAGCCGCGCCCGCATCGAGATCGAGGCCATGCGCCTGATGGTGCTCAAGGCCGCCAAGGCCATGGACGTCCTCGATCGCCAGGAAGCCCGCATCTGGATCCACATGGTCAAGGCCATGGTCCCTGAGCGGGTCTGCCAGATCATCGACCAGGCCATCCAGATGTACGGCGCCACCGGCGTCTCGCAGAAGACCCCCCTGGCGCGGATGTACACCTCCACCCGCACCCTGCGCCTGGCTGACGGTCCGGACGAAGTCCACCACATGGTGGTGGGCCGCCACGAACTGCGCCAGTACCGCGAGATGCCCCATGACCCGTCCACGGCGGCGGTGTTCCGGAACTAGGCTTAGCCCTCTGGCTGGACGTTAGACTCCAAGGCCCCGGCGTCATCGCCGGGGCCTTTCGGCCTTCTGGCGGCCCGGCTTTCGCGGGTGTATGCCCTTAGCCCATGAGTCCGCCGGTCCGACTCCGCCGCCTGACCGCCGTCGAGGCCCGCGCCCGTCTGGGCGGCTGGGTCCGCGTCGGCGTCATTCCGCAATTCGCCCTTTCCACAGACGGCCGGCCCGAGGCCACCACCGTCTTCTACAAGGCGCTCGCCCAATGAGGCTTGCAGCGCCTGCTCCGTCCCGCGCGCGACGCGCTGCGGACCGTTTCCCGGCGGCGGCCTGTGCCCGCCGTTCGGGGCCGGCCGCTCAACTGGAGGCTACCCCACGTGACTCTTCCCATCGCGATCTTCATCCTGGCGTCCGCCTTTGCGACCGCCGCCCTGTCGGGCGTCTTCGGCATGGCCGGCGGCCTGGTGCTGATGGGCGCCCTGGCGCTCGTCCTGCCGGTCTCGGCGGCCTTCGTCACCCATGGAGTCCTGCAACTGGTCGCCAATGGCTGGCGGGCGATCCTGCACAGGCGCCACGTCCGCTGGGACATTGTCGGCTGGTATGCGCTGGCCTCCCTGATCGCCGGGGTGCTGGTCTCGCTGGCGGCCTTCACGCCTTCCAAGGGCCTGGTTTTCCTGCTCCTGGGCCTGGTCCCCCTGCTCACCTGGCTGCCGCAAACCTGGCTGAGGCTGGACGCCGCCCGCCCAGCGCATGCCCTGGTTTCAGGCTTCCTGGTCACCGGCCTGAACCTGATGGCGGGCGTCGCTGGCCCCCTGCTGGACATCTTCTTCGTCCGCACCGAGCTTACCCGCCACGCCATCGTGGCCACCAAGGCCGCCACCCAGGTCTTCGCCCATCTGGCCAAGATCATCGTCTATGGGTCGCCGCTGCTGGTCGGGGCTGACACCACGGGCATGCCGCCGCTTTGGCTGTTCGCCCTGGCCATACCGCTTTCCATGGCCGGCGCCTGGTGCGGCGGTCTAATCCTTGAGCGGATGAGCGAGGTCAACTTCAAGCGCTGGACGAGGTGGATCGTCACCGCGGTCGGCGTCCTCTACCTCATACAGGCGGCCCAGCTTCTGGGGATCGGCGCGTGAGCGGCCTGGCCATCGGGCTGGTGCTCGCCGTGGTCTTCGCCGCCTCCGCCATATCGGGATTGCTAGGGATGGCCGGCGGCTCACTGCTGATGGCGGTCTTGACCCTCATCCTGCCGGTGGGCGCGGCCCTTGCCCTGCACGGGGCGGCGCAACTGGCCTCCAACCTTGCCAGGGCCGGCTTCAACGCCAGGCACGTGCGCTACCGCACGGTTGGATGGTTCGGCCTCGGCGCGGTCGCCGGCATGGGGCTGCTCTCGTTCGCAGCCTTCCAGCCGTCCAAGGCGGTGATCTTCATCGGCATGGGCCTGTTGCCGATCCTGGTATGGCTTCCGCCCAGGCTCATTCCCCTGGACGCCGCCCGGCCGACCCACGCGGCGGCGGGCGGCTTCCTCGCGACCCTCATGGCCCTGGCCGTAGGGGTGTCAGGCCCGCTGAGCGAGCTCTTCCTGGTGCGCAGCTCTCTTAACCGCCACGAGGTCATCGGCACCAAGGCCGCCTTCCAGGTCTTCGCCCACCTCGCCAAGCTGATCTTCTACGGTGGGGCCTTGTTCTCGATCGGTGGCGCGGGGGATGGCCTCGCCTTAGCCCTGGTGGCCGGCGTCGTCATCGCGGCCGTCGCCGGCGCAGCGGTGGGGCGGCGCTTCCTGGACATGATATCGGAGGATCACTTCCGCCGCTGGCGCCGCTGGATCTTCACGGTCTTGGGCGCCGGCTTCCTGGTTCAGGGCCTGCGCCTGCTCGTAGGGGCATGACGACAAAAAAAGAGCCGCGTCCATGAAGAACGCGGCTCGAAAGTTATAGGGAGGAAACGCCCAAAAGGGCAGAGCTGAGATAACCCCGCCATGGCCAAAGGCAAGGGGTCGGTTGAAAGAAAATTCGCGTCGTTGCGTCACAGGGGGTGAAATGCAGCTGGAAGCCCGGAATTCGCACAATCCGCATGTGCGCCTAGAGCCCATGGCCGAACGCCATAGGGCCGAGTTGCAGGCCGCCTGCGCCGCCGACCCGCAGTTGTGGCGCGACCTCTATCCCCATTCGATGGACCCGGAGCATTTCGACGCCGGCTGGACGCGGATGATGGCCCAGGCCGCCAATGGCAGCTGGATACCCTTCGCCGTCCTCGCCCAAGATCGTTGCGTCGGGATGACCAGCTATATCGGCCCCGACCGCGCCAACGCCACCGTCGAGATCGGCGGCACCTACTACCACCCCGACCACCGGGGCGGGGCGGTGAACCCGGCGACCAAGCGCCTGATGTTGGGCGCCGCCTTCGAGGCCGGCGCCCGGCGGGTGCAGTTCAATGTCGACGCCATCAACCATCGCTCCTGCGCTGCGGTCCGGAAGCTAGGGGCTGTGCAAGAGGGAATTCTGCGCCAGAACCGCGTCGTCTGGACCGGCCGCATCCGCGACACGGTGGTCTTCTCGGTGCTGGCGGCGGAGTGGCCGGACGTTCGGGCGCGGCTGGACGAACGGCTGGCGAGGCTCGCATGACACCGGAGGACCAAGCCGCCGCCCTCGATCACCTGCTTGACGCTGAAAAACCCCTCATTGATCGGGAGGTCGAATGGCCCGGGCTGAGGCTTCGCCAGCAGACCTATGCTGCGGGTCCCGTTCTACCGGACGTTCTCGTCACCTCGATCAGGGCGGTTGTCTTCCGCGGGCCACGGGTGGTCGTCGTACGCGACCGGACGGGGCCGCCGCATGTCACGCCTGGCGGCCGTCGCGAGGCCGGCGAGACCTTCGAAGACACGCTTCGTCGTGAGCTGCGGGAAGAGTGTGGCTGGTCGGTGGGCGAGACCCGCCCCTTCGCCTTCCACCATTTCAGCTATCTCGGCGAGCGGCCTTTGGGGTTCGCCTACCCCTGGCGTCCGTTCGTGCAGCCGATCTTCGTCGCCGAGGCCATCAGCTATGAGCGGAGACATCTCAAACGCGGCGACGAAATCGAGACCGGCTCGAGCCTGATGTCGGCAAGCCGCGCCATGAGCCTGCTCCAGGAGGATCAGCAGGTGATCCTCGGGGCGGCGATGGAACTCCGCGGTCGTCTTCTGCGGGTCTGACCCGACCATGAAGGCGTGAGCCGGTGGCGCGTCCCGCCACCGCCCTCGTCCTTCAAGGCCCTTCGGGCGCCTCAGGATGAGGGCGGACTGAGAGGCTTCGGCCTGCCTCTGCCTCCCTCATCCTGAGGTGCGAGCGCAAGCGAGCCTCGAAGGACGCAAGGCCGCGCCGCGCTCGGGTCCTAAGCGCTGGCGGCGGTGCGTTCGGCGGCGGCCGGGAAGAACACCTCTTCGGCGTGCTTGGCCACGTCCTGGGCGGTGTAGGGCTTGCCCGGGTTGAAGCCGTCGGTCTGGACCATCTTGATCTCGCGCACGCCGCGGGATGACACCCCCAGCACCTTGCCCGAATGGTCGGCGGCCAGATCAGAGACCATGTAGAGCACGCCCGGCGCGATGTTCTCCGGCAGGCTCATCGGATCGGGCTCCTTGCCCTGGCGGCCGGGCAGGTCGGCGGTCATGCGGGTGAAGGCGCCCGGCGCCAGGCCCATGACCCGGATGCCGTACTTGCGGCCCTCGATGGACAGCACGCGCATCAGGCCATAGATGCCGGCCTTGGCCGCCCCGTAATTGGCCTGGCCGAAATTGCCGTAGAGGCCCGAGGTGGACGAGGTCAGCACCATCACGCCCGGATGACCATTGTCCTTCATCCACTTCCACACCGGCCAGGCGCAGCAATAGGTCCCCTTCAGGTGCACCTTGACCACCAGGTCCCAGTCGGCCTCCGAGGTGTTGGCGAAGGTCTTGTCCCGCAGAATGCCGGCGTTGCAGACCAGGATGTCGATCTTGCCGTAGGTATCCAGCGCGGTCTTGAGGATGTTCTCGCCGCCAGCCACGGTGGAGACATCGTCGCCATTGGCCACGGCCTTGCCGCCGGCGGCCTCGATCTCGTCGACCACCTTCTGAGCAGCGCTGCGGTCGGCGCCCGACCCGTCGCGGGTTCCGCCCAGGTCGTTGACCACCACTGATGCGCCTTCCCTGGCGAACAGCTTGGCATAGGCCTCGCCTAGGCCGCCGCCGGCCCCGGTCACAATGGCCACTTTTCCGTCGAGCAATCCCATGGTCGTCTCCCAAATGTTCGAATTCTTATGAGGACATCATCCCGCCGCAGGCGGTCGGATGGCAAGAGTTCGGAGACGCCTTTAGCGCGATGAAGCCATTGGCCCCGTCGCTTTCGTAGCCTCTGGGTTCAGTGAGCGGCCTCCGCCAACAGCCTAACGAAACCGCCCAGTTCTGATGCTGCGGCGGCGCGGGCCAGTCGAGCGTCCGCCGTGTGTAGTACGCCGCCCCTCGACACGGCTAGCGCCAGATAGGCCCCGTCATAGGCGGAAAGCCGAAGACGACGCGCGAGGCCGAGGGCGTCGGCGCAAAGCGCGGAGGCCGGGGTCGCTTCGATCAGGAGAGATGAAAGGATTACCAGTGCGTGCTCGGCGGAGCCCAGGTCGATCCCGCGGCGCGCCTGCTTGAGGAACACGTTCGCCACTTCGAGATAGATCAGATCGGGGGCAATCCAGTCAGGATGGCTCAGCAACAAATTGCGGGCCACGCCGCCTCCAGCCTCGCGGCTTAGGGCTTTCACGGCGACAGATGCGTCGAGCACCACAACTTCAGCGGCCATCGCGATCTTCGCGGATCAACGACACCGAGTCGGCCTTAAGTGGAGCCAAGGATTCAAAAGAGCTTATGAGTTCGCGCCGCCGGGCCTGGGCGGCGTTCTCGATGATACGAACCGCCGCTCGGACGAGCCCGGCGTCGGCGTCCCCAGCCAGTTCCTCAAGCATTCGCCATGCTGAGCGCGAGAGGTCGCTGCGTCGCAGGGTGAATTCATTGGCGTCGCCAGCCGTAGCCGTTGCCTGCTGTATGGCGGAAGATGGGGGGTCGTCTCGGACGAAGGTGACACGTTCACCGTGCACATCGACGCGGCTCGTCTTCCAGCCCGCCTCCCGCCATGACCGCACCGCCACGTTGGTGCCGACATTGTTCGACCACCAGGCGGGATAGTTCCGGGCGGACGGCGGCAACTGAAAGCCCAGCACGCTCTCCACCTCCCCGAAGGTCATGGGAATCTCGCTGGCTGGACGCGACCTCAGGAATTTCGCCAGGGGCTCATACTTGCTCATGCGTTCCTCCTTGGGTCCAAGGAAAAAGCATCATGTAGCAAAATGTCAGTCAATATGCTTTTTGCGGCGCTGCCGGAAGAATTGTCGCAACATCGCCGCGCTCTCCTCCGCCAGCACGCCGCCGGTGACCTGCGGCCGCCAGTGGCAGGTGGGCTGTTCGAAGTAGCGCGGGCCATGGAGGATCGCCCCGCCCTTGGGGTCCTCGGCGCCGAACACCAGGCGGCCGAAGCGGGCATGGCTGATGGCGCCGGCGCACATGGCGCAGGGCTCCAGCGTCACCACCAGGGTCAGGCCGGTCAGCCGGTAATTGCCCAGCCTGCGGGCGGCCTCGCGCAGGGCGACGATCTCGGCATGGGCGGTGGGATCATGGGTCCCGACGGGGCCGTTGGCGCCGATGGCGATCACCTCGCCGGTGGCCGGATCGACCACACAGGCGCCCACAGGGGTTTCCCCGCGAGCGGCGGCGTCTTGCGCGGCGCGCAGGGCGATGCGCATGGTGCGGTGATCATGGTCCACGAACGGCAACGAACTCCCCGACCCCCCTCCGGTCAAGCCCCAGACGCCCACGACCCCTCTGCGCCCGAAGCAGCCGAGGGTGGCGGCGAGCGGGTGGCCAAGGCCCTGGCCCGGGCCGGCGTCGCCTCCCGCCGCGAGGTGGAGCGCCTGATCGAGGCCGGTCGCGTGGCCCTGAACGGCCAGGTCCTGACCACCCCGGCGGTCAAGGTCGAGGCGGGTGACATTCTCACCGTCGATGGCGAGGTGGTGGATGATCGCGAGCCGGCCCGCCTGTTCCGCTATCACAAGCCCGCCGGCCTGGTGACCACCCATTCCGATCCGGCCGGCCGCTCCACCGTGTTCGAGGCCCTGCCCGACGGCCTGCCGCGCCTGATCTCCGTCGGCCGCCTGGACCTGAACACCGAAGGCCTGCTGCTCTTGACCAATGACGGGGCGCTGGCCCGGGCCCTGGAGCTGCCGTCCACGGGCCTGCAGCGCCGCTATCGCGCCCGGGCCCATGGGCGCATCACCCAGGACAAGCTGGACGCCCTCAAGCATGGGGTGACCGTGGAAGGCGTCAACTACGGTCCCATCGAGGCGCGGATCGACAAGGCCCGGGAAGGGGCGCGGGGGGCCAATGTCTGGATCAGCCTGACCCTCAACGAAGGCAAGAACCGCGAGGTTCGCCGCGTGCTGGAGTCCCTCGGCCTGCAGGTGAACCGGCTGATCCGCCTGTCCTATGGCCCCCTGGCGCTCGGCGTGCTCGAGGCCGGGGAGATCGAGGAGGTCGGTCCCCGGGTGCTGCGCGAACAGTTCGCCGGCTTCATCGCCCCTGAGGACATGCCCAAGGGGGACCGTCCCGCCTATTCGCCGCCCAGGCGCAACCGCGCCGCCGGCGCCGCCCGCCGGGCCGCCGCCGAGGTGGAGCGGGTCGAGGCCAAGCCCGTGGAGAAGAAGGCCTATAAGCCCGGCTGGGCCAAGGCCAAGATCACCGTGCGACCCAAGGGCGCCCCCAAGGCCAGGCCCGCGCCCAAGGTCAGCGGTCGCGATGCGGCGCTCGCCGAGGGCCGGGTGATGCTCAACAAGGCCCGTGTCCAGGCCGCCCGGGCCAGCGCTGCGGCCGATGCCGAGCGGGCCGGGACGGACCGGCCAGGGCCTTCATCGCCCCGTCCCCAGGGGGGCAAGGGCGAGCGCCCTTCGTCCGACCGTCCCCGGGCGACGGGGCCAGGGACCCCGCGCCCGAGGCCGGCCCCCGGCAATGCTCAGCCGGGCGGCAAGCCGCCATCTGACCGCAAGCCCAGGGCCAGCCGCAAGGGCGAGCGCCCCGCCGGTCCGCCCCGGGGCGGACCGCGTCCCGGCGGACCCTCCCGCGGGCCGGGCGGCCCCCGTGGACCCAAGTCCCGGGGCTAGGCCGTGCGCATCGTCTCAGGCGACTTCCGCGGCAGGAGCCTGGCCGCGCCGCAGGGGGTGAACACACGCCCCACCTCTGATCGCGCCCGCCAGGCGATCTTCAACATCCTTGAGCATGCCCCTTGGTCGGGGGGCTTGGGCGACCTGCGGGTCATCGACCTGTTCGCAGGGTCCGGCGCGCTGGGTTTCGAGGCCCTGTCCCGGGGCGCCAGGTTCTGCCTGTTCGTTGAGACCGACGAGGAGGCCCGCGGCGCCATCCGCGAGAATGTGGACGCCATGGGCCTGTTCGGGCGCACCCGGGTCCACCGCCGCGACGCCACCCAGCTGGGGGTCCGCCCAGGCGCCGACGGCCCGGCCTTCGACCTGGCGTTTCTTGACCCGCCCTATGGCAAGGGTCTGGGTGAGGCCTGTCTGCCGGCCCTGGCGCAGGGCGGCTGGCTCCGCCCTGGCGCCCTGATCATCTGGGAGCGGGGGGCGAGCGAGCCCGCGCCGGCGGTTTCAGGCTTCCAGGAGCTGGACGCCCGCGACTACGGCGCCGCGCGCGTCCATTTCCTGAAGCACTCACCAGAGCCGTGAGGTCGTCCGGTTGTCCGGCCGGCTGCGCAGATTGGCGAGGCCTTCCCGGGTGATCCGATAGGGCCCGCCGTTGCGGCTGGAGATGAAGCCCCGTTGGCGCAGGGCCTTGAAGACGGCCAGATCGCAGTCCGTAAGGCGCCAGCCCTCTCCGGTGATGCAGTCGATGTCGATGATATGGCCGCGCTCGTCGCGGACCGGGCGAAGAACGGCCCCCTGGGCGAGGGCGTGCAGCGTCCTTTGCTGCGGTTTGGGAATGTTCAAGGAAGGTCGTCCGAAGGTCAGGCATAGCCGGACCCTCCGCGCGCTGAGGCGGCGCGGAGGGTGGGATGTGCGCCTGAAACCCGGCTGGACGTTCATCACGTCCGCCCCGATGGTTCAGGCTCGGCGGCTCATCACAACGGGTGACATGGAACCCTCTTCCAGAGGTCTCAAGCCTATCAGGATCAAGGCAGGCGGCAAGATGCTCTCAACGCGGACCGTGATCGGGGACCGTTAATGCGACAATTTTATGAATTTTCTCAGATGGTTCCTGGTCTTCCGGCTTCACGGTCCATTTAGGGTTGCAGGGCAATCTCCGGGGCATCATCCGCCTGGAATCTGATCCAAATGCTGGCCACCCTCCTTGATCTAGCGGATCCGGTTTCGCCGATCTGGCCTGACACTCAGGGCGAGCGGGTCTATGAGCACTTCCAGGCTGGGCCGGATGTTCTCGCCCTGGCCGTTGTCGATGAGGAGGGGCGGCCGATCGGGATAGTAGAGCGCAACGCCTTCTTCGTGGCCATGGCCGCGCAATATGGCCGGGCCCTCTATGCTCTTCGCCCGATTTCCCTGCTGATGAATCGCAGTCCCCTGGTGGTGGAGGGCGATGTCACCGTCGCCGACTTTTGCGGCCAGGCGCTGGCTGATCGGGCCTCTGAGCTGCTGCAGGGCTTCATCGTCACCTGTGGCGGGCGATATGCCGGCGTCGGCAGCGCCCTGTCGCTGCTGCAGGCCACCAGCGAGGCCAGTCGCCGCCACGCTCAGGAGATGACGGTGATCGCCGACACCCTGGGCCGGGCCGAGGCCCAGGCCCAGGCGTCACTGAGGGCCAAGTCCCAGTTCCTGGCGGTCATGAGCCACGAGATTCGCACGCCGCTGAACGGGGTGCTGGCCATTGCCGACATTCTCGAGCGCAAGCTCGCCCAGCCCGAACTCGCCCCCTATGTCCACACCATCCAGGAGTCCGGCCATACGCTGCTGCGGCTGCTGACCGACGTCCTGGACCTGTCCCGCGCCGAGGCCGGGCGGCTGGACCTGAGCGAAGAGCCCTTTCATCTGGCTGGCCTGCTGGACGATGTGGCGTCGCTATGGGCTGTTGGCGCCGAAAACAGGGGCCTGACCCTGGCCTTCTCCTATAGGGGCGACCACGATCAGTGGGGCTTGGGGGACGCGGTCCGGATCAAGCAGGTGCTCAACAATCTGATCAGCAACGCCTTGAAGTTCACCCAGAGTGGCGGAGTCGAGGTGATCTTGACCAGCGTCCGTGACGACATCCTGCTTGAGGTGGAGGGATGGGTTCGGGACACGGGTTCAGGGGTTCCGGCCGATCAGCTCTCGCAGATTTTCCAACCCTTCAGCCAGACCGAGGCTGGGCTCAGGGAGGGCGGAGCGGGTCTTGGCCTGTCCATCTGTCGCCAACTGGTCGAGCAGATGGGCGGACAGATCGAGGCCCGTCTGAATGACGGGCCAGGAACGACCTTCAGCTTTCGCATCCCCCTCTATGCGGTTCCGCCCGGTGAGAGCACACCGCCCGCCAGTGTGACGGAGCTCTCTGCGATGGGTCAGAATGTTCGTGTCCTGATCGCCGACGACAATGCGACCAACCGCCTTGTGGCCTCGACCCTGTGCGAGATGTTCGGCGCCCAGGTCCATACGGTTGAAGACGGCCAGGCCGCCGTCGAGGCTGCCGCTCAGGGGGGATTCGACCTGATCTTGATGGACATCAAGATGCCGAGGCTGGACGGCGTCGCCGCCACCCGCCAGATTCGCGCCAGCGGCGGTCCCAGCGCCGGCCTGCCGATCATCGCCCTGACGGCCAATGCCGACCCCTGGGACGCCGCCGCCTATCTGGCCGAGGGCATGGATGCTGTGGTCGAAAAGCCGATCAAGCCTGAGCGACTGATGGAGGCCATGGTCCGCCTTTTGCGCGCCGCCGATGCTCCACTCCGCGATGTGGCCTGATCAGCGCCGGCCGAACAGGCGCTCGATGTCGGCGAGCTTCAGTTCCACATAGGTTGGACGGCCGTGGTTGCACTGGCCCGAATGGGGTGTGGCCTCCATCTGGCGGAGCAGGGCGTTCATTTCCGCGCCCGTCAGCCGCCGCCCGGCCCGGACCGAACCGTGGCAGGCCATGGTCGAGCAGACCTCGGCCAGCCGTTCTCTCAGAGCCAGGGCCTGATCGGTATCGGCCAGGTCATCGGCGACATCGCGCACCAGGCCAGCGGCGTCGGCGGCGCCCAGCAGGGCCGGGGTTTCCCGCACGAGGACTGCGCCGGGTCCGAACGGCTCGATGACGAGGCCGAGCGCCGCCAGCTCGTCGGCGCGGGCCACCACCCGCTCGGCCTCGGCAGGGTCCAGCTCCACCACCTCGGGGATCAGCAGAACCTGGCGGGCGACGGCGCCCGCGGCCATCTCGGCCTTCATCCTTTCATAGACCAGCCGCTCGTGGGCGGCGTGCTGGTCGACGATGACTACCCCGTCCCGGGTCTGGGCGACGATATAGGTCTCGTGCACCTGGGCCCGGGCCGCGCCCAGGGGATAGTCCACCAGGTCCGGCGCCGGGGCGGGCGCAAAGTCCCCCTCGGCGAACCCAGAGGCGCCATGACCGGCCGCGTCATAGACGGGTTCATGGCGGGCCGAGGTTTCACCGAGGCCCGGGATCGCCTGGGCGAGCGCCTGTCCCCAGCCGCCGCCGGTCCAGCTGGAAAAGCCCTGGGCGGCGGGCCCGGGGCGATAGGCCGGCGCCATGCCAGGTCGCAGGCCCTGCACGGCGTCCGCGGCCACCGTGGTGGAGGCCCGGTGCCCGGCGCCGGCCAGGGCGTGGCGCAGGCCGCCGACCATCAGGCCCCGCACCAGGGCGGGATCGCGGAACCGCACCTCAGCCTTGGCCGGATGGACGTTCACGTCCACCAGGGCGGGATCAAGCTCCAGGAACAGGGCGGTCAGGGGATGGCGGTCCCTCGCCAGAAAGTCGGCATAGGCGCCGCGCAGGGCGCCCTGCAGCAGCCTGTCTCGGACGGGCCGACCATTGACGAACAGGTACTGGTGGGCGCCATTGCCCCGGTTGAGCGTCGGCAGGCCGGCATAGCCCGACAGGCGCACGCCCTCGCGGACATGGTCGATCAGGAGCGCGTTGTCGGAAAATTCCCGGCCCATGATGGCCGATAGCCGCGCCAGCCGCCCCATATCCCCGGCCGGCTCGGCCGGCAGGCGCAGGACCCTCCGCCCGTCGATCTCCAGGCTGAAGCTGACCGACTCATGGGCCATGGCCTGGCGCTTGATCTCCTCGGCGACAGCCATGGCCTCGGCCCGCTCGGACTTCATGAACTTCAGCCGGGCGGGTGTGGCGTAGAACAGGTCGCGCACCTCCACCCGCGCCCCGTGCGGGCCGGGGAAGGCGGCGGGCGACACCTGGCCCATCGCCCCGCCATCGACGCGCAGGGCAAAGGCGTCAGCCGCGCCCCTGGCCCGGCTGGTGATGGAGAGCCTGGCCACCGACCCGATCGAGGGCAGGGCCTCCCCCCGGAAGCCCAGGGTAGCGATGCGCAGCAGATCATAGTCGCCGGCGTCGTCCGGCAGCAGCTTGGAGGTGGCGTGGCGCTCCACCGCCAGCAGCAGGTCCTCCGGCGACAGGCCAAAGCCGTCATCGGCCACCAGGATGCGGGAGAGCCCGCCGCCCTCCACCTGCACCTCGATCTGCCGCGCCCCGGCGTCCAGGGCGTTTTCCACCAGCTCCTTGATGGCGCTGGCCGGCCGCTCGACCACCTCGCCGGCGGCGATGCGGTTGACGGTTTCGGGGGGAAGGCGATGGATGCGCATGTTCGAGCCTGGGTCCTAAGGGCACTATAGGACGATTCAGGCTGCGCGGGCGGCCTTGAGGCCCGAAGTGGTTCGACGCCCTCAATCAGGGGGGCGGCTACAAAGGATCAGACCAATGACTGAGATCGAATGAGATGACGCGCCTGACCGCTCTCCTCTGCGGACTGCTGCTCCTGGCCACGCCCCTGTCGGCGGCCTCCCAGGCTCCGCCCACCCTGCCGCAGGACCCGGATGCGGTGCTGGTGGAGGAACTGGTGGTCACAGCCCGGGAGATCGGCCCGGCCTGGTGGCGGGTCTCGGACGCAGACTCCACCGTCTATGTGATGGGCGTGCCCTCGGTCATCCCCAAGGGGTCGGGCTGGGATCCGAGCACCCTGGAGCGGCGGCTGGAGGGGGCCAACCTTGTCATCCTGCCCTTCAACAGCGCCGGCGTGAATCTGCTCACCGCCCCGGGCGCCCTGGTCAGCCTGCTGAGGCTGCGGGCCGGAACGCCCTATGAGGCGACCTTGCAGGCGCCCTTGAGGGCGCGCTTCGTCGCCGCGCGCACCCGGGCCGGCCAGCCCGCCGACCGCTATGGGACGCGCAACGGCATGGCCGCAGCCCTGCTGCTGATCAGCGACTACCGGGACGCCGCCCGCCTGACGGCGGCTGATCCAGCCAAGACCATCGGCCGGATGGCGGCGGCCAGGGGGATTCGGGTCGAGGCCAGGACCTATGACGCCGCCCCGCTGCTGGCCGCCGTGGTCCGGACGCCGGCCGAGGCGCAGACGGCCTGTGTCCTGGAGGCTCTGGCGGCGGTGGAGGCCGGTCCCGGCTCAGCGGAGGCCGCCGCCCGGGCCTGGGCCTGGGGGCGGGTGCGCGAGGCCCTGGGGGGCGAACGCAGCTATGAGCGGTGCATGGCTGCGGCGCCGGGGGCGGCGGACCTGGACGCCCGTCTGAAGGCGGACCAGACGGCGTCCATCGTGGCCGCCCTCAAGCGGCCGGGCCACAGTGTGGCGGTGGTGCAGCTTCGCCCCCTGCTGGCGCAGGGGGGCGTGCTCGATCGGCTGGGCGCCCTGGGCTACGAGATCCGCACCCCGGCAGAGAACTAGGGTTCTGCCTCAGAGTCCGGGCAGCTTGATGCGGCTGCCGGCTTCCCGGCGGATGACCACATTGCCGCCGCCGGTGATGCCATTGATCCGCGCCTGTTCGGCCTCGGCGTCGATCGGTCCGGAGAGGTCAGGGCCGGCGGGCTGGGCGGGGGCCGAACCGCCGCGCCAGAACATGATCCGGTCCGCAAAGCCCTTGTCCTTATGGGCGATGTCGCCGAACTCGTCATCGACCACATAGCGGATCAGGGGATCGGCGCCGGCCAGGCCGGCCTTGGCCACCAGCTGCTGTTCGCCGGCGCTGCGGTTGAGGGCCTCCCGCTCCCGCAGCAGGGCGGCGCGGGCGGCGCTTTCGGGGCGCAGTTCCTGGGGCTGGGGCTCACCGGGGGCTGGCGGACGCAGGGAATAGTCCGGCGGCACCACCAGGGGGGCCTTGGTCACCACCCGGAATTCATCGGGGGTCACCTTGGTCATGCCGAGCGCCTGGCGGGTAGAGCTGCAGCCGGCCAGACCGACGGACGCAACCAGGGCGCCGGCGAGGATCACGCGGTTGAGGGTCATGACATAACGCTCCCAAAGGCCGCCCCCGGCCGGAAAGTCCATTGCCTTAGCGCAAACAGGGGCCCGGCGCCAACGTCCTTAGGTCTTGGCGTCGCGCCGGAACCCGTCGATCAGCAGCAGAACCACCCCCACCGAGATGGCGGCGTCGGCGATGTTGAACACCCAAGGAAAATAGAGCCGGGAGAAGTCGAAAAAGTCCGCCACGGCGCCAAACCTGGCCCGGTCTATGGCATTGCCGATGGCGCCGCCAATGACCAGGCCCAGGGCCAGGGCCATCAGGGCGCGGTCGGCGCGTCTGGCCCAGACCGAAAGGGCGATGGCCACCAGGACGGAAAACGCCACCAGCAGCCAGCGGCCGAGGTCGTGATCGGCCCGCAGCAGGCCGAAACTGATCCCCCGGTTCCAGACCATGGTCAGGAAGAACGGGCCTGCGACCTGTTCGCTGATCCGGGCCGGCAGGTCGTAGATGAACAGGATCCAGTGCTTGGACAGCTGGTCCAGGACGATCACGCCCAGGGCCAGGCCATAGGCGGTCCAGCCATGGCGATTGATCAGGCTCGACAGGCTCATCGGCGGCCGCCTCACGTCGCGCTATGGGCGGCGTCCCAGGCCGCTACGGCCTCGGCGTCGCGCAGGGAGAGATCACCGTAGCGGGGATCTTGCCCCACCTCGAGCAGAATGCGCCAGGAGCGGGCGCACTTGCGCCCCTGGGCCAGCAGGGGCTCCACCGCAACGGCCGGGCTTCCGGCCAGGCGGAATGCGCCAGCGGGACCCTCGCCGGCCACCAGGGTCGCCTGGCTGGTGCGGAACACCTCGGCGGCGTCCAGATCCGTGAAGGCCGCCAGCAGGGACGGGTCGCTGACATGGACCACCGGCGCGGCCTCCAGGGCCGCCCCCAGACGCTTCTCCCGGCGCTCCACCTCCAGGGCGCCGGTGACCACGGCGGTGACCGCCTGGACCTTGGACCAGCGGTCGGCTTCCTCGGGATTGGCCCAGCTGGCGGGGGTGTCGGGGAAGACCCGCAGGGCGTTGGAGCCGGCGTCCGGGTAGCGCGTCGTCCAGGCCTCCTCGGTGGTGAAGGGCGCCAGGGGGGCCAGCCAGACCGTCAGGCGCTCGAAGGCCGCATGCATCACGGTCCGGGCGGCCCGGCGGCGCAGGGATGCGGGCAGATCGCAATAGAGGGCGTCCCGGCGCACATCGAAGAACAGGGCCGAGAGGTCTTCCTGGCAGAAGGCGATCAGCGGCCGGATCACGTCCTGGAAGGCGAAGCGCTCATAGGCGCCGCGCACCTCCCCATCCAGCTCCCACAGGCGATGCAGGACATAGCGCTCCAGGGGCGGCATGTCCTCCAGGGGCACGGCCTCGGCCTCGCCATAGCCAGCCAGGGCGCCGAGCAGATAGCGCAGAGTGTTGCGCAGCTTGCGATAGGCGTCGGCGGTGGTGGCCAGGATCGTCTTGCCGATGCGCTGGTCGTCGCAATAGTCCACCATGGCCGCCCACAGGCGGATGATCTCGGCCCCGGACTCCTTGATCACCTGGTTCGGATCGACGGTGTTGCCCTTGGACTTGGACATCTTCTCGCCGTTCTCATCCATGGTGAAGCCATGGGTCAGGACGCCGTTATAGGGCGCGCGGCCCCGGGTGCCGGCGCTCTCCAGGAGGGAGGACTGGAACCAGCCGCGGTGCTGGTCGGAGCCTTCCAGATAGAGGTCGGCGGGCCAGCGGGTGTTGTCCCGGCCTTCCAGGGTGAAGGCGTGGGTCGAGCCGGAATCGAACCAGACATCGAGGATGTCCTCGACCTTCTCATAGCGCTCGGGATCGTGGGACCCGAGAAACTCGGTGTCAGGCCGGGTGAACCAGGCGTCGGCGCCCTCGGCGGCGATGGCCGCGATGATCCGGGCATTGACCTCATCGTCATGCAGGGGCTGGCCGGTCTCCCTGTCGACGAACATGGCGAGCGGCGCCCCCCAGGCGCGCTGGCGGCTGATCAGCCAGTCCGGCCGGCTCTCGACCATGGTGCGGATGCGGTTGCGACCGGCCTCCGGATAGAAGGCGGTGGCCTCGATAGCCTCCAGGGCGGTCTCCCGCAGGGTGCGTCCCCCATGCTGCGGGGTGTCCAGGGGCCTGTCCATGCGGATGAACCACTGGGGGGTGTTGCGGAAGATCACCGGCGCCTTGGAGCGCCAGGAATGCGGATAGGAGTGCTCCAGTCGCCCCCGGGCCAGCAGGCCGCCGGCCTCGATGAGTTTCTCGATCACTGCCGAATTGGCGGGGCCGAACTTGCCGGCCTTCTTGCCCTCGGTCTCCAGGACCTTGAGGCCGCCGAACAGGGGCACATGGGGATAGTAGGCGCCGTCGGCGTCCACCGTGTCGGGGATCTCCCGATGGCCGTGGGCCAGCCAGACCACATAGTCGTCGGCCCCGTGGCCCGGCGCGGTGTGCACGAAGCCCGTGCCGGCCTCGTCGGTCACATGATCGCCGGCCAGCAGGGGGACGGAGAAGCCGTAGTGGCTGTCCAGGGTCGCCAGCGGATGGGCGCAGACCATGCCCTGACAGTCTATGGTCTCCACGCGCCGCCACCGGGCGATCTTGGCGGCCTTGAAGACCTCCTCGGCCAGCCTGTCGGCGACGATCAGCCGGTCCCCGGCCTTGGCCCAGGGTTCGAACGCCAGGTCGGTCTCCATCGCCTCCACCTGATAGGCGCCATAGGCGATGGCCTCATGATAGGCGATGGCCCGGTTGGCCGGGATGGTCCAGGGGGTCGTGGTCCAGATCACCACGCTGGCGCCGAGGGCAGCGTCCGAGCCCTGGGTGACCTTGAACCTCACCCAGACGGTGGGGGAGACATGATCGTGATACTCGACCTCGGCGTCGGCCAGCGCGGTGCGTTCCACCGGGCTCCACATCACCGGCTTTGAGCCGCGATAGAGCTGGCCCGAGGTCATGAACTTGTGGAACTCCGCGACGATGGCCGCCTCGCTGCCGAAGTCCATGGTGGCGTAGCGGTTTTCCCAGTCAGCCAGCACCCCCAGGTGCTTGAAGCCGTCCCGCTGGACATCGATCCACTGGCCGGCATAGGCGCGGCACTTCTCGCGGAACTCGGCCTTGGAGACCTCGTCCTTGCGGCGGCCCTGGCCGCGCAGCTCCTCCTCGATCTTCCACTCGATGGGCAGGCCGTGACAGTCCCAGCCCGGCACGAAGTCCACATCATAGCCCAGGGCGAAACGGGACCGGACCACGAAGTCCTTCAGGGTCTTCTGCAGGGCATGACCGATATGGATGGCGCCATTGGCGAAGGGCGGGCCGTCATGCAGCACGAACAGGGGCGCGCCCGCGGCCTGCCGCGCCTTGCGGGCGGCGTGATAGAGGCCGATCTCGTCCCACCTGGCCAGGATCTGGGGCTCCTTCTGCGGCAGGCCGGCGCGCATGGGGAAGTCGGTCTGGGGCAGGAAGACGGTCTCGCGGTAGTCGCGCCCTGCCTGTTCGGGGGAAGCGGTGCGCTTTTCAGCGTCGTCGGCCATGGGAATTTTCGTCCAAGTCGGAGGCGGAGGGGAGCAGAACAGGTCCCGGCGCGCGCTGGATGACAGGCTCCGGCGGCGTCACGCCGGGCGCATAATTCGCAGAGATCCGCGGCCCCTCGTCATGGGGGCGTCCTAGCAGACCGGAACGGCGTGAGCGAGCCCTTTAGGCGGCCTCAGAAGTCCGGCATCAGGATCTGGCGGGCCTGACCGGCGTCGCGCATGACCTGTTCGACCATGGCCTCCAGGGTGGTGAACTTCTGTTCCGGCCTCAGAAAGGTGATCAGGTCGGTCTCGATGGTCTGGTCATAGAGGTCCTCATCGAAGTCGAACAGCCAGACCTCCAGCACCGGGGCGACCTCGCCGACCGTAGGATTGACGCCGATATTGGCCACGCCGGGCGCCTGGCGGCCATCGGGCAGGCGGGTGCGGGTGGCATAGACCCCAAAGCGCGGCTGGACATAGTCGTCGACCTGCACATTGGCCGTGGGGAAGCCGAGCTCCCGGCCCAGCTGCCGGCCCCGCTGCACCACGCCCTCAATGGCGAAGGGGCGGCCAAGGATGGCGGCGGCGGCTTCGGGCTGACCAGCCCGCAGGGCGTCGCGCACGGCGGTGGAGGAGTATTTCTCGCCGCTGTCATCGGCCACGGCGGCGGCCACGGAGACGCCGAAACCGAACGCCTCCCCATAGTCCTTCATGGTCGCCGGACTCCCGGTCCGGCCCTTGCCGAAGGAGATGTCAAAGCCCACGGCCACATGGCTTACACCCAGGCCCTCATGCAGGACCTTCTGGACGAAATCGCGGTCGGTGAGGCCCGCCATCTCCTGATCGAAGGGCAGAACGTAGAACAGGTCCACCCCCAGACCCTCCAGCGCCCGGGCCTGCTGGCCAGGCCGCATGAGGCGAAATGCCGGCGCTTCGGGGGCAAAGATCTGCCGGGGATGCGGATCGAAGCTGATGACCCCAAGGGGGGCGCCGTGTGCCTGGGCGGCCTGGGCGGCCAGGGCGATCACCTTCTGGTGGCCCCGATGCACCCCGTCGAAATTGCCAAGCGCGACGGCGGCGCCGCGGTCGCGGGCCATCAGACCCTTCCATCCCTTGATGACTCGCATGGCTCAGGCCCCGCGCTTGGGCACGAGGACCACGGCCTCGCCCTCGGCCACGGTCTTGCCGGCCACGGTGCAGACGGTGGTGAAGGTGGCATGGCCCCTGCGGGCATCCAGGTCGCGCACGGTGACCGTGGTGGTCACCTCATCCCCCAGACCCACCGGCCGGCGAAACCGCAGGGACTGGGACACATAGACCGCGCCCGGGCCTGGCAGGCGCGAGCCCAGCACCGCCGAGATATAGGCGCCGGTCAGCATGCCGTGGGCGATGCGGCGCTTGAAGGGCGTGGTCTGCGCATAGGCCTCATCCAGGTGCAGGGGATTGTCGTCGCCAGAGACCGCCGCGAAGGCCGCCACATCGGCGGCGCTCACGGTGCGGGCGATCTGCGCGCTCTGGTCCAGGCGAAGGTCTTCAAAAAATAGTCCCGGCAAGAAAACGCTCCCCAATCTGTCCCTGAATAGACCCGGCCCGCCACAAAGCGAAGGCGCCTACCAGGACAGGCTCGCCATGGCCCAACGGGCCTCTGCGCCCTCCTGCCGGAGCAGGGCTTCCACGGCGCCGGCGTCGAGACCCATTTCGGTGATGGTCTCGGCCCCGTGGATGCCGCCGGCGACAAACATCACATCGAGGTTCTGTGCATTGGCGCCCTTGACGTCGGTGGCGACCCCGTCGCCGATGCACAGGAGGCGGGCGCGGTCCAGCGGTCCGCCTGTGAGGCGCTCGGCCTCGGCGACGCAGAGGTCATAGATCGGGCTGTGCGGCTTGCCGGCCATGACCACCTTGCCTCCGAGGGTCTCGTACAGCTGGGCGAGGGCGCCGCCGCAATAGATCAGCCGGTCCCCCCGCTGGACGACGATGTCGGGATTGGCGCAGACCATTTCCAGCCCGCGGGCCGCGGCGCCAGCCAAGCGCGCCTGATAGTCCGCAGGCCCTTCGGTCTCGTCGTCGATGGGTCCCGTGCAGGCGATGAAGGCGGCCCGGTCGAGGCTGTCGAACGTCAGACCCAGACCCTCATAGAGCGGTCCGTCGCGCTCCGGACCCAGCCGCCAGGCCGGGCCGGGCGCCCGCTCGGCCAGCAGGAGCCGGGTGGCGTCACCGGAGGTCACAAAGGCCGACCAGGAGTCCCGGGGCACGCCCAGGGCGTCCAGCTGGGACACCACATCGGCCGAGGGGCGCGGGGCGTTGGAGATCAGGATCACCGGCCCCCGCTCCGCCCGCCAGCGGGCAAGGGCGCCGCAGGCCTCCGGGAAGCTCTCGCGGCCATTGTGGATCACGCCCCAGACGTCACTCAGCAGCACGTCATAATGGGTGATGAGGTCGGACAGGCCCTGGGGCGTCTGCGGCTTGGTCATGGCCTGCGGCGGTAAAGGTCCCGGCGTCCAGGGTCAATCGGCCTGTGATCGGACCGGGTCGCGGGCTCCGACGGAAGCATTCCACTCAGATGGCCCGCAGGAGGGGGCTCAGCTGCGGCCGCCGGCCCGGCGGCGCAGATTCTGGCGCAGGAAATCCGCCGGCGGATCTGCCTCGGCCAGGACGGCTTCGCGGATCGGGCGCGGCTCGCCGAACAGGTGGCCCTGGCCATAGCCCACCTCCAGTTCCAGCAGGTCGACGATCTGGCGTTCGCTCTCCACCTTCTCGACGATGACCTCGACGCCATAGCGACGGGTGAGCTGGCAGAAGTCCTCGGCGGCGAGGTCGGGCAGGGATTTCAGCACCAGACGGCCGTCGAGCTCGATCATTTCGTCCAGCAGCATCTGGGCGCCCACCCGAACGAACTTCACGTCCGACCGGGCCAGGTCCTGGAGGTCGAAATCCAGGTCGGTGACCTTGTCCAGGGAGAAGCGGAAGCCCAGATCGGCCAGCTTGGCCATGTTGCGGGCCTCCACCGAGCCGCGGGCCTCAAAGGCGCCCTGACCCAGTTCGAAGATCAAGGCGCCGGCCAGATCCCGATTGGCCGCCAGCATGTCCAGGAACTGCGGAAAGAAGGTCTCGTCCCCGAGGCTGGTGGGGGCGACATTGCAGAAGATGCCGACCTTGCGGTCCTGCTTGGCCAGTCGCCGCACGATCTGCACGCATCGGAACAGGAGCAGGTTGTCGATGGCCGTCATCAGCCCCTCGGCCTCGGCCACGCTGATATATTCGGCGGGCATGAGGACGCGGCCGCTGTCGTCGCGCAGGCGCGAGAAGCTTTCATAGAAGATGGTTTTGCGCTGGGGCAGGGCGACCACCGGCTGCAGGTACAGGTCCACCCGATTGTCGGCCAGGGCGCCGCGGACGGTTTCCAGCAGGGCGGCCTCCCGGCGGGGGTCATGGCCGGGCCTGGCATGGATGGGGGGCGCTGAGACCCGCTCCTCCAGCCGCTGGCCCATGCGCTGAACCAGGTCCTCCAGCATGTGGACCTCGTCTGACAGCGCCTCTGATCGGCGCAGGGCGTCGTCGGTGACGGTCTCGACCACCTGGGACAGGCGGGCGTCGACCTTTTCCACCTGGTCCAGGAGAATGCGATGGGCGTCGCGCAGGGCGGCGATTTCCCCCCGCAGCCCGGCCGCTGTCAGGGCGTGCTCAATAAGGCCATGGAAGGCGAAGGCCAGGCCCAGGCCGCCCACCAGGGCGGCTGCGCCCGCGCCCCAGCCGCCGCCGTTCCGCCAGAGGGAAAGGGCGATGATCAGCGCCAGACAGAGATAGGCGCCGCAGAGCAGCGCAAGCGTCAGCCTTCGCATGAACCCGCCTGTTCGAATCGCTCCCAGTATCAGGCAGGCTGGGGGCGCAAGTCGAACAGATTAACCGATTGGCCGCCGATCAGCCGCAGGGGTCCGGTCTTGGCCGCAGGCCGGCCTTGCCGTCAGCGGGTGGGCACGGGGTTCTCGCCGCGATAGTCGTAGAAGCCGCGCCCGGCCTTGCGGCCCAGCCAGCCGGCCTCGACATATTTCACCAGCAGCGGACAGGGGCGGTACTTGGAGTCGGCCAGGCCGTCATGGAGGACGTTCATGATCGACAGGACCGTGTCGAGACCAATGAAGTCCCCGAGTTCCAGGGGGCCCATGGGATGGTTGGCGCCGAGCCTCATGGCCGTGTCGATGGCCTCCACCGTGCCCACCCCCTCATAGAGGGTGTAGATCGCCTCATTGATCATCGGCACCAGGACCCGGTTGACGATGAAGGCCGGGAAGTCTTCCGCATTGGCGGTGGTCTTGCCCAGGGAGCGGGTGAAATTCACCGCCGCCTCATAGGTCACCGCATCGGTGGCGATCCCGCGGATGATCTCGACCAGGTTCATGCGCGGCACTGGGTTCATGAAGTGCAGGCCGATGAACCGTTCGGGCCGATCGGTGGCCGAGGCCAGGCGTGTGATCGAGATGGACGAGGTGTTGGAGGCCAGCAGGGTGTTGGCCCCGAGATAGGGCGACAGAGCGCGGAAGATCGACTTCTTGACCTCCTCGTTCTCTGTGGCTGCCTCAATGGCCAGGTCCGATCCCCCCACCGCCTGCAGCTCCGCCGCCGGCCTGATCCGGGCCAGGGCGGCGGCCTTCGCGCTGGCGTCAATGAGGCCACGGGACACCTGGCGCGCCATGGCCTGGTCGATCTGGGCCAGGCCGGCCTCGATCCGCTCGGGGCTGATATCATGCAGCAGCACGTCATAGCCCCCGAGGGCGCAGACATGCGCGATACCAGAGCCCATCTGGCCGGCGCCGATCACGCCCACCGTTCTGATCTCAACCATGTCCACTCGCCCCGAATCTGCGGACGGCCTTCAAAGCCGCCTCTGGTCTGTGACGGCTTTCTAACATGGGCCATGCCGACCCCGCCAAGGCCTTTATGTTGCGGCGCAATGTGAGGGGAAGGCGACTTGTGGCGCCAAAGCCTCACTTCAAACGAAACGAGGCGGCGCCGGGGGCGCCGCCTCGTCGGTCTCAACCCGGTCGCCCGGAGTCCCTGGCCGATCAGCCGAGGGCTGACATCAGTTCGGGAATGGCGGCCCGGTAGTCGGCCACCAGGCCAAAGTCGGCCACCTGGAAGATCGGGGCGTCACCATCCTTGTTGATCGCCACGATGACCTTGGAGTCCTTCATGCCGGCCAGGTGCTGGATGGCGCCGGAAATGCCGATGGCGATATAGAGGTCAGGCGCCACCACCTTGCCGGTCTGGCCGACCTGGTAGTCGTTGGGGGCGTAGCCCGCGTCCACCGCCGCGCGGCTGGCGCCGACGGCGGCGCCGAGGCGGTCGGCCAGGGGCTCGATCACCCGCTGGAACTCCTCGGCCGACCCCATGGCGCGACCGCCGGAGACAACGATCTTGGCCCCCGTCAGTTCCGGACGCTCGGACTTGACGATTTCCTCACTGACGAACTTGGTTCGGCCGGCGCCGGCGCCGGCGCCGATATCCTCGATGGCGGCCGAGCCACCTTCGCCGGCGGCCTTGAAGGCGGTGGGACGCACGGTGACGACCTTCTTGGCCTCGGCCGACTGGACGGTTTCCAGGGCGTTGCCCGCATAGATCGGCCGCACGAAGGTGGACGCGTCCACCACCTCGACCACGTCGGAGATGTGCGACACGTCGAGCTTGGCGGCGATGCGCGGGGAGAAGTTCTTGCCCTGCGAGGTGGCCGGGGTCAGCACGGCGTCGTAGCCTGACATCAGCGGCACGACCAGGGCCTCGACCGCTTCGGCCAGGCCGTGGCCCAGATCGTCGCTCTGGGCCAGCAGCACCTTGCGCACGCCGTCGATCCTGGCGGCGGCTTCAGCGGCGGACTTGCAGTCCTTGCCGGTCACCAGGATGTCGATATCCCCGCCGACGGCCTGGGCGGCCGACACGGTCTTATGCGTGCTGTCGCTGAGCGCGCCGCCGGTCTGGTCGGCGATGACGAGAACGGCCATTAGAGCACCCCCGCTTCAGTCTTGAGTTTGGCGACCAGATCGGCCGCGGTTTCGACCTTGATGCCGCCGCTGCGCTTGGGCGGCTCGACGACCTTGATCACCTTCAGACGGGGCGCGGTGTCCACGCCCAGGGACGCGAGGTCCTTGATGTCGAGGGTTTTTTTCTTGGCCTTCATGATGTTCGGCAGGGACGCATAGCGCGGCTCGTTCAGGCGCAGATCGGCGGTGATGATCAGCGGCAGCGGCGCCTCGATGGTCTGCAGGCCGCCGTCCACTTCACGGGTCACGGTCGCCTTGTCGCTGGTGAGTTCCAGCTTGGAGGCGAAGCTCGCCTGGGGCCAGCCGAGCAGGGCCGAGAGCATCTGGCCGGTGGCGTTGTTATCGCCGTCGATGGCCTGTTTGCCCATGATCACCACCTGCGGCGACTCCTCGGCGATGACCGCCTTCAGCACCTTGGCGACCGCCAGGGGTTCAAGGTCGGCGTCGGTCTGGATCAGGATGGCCCGGTCGGCCCCCATGGCGAGCGCCGTCCGCAGGGTTTCCTGAGCCTGGGCCGGGCCGATCGAGACCGCAACGACCTCGGTCACCGCGCCCTTTTCCCTCAGCCGCACCGCCTCTTCGACGGCGATCTCGCAGAAGGGGTTCATGGACATCTTGACGTTGGCGAGGTCCACGCCGGTTTCGTCAGATTTCACCCGGGGCTTGACGTTGTAATCGATCACCCGTTTGACCGGGACCAACACCTTCATGAAAGCCTCAAATTCGCATTGCGTAAGATTGGGACGCACGGGGCTTAACGTTTCCCGCGCGGTTTGCAAGACAGGGACATGGGGCATTCTGCGCCAATGTCGACCCCAGCCACGGAGAAAATGACCGACCATGAGCTACCCGATGGGCCGCACCATTGAACGCCTGAAGTACATTTTTGCCGGACTCTTCGCCCTCTCCCTGGTGGGAATCTTCGCCTATCAAGCCCATGTGGTATGGCCGGCCGAGCGTTGCGAAGCCCAGGGCGACTGGTGGGATCCCGATGGCCGAGTGTGCGCGCGCCCGGTGCTGATCTCCGACATCACCGGTCGGACCATCTTGGAACGCAAGGCCGCTGAGCAGGCCGCCGAAGCCGCCGCCGCCGAAGCCGCCGAGCGCACGCCGGCTCCCTGAGGTGTCAGCCGCGGGTGGCGCCGGGGGTCCAGAGCACATCGAGGGCGCCATTGGCGTTGGCCCGCCGGGCGGCCACGAACAGCAGATCAGAGAGGCGGTTCAGATACTTCAGGGCCGGCGCCGCCACCGGCTCGGCCAGGGCCAGGCTGACCGCCGCCCGCTCGGCCCGGCGACAGACCGTGCGGGCCTGATGCAGGGCCGCAGCCGCCGGCGTTCCCCCCGGCAGCACGAAGGAATTCAAGGGGGCCAGATCTGCATTGATCTGGTCGATCTCCTGCTCCAGACGCGCCACCTGGTCCTCTGTGACCCGCAGGACCCGGGCGGGGTCCTCGTCGGGCGCCGGCGGATTGGCCAGGTCAGCCCCGAGGTCGAAGAGGTCGTTCTGGATCCGCTCTAACAGGGGATGCAGCAGTTCATCCCCCTTCGTGTGCAGTCGGGCCAGGCCCAGGCAGGCATTGGTTTCGTCCACCGACCCATAGGCCTCGACGCGCAGATCGGTCTTGGACACCTCCTGGCCATTGGCCAGGCGCGTGGCCCCCTGGTCGCCGGTGCGGGTATAGATGCGGTTCAGGACCACCATGGCGATTCATCCGCCATAGGTGTTGCGCCACCAGACCGCCGTCACAAGGATAACGACAGCGGCAGCTTGGAGTACGACCCTGAGCCGCATGAGTTTATTGGAGTAGGACCGCCCAAAGTCGCCGCCCCGAAACAGGGCATAGAGCCCCACGCCCAGGGTCAGGGTTACGGCGAGCAGGCTCGCAGGGATCAACAGGGCGAAGATCTGGGTCATGGGCTATCATCGGATTGCTTGGGTGGTCCTGCAAATGTAGGACGTCAGCCTCGAAATGCACGAAACTGATGGCGCCTCGCAATTGCGAATTTGAATGATCAAACTCGACGAACCAAGCTTGATTACAAGACCCTCTCTGGAGTGTGAAGCTCCAGCTTAACATATCGTTACTGAACATATTTTGGCTGCGACAACCCGTCGCGACCCATGGGCGACACATTTCCGATATCCCCTCGCCCGCCGGAGTTCTCGGTCAAAAGCTGAACGTATTCGTCGAAAGTGCTGCGCGAGGTGGCCTGGAGGGGATGCGTTTGAACGAAATGATTCTGCGCCCAGACCCTCCCAGGCCCTCCGGGCTGTCCGGGGGCCGTATCGGGGCGTCCTCGCCGTTGGTCTCCCCCACCGCGGCAATCTGGAGTTGAATAGAGATGAAGCACGCCTCTGAGGTGGAGGGCGAGACCGAAACCCGCGTCCACATGCCGACCCGGCGCGCCATGGCCAAGCAGCAGACCCGGGCCAGGGTGCTCGCCGCCGCCCGGGAACTGTTCAGCCGAGAAGGCTATGAAGGCGCCACCATCCGCGACATTGCCGCGGCGGCGGGCATGTCCACGGGCGCCGTCTTCGCCAACTTCGCCGACAAGTCGGAGCTGTTCCGCGAAATCGTGGTCTCGGACATGGCCGCCGTGCTCGTGGCCATGACCGAGGCTTCGGCCAAGGGGCGGACCGTGGACGAGGCCCTGCTCAAGGCGTTCGTCGCCGGCTACGGGTTCTTTCGCGGACAGATTCATCTTGTTCGCGCCGCCCTGGGCCTTTCCTGGTCCTGCGACACAGGCCCCTCCCTCCGCCAGATCCCCGCCTTGGAGGATACGGTCGAACTGTTCGCCGAACAGATGGCGCTCGGCGTTCAGCGGGGGGAACTGTCCCAGGAGTGTGAAGTCAAGCTGCGCAGCCAGATGCTGTTTGACAGCTATCTCTCCAACTATTCCCACGCTGTGTTCGGGGGCTGGAGCCTGGAGGCGCTGCAAGCCCGCTCCCGCGACCAGATCCGGGTGATTCTGTCAGGCGCGCGCCGGGGATAGCAAGGGTGCAGATGATGATCTCCCCCGGGGAAAGTGGCTTGCTACGGGCGCCCATGACGGGTCTCCTGCAGACAGGAAGCAGATCAGGACGCGCCGTCAGAGCGAGCTTGGGGGCGAGTTGAATCAACGTCAGACCCAGAAGGAGGCGACCCGCCGGCGCGTGATCGAGGCGGCCAGGGACCTGTTCGAGACGGTCGGCTACGAAGAAACCACGGTGCGTGAAATCGCCACCCAGGCCGGCGTGGCGGTCGGCAGCGTCTTCACCTGCTTCGCCTCAAAGGCTGAGGTGCTCAGTCAGGTCATGCAGGACCGGCTGGAGGACCTATATGCCGAGCTGGACCGCATCACCCCGCACCTGCGCGGGACGGTGGTCGACCGGCTGTCCTCGATCTTCGCCCTGCACTATGCCTTCGAGACTCGGCGGACGCCCCTGTTTTTAGCCCATATCGCCGCCGCCTATAGCTGGCAAACCGGCTCAGGCGCCGTGCCCTACGGCCGCAACCCCCGGCTGAGGGGCATGATCTTCGACTGTATCGCCGACGGACGTCATCGCGGTGAAGTGGCCGAGGAGGCCGATATCTCCCTGATCGTGGACACCCTGATGGCCGCATATGCCTGGAATTACCGGCTGGCGGCCTGGGAACAGGCTGGACCCGAGCAGATGAGCGCCGTCATGGAGCGCCAGATCAGTCTGATCGCCCAGGGATTCCGGCCAGCCGCCTGAGGCTCTGGAGGCTCAGTTGGCCCCCTCAAGGAGCCGGCGGGCAATCACCTGGGCCTGGATCTCGCCGGCCCCCTCAAATATGTTCAGTATGCGGGCGTCGGCCAGCAGGCGGCTGACCGGCTGCTGTACGGCGAAGCCGGTTCCCCCATGAATCTGAACGGCGTTGTCGGCGCAGGCCCAGGCGATGCGGGCCGCCGTCAGCTTGGCCATGCCCGCCTCCAGATCACAGCGCCGGCCAGCGTCCTTGGCCCGGGCCGAATACCAGGCCAGCCGGCGGGCCCCGAGAATTTCGGCGGCCATCATGGCCAGCTTGTCGGTCACCCGGGGGAAATTGGTCAGGGGCTGGCCGAATTGCCGGCGGGCCAGGCCATAGTCGAGGGCCAGGTCCAGGGCGTTCTGGGCGACCCCGATCGCCCGGGCGGCGGTCTGGATCCGGGCGGACTCAAAGGTCGCCATCAGCTGGCTAAAGCCCTGGCCTTCCCGGCCCCCCAGCAGGGCGTCCTCAGGGACGGCGAACCCGTCAAAGGCGATCACATATTCCTTCATGCCCCGATAGCCGATCACGGCGATCTCCCCGCCGCTCATGCCCGCAGCCGGGAAGGGATCGAGGTCGGTCCCCCGAGGCTTGCGGGCCAGCAACATGGACAGGCCCCGGTGGTCGCGGCTGGCGGGATCGGTGCGCACCAGCAGGGTCATCAGGTCGGCGCGGGCGGCATGGGTGATCCAGGTCTTGGCGCCGGTGACCCGCCAGGCGCCGCCCCGAAGCTCCGCCCGGGTGCGCAGGGAGGCCAGGTCGGATCCGGCCTCCGGTTCCGTGAAGACCGCCGTGGGCAGGATGGCGCCTGAGGCGATGGCCGGCAGCAGCTCGGTCTTCTGCCCTTCGGTCCCATGGGCCAGGATCAGCTCGGCGGCGATCTCTGAACGGGTGCCCAGGGAGCCGACGCCGATATAGCCCCGGGACAGGGCCTCGGAGACCACGCACATGGCCACCTTGCCGAGCCCCGCGCCCCCGTGGGCCTCGGGCAGGGTAAGGCCAAACACCCCCAGCTGGGCCAGTTCCCCGATGAGGGACAGGGGAATGAGCTCGTCGCGCAGGTGCCAGCCGTGGGCGAAGGGCGTGATCCTGTCCCGGGAAAAGGCGTTGAACTGCTCGAAGATCGCCTGGTGGGTCTCGTCCAGTCCGCTGGCCTCCAGGGACGCCTGGCCTCGGGCGGCCTCCAGCAGGGCGACGATCCGGGTCCGGGCCGGAGATCGCCCATGGGGCGCCAGGTCGAAGATCAGCGGCGCCAGGCGATCAGGGCTAAACCCCAGTTCGGCCGGGCGGACCATCTCCCCCTGACTCATGGGCAGGCCCCCCGCCAACTGGCTGAGATACTCGTGGGCCAGCAACAGGGCGGGGCGCAGACTGGCTTCACTCAGTTCCCCTGTGGCCTCCAGCGCCCCGGCCCAGACGGCGGTCTGACGCAGGGTCTGGGCATAGGCCGCCGCCCAGGCCAGGCCGTGTGCGGCGTGCTGCCCGCTGTCCAGGGCGCCGCGGTCCAGGCGTCCCTCAGGGGCGAGGCGGGCGAACAGGGCGGCCGTGGCCTCGGCCAGACAGGCTTCGGCGGCCTCCGCCGCCGCCACCAGCCGCGCCACCGGATCATGGGGAAGTTCTGGGGTCATGGATCAGGCTCCGCCCGGTTGATCGACGTGCTCTCCGGACCCCTATACGATGCAGGCCAAACCGGGGAGCCGCCATGATCACTGTTCACCATCTCGATGAGTCCCGCTCGCAGCGCATCCTCTGGCTTCTGGAGGAGTTGGGGGCTGACTATGAGATCAAGGCCTATGCCCGTGACGCGACCACCCGGCTGGCGCCCGATGAGCTGCGGGCCATCCACCCCTTGGGCAAGTCGCCGGTGATCACCGACGGGGCGATGACGGTCCACGAGTCCGGGGCGATCATCGACTATCTGATCCGCCGCCATGGGGCCGGCCGGCTGCAACCGCAGATGGGCGGGGCGGACTACGAGACCTATCTCCAGTGGCTGCACTATGCCGAGGGCTCGGCCATGCTGCCGCTGATGCTGCAGATGTATGTCATGCGCCTGGGGGAGGCCGGCGGCCCCCTGCACGGGCGGATCGCCAGCGAGATCGACAACCACATGTCCTATCTCGACCAGGCCCTGGCAGGGCGGGACTATCTCATGGGACAGGCTCTGACCGGCGCCGACATCCAGATGAGTTTTGTCGGCGAGGTGGCCCGGGCCTTCGGCCTGCTGCCCAAATATCCCAATGCCGAGGCCTGGCTTGACCGGCTGCATGCCCGGCCGGCCTATCAGGCGGCCATCGCCCGGGGCGGACCCTACGCCCTGGGACGTTAGGCCATCGACTCATTGAACCGCGTCCCAATCCATCTTCAGGGTGTCCGCCAGAACGGGTCAGCCCCAACTCCGCTGTGGCCTGGGCTTCTGACTTAGAGCCCCGTTTTTCCGATCTGACTGGCCCAACCAGATCGGAAAGGGCTCCTAGAGCGCCTGTCCGCGCAGCAGCCGGGGCAGGTCGCCAAAGGCGCCGCCGGCCTGCTGCATGAACATCTTGCGGGCGAACGGGATACGGTTCACCGCCGACATTCCCAACCCGCGGGCCAGGCGCAGCACCGGATTGTCGTTGGAGAACAGGTGCACGAAGCCGTCCATGCCGGCGCTGAGCATGGCGGTGTCAAACCGCCGCCACTGACCATAGCGCTCCAGCACCACCTCCGATCCCAGGTCCTCTCCCAGCCGGGCGGCGTCCACCAGCACCTCAGCCAGGGCCGCTGCCCCCTTGAGGCCGAGGTTCAGCCCCTGGCCGGCGATGGGGTGGACTCCGTGGGCGGCGTCCCCCAGCAGAGCCAGGCGAGGGGCGGTGAAGCGCTCGGCCAGCTGCAGGGACAGGGGATAGGAGAAGACCGGTCCATCCAGCCGCGCCTGACCCAGAAAGCCGCCGAAACGCCGCATCAGGTGCGCGTGGAACACTTCGGGCCGGGCTGACTGGAGGGCTGCGCCCCGGACGGTGCTTTCGGTCCAGACGAGACTGGCCCGGTTGTCCGTCAAGGGCAGGATGGCGAACGGCCCGCTGGGCAGGAAGTATTCGTGGGCCACGCCCTCGTGGGGCCGGTCCAGGCGCACCGTGGCCACCACGCCGGTCTGGCGGTAGTCCCAGCCCAGGGCGCCGATGCCGGCGGCCTTGCGCAGCACCGATCCGCGCCCCTCAGCGCCAACCGCCAGGGGGGCGGTGATGACCCGGCCATCGTCAAGGGTGAGCCTCGCCCCCCGCGTCTCAAAGGCCGCGCTGACCACCTTGGCCGGCGCCAGGACGGGGATGCCGGCGGCGATGACCGCCTTGGACAGCCCCGACCGGATCTGCCGGTTCTCCAGCAGGTAGCCCAGGGGCTCCCCGTCGGACCGATCGGCGATCTCGGCCGAATCAAACCGCAGATGGAAGGGCGGGGCCAGGGGCGTCGCAGCCCCAGGGGCGCGCCCGTCGGTGACGAGAATCTGCGCGATCGGCTGCACGTGGGGCGCCAGGGCGTCCGCCAGGCCCAGGGCCCGCCACTGGCGGAAGGCGGCATAGGCAATGGCCGAGGCGCGACCGTCAAAGGTCGGCTCCAGCTGGGTGTCAAAGGGGGCCGGGTCCACCAGCAGCGGCTTCAGCCCCCCCTGCGCCAGGGCCAGGGCCAGGGTGGCGCCCGCCATGCCGGCGCCGGCGATGATCACGTCGGGATCGGTCTTGTCCATGTCTCGATATGGGGGCCGGGACCGGGTCACGTCCAGTGTGGCCCGAGGAAATCCGCCGGGCGTCGAGCAGACCGCCGGCCCCGCGTCCCTAGGCTTCGGCGTCTTCGGCCAGGCCCATGATGTGGAAGCCGGCGTCCACGTGCACCACCTCCCCGGTGGTGGAGCGGCCAAGGTCGGACATCAGCCACAGGGCGGCGCCGGCGACGCCCTCCATGGCGGTGTCTTCCTTCATGGCCGACATGGCGCGGCCCTGGGCGAGCATGCCCCGGCCGCCAGAAATCCCCGCCAGGGAGAGGGTGCGCATGGCGCCCGCCGAAATGGCGTTGACGCGGATGCCCTTGGGACCGAGGTCCCGGGCGGCGTACCGGGTGGCGGCCTCAAGACCGGCCTTGGCCACGCCCATGGTGTTGTAGTTGGGAATGGCCCGCTCTGCGCCCAGATAGGTCATGCAGACGATGGAGCCGCCGTTGGGCATCAGGGCCGCGGCCCGCCGGGCGCAGTCGACGAAGGAGAACACCGAGATGTCCATGGCCCGCAGGAAGCCTTCCCGGGTGGTGTTGTCGACGAAGGAGCCCTTGAGCTCGTCCTTGTTGGCGAAGGCGATGGAGTGGACGAAGAAGTCGATGTCGCCGAGGGACTCTGCGACCACCTTGAAGGCGGCGTCCATGGCCGCATCATCGGTGACATCCACGGGCGCCAGGGTCTTGACCCCCAGCTGGTCGGCCAGGGGCTGAACCCGCCGCTCCATCCCCGGCAGGTGCAGGAGGGCCATCTCGGCGCCCTGGGCGGCCAGTTGCGAGGCGATGCCGAACGCGATGGACTGATGGTTGGCGACCCCGGTCACCACCCCCTTCTTGCCCTTCATCAGCTCGCCCTTGGGCATGTTGTAGTCGTCAGCCATGGCTTCCTCGCCCCTGTGTCGAATCGTCGGTCCTGGCCGGGCCTAGTCGGCCCGGGTCATCACCAGGCAGCCATTGGTGCCGCCAAACCCGAAGCTGTTGGACATCACCGTCTCGAAGGCCCCGTCGCGGCGATCCATCAGGATCGACATGTCGGCGAAGGCCGGGTCGAGGGTCTCAATGTGGGCGCTCTTGGCCATGAAGTCGTTGTTCAGCATCAAAAGCGAATAGATGGCCTCCTGCGCCCCGGCCGCCCCCAGGCTGTGGCCGGTGAGGGACTTGGTGGACGAGATGAAGGGCGCGGCCGCCCCGAAGGTGTCGCGCACCGCCTGCATTTCCTTCACGTCCCCCACCGGGGTGGAGGTGCCATGGGGGTTCAGATAGTCGATCCTGCGCCCCCCCAGGCCCTCCATGGCCAGCCTCATGCAGCGCACGGCGCCCTCGCCCGACGGCGCGACCATGTCGAAGCCGTCGGAATTGGCGGCGTAGCCGATGATCTCGCCATAGATCCTGGCCCCCCGGGCCTTGGCCCGTTCCCATTCCTCAAGCACCAGGATGCCGGCGCCGCCGGCGATGACGAAGCCGTCCCGGGCCGCGTCATAGGCCCGGCTGGCGGTGGCGGGGCGGTCGTTGAAGTTGGAGCTCATGGCGCCCATGGCGTCGAACAGCACCGACAGGCTCCAGTCGAGCTCCTCGGTCCCGCCGGCGAACACCACGTCCTGCTTGTCCATCAGGATCTGCTCATAGGCCGACCCGATGCAGTGGGTGGAGGTGGCGCAGGCCGAGGAGATGGAGAAGTTCAGGCCGCGGATCTTGAACCAGGTGGCCAGGGTGGCCGAGGCGCCTGAGCTCATGGCCTTGGGCACGGCGAAGGGGCCGATGCGCTTGGGACCCCGGGCGCGGGCGGTTTCGGCAGCCTCGATGATGACCTTGGTGGAGGGGCCGCCGGAGCCGATGATCAGTCCGGTCTTCTCGTGACTGACCTCGTCGGGGCGCAGGCCCGCATCGGCAATGGCCTGCTCCATGGCGATATGGCCAAATGCGGTGCCCTGGGCCAGGAACCGGGCGGCCCGGCGATCGACCAGGGACTCCCAGTCGATACCGGGGTCCCCATGCACCTGGCTGCGAAAGCCGAGCTCGGCATATTCCGGCGCCGCCGTGATGCCTGAGCGGGCCGTCCGCAGGGAGTCTAGGACCTCATCTGCGGACTTGCCGATGGATGAGACAATACCGATTCCGGTGATGGCGACCCGGCGCATGTTCGCTCCCGTTCCTGGCGCGTTTAGCGCTGATAGAGGCCGACGCGGAGGTCCTGCGCCGTATAGATGACGTTGCCGTCGGCTTCGAGCACGGCGTCGCCGATGCCCATGACCAGGCGGCGGTTGATGACCCGCTTCATCTCGACCCTGTAGGTGACGATCTTGATGTCTGGGGTGACTTCTCCGGCGAACTTGACCTCGCCGCAGCCGAGCGCCCGGCCCCGGCCCTTGCCGCCGATCCAGCCCAGATAGAAGCCGACCAGCTGCCACATGGCGTCCAGGCCGAGGCTGCCCGGCATGACCGGATCGTTCTTGAAATGGCAGTCAAAGAACCAGAGGCCCGGATTGATGTCGAACTCGGCCTCGATATAGCCCTTGCCGTGGGGGCCGCCGTGGTCGTTGATCGCGGTGATGCGGTCAAACAGCAGCATGGGCGGGGAGGGCAGTTGGGCATTGCCGGGGCCGAACATCTCGCCGCGGGCGCAGGCCAGCAGTTCGTCCAGCTCATAGCGGCTCTGGGGCTCGTGAGTGGTCATGCGCCGCCTTTTCAATTCGGGCGATAACTGAAGTACAGGGTCTGGCCCTAGCACGAGGCCAAGGCGGGGCTCAACGACATTGGATAGGGGCGGCGACCCCCCAGACTTCGGTTTCGGGTGTCCAGCCGCGGACGCCTTCAAGGCTGAGGCGGCACCAGCCCCTGTCGCACTTGTCCAGGGCCGCGATGGCGCGGGGGTTGATATAGGCGGTGATGTCGGCCTCGGCCCGGGGCCGGCGGCGGAGGGCGATGGGGTCGGGCCCCAGGGGCATGACAGTGCGCCTGCCGTCGATGACCCGCCGATGCACCCAGGCCACCCCGCCCTCAGGATCACAGATTCGCCGCCATTCCCGGGTTTCGGCGATGATCTGAACCGGCAGGCCCCGGACCCGGTAGACCCAGAGGACCCGGTGGTCATCCCCCGGCCCGGCCCGGGCGTTGACCCTGTCGAACTTCAGGGCGAGGTAGCGGGGCACCGGAAAGCCGGAAGGGGTGTCGGCGGGGTCCCGGGCGGCGGCGGGGCTGGCCAGGGCGAGCGCCAGGACGGTCACCGCCACGGCGATCCCCGGGGCCGACCATCGGGGAGGTGAGTCAGCCTTGTCGGCTTGCCGCAAGCCTTGGCCCTGCCAGGGCGGTTTGCTACAGGTTGGGCCTCGCCCGCCCAAGGCGCCCCGCCGCAAGGCTTCCGTCTCAGACTCGGTCATGGTCGCCCGTAAGCCCAAAGTCATTGTCACCCGCAAGCTCCCCGACCAGGTGGAGACCCGGATGAGAGAATTGTTCGACGCCGAGCTCAACCTTTCGGATGAGCCGATGAGCCGTGACGCCCTTCTGGACGCGGTCAAGCGCGCCGATGTGCTGGCGCCCACCATAACCGATCGAATCGATGCTGATCTCATCGCCCAGGCCGGCCCGCAGCTCAAGCTGATCGCCTCCTTCGGGGCCGGCGTCGATCACATTGACGTGGCCGCCGCCGCCGCCCGCAGCATCAGCGTCACCAACACTCCCGGCGTCCTTACCGAGGACACCGCCGACATGACGCTCGCCCTGATCATGGTGGTCACCCGAAGGATCGTCGAGGGCGCCAATGTGGTGCAGTCGGGCGGCTTCACCGGCTGGTCGCCCACCTGGATGCTGGGCCGCCGGGTCACCGGCAAGCGCCTGGGCATCGTCGGCATGGGCCGGATCGGCCAGGCGGTCGCCCGCCGGGCCAAGGCGTTTGGCCTGCAGATCCATTATCATAACCGCAAGCCGGTCAGCCCGCGGATCGCAGAAGAGCTGGACGCCACCTATTGGGACAGCCTGGACCAGATGCTGGCCCGGATGGACCTGATCTCCATCCACTGTCCCCATACCCCGGCCACCTTCCACCTGCTCTCGGCCCGGCGGCTGAAGCTGCTGCAGCCCCACGCCATCCTGATCAACACCGCCCGAGGGGAGATCGTCGACGAGACCGCCCTCATCGAGATCCTGGCCAAGGGCGAGATCGCCGGCGCCGGACTTGACGTGTTCGAGCACGAGCCGGCGGTGAATCCCAAGCTGCTCAAGCTGCCCAATGTGGTGCTCCTGCCGCATATGAGCTCGGCCACGGTGGAGAGCCGCGTCGACATGGGCGAGAAGGTGATCATCAATATCCGCACCTGGATGGACGGCCACCGGCCGCCCGACCGGGTCATCCCGGCGATGCTTTAGGGGCCGCCGGCTCAGGGCAAGCCAGGCCCTGCGTGCGTCGAGGCTCGCTGTGCCCGCACCTCAGCATGAGGAAGGTGGCCCGCGAATTCCGGCAAGGCCAGGGCGAGCCGCTCGTGCAGACCCGCCCGGCCAGCCATCACGCCGGGCCAGTGGGCGGCGAAGAAGGCGCTCTGAAATTTCGCAGGATCGACACCCAGATCAGCCTTGATGCTGTGGTCCCAGCGCAGGCCTTCCGGATGGCGGATCACCACGCCGTCCATGTCTATCATCAGAGTACGGACGGTCATGGCGGCAACTGGCCCTTCAGCCGGTAGAGGGCGTCCATGGCTTCCCTTGGGCTCATGCCGTCCAGGTCCAGAGCCCGCAGGGACTCCTCGACCGCACTTGGCCCCGGTGTGTCGGGCTCGGCGACGGCCAGGGCGAACAGCGGCAGGTCCTCCAGGTGGGCCGGGGCGCCGGCTTCCCGCTCCAGCCGGTCCAGCACCTGGCGGGCGCGGGCGACCACGGGTGCGGGCACCCCGGCGAGCCTGGCCACCTGGACGCCGTAGGAGCGGTCGGCGGGGCCAGGCCCAGCCTCATGCAGGAAGATCAGGTCGCCCTTCCACTCCTTGGCCCGCATGGAGAGGTTGGCCACGTGGGGCAGCCGATCCTCCAGCACCGCCAGCTCGTGATAGTGGGTGGCGAACAGGGTCCGGCAGCGGTTGGTCTCGTGCAGGGCCTCGGCGCAGGCCCAGGCGATGGCCAGGCCGTCATAGGTGGCCGTGCCCCGGCCGATCTCGTCGAGGATGACGAAGGACCTGGCCGTGGCCTGGGTGAGAATGGCGGCGGTCTCGACCATCTCGGCCATGAAGGTCGACCGGCCCCGGGCCAGGTCATCGCCGGCGCCGACCCGGCTGAACAGCCGGTCCACGACGCCCAGCCTGAGGGCCTGGGCCGGCACGAAGGAGCCGGCCTGGGCCAGCACGCAGAGCAGGGCGTTCTGCCGCAGGAATGTGGACTTGCCGGCCATATTGGGCCCGGTGACGATGGACAGCCTCGCCCCCCCGACGCCCGTCCCGTCCAGGCGGCAGTCATTGGGGGTAAACGCCGCCCCGGCCCGCCGGACGGCGGCCTCCACCACCGGGTGGCGGGCGGCCACCGCCTCGAAGGCGCAGGAGCGGTCCACCACGGGCCGCGTGGCGCCGGCCTCATCGGCCCATTCGGCGAGGCCCGCCGCCACGTCCAGGGCGGCGGCGGCGAAGGCCGCAGCCTGGATCACCTGGGCCTCATGGGCGGCGGCTTCCCGCCAGGCCTCGAAGGCGGCCACCTCCATGGCCAGGGCCCGCTCGGCCGCCTGGGCGATCCTGGCGTCCAGCTCGGCCAGCTCGACCGTGGTGAAGCGGACCTGATTGGCCAGCGTCTGGCGGTGGATGAAGGTGGCGTTCAGCGGCGGCTTCATCAGGGGTTCGCCGGCCTTGGCGCTGGTCTCGACGAAATAGCCGAGGACGGCGTTGTGGCGGACCTTCAGGGCGACGCCGCTGTCCCGGGCCAGGCGCGCCTCCAGACCCGCGATCACCTTGCGGCTGTCATCGCGCAGGGCGCGGGCCTGATCGAGCTCGGGGCGCACGCCGGACGCCACAAAGCCCCCATCCCGGGGCTGGGCCGGGAGCTCATCGCTGAGCCCCGCAGCCAGCAGGTCACGCAGATCTGAGAGGCCGGTCTGGAGGCTAAGGTCGAGGGCCGTCAGGGCCTGAGCCACCTGCGGCGGAGGGGTAGGGTCCAGGGGGGCGGGGGTGGCGAACAGGCCGGTGATCGCCGCCCCGGCGCTCAGGCCGTCCCGCAGGCAGCCCAGATCCCGGGGGCCGCCGCGACCCAGCGCCAGGCGTGACAGGGCGCGCGCCATATCCCCCATGGACTTCAGCTGACCGCGCAGATCCTGGCGCAGGGTGCGGCGCTCACAGAAATAGGCGACCGCATCCAGACGGGCGTCGATGGCGGCGGGCTCCACCAGGGGCCGCGCCAGCCGGGTGGCCAGCAGCCGGGCGCCCGGCGACGTCACCGTCCGGTCGATAGCGCCGAGCAGGCTGCCCTCACGGCCCCCCGACAGGCTGCGTTCGATTTCCAGGCTCGAACGGGTGGCGGGGTCGATGGCCATGACCTCGCGCTCGCCGATCCGACGGGGGGGTGAGAGGGCCGGCAGGCGTCCGGCCTGGGTGGTCTCCAGATGGGCGGCGATCAGCCCCAGGGCCGAAACCTCGGCCCCGCTGAGCGCTCCGAAGCCGTCCAGGGTCTCGACCCCGTAGAGCCGCTTCAGACGGGCCTCCGAAGCCGAGGGCTCGGCCAGCGCCTGGGGCATGGGCTGAACGAAGCCGCCGATGCTGCGCAGGGCTTCGGCCGCGGCGCCGTCGGCGAACAGGCGGTCGGGGACCAGGATCTCCGAAGGCGCCAGCGCCGCCAGCGCCGAGGCCAGGCTGGCCAGGTCAAGGGACAGGCACTCCACCTCGCCGGTGGAGAGCTCCACTGAGGCGATGGCCGCCTGGCCGGCGCGGACCCCCACGGCGGCCAGGCGATTGGCGCCGCGGGCGTCCAGCAGGCCGTCCTCGGTAAGGGTGCCGGGCGTCACCACCCGCACGATCTCCCGCCGGACGATGGCCTTCGAGCCGCGCTTCCTGGCCTCGGCCGGGTCCTCCATCTGGTCGCAGACGGCGACCTTGAAGCCCGCCCGGATCAGCTTGGCCAGATAGGCCTCGGCCGCATGGGCCGGCACGCCCGCCATGGGAATCGGCTGGCCCCCATGATTGCCCCGGGCCGTCAGGCTGATGCCCAGCGCTGCGGCCGCCTTCTGGGCGTCCTCGAAGAACAGCTCGTAGAAATCCCCCATGCGGAAGAACACCAGGGCGTCGGGCTGGGCGGCCTTGGCCTCGAAAAACTGCGCCATCACCGGCGTCGCGCCGGCCGCGTCCGGCAGGGTGGGGGAGGGGGCGTTCATCAGGCCGGCAAGCTAGCCGGACCTGGGGATTCGGTCATCCTTTTGCGCGCGCCCCAAGGCAGGGTGCGCCCACCATTCCCCCTCGCCAACTGATCGTCGATCACCTAACTTGATTTCCATCAGGGATCGCAGATCGTCAGGCGCAGATACTGACGACGGGAAACGACGAGGAAGAGGGTACCCATGACCAGCGTGGATGTGGCGTCGGCGAGGTCGGGCGTTCAGCACTTTGACGTGCTGGTGGTGGGGGCGGGAATTTCCGGGGTCGGGGCGGCCTGGCATCTGACGCACCAGTCGCCGGGCACGAGCTTCGTGGTGCTGGAGGCCAAGGAGACCTTCGGCGGCACCTGGGTCACCCACCGCTATCCCGGCGTGCGCTCCGACAGCGACCTCTACACCTTCGGCTACCGGTTCAAGCCCTGGCGGGGCGCGCCGATCGCCACTTCGGCCGAGATCCTCAGCTATATGGGCGAGGTGATCGAAGAGAACGATCTGGCCCGCCATATCCGCTACGGCCACAGGATCACCAACGCCGCCTGGTCCAGCGAGACGAAGGTCTGGACTGTGGATGCGGTCAAGACCGCCACGGGCGAGGCCCTGACCTTCACCTGCGGCTTCCTGTGGATGTGCCAGGGCTATTACCACCACGACGAGGGCTATATGCCGGAATGGCCGGGCATGGCCGACTTCAAGGGTCCGATCATCCATCCGCAGACCTGGCCCGATGACCTGGACTATGCCGGCAGGAAGGTGGTGGTGATCGGGTCTGGCGCCACGGCGGCCACCCTGGTGCCGGCTCTGGCTGAAAAGGCCGGGCACGTGACCATGCTGCAGCGCTCGCCGACCTATTTCGCCACCGGGCGTAACGCCAACGAACTCGCCGACACCCTGCGCGACCTGGAAGTGCCTGAGGAGTGGACCCACGAGATCGTCCGCCGGCGCATCCTCAAGGACCAGGGCATGTTCGCCCACATGGCCCGGGAGTATCCCGAGGCCGTGAAGGACGAAATCCTCAAGAATGTCGCCGCCGTCCTCCCCGAGGGCTACGACATGAAGCACTTCACCCCCAGCTACCGGCCCTGGCAGCAGCGCCTGGCCTTCGTGCCGGACGCCGACCTGTTCAAGGGCATCAGTGCGGGCAAGGCCTCGGTGGTCACCGACCAGATCGAGCGCTTCGTTGCGGGGGGCATCCTGCTGAAGTCCGGCGAGGTGCTGGAAGCCGACATCATCATCACCGCCACGGGCTTCCGCCTGTCGGTCATGGGGGAAATCCCCTTCCAGGTGGACGGCCAGCCGGTGAACTTCGGCGACACCCTGACCTATCGCGGCATGATGTTCACCGGCGTGCCAAACCTCGTCTGGGTGTTTGGCTATTTCCGCGCC
>CAMTXB010000003.1:0-72993 GCA_947085575.1 uncultured Caulobacteraceae bacterium
ACGCGGCGGCTGACCGCCACGGGGCCGCGCCCGCCGCACGGGCGCGCCTGCGGGCAAAAAAAATACCAACGAGTCGCCAATGGTGACCGTTGGTATCATTCGGACGGTTTTACTGCCCTGGAAGTTTCAGCTTCTCCAGCACGCCCCTCGCATCAGGCGACTCCGCCTGATGCGAACATGCTGTGGCGCGACCGGTCCTTCGCTATCAGCGCTGCCGCCGTGTTCAGGCGACCGGCGCGGTCTGCTGGATTGCCGAGAGCTGCCACGCGCCGCCGGGCGAGACGCGCATGAAAGTCCAGATTTCCGTCGTCGTCTGACGCTCGGTCGTGCTGCCTTCGACCACGCGGCCCGCATCGTCGAAGGTCGCGTCGAGCAGGGAGAAGCGCATGCCGAGGGTGGCGTAGTCGCGCCCTTCCTCGTTCCAGGCCTCGCTCAGATCGCCCTGTTCGAAGCGGATGTCGCGGGTCTCGTTGCGCCAGCCGCGGGCCTGAAGGTCACGCAGATCCTCAGCGAAGAAGTTGGTCATTTCCGCGGTCGCGACGGCGCGCACCGCCTGCAGATCCTGGCGCGACCAAGCGGCGTTCACATCCATCAGGATGCGCTCGAAGGCCTGGTAGTCGGTCGGGTTCAGCGTGACCGCGGCGCCGGCCGGCGCCATGCTGGGTTGCCCGTGGCCATGGCCATATCCCGGGCCCTGCGGCGCGTTGTCCATCGTCCGCGCCATGCCTTGCGGGCCGGCCGCCACCGCTTCGCGCGGAGCACGGATGGCACGCACAAGGCGGAAGGCCAGCCACACGAGGCCGCCGATCAGCAGCATCTGGAGCAGGAAGCCGAAGACGGAGGCGAAGCCGGTGGAGAATCCTCCGAACATGCCGCTACCGGCGAACAGGCCGAACAGGCCCGCGCCCAGCAATCCGCCCATCAGCCCCATCATGAAGGGCGAGCGCGCCTGCGGCGCAGGGCTCGCCATGCCAGGGCGCGGTGCGCCGGCGGTGGCCGGGGCGGTCTGCGGCGTCATGGTGCGTTGCATCGGCGCGGCCGTTGGCGCGGTCTGGGTCGCGGCCGGCGCCGATTGGGTGCGGCTTCCGCGGCTGCCGGACGATGTGCCGCCGCCCGGCCGCGCTTCGGCCAGCACGGGGGCGAGGGCGAGGGCAAGCGCCGCGGCGGCGGCAAGGATGAAGGCGGGACGACGCATGGCTTTCTTGAGCTCCCCAAGAATGAACTTCCTGCAATCTAGGCGGCCTGCGGCCGAATTGCGATGGGAATTCGCGACCCTTGCGCGGCTCTTGCATCGTGTCCCGGCTTCGCCTTCCTTGGCGGGTCATGACCCAGATCATCATCAGCGACGTCGCCCCGCGCGACGGCATCCAGTCCATCGTCTCCCCGCTCGTGGAGACGAAGACCAAGATTGCCCTGATCAGGGCGCTCCACGCGGCCGGCATCCGGCGGATGGAGGTCGGCTCCTTCGTCTCGCCCCGCGCCATTCCCCAGATGGCCGGGACCGAGGCGGTGTTGGCGGCCGCCAAGACGCTGCCCGGCCTGGAATGCACCGTGCTCGTTCCCAACCGGAAGGGTTTTGAGGCGGCGATGGCGCATGGCGCGGATCGGCTCGGCCTGTTCATGTCGGTGACCGAGGGTCACAACCGCGCCAATCTCAACCGCACCCGCGAGGAGAGCTTTTCAGCACTCGCCGAGATCGTCCGCGACGCGCCATCTGGCAAGAAAATCCGCTTCAACCTGTCCTGCGCCTTCCATTGCCCCTTCGAAGGCGTGGTCGGGGAAGGCGCCGCGCTCGACCTGATCGAACAGGTCGCGGCGCTGGACGAGGAAATGGAAATCGCGCTGGCGGACACCACCGGCAACGCCGCGCCGGATCAGGTGCGGGGCCTGTTCGAACGCGCGCGCGGACGGTGGGGCGATCGCTTCGCCTTCCATGGTCACGACACCTACGGCATGGGTGTTGCGAATACGCTCGCCGCTTATGAAGCCGGCTGCCGCGTCTTCGATTCCGCGGCGGGCGGTATCGGCGGCTGTCCATTCGCGCCGGGTGCGACCGGCAATGTCGCGACCGAGGATGTGGTCTGGATGTTCTTGCGCATGGGCGTGGGGACGGGTGTGGATTGGACGCCCCTGTTGGTCGCGGCCGATTATTCCGCGAGCATTCCCGGCGCACTGCCTGGCGGGCGGATGCGCGGCGTGCCGGCGGCGCGCAAGGCGGCGTAGTCGGTCCCCGACGCAAGCGGGCGGCAGTACATCGCCGCGTACGGCGTCGGCCATCGACAGTGGCCGTCGAGCGCGATCGGAACGGACAGGCCGCGCCCGCTGAACACCTTTCGCGCCTGATCGCGAACGCCCGCGCGCATGCGACCCCGCGCAATTCCCGGTGAGCGGCGGTGCTTCGGGCGGGAACCGGCCTGCCGGGGTCCGCTTCGCCATCGCGCCCAGGCATCGATCCTGACATGATGGACCGACCGATGATGATCCAACCGATCGCCGCCGCGCTGTTGATCCTTGCGCTTGTCGCTTGCGCGCCGCTCTATCCACCAGCATACGGCCCGCCTCCGGGCGGCCCGACAGCGCGGCCGGACTACCCCTCGGGTCCTGTCGCCGCTGCTCCAGCGCCGGACGAACGCCGCGTGAAACCTGACGAGGCCGAACCCGAACCCACCCGCCCCACCGCACGCGGCATCGGGTCCGGCACCGCCTTCGCCGTCTCGGCGCGCGGGTTGGCGATTACCAACGCCCATGTCGTTGCGGGCTGCCGCGCGGTCACGGATGAGAGCGGGCGGCCGCTGCGCGTGCTGGGCACCGATCGGCGGAGCGACCTCGCCTTGCTCGATGCCGGCCGACCCTTCCCCGCCGTAATTCGCTTCCGCAATCGCGGCGGCGCGGCGCTCGGCGAAACCGCGCTGGTCTTCGGCTTTCCCTATGGCCAGGCGCTCGGCACCGGCATCAACCTGACCAATGGTATCGTCACCGGCGGATCGGGGATCGGCGGCGATACGGGACGGTTCCAGATGAACGCCGCGGTCCAGCCCGGCAATAGCGGCGGCCCGGTTGTGGACGATCAGGGAATGCTGCTCGGCGTCGCGGTCGGGCGGCTCAATGATCTCGCTGTCCTGCGCGCGACGGGAGCGCTCCCCCAGGGCATCAACTTCGCCATCCGGGCCGAGGCGGTGGAGCAATTCCTCCTCGCCCAGGGCGTCCAGCCCCTGCGCGGCGGCTTCGGCGGCGCGATCGGCGCGCCGGCGGTATCCGCGCAGGTGGCGCCGGCGGTGTTCCAGGTGATTTGCCGCTGAGCATGCGGTTTCCGCTCCCCGCCGGGCGCGAATCGCGCTAAATTTATCCACAGGGGATTATCGAGGGGGAGAGTGCGGTCATGCCGAGCATGGGCGCGCGCCGTGTCCTGCTGCTCGGGGGAGCGGCGGGACTGGTGCTGACGGTATCGGGCTGCGGCCCGTCGCGCCCGGCCGTGCGCACCGGGTCCAGGCCCGACGTTCCCGGCTATGCGGGCGGCAACCTGTCCTGCGTGCCCTATGCGCGCAGCCGCACCGGGCTGACGCTGCAAGGCGATGCTTGGGAGTGGTGGGACGCCGCCTCCGGCCGCTACGAACGCTCCCGCCGGCCGCGCGCGGGCAGCGTGCTGGTTTTCATGCGCACCTCGCGCAACCGCTCGGGCCATCTCGCAGTTGTGACGCGCACGGTCTCGCCGCGCGAAATCCGGGTCGATCACGCGAACTGGGCGTCGGGGCGCGATCGCGGCCAGATCGCGCGCGACCAGCCGGTGACCGATGTGTCGAGCGGCGGCGACTGGTCTCTGGTGCGGGTCTGGTATCCGCGCGTCAACGATTTCGGCAATTCGAATTTCCCGACCTTCGGCTTCATCCATGGCGGACGTCTGATCGCGGAGGCTTGAACGCGCGACCCAAGCGCCGCGTTGTCCACGACAATCGGTGCGGAATAGGATCGACCGATCCAATGAGCGAAGGACTGGTGGACCCCATGTCTCAGCGCACGCTGCTGCTGCTCGGCACGAAGAAGGGCGCCTTCATCCTCGACAGCGACGGCGCGCGCGCGGCTTGGTCGCTGCGCGGGCCCTTCTGCGAAACCTGGCCGATCAATCACGTCGTCGCCGATCCCGCGACCGGGACGCTTTATGGCGGCGGCGGCAATGAATGGTTCGGGCCTGCGGTGTGGAAATCGACCGATCTCGGGCGCAGCTGGACGCATTCCAGCCGCGGTCTCGCCTATGCCGCCGGCGAGACGCCGATCAAATCAGTCTGGACCGTCGCGGTCGGGCGTGACGCGCTTTATGCAGGTGTCGAACCGGCGGGGCTTTTTCGCAGCACGGATGGCGGCGAGAGCTGGGAGCATGTCTCGGCGCTGACCGAGCACCCGACGCGCAAGGACTGGCAGCCGGGCGGCGGAGGGCTGATCCTGCACCACATCGTCACCGACCCGACCGACCCTCAGAAAATCTGGGTCGCGATCTCGACGGCAGGCGTGTTTTTCAGCGCCGATGGCGGCGCGAGCTGGGCGCCGCGCAATCGCGGCACGCGCCAGGATTACGCGCCCGAAGGTCAGCGCTATCCGGAAATTGGCCAATGCGTGCACGCGCTGGTGATGGCGCCCGGCATGCCGGGTCGGCTCTATCAGCAGAACCACTGCGGCATGTATCGCAGCGAGGATGGCGGCGAGAACTGGGAGAGCATCGAGGCCGGCCTGCCCTCCACCTTCGGCTTCCCCGCCGCCGTCCATCCACGCGATCCGGACACGCTATATCTGCTGCCGCTCAATGGCGACACGGCCGGGCGCTACGTGCCGGACGCGAAGCTCGCGGTCTGGCGCACGCGCGATCGCGGCACAAAATGGCAGGCGCTGCGCCGCGGCCTTCCGCAATGCAACGCTTATGTCGGCGCCCTGCGCCAGGCGATGGCGACCGATCGCCGCGATCCCGCTGGCGTCTATGTCGGCACCTCGACCGGCCAGCTTTATGCGAGCGCCGATGAGGGTGAAACTTGGCAGTCCATCGCCGAGCATCTGCCGCCCATCCTGTCGGTCGAGGCGCTGCTCGCCGATGACTGAGGCCAACGGCACGGGCCCTCGACCAGCGTCGCGCGTCAGGGTGACGCTGCCCGACGCCTTGCGGCGCCTGTTCCCGGGCTCCGAGCGCGCGGTGTGGCTCGATGCCCGCACGGTGGATGAAGCGTTGGATGCGCTTGATGCGCGCTGGCAGGGGATGCGCGATCGACTGTGCGATTCACGCCCCGCGATCCGTCGCCATATCAGGATCTTCGTCAATGGCGACGACGCGACGCTGGCGACGCGGCTTGCGCCGGAGGCGGACATTCTGGTGATGACGGCGATGAGCGGCGGTTGACCGGGCCGGGGTTTTTTGGCTGCCCCGGCCCGCCCGCGACATCACCGCATCGGCATCGAATACAGCAGCCCGCCGCGATTCCACAGTTGGTTGGGCCCGCGCGCCAGGCCGACCGGCGTATCCGGCCCCATGTTCCGATCGTAGATCTCGCCGTAATTGCCGATCGCGCGAATGACATTGAACGCCCAGGCCGGATCGAGCCTGAGGCTCTGCCCCAGTTCCGGCGTGACGCCAAGCAGGCGGCGGACATTGGGATTGACGGACGTGCGGCGCTGTTCCTCGGCATTGGCGCGCGTGATGCCCAATTCCTCGGCTTCGATCACCGCATTGGTGTACCAGCGGATCACGTCATGCCATTGATCGTCGCCACGGCGGATATAGGCCCCGTAGGGTTCCTTGGAGAAGCGTTCCGTCAGCACCGTCCACTCGCGCGGATTGGGCATGGAGGACCGCACGGCCGCGAGCTGGGACGCGTCCGAGCCAAAGCTGTCGCAGCGCCCGGCGGCGAGCGCGGCCGCGGCCTGGTCGGTGCGTTCGAACACCACCGGCTGGAACGGCGTGCTGATGCTGCGGAAGTAGTCCGCAGTCACCTGTTCGTTGGTCGATCCCTGAATCAGGCAGATCGTGGCGCCGCGCATTTCGGACACGCGCTGCACGCCGGCATTGGCGCGCACCAGGAAGCCATGGCCATCGTAGAAATAGGTCATGACATGGCGGAGGCCGAGCGTGGTGTCGCGCAGCATCGTCTGGGTTGACGTGCGGAACAGCACGTCGATCTCGCCCGAGCCCAGCGCCGTGAAGCGCGTCGAGGCGGAGAGCGGGATGAAGCGCACGCGGTTGACGTCATTGAAGATCGCGACGGCCAAGCCGCGGCAGAGATCGACATCCAGCCCGTGCCAGACGCCGCGGCTGTCGGGTTGGGCAAAGCCGGCCACGCCCTGATGGATGCCGCAAACCAGTTGCCCACGCGCGCGCACTGCGTCCAGCGTGGGCGCCGGGCCGGTCTGCTGAGCTGCAGCCCCGCCGACATAAATAAAGAAAGCCGCAATCGTCGCGGCGAGACCCCGTCTCGTCATCGTGCCAAACTCCCTCTCGAATCCCAGCGACCCTGAACGGCTTTGTTGCGCGCATCGTCGCTGGGCGGACCCGGCACTGTCAACCAGCGCCACAATGCGGCCATGGCGCGATCATGATCGGGCGCGAATTGTCGCGCAGCCTGCGTGGCATGAGCGACGAACCTGCCGCCACCGAGGGCCGACTGATCGCCATTTTCGCCAGTGATGGCGCAGCCGTCGAGGGCGCGCGGCGCGCGCATGTCAGGCTGCTGCGCATGGCCGCGCCAGGGGTCGCGCTGCTGATGGCCGAGGCCGGCGCGGCGGCGCGGCTCTACGCCGCCGGGGCGCGGCTCGTCATCGCCTGATCGGTCACGGGCTCGGCGACGATGCGCCCATCCTCCATCGTCACGACGCGATCGGCGATGTCGAGAATGCGCGGATCGTGAGTCACCATCAGGATCGGCACGCCGCGCGACTTCGCCAGATCGCGCAGCAGATGCGCAACGTCATGCCCGCTAGCCTTGTCGAGTGCCGCGGTCGGCTCATCGGCCAGCACCAGGCCGGGCGATGCGACGAGCGCGCGCGCGACCGCGACGCGCTGGCGCTGTCCACCGGACAGCCGCGATGGTGGTTTTTCCGTGTGATCCGAAAGCCCGACGGCGGCGAGCATCGCGCCGGCGCGTTCAAGCCTGTCGCGTTCATGCAGCGTCGGGTCCAGTTCCAGCGCCATCGCCACGTTCTGCCGCGCGGTCAGGAAGCCCAGCAAATTGTGGCTCTGGAAGATGAAGCCGATGCGCCGGCGCAGCCGCACCCGCTCGCGCTCGGTGGCGCCGTTCAGCTCCTGCCCCAGCACCCGGCACGATCCCTCCTGCATGGCGCGGAGCGCGCCCATCAGCGTCAGCAGCGTCGTCTTGCCGGAACCCGATGGGCCGGTGAGCAGCAGGATCTCGCCTGGGCCGACCGTCAGCGCGACATCGCGCAGCACGGTCTTACGCAACTCGCCCTCGTCATAGGCGTAGCTTACGCGGGAGAGAAGGATCGGCGCATCCATCGTCAGAACATGTCCGCCGGGCTGGCGTCGCGCAGCTTGCGCATGGCCAGCAGCCCGGCCAGCGCACACATCACGAAGATCAAGCCGAAGACAGAGAGGGCGCGGCCAAACTCCATGCCCAGCGGCAGGAAGGTGGCGCTCCCCACGACATCGTACAGCAAGGCCGATGCGATGGCGCCGGGGATGAAGCCCAGCACCGCCAGGATCAGCGCCGCCGCCATCACCACGCGCGCGAGGTAGAGGTTGGAATAGCCGATCGCCTTCAGCGTGGCGTATTCGCGCAGGTGATTGGCAATGTCCGAAAAAAGAATCTGATAGACGATGACCATGCCGACGATCAGCCCCATGAGGCTGCCGAAGGCGAAGATGAAGCCGATCGGCGTCGCTTCCTCCCAATAGCGACGTTCATGCGCCACCAGCTCCGCATGGGTCAGCACGACGACATCCGCCGGCAGCAGGTCCCGCAGCCGCGCCTGCGCCAGCGCGACATCGGCACCCGGCACCAGGCGGATCGCGACCAGGTCGGTGTGCGAGGGTTGGCGCTCGCGCACCATGCGGCGGAAATTCACCTCGCTGGTGACCAGGTTGCCGTCGGCGCCGAACGAGGGGCCGATGGCGACCAGCCCCTCGATGCGCATCATGCGGTTGCCGACCTGCACCTCGAACGGCCCGCGCTCGGCGAACAGCGAGCCGATGGGGCCGAATTCAGGGCGCGAGCGGGTGTCGAAACCGACCGTATCGGGCTGGCGCAGCGCGGGGATGAGGGGATCCAGCCCCTCGAAGCGCATCGCGCCGGCGTCCATGTCGAAGCCGATCAACTGAATGGCGCGGCGCGAACCGTCTAGCGGATGCCGCCAGGTCGCCTGCGCCAGATAGACCGGCACGGATTGCGCGACGTCCGGCAACGCCAGAGCCTGATAGGCGCGCACGCGCGGCAGCGGCTCGGGCCGGAAGGATGCCGTGGTCAGCGGATGCATGAGAAAAAGCTCGCCCCGCATGTTCAGGAGCAGTGCGGTGGCACTATCAAAAAGAGCGGCGCGGAAACCCAACTGCATGAAGACCAGCACGCAGGCGAACATCACCCCGGCGATGGCCGAGACCAGCCGCGCGCGTTCCGACCGCAACTGCCGCCAGGCGAGGCGGAGCGGCAGCAGCACCCAGCGCAGCGCCATACCCGGGGCGGGTGCGGGTGTCGGGTCCGGCGCGCGCGCCTGCGTGGGCGCGGACCGCCTGTCATCGCCGCTCAACTCCGGCGCCCAGGGCAACAGCCCCGGCGCGGTGCGTGCGGAGATCTCGTTCATGGCCGGATCGCCACCTGAACCTGCATGTTCGACCGCCGCCGCACCAGCGCCGCCGCTTCGTCGGACAGCGCGAGGCGCACTTCCACGGTGCGACTGTCCACTGCGGCGACGGGATCATTGCTGGCGATAGTGCTGCGCCGCACGGTCCAGCCGATTTCGCGCACCGTGGCGCTCAGGCGTTGAGATTCACCGGGCACAAGGATTTCGGCCGGCGCACCCAGTCGCAGGCGCGGAACATCGGTCTCGAACACATCGGCGACCACATCCATTCGGGTCAGGTCGCCGAGTTCCATCAGCCCGTCACTGCCGACCTGATCGCCCGGCCGCGCCATGATCCGCAGCACCGTGCCCGCGAAGGGTGCGCGCACGCGCGACAGTTCGGCATCCGCCCGTGCCTTGTCGAGCGCGGCCGCGGCGCTGGCGAACCGTGCCTCGGCCAACGCCACATCCTCGGGCCGCGGCCGCGAGAGTGTTTCGAGGTCTGCGACGGCCTGGGCGTGATCGGCGTCCGCGCGGCGCGCGGCGAAGCGCGCGCGCTCGGCCACGGCCGCGCCACCGGCGCCGGACGGGACCAGGATTTCCGCCCGCTGCGCGTCGCGGCGCGCGATATCCGCCTGCGCCGCCAGGCTTGCGATGTGCGCGCGCTGCGCCGCGACCTCGGATGGGCGGCCGGCCGCGCGCGTTCGGTCCAGATTGGCGCGTGCTTCGGCTACCGAGCCTACGGCCTGCGCCACCGCGGCATCCTTCTGCGCCGCGTCGGCGAACTCGGCCAGGAGCTGGCCCTCGGCCACGTCTTCGCCTTCGCGCACCAGCAACCGGTCGAGCCGCGTGACCGCCATTCCGCCCGGCTGGGTCAGCCGGCGGATGCGCGAGACCGGCTCGATGCGTCCCGGCGCGCCGACGCCCAGTGGCTCGCGCGGGCCCTGCGCGGCGGCGACCGGGGGGCTGCGTTCCGCGCCGCCATGCTGGACGATCGCCCAGCCGCCGACCGCTGCGGCGATGACGCCCGCGCCCAGCAGCATGCGCGCGCGGCTGGTCACGACGCGGGCTCCAGCAGGCGGATGAGGGCAACGCGCATCTCGGCGCGTTCCGCCTCGGTGGGTTTGTACAAGGAAAAAATCTTCGCCATGAACAACCCGTCGCCCGCGGCCATGATCGCCGCGCCATGCCCGGCGGTCAGCCCATCCGCCGCCACCGCTTCGCGCATCTTCGTGACGACGGCGCGGATGGGATCGAGCAAAGCGGGATCGTGATGGAAGGCGGCGAGGAAGACGGCCGCGGCGCGTTCATGGCGATCATCGCAGGCGAATTCGCCGGTACCAAAGCCCCATTCGATCATGGCGCGGGCCACGCGCCCCGGCCCTTCGGCCTGCGACCGGACGCAGTGTTCGAACTCGGCGGCGATGAAATCAGAACGGCGCCGGAGCATGGCTTCGAGCAGCGCCTCCTTCGAGGCGAAGTGATAGAGCAGCCCGCCCTTGGACACGCCGGCCCCGCGCGCGGCGGCTTCGATCGTCAGCCGACTGACGCCGCGGTCGATGATGAGGTCCTCGGCCGCGTCGAGGACACGGGTGCGGGCGTCGAGCAGGGGAGCGGGTTGAATGACGTTCATGGTGCGGCGCAATATATACCGTCCAGACGGTATATCAATGGCCCGGATGGTTCAGGAGATCGTGAGTGGCTCCGCGCCCTCGGGCCAGCGCCGGTGGAACCACAGCCAATCGCCGGGGGTGTCCAGGATCCAGCCCCCGATCCGCTCATTGATCGCCCGCGCCAGCAGCCCGAGGTCCAGGCCGCGATCGCCGGTCTCGGGCAGGACCAGCGGGGGGTCCACCTCCAGGCGAAAGCGCGCCGGACCGATGCGCCGCACCCGGCCCAGGATCACTGGGCAGCGGAAGCGCAGCGCCAATTGTGCTGGCGCGGCCGGGGTCATGGCGAGGTGGCCCAGGAAGGGCACCGCCAGGCCATCGTTCATCTTCTGGTCGGCGAGCAGGCCCAGCACGCCGCCCTGGGACAAATGCCGGAGCGCCGCGCGCGCCCCAGCCGCGCCCTTGGGAAACAGCGGCAACGCCACGCCCCCGCTCGCGCGCCGGCGCCAGCGCCGCAGCAGCCGCCCAACCACCGGGTTTTCCGGCGCGCGATAGATGCTGCCGAGCGCGATGCCCTCGGATTGCAGCATGGCGGGCAGGATTTCCCACTGGCCGATATGGGCCGAGATCAGCAGCGCCGGCCCGCCGGCGCTCAGCGGGACCAGATGCTCCGCGCCCAGGATCTCCCAGCCCGGACCGATCGCGGAGGGTCCCAAGTCGCCCAGATGGGGCAATTCGGTAGCGTTGCGCCCCAGAGTTTCCCAGGCCGCGCGCAGCATGGCCCGGCGTTCGGATGAGCCGCGTTCGGGGTAGATCAGCCGCAGATTGCGCCGCGCCGTGCGCGAGGCCGGCAGCAACGGCCCGATTCCCCGTGCCAGTGCCCCGCCAAGATGCGAGGCCCGGACTGGCCCAAGCGCACGGCAGACGCTGAGCGCGGCGGCGAGCGCGAAGGCTTCGGCGCGCCAGCGCAACCGCCTGGGCCACGGCGTCCTGGTGATGTCGCGCGGCATGGATCGGGGGACCCGTCCCGGACCGGTTCAGGCCGCCACGGGCACCCGCGCGGCGAGCGGATCGAGCAGCGCCTCGATGGCGGCCGGTTCTTCCCACTCCAGACGGATCGTCACCACCGTCACCCGCGAGCGGAAGGCAGATGGGATGCGCACCCAGTCCTTGCGCGTCGTGACCGGTACGGCGCGCAGCGCCTCGGCCTGCTCCAGCACGTCGCGCATGTCGCCATCGTCGAACGGATAGTGGTCGGCATAGGATTGGCGCCCCGCGAGCACCGCGCCCGATTCCTGCAGGGTCGCGAAGAACTTGCGCGGATTGGCGATGCCGCAGAAGGCGAAGACCGGCTGGCCGGCGAGCATCGCCGCTTCCGGTCCCGCCTTCAGATGGGCGCGCAGCACGGGCATGCCGGGCGGCAATTGCGTCAGCGCGCCGACCTCATCCGCTCCGATCAGCACCGCGGCCTGGCAGCGCTTGGCGGCTTCCGCCACCGGCTCGCGCAGCGGTCCGGCGGGGATGATGCGGCCATTGCCGAACCCCATGGACCCGTCGATCACCAGCAGCGACAGGTCCTTTTGCAGGGTCGGGTTCTGCAGCCCGTCATCCATGACGATCGTCTGGGCACCCGTTCCGATCGCCGCCAGCGCGCCGGCGGCGCGATCGGCAGCGACCCAGGTCGGCCGCTCGGCCGCAAGCAGCAGCGCCTCGTCGCCCACGGCCCGGCTGTCGTGCTGCTCCGCGTCCACCCGCACCGGACCCTTGAGGGTCCCGCCGTAGCCGCGCAGCAGGAAATGCGCGTTGACGCCGCGTGCCGCCAGGCGCCGGCCGAGATCGAGCGCCACCGTGGTCTTGCCCGCGCCGCCGGCGGTTGCGTTGCCGGCGCAGATCACCGGCACCCCCGCGCTGAGGCCTGGGCGCGCCATGCGTCGCGCCGTCGCGGCCGCATAGATCGCGGCGAAAGGCGAAAGGAACACGGGCCACAGGCTTCCCTGGCTCCCGTTCCAGAAATCGGGTGCGCGCATCAAGCTTCGACCGTCATCCGTCCCAAGTTCAACGACCTGTCCGGCAGCAGCGGCAGCAGCGCCGCGGCGATCCGGGAGGGTAACGCCGCCTCTCCAGCGACGACCGCGGCGGCCGATCGAGCCATGGCCCTGCCGCGGGTGGGATCGGATAGCACGGCACCGGCCACCCCGGCCAGCGCGCCAACGGGATCGGTCCCGGGTGCGATCCGCAGCGCGCCGCCGGCGCCGAGCAGGCTGGCGACCGTCTCCTCGAAATTCCCGGTATGCGGCCCGAGCAGGATGGGACAGCCGAGCCGCGCGGGCTCACGCGGATTCTGCCCGCCATGGGGCACAAGCGAGCCGCCGACGAAACACAGATCGGCCAGCCGGTAGAACAGGCCGAGCTCGCCCAGCGTGTCGGCGATGTAGATCGCGGTCGCCGGACCCGGCATCTTCCCGCCCGCGCGGCGAGCCAGGGCGATCCCGCCAAGCGCATGGGCGATGTCGGGGCCGCGCTCGGGATGGCGCGGCACGATGATAGTGAGTAGGCCCGGATGGGCCGCGGCGAGCCGCGTATGGGCGGCGGCGACGATCGCCTCCTCGCCGGGATGGGTCTGGGCGGCGAGGAAAATCCTCCTACCCGCCGTCGCTTCGCGCATGGCGTCCAGCGCGGCCTGATCGGCCGGCAGGGGCAGGGCGGAATCCTTCAGGTTTCCCCACCACGCGGCCTCCGGCGCGCCCAGCGCCGCAAGCCGCGCGCGATCGGCCTCGGTCTGCGCCAGGATCAGGCGGAAGGAGCCCAGGATCCGCCGCGCCAGCCCCGGGGCCCAGGCCCAGGTTCGCGCCGAGCCGACCGAGATGCGCCCATTGACCAAGGCGAGGGGAATCGCGCGCCGCCGGGCCGCCACGATCAGGTTCGGCCAGAGTTCGGATTCGAACATGACCCCCGCATCGGGCCGCCACCCATCCAGAAACCGCGCCACCCAGCGCGGCACGTCGAGGGGGGCGAAACGATGCCGCACCCGCGCGGCCAGCGGCGGCGGGAGACGCTGTTCCAACAGCCGGGCCGAGGTCACCGTCCCGGTCGTGACCAGCAATGTGAGATCGGGCTCGGCGTGGAGCAACGCCTCGATCAAGGGCAGGGCGGACAGCGTTTCGCCGACGCTCGCCGCGTGCAGCCAGATCAGCCGGCCCGCGGGCCGGTCCGCCGCCATGCCATAGCGTTCGCCCAGGCGGTCGGGGATTTCCTTCCCCTTGCCGGCGCGCCCGCGCAAATAGGCAGGCAGCAGCGGTGCGACGAGCGTCGCCACAACGCGCCAGGTCGGGCCGAGAAGGCTCATGCCGGCGGCCTTGCGACCAGCGCATCCGCCTGATTGCAGACCGACGTCAGTGCCGTCGTGATCGCCTCGATCGCCGCGGCAGCTCCATCGGGCGGCACGGAAATCGGCGCGCCGATCACCGCGACACCGCGCGCGAAGGGAAGAGGCAGCCGCATCCGGTCCCAGGACCGCGCCAGCCGGACACGTGACGACGCGACGGCGCAGGGCAGCACCTGCGCGCCGGACAGGGCCGCGAGTTGCGCGATGCCCGGCGCCGCGATCCGCACCGGGCCGCGCGGTCCGTCGGGCGTGATGACCGCGACGCCGCCGCCGGTCAGAATTCGCAGCATGGCGCGCAGCCCGGCCGGCCCTCCCGCCGAAGACGACCCGTGCACCACATCAATGCCGAAGCCGCGCACCGCGCCGGCGATCAGGCGCCCATCGCGATGGCGCGAAATCAGCACTTTCGCCCGCCGCCCCCGCGCCCCCGGGAGGCGGGATCGCGCCACATGCCAGCCAAGCGCGGCCAGCGGCAGCCTTTCGTGCCAGAAGGCAAGGATCACGGGCTGCCCCGGCGCGGTCGCGTTTTCGGCGCCGACCAGCGTCCAGCGCGTGGTCGCGTGCACCAGCCGAAGATAAAGAGCGATCGCGCGTCCAAAAATTCCCTGGACGATCGGATGCCGGCTCAGGCGTTTGAACATGACGGGGCGCGCATGGGGACGGCCCGCCGGTAGCACGGGCGGGCGGGAAGCGCGACAGCGCCCTGGCTCAGGGTTCGGGCAGCAGCCGGTCCTGCCGCCCCATCATCCAATAGGCGAACAGGCCAACCCATTCGCGCACCGCCCATTCGAACTGGCCAATGCGTTCCGAGAACGGCGCATCGTACCAGACCGCCCAGTCATGGCCGGTGCGGTAGTTCACTGGCCACGCGGTCACGGTCCACCCGGTGTGGCGGAAGACGCCCATGGCGCGCGGCATATGGCTGGCCGAGGTCACCAGCAGCCAGGTCTCGCCCGGGCGCGGATCGGCGATGGCGCGCGCGTTCACCGCGTTCTCGAGCGTATTGCGCGAGGCCGATTCATAGCGCACGCGATCGCCGGCCAGGCCGAGCGATTCGAACAGCATCCGAGCAACATCGGCTTCGGTCAGCGCGCCGGGGACGAAGGTGCCTTGTCCCCCGGCGAAGACGATTCGCGCCATCGGGTAGCGGTGTGCCAGAGCGACCGTTTCCGTCATCCGCTCGGCCGCGCCGTTGAGCGCGGGGATGCCGCGCGCTGCGGTCAGGTGCTGATCGACCGCGCCGCCGAGCACGATGATGCCATCGACGTGCGCCGGCGGCGGCATGGGGCGCGCGAATCGGTCCTCAAGCGGAAGGGTGAGCCATTGGCTGACCGGCGTGGCGAGCACGAGCACGAAGAACGTCAGCCCGAACAGCAGCGGCCAGCGGCCCCAGCGCCGGTCCCGCCACAGAACGATCAGACCGACGCAGCACAGGATCAGCGCCGCCGTCGCCGGCCGGGCGACGAGCCAGAACATCTTGGAGAGCAGGAACAGGGCGTCGTTCACGGCGATAGCTTCCGGGCGCGTTGGCGCCACGCATAGCGAGGCAAGGTGACAAAGGCGAGGCGGGCGCGCCGGCGGGCGCTCAGGCGGCGCGGCGTTCCGTGCCCGGACGAACGAACGCGGTCACGGCAACGACCAACCCGCCGAGCACGCCGATGACGCCCGCCGCGTTGAGCGAAATCCCCGTGCCCGCGACTGCGGCGAGCGGTCCGGCAAGCCCGTAGCCGATCGCACCGAGCGCCGCGCCGAGCGCCGCGCCACCCAGCACCTGCCTGCGGAAATCGTCGGTCATGAGCCGCATCGCCGCAGCCGGGCAGACCAGCATGGCGACGACCAGGATGCTGCCCACCGCCTCGAAGGCCGCGACAGCCGCGGCGGCGACCAGCATGTTGAGCGTGAGCTCCAGCCGCCGCACCGGCACACCGAGCGCCGCAGCGTAGTCCGGATCGAAGCAGAGCAGGTGCAGCGGCCGCCACAGCAGCGCGACCGCGCTGGCCGCCAATACGGCGACGCCGGCCAACAGGCCCAACTGCCGCGGCAGCGAGGCGAGGGCCGCGGGATCGAGCAGCGAATGCCATCCATGCGCTTCCAACCACACGACCGCTTCAAGCTGGCCGAACAGCACGCAGTCGAGATCGAGATCCACGCTGCGCGCGCCGGTGACTTCCATCAGTACCAGGCCGGCCGCGAAGAACGAGGTGAAGACCGCGCCCATTGCCGCGCCAGCCTCCAGCCTGGCGACGCGGCGGACGAGTGTGATCAGAAGTGTCGCCGCGAATGCCGCGGCCAGCGCGCCCAGCAGCATCGGCAGGCCGGCGCGCGCGCCCGTCAGGGCGAAACCGGCGACGATGCCTGGCAGCACGGCGTGGGACAGCGCGTCGCCGACCAGGCTCTCGCGCCGGAGCACGAGGAAGGAGCCCAGAAGGCCGCAGGTGCCGCAAGCCAGCAGCGCGGCAATGAGCGCGGGCAGGTCGAGGCGCAGGAAATCCGCCACCGTCATGACGGGCGCCCGAGTGCATGCGGCGATGCCGGCAGCGCCGAGGGCTCGCGCAGCAGGCGGGCGGCCATCTCCGGCGGGATCCCGTGCTCGACCAGATCCGCGACGCGATCGGCCGACGCGGTGTCCGCCGCACCGAGCCCCAGCAGATGATGTTCGACCGCGCGGTGGGCGCGCACGGCGCGACGGGCCTGGGTGGCGCCGCGCGGGGTCAGGTGGACCTCGCCGCGGGCGATGGCGATGTGGCCCGACCAGGCGAGAAGCCTCGCGAGCAGGCGTGTGCGCGAAGGCGACCAGTCGCGCGCGGCCGCGATGGCACTCAGGCGGGTCCAGCGGTCGCCCGCGGTGCCCGGCCCGGCGCCCGCGGCTTCCTGCGCTTCCCAGCACGCGCGCAGAAAGTGCTCGCGCGTGGTGAGGAAGCGACGGTAGAGCCGCCGTGCCTGCTGAGGAATGATGCCGCGGTCGGGCGCGAGAAGAATCGCCAGCGAGAACAGGACGGCTCCGGCCAGCACGACGGCCGCGCCGGTTGGCAAATCAGGATGTGCGGCCGAAGCGAGCGCGCCCGCGCCGCCGCAGAAGGCGCCGATCCCCGCGGCGAGGAACAGCATGCGCGGCAGGCGCCCCGTCAGGAGCCTCGCCGTAGCCGCGGGCAGGACCAGCAGCGCGACCACCAGAATCAGGCCCACGGCCTGCAGGCCGGCGACCGAGACGATGACGATCAGGCCGAGCAGCGCCAGGTCGGTGCGGGCGGCCGACATCCCCTGCACCTGCGCGAATTCCGGATCGAAGCAGGCCGCGCGCAGGCGCTGGAACAGCAGCAGGACGATCGCCAGGCAGAAGATCGCGACGGAGACGGCCCAGAGCGCGTCCTCCGCCCGCATTGCCGCGGCCTGGCCGAGGATGAATTTCGACAGCCCCGCCTGTGCGGCGCCCGGCAGCGTCTGCACGTACGACAGCAGCGCCACGCCGGCTGCGTAGAAGGTGGACAGGACGATGGCGATCGCCGCGTCCTCGCGAATGCGGCGGGTGCGCGCCAGCGCCTGCACGGCGAGCACCCCGGCAAGACCCGTAGCCGCGGCGCCGGCGAGCAGCGGCGGCAGGCTCCGCGTGTCGGCGCCGAACGTCGCCAGCAGCAGGGCCGCGATCACCACGCCCGGGAGCGCCGCATGGCCGACAGCGTCGGCCACGAGCGAGCGCCCGCGCAGCAGCGCGAAGGTGCCCACGGTTCCCGCCGCCAGCCCGAGCATCGCGCAGCCCGCCAGCACGACCAGCGTGTTGTAGCCGAGCGTCGGCATCATCGCGTGCTGTCCGCGACGGCGTGATCGAGCAGCGCGACGCGCCCGCCATAGGTCGCGGCGATCGCCGCCGGCGTGAAAGTGGACGCGACCGGCCCCGCCGCGATGACGCGGCCGTTGAGAAGGAGGACATCGGAAAAATAGTCGGACACGGTGCTGATGTCGTGGTGCACGGCGACGACGCTGCGCCCCGATCCGGCGAGATCGCGCAGCACCTGCACGATGGCGCTCTCGGTCGCCGCGTCCACCGCGGCGAAGGGTTCGTCCATCAGGTAGAGATCGGCATCCTGCGCCAGCGCGCGCGCCAGGAAGACACGCTGCTGCTGTCCGCCCGACAGGCGCCCGATCTGGCGCTCGGCCAGTTCCGCCAGCCCGACCTGCTCAAGCGCGGTGCGCGCCGCTTCCCGCTGATGCCGTGGCACGGGACCCCACCAGCGCATGCGCGGATAGCGCGCCATGCAGACGACATCGAGCGCGCTGGCGGGAAAGTCCCAGTCGACCGAGGCGCGCTGCGGCAGATAGCCGATTCGCAGCCGGACATCGTTGAGCGGGCGGCCGAAGAAGCGCGCGCCGCCCGAGATCGCCGGGACCAGGCCCAGGGCCGCACGGATCAGGGTGGATTTTCCCGCGCCGTTCGGGCCGACGATCGCCGTCAGTCCGGGCCGCGCGTGCCAGGTCACATCCCACAAAACCGTCTTCTCGCCATAGGCGATGGTGAGCTGATCGATCGCAAGCGGTGGTGGGAGATCGGCTGTCATGCCACGAGCTGTCCGTTGAGGCCGCGTGCAGGCGCCTCGCCGCCAAGGGCGAGCGCGATGGTGGTGATGTTGTGGTCGAGCATCCCTTCGTAGGTGCCCGCATAGGTTCCGGGCCGGCCCATCGAATCCGAGAACAGGTTCCCGCCGAGGCGCACAGCGTGTCCCCGCGCCGCTGCTCCTTCGATCAGCGCGCGCACGGCGCGATCGGGCACGGAGGCTTCGGCGAAGACGGCCGGCACCCGGCGCTCGATGAGAAGGCGCACCAGCGCCTCGATCCGCGCGAGATTGGCCTCGGCCTCGGTGCTCAGGCCCTGGATCGATTCGACGGCGATTCCGTAGCGCGCGCCGAAATAGGCGAAGGCATCGTGGGCGGTGACGAGCACGCGCCGTGCAGCGGGAATGGAGCCGATCGCCGCGCGCGCATAAGCGTCGAGTCGCGCCAGGCGCTGGCGCAGCGCGCCCAGATTGGCGGCGTAGGCACCGCCGCTGTCGGGGGCGATCCGGCGAAGGGTGTCGGGCACGGCACCCGCCGCCGCGGCCCAGAGCACGGGATCCATCCAGACATGGGGGTCGGCAGCATCCGGATAGTCAGGATTGGCGCGCAGATCGGTCCGCGGAAGGCTCTCGGCGATCATCGTCACAGGCTTGCCCGTGGCGCGTGCGCGATCGAGAACGTCGAGCATCCGCCCCTCAAGGCGATGCCCGTTCGCGAAGATGGCGTCGGCGGACAGGAGGCGGGAAATGTCGGCGCGCGTGGGCCGGAACAGATGCGGGTCCACGCCTTCGCCGATCAGGGTGTCGGTCCGGACGCGGGTGCCGGCGATGTCGCGGACGATATCGCCCACCATGCCCACCGTCGCCAAGGCGAAGCGCGGTCGCGCCTGGGCCAGGGCGGGGCTCGCGACGGGCGCCAAGCCGGCGCCGAGGATCACAGTCCGCCGGGAAATGGGTGAACAGGTGTTCAATTCTACATTCCTAGAGGGATTTCAAGACGTTATCGCCTTCGTGGTCAGAGTTCGGCTTCGTGGGCGCTGTGGTCAACCGTTTTCCTCCTGCGGGCGCGAAAACATCGGCGAGCCTTGCGGCAGGCGTCTCGGCGCGCGAGGGTGGCCGCACTGTAACAGGAACGAGATATGCGCGCGCGGACGCGGATCGTGGACGACCAGGTCGTCGAGTTGGCGGAGATGTTCCGCCTGATGAGCGATCCGACACGGTTGCGTATCATCCTCGCCTGCCTGGACGCGCCGGCGGCGGTGAACGAAATGGCCGAACGCGTCGGCAGTTCCGCCTCTCTCGTCTCGCATCACCTGCGACTGCTGCGCGCGGCGCGACTGTTGCAGGCGGACCGGCGCGGGCGGCAGGTCTTTTATGTCGTGGGCGACGAACATATCCGGTCCATGCTCACCGATATGGTGGAGCATGTTCGCGAGGATGGCGCGGATGCCGAACCCGACGCCCCGCTCGGGGTCTGAGATCGCTCGCCCGGCGGCTCGAAATTCCTTCCGGCCGGCTGACTTGTGCGACACAGGGGGGCGCGACTATGGTCCGCGCGCGTCGAGGCCGGATTCAGGTCTGCCGGCGCAAGGGCCAACCGGGCGCGGTGGCCCCCCATACAGGGCTCGGACGCGGAACTATGGGCGCGCCGCCCGGCGCGCGAACGGGACACGGTATGCTGGGTGACATGGTATCGGGCGTTCGGTCGGGGCTGCAGCGCGTGGCGGCCAGCCTTGCGCTGGCGCTGATCGCGTTCATGACGACTGGGCCGGTCCTGGCGCAATCCGCGCCGGCCTCCGCACCTGCGGGTATGGTGGGCGCACCCGTGCCCTGGGGCATGGGGCTGCAACAGTCCGGCGGCATCATCAAGGACCGCATCCACAGTTTCAATGACCTGGTGTTCTGGATCGTCGTCGTCATTACGCTGTTCGTGATGGCGCTGCTTGGCTGGTGCATGTGGAAGTACCGCGCCGAGGTGAACCCGACGCCGTCGCGCACCAGCCACCACACCGGCCTCGAAATCGCCTGGACCGTGATCCCGGTGGTCATCCTGGCCGCGATCGTGGTCCCGTCGCTGCAGCTGATCTACTACCAGGACCGGACGGCGGAACCGCAGCTGACGATCAACGTCCAGGGCCGGCAGTGGTACTGGCACTACCAGTTCCCCGATCACGGCAACTTCGCCTTCGACAGCCGCGCCATCCCGGAAAGCGATCTCCGTCCCGGGCAGTTCCGCAATCTTGAGGTGGACGAGCCGCTGGTGATTCCGGTCGGCCAGAACATCCGCATCATCACCTCGGGGCAGGACGTTATCCACTCCTTCTTCGTTCCCGCGCTCGGGGTGCAGCGCTACACAATTCCGGGCCGCACGCTGGAGACCTGGATGCGGGCCGACCGTGTCGGCACCTTCTACGGCCAGTGCAACCAGATCTGCGGCACCAATCACTGGTTCATGCCGATCGTCGTCCGCGCGGTGCCGGTGGAGGAGTTCGAGGCATGGCAGCGCGCCGCCCGCACCCGCTTCGCCGCTGCCCCGGCACCTGCGCCCGCGCTGGCGGAAACCGCGGCACAGGACAGTGTTCAACTCGCGGAGGCCCGCCGGTAATCCCGGCGGCGCACTGAGGAACAAGCATCATGGCGACCGCGTCGCACGCCCATAACGACCATCACGACCACAAGCCGTCCTTCGTGCGGCGCTGGCTGTTCAGCACGAACCACAAGGACATCGGCACGCTCTACATCGTCTTTGCGCTGTTCGCGGCGATCATTGGCGTTGGCATCTCCCTCCTGATGCGGCTCGAACTGCAACAGCCGGGGCTGCAATTCTTCGCCAATGGGCAGATGTGGAACGCCTATGTCTCGGCCCACGGGCTGATCATGGTGTTCTTCGTCATCATGCCGGCGCTGATCGGCGGCTTCGGCAATTGGTTCGTGCCGCTGATGATCGGCGCGCCGGACATGGCCTTCCCGCGCATGAACAACATCTCGTTCTGGCTGACGGTCGTGGCCTTCATCCTCGCCTGCATCTCGATGACCGTCCCGGGCGGCCCCGGTGGTAATGGCTTCGGTGGCGGCTGGACGATCTACCCGCCGCTCTCCTCGTCCGCCGGTCACCCCGGCCCATCCATGGACCTGCTGATCCTGTCGCTCCACGCGGCCGGTATCGCGTCCATCCTCGGCGCCATCAACTTCATCGTCACCATCCTCAACATGCGTGCCCCGGGCATGACGCTGCACAAGATGCCGCTGTTTGCCTGGTCGATGCTGGTCACCGCCGTGCTGCTCCTGCTCGCGCTGCCGGTGCTCGCCGGCGCCATCACGATGCTCCTCACCGACCGTAACTTCGGCTCGCAGTTCTTCATCCCGAACGGCGGCGGCGACCCGGTGATGTTCCAGCACCTGTTCTGGTTCTTCGGTCACCCCGAAGTATATATCCTGATCCTGCCGGGCTTTGGGATCATCAGCCACATCGTGGCGACCTTCTCGCGCAAGCCCGTGTTCGGCTATCTCGCCATGGCCTATGCCATGGTCGCCATCGGCTTCGTCGGCTTCATCGTGTGGGCCCACCACATGTACACCGTCGGCATGAACATCAATCTGCGGGCCTATTTCGTGGCCGCCACCATGGTCATCGCCGTGCCGACCGGGATCAAGATCTTCTCCTGGATCGCCACCATGTGGGGCGGGTCGATCAGCTTCAAGACGCCCATGCTCTGGGCGATCGGCTTCATCTTCCTGTTCACCGTGGGCGGCGTGACCGGGGTGGTCCTGGCCAATGCCGGCATCGATTACAGCCTGCACGACACCTATTATGTGGTGGCCCACTTCCACTACGTCCTGAGTCTGGGCGCGGTGTTCGCCATCTTCGCGGGCTTCTACTACTGGTTCGAGAAGATCTTCGGCGTGAAGTACCGCGAGTGGGCCGGCGCGCTCCATTTCTGGATCACCTTCGTCGGCGTGAACCTGATCTTCTTCCCGCAGCACTTCCTGGGCCTCCAGGGCATGCCGCGCCGGTATGTCGACTATCCGGCGGCCTACACCTACTGGAACGAGATCTCGACCATCGGCTATGTGATCACCGCAGTGGGCACGGTCTGGTTCCTGCTGATCCTGCTGGAGGCGGCCATCGTTCGCCGCAAGGCCGAGGCCAATCCGTGGGGCGAAGGCGCCACCACCCTGGAATGGACCCTGCCTTCGCCGCCGCCGTTCCACCAGTTCAACGAACCGCCGGTCATCAAGGCTGACGGTCACCGCTGATCGGCCGGCCCGGGAGCTGGGGGGCGCGGTCTGGTCAAACCAGACCGCGCCCCTTCGCAAATCTGGCCGGTCCATTTTGGAGTAAGTCCTTGGCGACCATGACGAGCGCCATCACCGTCGAGTCAGATTCCCCGGCCCGCTGGCAGGACTATCTGCAGCTGCTCAAGCCCCGGGTCATGTCCCTGGTGGTGTTTACCGGGGCGACAGGACTGGTCTGCGCCCAGGCGCCGATCCATCCCCTGCTGGGCGCTGTGGCGATTCTGTGTATCGCGGTGGGCGCTGGGGCGTCCGGCGCGCTGAACATGTGGTACGACGCCGACATCGACGCCAAGATGCGCCGCACCCGGGGACGACCCGTGCCGGCCGGGCGCATCAAGGGGGCCGAGGCCCTGTCGATGGGCGTCATCCTGTCGCTTCTGTCGGTGATGTTCATGGGCGTGGCCGTCAGCTGGCTCGCCGCCGGCCTCCTGGCCTTCACCATCTTCTTCTACGCCGTCGTCTACACCATGTGGCTGAAGCGCTGGACGGCGCAGAACATCGTCATCGGCGGACTGGCCGGGGCCCTGCCGCCGGTGATCGGCTGGGCGGCGGCGGCCGGCGAGGTTCCCCTTAACGCCTGGCTGCTCTGCGCCATCATCTTCATGTGGACCCCGGCCCACTTCTGGTCCCTGGCGCTCTATAGCAGCGATGACTACGAGAAGGCGGGCGTGCCGATGATGCCGGTGGTGGCCGGCGCGGCGTCCACGCGACGGCAGATCTTCGTCTACAGCCTGCTGTTCGTACCGATCTGCCTGGTTCCGGCCTTCACGGGTCTGGGCGGGCTCGGCTACCTGGCGGTGGCCGGGGCCGGCGGACTGGTTTTTCTCATCCTTGCCTGGCGGGTGATGCTTAGCCAGGCCGGGGACAGCGCCGATCCCCGCCTGGATGGACGGCTCTATGACGTGCGGGCCGGGGCAAGGGATGCGCGTAATCTGTTCGCCTTCTCGATCCTCTATCTCACCCTGATCTTCGCCACCCTGCTGGTGGAAGCGGTGCTGGGGCTGCCGGCCTTCCTCAACCTGATTCCCGGAGCGGTCTGATGAGCGAACCCGACGCGCCGCAGGATATACCGGCCGAGACTCCCTCGATCCCGCCGCAGCCCGACCCCATGTTCAAGGCCCGGCGGGGGCGCAATATCGCCCTCGCCCTGGGACTGATCACCTTCGCCATTCTCGTCTTCCTCGTGACCGTTGTTAGATTGGGAGCCAATGTCCTCGATAGACCTTTCTGACCCGCAGCGCCCGACCCCCGATACGGCCCGGCGCAATGTCCGCCTTGGCCTGATCTGCACCGGGGTCTTTGTCGGGATGATCGGCCTGGCCTATGCCTCGGTGCCCCTGTACCGGGCCTTCTGCCAGGCAACCGGCTTCGGCGGCACGGTGAGCCAGGCCGATGCCGCGCCCACCACGGTCTTGAATAAGAGCCTGAACATCCGGTTCGACACCAATGTCCGCAACCTGCCCTGGTCGTTTGAATCCCAGCACGTGGCCCAGACCCTGAAGATCGGCGAGACGGGGCTCGCCTTCTTCGAGGTGACCAATAACAGCACGGTCCCGATGACGGGTCGCGCCGTCTACAATGTGGTTCCGGCTGCGGCCGGCGCCTATTTCCGCAAGCTCGAGTGCTTCTGTTTCAACGACCAGACGATCGGGCCGGGGGAGACGATCAAATTTCCCATGGTCTATTTCGTTGATCCCGAATACGCCGAGGACTTCGAGACCAGGAACAAGGCCGAGATCACCCTGTCCTACACCTACTATCCGTCTGACGAGGATGTCGCCGTCAGCCGGCTGGCCGATGCGTCGGGCAAGTCGGCGGCTTACCCTCTTGGCGGATCGTAAGGGGCGGGGCTATAGCACCATTCCGACCACCGTCGGCTGACGTCACCTGTCCAGCCGGCGGGACGATATTATGAGGGGTTAGGACCGATATGGCCCAAGCAGGCGTCAAGCACGACTATCACCTGGTCAATCCGAGCCCGTGGCCCCTGGTGGCCTCGGTCGGCGCCACGGCTATGGCCGTCGGCCTGGTGATGTGGATGAGGGGCCTGTTCGGGCTGCCGGAAGGCACCTGGTGGCTGTTCGCCGTTGGCCTGACCCTGGTGGTGATCACCATGGCCGCCTGGTGGATCGATGTGACCAAGGAGGCCAATGCCGGCGACCACACCCCTGTGGTCACCCTTGGCCTGCGCTACGGCATGATCCTGTTCATCGCATCCGAGGTGATGTTCTTCGTCGCCTGGTTCTGGATCTTCTTCGAAATGGCCCTCTTCCATGAGGTTCGCACCCTCTCCAGCATCGAAGAAGTCCGCCTGGCCTGGGCCACCTGGCCGCCCCAGGGCATCGAGACCATTCCGGCCTGGAACCTGCCCCTGGTGAACACCCTGACCCTGCTGCTGTCGGGCACCACGGTCACCTGGGCCCACCACGCCCTGCAACAGGGCGACCGCAAGGGCGCCCAGCTCGCCCTGATCCTGACGATCATCCTCGGCGTCTTCTTCAGCGCCATCCAGGCCTATGAGTACTACCACATCCTGTCGCACGACTATTTCTACAACGATGCGGCGATGAACTCGGGCCTCTATGGATCCTCGTTCTTCATGGCCACGGGCTTCCACGGCTTCCACGTCCTTGTGGGCACGATCTTTCTGGCTGTCTGCCTGTTCCGCCTGATGCGCGGCGGCTTTACGCCGCAGAAGCACTTCGGGTTCGAGGCGGCTGCCTGGTATTGGCACTTCGTGGACGTGGTCTGGCTGTTCCTCTTCGCCTTCATCTATGTGGTGTTCGGCGGCGCGGGGCATTAGGCCCATGGGGAGCCGGGACTTGTACTGGCTCACTCCGCCTTCTGCCTGCACGGGTGAGGTCGTTAGGCCTATGGCGCGATGGACTGCGGCCGGCGTTGTGGGGATGGTCCGTCCCCTCAAGGGCTTGATGCTGGCCGCACAATTCGCCAATCGCGCTGCGGAGGCCCGCTCAGATGACTGAGGTCCAAACCGTGCGGAAAGTCCCGATCGGCCTGACCCTGGCCACCCTGGTTTCTCTCGGCATCCTGATAGCCCTGGGCATGTGGCAACTGGACCGCCTGGCCTGGAAGTCCGAACTCCTGGCCCAGATCGAGAGCCGGGCCGAGGCGCCCCCCCGGCCGGCGGGTGAAATCCTGGACCTTGCCGCATCCGGGGAAGACCTCGGCTTCTATCGGGTCAGCCTGACCTGCCCGGGCCTGGACACTGCGCCCTTCCTCCAGCTCTACGCCATCAAGGACGGTCAGGCCGGCCAGCGGCTGATCTCCGCATGCCCTGTGGCCGGCGGCGGCTATCAGACCCTGCTGGTGGACCGCGGCTTCGTGCCCGATACGGTCACCGAGCGCCCGGCCGTCGTCCCCAGGGGGCAGACTCCCGTGGCGGTGACCGGGCTCTTGAGAAATCCTGATCCGGCCAATTTCGTCACCCCGGACAATCATCCCGAGACCAATGTCTGGTACTCGCGCGACGTTGCGCTCATGGCGAGCACCCTGGGGGTCCGGTCGCCTGCCCCGGTGTTCCTGCTGGCGGAGACCTCCACCAATCCGGAGTTCCCGGACCTGGAGCCGATGCCGCTGCCCGGGGAGATCGTCAACCGCCATCTGGAATATGCCCTGACCTGGTTCGGCCTTGCCGGCGCCCTGCTCGCCGTCTATGCCGCCGTGCTCTGGCGCAGATGGATTACGTGATGCGGTATGTCTCCACCCGGGGTCAGGCCCCGGCGGTCGGTTTCGTCGACGCCTTCCTGGCGGGTCTCGCCCCAGATGGCGGGCTCTATGTTCCCGAAACCTGGCCGAGCTTCACCCCGGCTGAGATCGGAGGGCTTCGAGGCCGACCCTATGCCCACGTGGCCGCCGAGGTCCTGGCCCGCTTCGCCGGGGACGAGATCCCCCGCGAGGCGGTGGACATCATGTGCGAGGAGGCCTACGCCACCTTCGCCCACGCCGCCGTTGTGCCGCTGGTTCAGATCAGCCCGGACGCCTTTGTGGCCGAGCTGTTTCATGGCCCCAGCCTGGCCTTCAAGGACGTGGCCATGCAGTTGCTGGCCCGGCTTTATGAGCATGTGCTGTCGGCCCAGAACCGCACTCAGACAATCCTGTGCGCCACGTCGGGCGATACCGGCGGGGCGGCGGTGGAAGCCTTCCGCGGTCGCGCCCATGTGCGGGTCTGCGTCCTGTTTCCCGAGGGCCGCATTTCTGAAGTGCAGCGGCGGTTCATGACGACGGCTGTGGAGCCCAATGTCCGCTGCGTCGCCGTCCAGGGCGCCTTTGACGACTGCCAGGCCATCGTGAAGGCGGCGTTCCAGGATCAGAGCCTGCGCCAGGCTGTGGATCTGACCGGGGTCAATTCGATCAATTTCGCCCGGATTGTCGCCCAGAGCGTCTATTACTTCACCACTGCCGTGGCGGTGGGGGCGCCTGAGCGGCCGGTCTCCTATTGCGTGCCGTCGGGCAATTTCGGCGACGCCTTCGCCGGCTATGCAGCCCACCGGATGGGCCTGCCCATCGCCAGGATCGTGGTGGCGACCAATTCCAACGACATCCTGGCCAGGGCCTTTCAGGACGGTCGTTATGCCCGGGGCGAGCTCGCCGCGACCCTCAGCCCGGCCATGGACATTCAGTCGGCCTCGAACTTCGAACGGCTCTATTTCGAGGCGGTGCGCCGGGAGACGGTGGAGACCGCCCGGGCCTTCGCCGCGTTCAATGAGACTGGCCGCATCGACATTCCCCCGCAGGCCCACGCCTATATGGCCGAGCTGTTCACCGGGGTGGCTGTGAGCGAGGATGAGACCCGCCGCACCATGCTGGTCACCCTCAATGAGACCGGCGAGCTGATTGATCCCCATACGGCGGTCGGGGTGGCCGCCCTGCGCAGGGCGGGTGATCTCGCCGGACCCGTCATCGTGCTGTCCACCGCCCATGCGGCCAAGTTCCCCGACGCCGTGGCGGCGGCGACCTCGGTGACGCCGGACCTGCCCCGCTGGACCCCGAGCCTGGCCGACCGTCCCGAACGCTTCGAGCGCCTGCCCGCCGACTCCGAGGCCATCAAGGCCTGCATCCGCGCCTTCGCCGGGACCTAGGGCTTGGCCACGGTCCACCATCTGCCCAATGGCGTCCGGGTCGTCTGTGACCCTGTTCCTGGCCTGGAGACCTCGGCGCTTTGCGTCGTCGCCGGCCGGGGCGCACGGTTCGAGGACCAGGCGCGGTCGGGCTGGTCGCATCTCCTGGAGCATATGGTCTTCAAAGGCGCCGGCGGCCGTTCGGCCATGGACATCGTCGAAGTGATCGAAGCCCAGGGTGGCCAGATCAACGCAGCCACGGGCTATGAGCGCACCAGCTTCCAGGTGCGCTGCCTGGCGGACGGCGTGGCCCTTGGCGCGGCCGTGCTGGCCGATCTGGTTCTGTCGCCCAGGCTTGATGGCCAGGACCTGGCCCGGGAAAAGCGGGTCGTCGGTCAGGAAATCGCCGAGGCGGCCGACACCCCCGACGATCTGGTGTTCGAGATGGCCCAGTGGGCGGCCTATGGCGACCAGCCCTTGGGCCGCTCAATCCTGGGGACCGCGGAGTCGATCGAGACCGCCGACCCCGCCCGCCTCGGCCATTGGCGCGCCAGCCTCTATGATCCCGCCGTCCTGGTGATCAGCGCCGCCGGCGCCGTGGATGAGGCCGAATTGCTGGACCTGGCCGCCCGGCACTTTGCGCAGGCCGAGCGGCCCAATGAGCCTGCGACGGCGCCGGACGCCGCCTTTGTCGGGGGCGCCCTGGTTGAGACCAGGCCCCTGGAGCAGGCCAATCTGGTCTTCCTGCTGCCCACGGTGGGGGTCCGGTCTCCCGACTATTTCGTCCTGAGGCTGTTTGCCGAAATCCTCGGCGGCGGCATGGCGTCGCGGCTCTTCCAGGAGGCCCGGGAGAAGCGGGGGCTGGCCTATGCGGTGGACGCCTATAGCGAAACCTATGCCGACCAGGGGGTGCTCGGGGTGTTCGCCGGCTGTGCGGCCAGGGATGCGGCGGAGTTCGCCAAGGTGGCCGCCGCCCAGATTGCGGATCTGGGAGAATCTGTCACCGACGCCGAACTGGCCCGCGCAAAGGCGCAGATCAAGGGGTCCATGTTCATGATGCGGGAGTCGCCGCTCGCCCGTGCCGAACAGACGGCGGCGCAGCTGTTGCTGTTTGACCGTCCCCTGGCGCCTGCCGAGATCGCCGCCGGCATCGAGGCGGTGACCCGGGCCGATCTGGTCCGTCTTGGCTCCGATCTCTGCGCCGGCGGTCGGGCCGCGGTGTCCGTCCTTGGACCCCGACAGGCGGCCGGCGCCGCCAAGGCCTTTACCGACACCCTGTTCGCCTGAATCCCCTCGGACGTCGGTGGACGGTGCGCGCGGTGACTTGACGCGCAGAATAATCGGAGCCGCAATCCCCCCATGGCCTTGCTGGACTGGATCGCCCCTGAGGGAGGGCTGCGGGTGAATGGCGAGGGGGTTGTGCTGCGCCCCCCCCGGGCGGGGGACTTCGAGGCGTGGCGAGACCTGCGCTCAGCCTCCCGCGCCTACCTGCAACCCTGGGAACCCACCTGGCCCGCCGATGATCTGACCCGTGCGGCCTTCCGCCGTCGTCTTGCGGCCTATGCCCGAGATCGTGAAGCGGGCGTCGCCTACAGCTTCCTGGTGTTCCAGGAGGCCGACGGGGCCATGACCGGTGGGATCACCCTGTCCAATATTCGCCGGGGCGTCGCCCAGATGGGAACCGTGGGGTACTGGTGCAGTCAGGCCTATGCCCGCAGGGGCCTGACCCTGGCTGCGGCCCGCGCCCTCAACAGCTTCGCCTTCAACACCCTGGGGCTGCACCGCCTGGAGGCCTCCTGCCTGCCGACCAATGCGCCGTCCCGCAATCTGCTGGCGAAAGCCGGGTTCGAGGAGGAGGGGTTTGCGAAGGCTTATCTGAAAATTAACGGCGTTTGGCGAGATCATGTGCTGTTCGGCATGACCACGCCCCGCTCGCGGGACGAGGGGCCGGAGGTGACTGTATCTGTTTAGCCGGCGGCTGGCGCCGGCCCCCGAGAGGCCATGGCGAGCGACCGTTGGATATGGGATGCCACGAGCACGCTGGAAGCGCTGGGCGCGGCCGACGTGGTCCTCTGGCACTGGGAGCCCGAGCGCGACCGGCTGCGCCTTACCGGGGCCTCCAGGGCCCTTGGCCTGGGTCCCCTGGCGCCGGAGTGCTCCTCGGCGGCGATCCGCGCCCTTGCCCTGCCCCAGGACCGGGCCCGGGCAGAAGACGTTCTGAAAGTGCAGGAGCCTGGATCGGAGATCGCCGTGCGCCTGCGGATGCGCGGCGGCGGGGTCTGCATCTGGCGCGGCGTCTGGCTTGAAGACGGGGTGCGCGCGGCTGGGGTTGTGGCGGCCGAAACCAAGTTCGCCGCTTCCGATCTCGACAATCTGACCGGTCTTCTGGATCGCAAGAGCTTTATTCAGCGGGCCCGCGAACATCTGCAGGTCGCCGGGGACTTCGAGCTGGTGGTCGCCGATCTTGATCGCCTGCGCCGCCTGAACGAAGCTCTGGGGCATGAGCGGGCCGACCTCGTCCTGGCGGCCCTGGGCTCCCGGCTGGCGGCGGGCTTTCCCCCAGGCGCCCTGCTGGCTCGGGTCGGAGAGGACGAGTTCGGGGTTCTGGCCCGGGTGGGCGAAGTTCCCGCCAGCGAGGTCCTGCGCACCGCCCTGGAGCGGCCCCTGCGGGTGGCCGGGTTCGACATACATCCGACGCTGTCGGTGGGCGCTGTCCGGGCGGTCGGCGGCACTGACGCCCCGGAGGCGGCGGAACTGCTTCGCCGGGCCGAGCTGGCGGTGGAGTCCGCCAAGACTGGCGGTCGAGGGGGCGCGGCCGCCTATGGCCGGGCGCTGGAGAGCGATGGCCTGTCCCGGCTGGCCCTGGAGAGCGATCTGCGGGGAGCCATCGGTCGCGGTGAACTGACCGCCTACTATCAGCCGATCGTGCGGCTATCCACCGGGGCCCTGTCTGGCTTCGAGGCCCTGGTGCGCTGGCGCCATCCCCGTCGCGGCTTGCTGATGCCCGACCAGTTCCTGCCGCTCTGCGAGGAAATGGGGCTGATGAGCACCCTCGGTGCGGCGATGATGCGCGAAGCCGCCGGCCAGTTGGCGGAGTGGCGGCGTAATCACCGGCCCGCCGGGGAGCTGACGGTGGCCGTCAACCTGTCCACCGGCGAAATCGATCATCCGGACCTCATCGCCACCGTGGTCCGTATCCTGCATGAAACAGGTCTGCCCCCGCGATCCTTGAAGCTCGAGGTCACCGAAGGGGATGTCATGCGAGATCCTGATCGGGCGGCGGTGATCCTCCGGGGCCTGCGCGACGCCGGCGCCGCCCTCGCCCTTGACGATTTCGGGACCGGCTTCTCGTCCCTTTCCTATCTCACGCGCCTGCCCTTCGACACCCTGAAGATCGACCGCTACTTCGTCCGCACCATGGCGACCAATCCGGGCTCCACCAAGATCGTCTCCTCGGTGGTGAAGCTCGGCCAGGACCTTGATCTGGAAGTGGTGGCTGAGGGGGTGGAGAACGCCGCCATGGCCCGCCAGCTCCTGGCCCTGGGCTGCGACTATGGTCAGGGGTTCGGCTATGCCCCAGCCCTCTCGGCCCAGGAGGCCGAGGTCTATCTCAATGAAAGCTATGTGGACGGCGCCGCCCCGGTAAAGGCCCGCGGCTAGGTCATTGGGCGGCTAGGCTCTCCCGGCCACAGCAGAGAGCAGGCCAGGATCGATGCCAAGCTTGGCCAGGGCCTGGGACCACTTATGGTCATGATCATCGTCAAACAGCAGCGCCTCGTCCGCCGGACAGGTCAGCCAGACGTTGTCGCGGATCTCCTGTTCCAGCTGGCCCGCCCCCCAGCCGGCATAGCCCAGCGCCATGACGCTGCGCCGCGGACCCTGGCCATGGGCCAGAGTCTCCAGCACATCGCGGGTGGAGGTCAGGGCTATCCCGTCCGCCACGGGCAGGCTGTGTTCGCTATGATAGTCAGCGGTATGCAGCACGAAGCCCCGTTCGCGCTCCACCGGCCCGCCGATCAGGATCGCCTCGTCCAGACCCTTCGCCCCCTCCGGGGCAGCGGCGATCTCCAACCGTTCCAGCAGGTCAGACAGCATCAGGCCATCCACGGGTCGGTTCACCGCCACCCCCATGGCGTGGGCCTCGTCATGGGCGCAGATGAGAATCACGGCCCGCTCGAAACGGGGGTCGCCGATGCCGGGCATGGCGATCAGCAGCTTTCCGGCCAGGTAAGTCCCGGCGGAACCGGGGGGCATGTCGGTCGAGGTCATGGCCTTAGTTTGAGGTCCCGGGCGGCGCTTTCAAGACACAGTCACCTGAGGAAGGTTGAAGGGGAGGCGCAATAGGCTATCTGCTGGCTTCACGCCCACCTTGGCGACCCCATGAGGAGCACGGCCATGACCATTCAAATCGGCGACAAGCTGCCCAGCGTCACCCTGACCCAAGCCACCCTGGACGGCCCCAAGCCGATCAGCACCGACGACCTGTTCAAGGGCAAGAAGGTCGCCCTGTTCGCCGTTCCCGGCGCCTTTACCCCGACCTGCTCGGCCCGCCATCTGCCGGGCTATGTGGACAGGGCCGAGGCCATGAAGGCCCATGGCGTCGAGGTCATCGCCTGTCTCTCGGTGAACGACGCCTTTGTGATGAAGGCCTGGGGGGATTCGCAGTCGGTCGGCGACGACATCATGATGCTGGCCGACGGCGGCGGCGAATTCACCCGCGCGGTTGGCCTGACCATGGACGCCACCAAGTTCGGCATGGGCGAACGCTCGCAGCGCTATTCCATGATCGTCGACGACGGGGTTGTGAAATCCCTGAACGTGGAAGAAGCCGGCGAATTCCGTGTGTCCTCGGCGGAATATCTGATGGACCAGCTAGGCGGTTAGTCCGAACGGCGGGACGGCGGCGACTCGGGCTTCGCCACCGTCCCGCGCCCGGCGCCCCCCGGTGCGGAAGATCCGCGCTCTGGCGCCAATCACCTTGAGCGCGACCCAGGGGCGGCGCGTTAACTCGGCTGGAATTCAGCAAGGAAGCCAGCCGGCCAGCTGCCCGCCCTGGAGTTGGACGACGGGATGGTGATCTGCGAGATCCCGCCATGATGCGAAAGCTCATCGTCCTCGCCAGCGCCCTGCCCAAAGCAGGCCGAAAATGGACCGGCGAACTGGCTTGACCATCACGGATACTCTAACCTTGCCTCAGGACAATCTCGCTGAGCGTGGGGCCGATCTCGTCGTGGACGACCAGATCGGCCGCCTCGTCCTGGTCGGTGGGCTCCCGGTTGACAATGGCCAGGGGCGTGCCCCGTCGCCTGGCCAGCAGGGGAAACTCTGCGGCCGGATAGACCGCCAGGGAGGAGCCCAGCACCAGGAACAGGTCGCAGGCGAGGGTGGCGGCGGTGGCCCGGCGCATCTCATGCTCGGGCATGGCCTGACCAAAGGAGATGCTGGCGGTCTTCACCAGTTCGCCGCACTCGTAGCAGGTGGGGATGTCGCCGGTGGCCTCGAAGTCGTGTTTCAGCTGCGGCAGCTCGTGGCGCAGGCCACAGGCCAGGCAGGCCGCGTAGGTGGCGTTGCCGTGCAGCTCAATGATCTTCTCCCGGGGCACCCCGGAGGCCTGATGCAGATTGTCGACATTCTGGGTGATGACGGCCCTGACGCGGCCCTGTTCCACCAGACGGGCGACCGCATGGTGGCCAGCATTGGGCTCTCGTCCTGTCCATCCGGCGCGGCCCGAGAAGGCGCGGATCCAGGCCTCCCGGCGCTTCTCCTCGCTGGCGACGAAGTCCTGGAAGTAGATAGGCTTCATCTGGCTCCAGACCCCGCCGGGACTCCGGAAGTCGGGAATGCCCGATTCCGTCGAGATGCCGGCGCCGGTGAACACGACGATATGGCTGGCGGCCTCGATCAGGCGGGCCAGCTCCAGGCGGGGGCTCATGGCCGGGACTCCTCGATCCTTGGCGAGGTTGAGGTGGCGATGATGTCGTCAGCCTGCGGCCTCTTGGCGGCGGGGCGCTGGATGAGGCCGAGCCGCTTGGCCAGCAGGCCGATGGTCGGTCCCTGGATCACGCTTGAGGCGAGGACGACGAAGAAGACGATATTGAACATCGCCTGGGCGTCCTTCACTCCGGCCACGATGCCGAAGGTGGCCAGGACGATGGGCACGGCCCCCCGCAGCCCGGCCCAGGAGACAAACAACTTGGCCCGCCAGTCGAACCTGCGGAACGGGGCGAGGCTGACAAACACGCTGAGGGGCCGCGCCACAAGCATCAGCACCGCGGTGATCGCCAGGCCGTCCAGGGCCACGGCGGGCAACTGATGGGGGAAGACCAGCAGGCCGAGCGTCAGGAACATCACCACCTGGGCCAGCCAGGCCAGGCCATCCTGGAACTGAGACACCGCCCGGCGGCCAGGATAGTCCCGGTTGCCGGCCAGGACGCCCGCCACATAGGCGGCCAGAAAGCCGCTGCCCATAAGCACGCCGGCCAGACCAAAGGCCAGAAGGGCGGCGGCCACTGAGATCACCAGGAACAGCCCGCCCTGGCGCAGCTTGGCCCGGGCCAGGATCACGGTGAAACCAAAGCCTACGGCCAGACCAATGCCGGCGCCCAGCGCCATCTGCCTGACAAAGTCGGGCACGAAGCTCACCAGGGGCGTGGCCGGCGCGGCGATCAGGGCCAGGGCCACTCCCACCAGGAAGATCGCCATGGGATCATTGGAGCCGCTCTCCAGCTCGATGAGGGCCAGGACATCCTCGCGGATCCTGGTCTCCTGATTTCGCAGGACGGCGAAGACGGCGGCCGCGTCGGTGGAGGCGATGACACTGCCGAGCAGGAAGCCCTGCAGGGGGGTAAAATCGAGCAGCAGGACGGCCGACAGACTAACGATGCCCGCGCTGATCAAGACCCCCACCGTCGCCAGGGCCAGGGCCGGCGTCAGGACCGGGCGCACCGCCTTCCAGGGGGTGTCGAGCCCCCCGGAGAACAGAATGAAGATCAGGCAGGCGACCCCGATGGTCTGGGCCACCTGATAGTCGGCAAAGCCAATCCCGCCTGGACCGTCGGAACCCGCCAGCATCCCCAGGGCCAGGAAGCCGATCAGAGCCGGCACACCGAACCGGCTGGACAGGGTGCCGGCCATGACCGTCGTCAGGAGCAAGACGCCTGTGACCAGCAGGAAGAGTTCAGGCGAAAGCGTGAGCATGCACTCCTAGGTCGTTCATGCGCCGGCCTGCCGCAAGGCCCTCCGGGATCTGAGGCCCTATTCGACGGGCTTGGCCAGATAGGCGGCCTCGTCCAGTTCGTCTTCCCACTTGGCCACGGTGACGGCGACCGCCAGGTCAGAGGTGACGTTGGCCACGGTGCGGGTCATGTCGAGCAGCCGATCGAAGGGCAGGACAAGGCCCACCACAAGGGCCGTCTGCTCCGGGGAGACCCCCAGGGTGGTCAGGACGGCGGCCAGCATGAACAGGGAGGCCGAGGGAATCGGCGCCGTACCCACCGAGACCAGGATCGTGGTCAGGCCGGCCAGCAGGTACTGGGTCAAGGTCAGCTCGATCCCGAAGGCCTGGGCGGTGAACATGGCCAGGAGGCCGATATAGAGTGCAGTCCCATCCATGGAGACCGTCGTGCCCAGGGGCAGGGCGGTGGAGGCCACGGTGTGGCTGACCCCGAGATTCTTCTCAGCGACCCGCATGGAGACCGGCAGGGTCGCGGCGCTGGATGAGGTGGAGAAGGCTACCATCACCGAGTCAAGGATATCGCGAAAAAACGGCCAGACTGGCAGGCCGGCCATCAGTCGGATCAAGCCCCCGTGGACGACAAAGATGTGCAGCAGGCAGCCAACCAGCAGGGCGGCGGCCAGCAGGAAGATATTGTAAAAGACGCTCAGCCCCACCGTCCCCATGACCCAGGCCATCAGGGCGAAGACACCGAAGGGGGCGACCTCCATCACCAGCCGGGTGATGTAGAGGACGACTTCCACGCCAGCGTCGAACAGCTTGCGAATCGGGTCAGCCTTTTCCCCCAGGGCCAGGATTGCCGCGCCGACCAGGAACGAGAAGAAGATCACCGCCAGGATGTCGCCATTGGCCAGGGCCTGGATCGGATTGAGCGGAACGATGCCCAGCAGCTGGTCGCGGACCGGCGGGGCTGTACCGACCGCTTCGGGCGTAACGCCTGAGAAGGTGACGCCCTGACCAGGGCCAAACAGCTGACCCATCCCCATGCCGACGGCCACGGCGATGGCGGTGGTCAGCAGATAGAGGAAGATCGTCTTGGAGCCAATGGAGCCGAGCCGCCTGGGATCGCCCATGCCGGCCACCCCCGCGACGATGGAGACGAAGACCAGGGGCACCACGATCATCCGGATCAGCCGCACGAAGAGGTCGCCCATCCATTTGATGGCATTGGCCTGATCCCCCAGCAGCAGGCCCGCGATCACGCCCAGCACCAGGGCCAGCAGGATACGCTTCCAAAGGACCACATCGAACCACCAGCGCTGAATCAGGCTGCGTTTTGCGGGCGCCTCAATGGCTGGGCTCGGCGGCGAATCGGTCATGCGACTCTCTTGGTGAAGGCGCCACGCAAGGCGGCGAAGGGTGCAGGTTAAGGGAGGTTGTCGGCTCGCGCCAACCTACATCGCCCGACTGGTCCCGGCCCTGGTCCCGAGCACGGGATCGTCCATGCAGATCACCTGGCGCGGTCCATGCCCAGGGACAGGCGCCTCTCGGCTGGGCGCCGCGCTCCACGGGGCGCCCAGCCGAGAGGCGGAGCCTGGACGGCCGGTCTGATCGGTATTACGAAAATTGACAGACGTAATAACTAGGCCAGGATCGCCCCATGACCGTGGAACCGATATCCCAGCTTGCCCGTCTCAGCGTCAGCCTGCCCGCCGAGCTCCTGGCCCAGCTTGACGCCATGGTGGCCGAGCGTGATCTCCCAAGCCGCTCCCAGATGATCGCCGAGCTCATCCGGCATGAACTGGCCGAACACAGCGAGGGCCGAGATGGCGCCATTCTGGCGGGGACCATCACCCTGATCTATCGCGCCGAGAGCGGCCGGGTCCGCCAGGCCCTGGCCCAGTCCCAGGGGGCGTTTCTGAAGGAGGTGATCTCGTCCCAGCACGTCTTCCTTGAGGATGATCAGTCCCTGGAAGTCCTGCTGGTCCAGGGTCCGTCCGAGCGGCTGCACAGCCTGTGCGATGAACTGCGCCGGGTCCGCGGGGTGCATCAGATCCGGCTGGTGACCACCCGCGCCCTGCTGCCGCCCCTGCACGCCCATGGCCGGGGGGGCATGGCCGCCCGGGCGGGAGGCGCCGCATGAGCGCGCCCTCCACCGCCGATCCCAAGACCGCCCAGGCCCATGCCCGGGCCCAGGGCGCCACGCGTATTTCGGCCATGCCCACCTTGCCGCCCGGCCAGGCTGCGAGCCTGCCCGCAGGCGTCCTGGCCGAGGATATGCTCTGGGAAGAGACGATCGGTCCCGGCGGTTATGGCGCCAGGCGTCTGAACCGGGGCGCGCGCCTGCGGCTGGTCGATCTGGACGGGGATGCCTGCGCCTCGATGCTGGTGTTCAACGCCGAGGTCCCTGTGGAGCGGCTGAATGTGGCCGACACCCTGAAGGTGCAGTGGAACGCCTATCTTGGCCAAGGCCGTCTGCTGCTGTCGGACCTGGGGCGGGCGATGATGAGCCTGCTGGACGATGGGGCCGGGACCCATGACGCCTTCTGCGGCGCCTCCAATGCGGCCTCCAACGCCCGGCGCTACGGGACCGGCGACAACTGGGGGCCGCATCCCAGCGCCCGAGACCGCTTCTCCCTGGCCGTGGCCAAGCTCGGTCTTGGCCGGAAGGACATCCATCCCTGCATCAACTGGTTCAAGGGGGTGAAGATCGGGCCGGGGGGCGAGGTGGAGACGGAGGTCGGCCCCTTTGCCCCCGGCCGCAGCCTCACCCTGCGGGCGGAGATGGACGTGATCGTGGTGCTGGCCAACTGCCCCCATGTCCGAGATCCCCGGGAGACCTACAGCGTCGCGCCCCTGCAGGTCAGCGCCTGGCGCGGGGCCGTGACGCCCGAAGACGATCCCGTTCGCAATGCGACGCCGGAGGGCCTGCGGGCCTTCTTGAACGTCGAAGACTATTTCCGACGCTAAGGGAGCCTGACATGACCGACCCCGCCCTGGCCGGATTGCCCGGCCCCGTCCTGCATGACGAAGTCGTGCCAGCCCTCGCCCCTTGGGATCATGTGGTGCGCAAGGATCAGGTTCTCCGGATCATCGACCTGGAGGGCAATCAGGCCGTCGACTTCCTGATGTATGCCTTGGCCGACGACGCCGAACGCTACAGCGCCCAGGACACCATCGCCGCTCAGGGAAACATCTTCCTGCGGACGGGATCGGTTCTGCTGTCCAATGAGGGCGCCCCCATGGCCACGGTGCTGGGGACCTCGGTGGCCCGTCACGACACCATAGGCGGCGCCTGCTCCTGCGAGAGCAACACCCTGCGCTATGGCCACCACACCAAGGGCCAGCACGCCTGCGTCGAGAATTTCCTGCAGGCCAACGCCAGGCATGGCCGGGGCAAGCGGGACATGGTGTCCAACATCAACTGGTTCATGAACGTGCCGGTGGAGGCCGACGGCGCCCTGGGCATTGTGGACGGCATCTCGGCGCCTGGCCTCTATGTGGACATCCGCGCCGAGATGGATCTGGTGGCGGTGGTTTCCAACTGCCCGCAGATCAATAATCCCTGCAACGGCTTCAATCCGACGCCGGTGCGCATGATCATCGCCGCCTGAGCGGGGTCCCTTCCGTGTTCACCAAGGTCCTCGTCGCCAATCGGGGCGCCATCGCCTGCCGCATCCTGCGCACGCTCCGGGAGATGGGGGTGGCGTCCGTGGCGGTGTTCTCCGACGCCGACGCAGGTTCCCTGCACGTCAGCCAGGCCGATGAAGCCGTGCGGATCGGACCATCGCCGGCCGCCCGGTCCTATCTGGATGCAGACGCCATTCTGGCGGCAGCCCGCGCCACGGGCGCCCAGGCCATCCATCCCGGCTATGGCTTCCTGAGCGAGAACCTGGCCTTCGCCGAGGCCTGCGAGGCGGCCGGCATCGCCTTTATTGGTCCGACGCCGGACAATATTCGCGCCTTCGGTCTCAAGCACGCCGCCCGGGACCTGGCCCAGGCCCAGGGTGTGCCCTTGGCGCCGGGCACCGACCTGCTGACGGACGCTGAAGCGGCCCTGGCTGCGGCCCGGAGGATTGGCTTCCCGGTGATCCTGAAGGCCACGGCCGGCGGGGGCGGGATCGGCATGCGGGTCTGTGAGGACGAGGCCGGCGTCACCGAGGCCTTCGCCGCCGTCACCCGCCTGGCCGGGACCAACTTTGCCGACGGCGGGGTCTTTCTCGAACGCTATGTGCGCCAGGCCCGGCACATTGAGGTGCAGGTATTCGGCGACGGGAAGGGCCTGGTCGTCGCCCTGGGGGAACGGGACTGCTCCCTGCAGCGGCGCAATCAGAAGGTCATCGAGGAGACCCCGGCGCCGCACCTGCCGTCCGCCACCCGCGCCGCCCTCATCGCTGCGGCCATTCGCCTGACCTCTGCGGCCCGCTACCGGTCGGCCGGGACGGTGGAGTTCCTCTATGACGCCGAGCGCGACGACTTCTTCTTCCTTGAAGTGAACACCCGGCTGCAGGTGGAGCATGGGGTGACCGAGCAGGTCACGGGCGTCGACCTCGTGGCCTGGATGATCCGGGCCGCGGCCGGAGACGACAGCTTTCTGCAGGGCTTTGTGGCCAGGCCGAAGGGGGCCTCGATCCAGGCCAGGCTCTATGCCGAGGACCCTGGCCAGGACTACAGGCCCAGTTCCGGGGTGCTGACTCAGGCGCGGTTCCCGGCTGGGGTCCGGGCCGATTCCTGGGTGGTGGACGGGACCGAGGTCAGCGCATTTTATGATCCGCTCCTGGCCAAGCTGATCGTGACGGCGCCCGACCGCGACCAGGCCGTGGCCGCGCTCCAGACGGCCTTGGACAATACGCGTCTGGCGGGATTGGAGACCAATCTGGAATGGCTGCGCCAGGTGGCGCGCAGCCAGGCCTTCGTGTCGGGCCAGGTCTCGACGCGGGCCCTCGCCGACATCGCCTTTCAGCCCCAGACCATACGGGTGCTCAGCGGCGGCCCCGCCACCACCGTCCAGGACTATCCCGGGCGCCAGGGCTATTGGGACGTAGGGGTCCCGCCCTCCGGGCCGATGGACGCCCTGGCCTTCCGGCTGGGCAACGCCTTGCTGGGCAATGCCGAACAGGCCGCTGGGCTGGAGATCACCGCCCTGGGCCCGACCCTGGTGTTCAACCGGGCGGCCAGGATCTGCCTGGCCGGCGCTGAGCTGGAGGCGCGTCTCGATGGGGCGCCGGCCCCGTCCTATACCCCCATCAATGTGGCGCCGGGCCAGACCCTGAGACTGGGGCGGGTGCAGGGGGCCGGACTTCGCGCCTACTTGCTGGTGGCCGGAGGGCTGGACGTGCCGGCCTATCTGGGCAGCCGGTCGAGCTTTACCCTGGGGGGGTTTGGCGGTCATGCCGGCCGCACCCTGGCGGCGGGCGATGTCCTGCGCATCGGGCCAGTGGAGACCCAGGCGCCGCGGCCGGTCCTGACGGCGCAGGATCGTCCTGAACTCACGAAGTTCTGGACCCTGCGGGTGCTGGCCGGTCCCCATGGGGCGCCGGACTTCTTCACCGAGGCCGACATGGCCATGATCACCAGCGCCCAGTGGAAGGCGCACTACAACTCCAACCGTACCGGCGTGCGCCTGATCGGCCCCAGGCCGGAATGGGCCAGGCGCGACGGGGGCGAGGCCGGGCTGCACCCCTCGAACATCCACGACAATGCCTACGCCATCGGGGCGGTGGACTTCACCGGCGACATGCCGATCATTCTGGGGCCGGACGGGCCATCCCTGGGGGGCTTTGTCTGCCCCTTCGTGATCATCAAGGCCGATCTCTGGAAGGTCGGGCAGTTGGCGCCAGGCGACACGGTCGTCTTTCAGGTGGTCAGCGACGCCGAAGCCGTCGCCGCCGAACGGGTCCAGGACGCCCTGGTGGCGGGACAGGTCGCCAGATCAGAGCCCAGGCCGGTGGCGTCGACTCCGCACAGCCCGATCCTCGGGACCCTGGAGCCTGACGGGCACAGGCCGCAGGTGGTGTATCGCCGCCAGGGGGACCGCCACCTGCTGGTGGAGTATGGCCCCATTGTCCTGGACCTCGAACTGCGCCTGCGCATCCATGCCCTGATGCTGGAGCTCAAGGCCCTGGCCCTGCCTGGGGTGATCGACATCACGCCGGGAATCCGCTCCCTGCAGGTTCATTATGACAGCCGGATGCTCTCTCAGGCGAGTCTGCTGGAGACCCTGATAATCGCCGAGGAGCGGCTGGGCCGACTCGATGACTTCGAGATCCCATCCCGGGTGGTCCACCTGCCGCTCTCATGGAAGGACCCGTCGATCTACGAGACCATCGGCAAATACATGGACTCGGTCCGGGATGACGCCCCCTGGTGTCCGGACAATATCGAGTTCATCCGGCGTATCAACGGGCTGGCGAGCGAAGACGATGTCCATCGCATCGTGTTCGACGCCCGCTATCTCGTCATGGGCCTCGGCGACGTCTATCTCGGCGCGCCGGTGGCCACCCCCATCGATCCCCGCCACCGCCTGGTGACCACCAAATACAATCCCGCCCGCACCTGGACCCCGCCCAATGTGGTGGGCATCGGGGGGGCCTATATGTGCATCTATGGGATGGAGGGGCCGGGCGGCTATCAGCTGTTTGGACGCACGATCCAGATCTGGAACACCTATCGGCAGACGACCGCCTTCACCGAGGGCAAGCCCTGGCTGCTGCGGTTCTTCGACCAGATCCGGTTCTTCCCGGTGTCCCATGAGGAGCTCACCGCATGGCGCCGGGACTTCCCCCTGGGGCGGCGCGAGATCCGCATCGACCATGAGACGTTCCGCCTGTCGGACTATCGCCGCTTCCTGGCCGATAACGCCCCCGGCATCGAGGCCTTCCAGACCACCCGTGAGGCCGCCTTCAAGGCCGAGCGTGCGGATTGGGAGCGTCGCGGCGAGTTCGCTCGCGTCGAGGCCCTGGCCGGCGCGGCTGACGATCCTGCCGAGGCGGCGGACATCGTCGTTCCGCCAGGCGCCGAGCTTGTGGAGGCGCCGCTGGGGGGCAGTGTCTGGAGGATGCTGGTCCAGCCCGGCGACCGGGTCGAGAAGGGCGCGGTCATCGCCATCATCGAGGCCATGAAGACCGAATGCGACGTGACGAGCCCCAGCGCCGGGGTGGTCCGCCAGGTCTATGCCCAGGAGCGCCAGGCCATAGCCCCGGGCGCGCCGATGATCGCCCTCGAACCTGCCTGATCCGAACGCTCCTGCGCTGAGGTTTCCATGCCCCGCCTGTCCGTCGCCGCCATCGCCGCCGAGGTCCGGGCGGGTCGCACCACCGCCGAGGCTGTCGCCCATGACAGTCTGGCGCGGATCGCCGCCTATGACGCCATTCAGCCCCAGGCCTGGATTGAGCGCCCCAAGGCTGCGGACGTGCTGGCCGCCGCCCGTGCGGTGGACGCCCGCCTCGCCGCCGGCGAGGACCTGCCGCTCGCCGGCGTCCCGTTTGCGGTGAAGGACAATATCGATGTGGCGGGCCTGCCTACCACCGCAGCCTGTCCGGCCCTTGCCTATGTCCCGGAGGCGACGGCGACGGTGGTGGCGCGTCTCCTGGCCGCCGGCGCGGTGATGATGGGCAAGACCAATCTGGACCAGTTCGCCACCGGACTTGTCGGGACCCGCACCCCCTATGGAATCCCGGCCTGCGTCTTCAACCGCGACTATGTGAGCGGGGGCTCCAGTTCCGGCAGCGCCGTCGCCGTCGGGGCGGGTCTGGTGGCCTTCGCGCTCGGCACCGACACGGCGGGGTCGGGGCGGGTTCCAGCCGCCTTCAACGGTCTGGTGGGCTTCAAGCCGACCAAGGGCAGCTGGAGCGCCTCGGGCCTCGTGCCGGCCTGCCGGTCGCTCGACTGCATCACCGTGTTCACCGCCACCGCCGCCGATGCGGCCCTGGTGGATTCGATCGCCGCGGGCTTTGATCCCGCCGATCCCTATTCCCGCAAGCCAGGCCCAGAGGCGCCGGTGTTGGGTCCGGCCTATCGGATGGGCGTGCCCCGCCGAGACCAGCTCAGCTATCTGGGCGATGCGGCGTCGGAGCGGTTCTATGACCAGGCGATCGCCCGCCTGGCGGCCACCGGCGCGACCTTGGTGGAGGTGGACATCGCCCCCCTGCTGGCCGCCGCCCAGCTGCTCTATGCCGGTCCCTGGGTGGCCGAACGGACCGCAGCCATCGAGGATCTGCTGCGGGCCAGGCCTGCGGCGGTTCACCCGGTGGTTCGAGCCATTGTTCAGACCGGATTTGGGGTCACGGGCCTGGAGACCTTCAAGGGCCTCTATGCCCTTCAGGACCATGCCCGGGCGGCTCAGGCGCTCTGGACGCGCGTCGATGTCCTGCTGCTGCCCACCACGCCGACCATCTACAGGATCAGCGAGGTGCTGGCCGAGCCCTTTGCCCTGAACGCCCATCTCGGCCTCTACACCAATTTCGTGAACCTGCTCGACATGAGCGCCGTCGCCGTGCCGGCCGGCTATCGGGATAACGGCACGGGCTTTGGCGTGACCCTGATCGGTCCGGCCTGGGCCGACGCCGCCCTGCTCGACCTCGCCCGCCGTTATGAGGAGATCTGTCCCATGCCCGCCGCCCCTGACCTGGACACCGCCGGCAAGCCCCAGACCGTTCGCCTGTGCGTGGTCGGCGCCCATCTGGCCGGCATGCCCCTGCATTGGCAGCTGACCTCCCGCGACGCCCGTCTGGTGGCCCGAACCCGGACGGCGGCGGCGTACAGGCTCTACGCCATGGCCGAGACGACGCCGCCGAAACCGGCCCTGATCCATGTGGGCGAGGAGGACGGCGCGGCCATTGAGGTCGAGGTCTATGAACTGGACATGGCGGGCTTTGGCAGCTTCACCGCCGAGGCGCCGGCGCCCCTGGCCATCGGCACGGTGAGCCTGGAGGACGCAACCACGGTGAAGGGGTTCGTCGCCGAGCCCCGGGCCCTCGCCGGCGCGACCGACATCACCCATTTGGGCGGCTGGCGGGCCTATGTCGCCAGTCTGACCTGAGCCCGATCTGACCCTGTTTGGAGCCTTGCCTGGGCAGGGGCGCCCAGGGCCGCGAGCGCCTGGGGGATCGCGGTCTTCCTGCGCTTGTCGTCCAAGGGGAAGTCATAGACGGCGGTGGAGCCATAGCGATGGGGCGCATGGGGATCATGGCGGCGCTTGTCCACGGCGATCACCCGGGTGCCCAGCTTGAAGGCCTCCTTGATGTCGTGGGTGACCATCAGAATGGTCAGCCCATGCTCCCGCCACAGGCCGGTGATCAGCTCGTGCATGTCCAGCCTTACGCCGGGATCAAGGGCGCCGAAGGGCTCGTCCAGCAAAAGAATGCGTGGCCGGGTGATCAGGGCCTGGGCGATGGCCAGGCGCTGCTGCATCCCGCCGGACAGGGTTCGGGGGAAGGCTTTCAGCGCCGCGCCGAGGCCGACCTGCTGCAGGATGGCGACGGCCTCCGTCCGCGCCCGGCGTCGCGCCGCCCCGACCAGGAGGCCAGTGAGGGGCGCCTGCTCGCAGCGGGCGCCGAACATGACGTTCTCCAGTACGCTCATATGGGGGAAAACCGAATAGCGCTGGAAGACCACCCCGCGATCAGGGCCGGGCTCAGGCGGGAGCGGCGCGCCGTCCAGCAGGATGGAGCCGCGACTGGGCGCCTCCTGGCCGAGCGCCAGGCGCAGGAAGGTGCTCTTGCCGGCCCCCGACGGGCCGACGATTGAGACGAAGGCGCCCTTGGCCACCTCCAGATTGACCTTCTCCAGCACCACATGGTCGCCGTATTCGACCCAGACATCGCGGAAGGACAGGACCGGGGTCATCGGCGGCCTCCCGGGGCATGGGCCCAGCGGAAGGCGGTTCGGCTCCAGGCCAGAAGCAGCAGGTCGATGATGACCGCCAGCAGCGAGATCCAGGCGACATAGGGCAGGATGATGTCCATGGCCAGGTAGCGGCGAACGAGGAAGATGCGGTAGCCGAGACCCACATCCGAGGCGATGGCCTCGGCGGAAATCAGGAACACCCAGGCCGGTCCCAGGGAGAAACGCACGCTGTCGATCAGTCGCGGCATGGCCTGGGGCAGGGCGACCTTGAGGGCCACCAGCCAGGTCGAGGCGCCCAGGGTCTGGGCCTTGACGATCTGTTCCTCGGGAATGGCCCCCACATGCGAGGCGAGGTCCCTGACCATGAACGGGGTGATGCCGATAAAGATCAGCATGATCTTGGCCGTCTCCCCGAGGCCAAACACGATGAACAGGATGGGCAGGACGGCGATCGGCGGGATCACCGATATGGTGGCGACCAGGGGACCAAGACCCGCCCGGGCATAGGGCAGGAGCCCGATGGACAGGCCCAGCACCAGGGTGGTGACGGCGGCTGCCCCCATGGCGATCCCCAGGCGGATGAGGCTCGCCCGGGTGTCGGCCACCAGGGGGATTTCCCCGGTCCGGGGGTCTTCCTGCAGGGCCATGATCTCCATGGACTGCGCCATGGCGGCCGGTGTCGGCAGTATCTTGTCGCGGGGATTTTCAGCGAGGCGGGCCTGGGACGCCACCAGATAGAGCAGGACCAGGATGGCGATGGGCAGCAGGCCCAGAAGGAGGCGACCGCCGCCATGCGGCCTGGCGTTCAGCAGTCGGCGCATGGGGCGATCACCTCGGTCAGGGTAGGCGTTTACGCAGGTGATAGAGGGCTCCCTGGCCTACAGGGCGCCATCCGCCGCCATCTGGGTAAAGGTCGGATCAAACCGCAGCATGATATTCTCGGGGTTTCCCAGGATCCTGCCGCCAGGGAAGCTGATGCCGATATCGTCCACCGAACGGGCGCCCTGGCCAAACAGACCAGCCTGGAAGCTGAACTGCCGGACCCTGTCATTGGCCGCCACGATGCCTTCCCCCAGCATCGCCGCCAGGGCGTCCTGGGGTGTGTAGTACATGAAGGTGGTCGCCAGTTGCGCCTCATAGCCGGCGAGGTCGGTGCCTGAGATCCGGGCCATGGCGTCGCGGGCGGCCTGACCCTCAGGGGTGTCGGCGCTCATCAGGGCCATGGTTTCGTACCAGATGCCAGCCAGTGCCTTGCCCAGGTTGGGATTGGCCGCGAGAACCTCGGTGGAGACGATCGTCAGGTCCAGAATCTCGCCGGGAATCTGGGCGGAGTTGAACACCTCCACGGCGCCCGGCTGCTTCTTGATTTCCGCCAGCTGCGGGTTCCAGGGCACGACGGCGGTGGTCTGAGGGGCGGTGAAGGCCGCCACCATGTCGGCGTCGGAGGTGTTGACCACCGACACATCGGTCATGGCGAGGCCCGCGCTCTCCAGCCCCCGGGCCAGCAGATAGTGCGACACCGAGTTCTCCACCAGATTGACCGAGCGCCCCTTGATGTCGGCCAGGGTGGCGCCGTTCTTCAGGACGATGCCGTCATTGCCGTTGGAATAGTCGCCGATGATCACCACCGTGGTGTCCTTACCGGCGGCGGCGGGAATGGTCAGGGCGTCCATATTGGTGGAGGTCACCCCATCCAGGGCGCCTGCGGTGAACTGGTTCAGGGACTCCACATAGTCGTTGACCTGAACGAACTTGATGTTCACCCCATACCTGTCCGACCACTTCTTCACGATCCCGGCCTGTTCGGCATAGGGCCAGGGCATCCAGCCGGCATAGATGGTCCAGCCGATGGTGAACTCTTCCACCGCTTCGGAGCCCTTGGCCGTCTCCCCGGCCCCCTGACCGCAGGCCGCCAGGGCGAGGCTGCTCGCCGCCGCCACCGCCAGGGTGCGTAATCCCTTGACCCACTTCATGCGGCTTCCCCTTCAATCCTCGGCCGCGCCGCCATGACGCGTCCTGGGAAATATTACATTCAGAAGCATTCGTAATATTCCAACTGCGGTGGTGCGGTGCGAAACACCGGCGCTCCGGACGCCCGGATTCGAGGCGCCCAACACCTCACGCGCCCAATTCCTGCGCAGTCCCAGGGCTGGAGCGGGTCCGGACCTTGCGCCGAACGGGTTATTACGAAATGCAGAAATCGTAATCACCACGCCCTGAGAGCGGAGGCCTTCTGTGCGCGCGCCCTTCGACGCCGTCCCAGTGATCGACATCGCCGGCCTCGCCTCGCCGGACCTGGCCGAGCGACGGGCGGTGGCTGACCTCATGGGCGCCGCAGCCCGGGAAGTCGGGTTCCTCTATGTGTCCGGTCACGGGCTGAACGAGGCCCTGTTCGAGGATCTTCTCGCCCAGGCCAAGGTGTTCTTCGCCCGGCCGCTGGATCAGAAGATGGCCAGCTATATCGGCGGCTCGACCAATCACAGCGGCTATGTGCCGGAGGGCGAGGAGGTTTTTCCAGGCGGAACCATCGACCGCAAGGAGGCCTATGACCTCAATCTGGATCTGCCGGACGCCGGGGTGGCGACGCCGATGCTGGGGCCAAACCTCTGGCCGCAGCAGGCCGGGTTCAAGCCAGCCGCCAGCGCCTATTACGAGGCGGTCTCCGGGCTGGCCCGGCGGCTGTTTCGGGGGTTTGCCCTGGCCCTTGATCTGCCTGAGGATCATTTCGAGCCCTATCGCCGGCGGCCCCCGAGCCAGCTGCGCATGATCCACTATCCCTTCGATCCGACCGCCGAGGACCGGGCGGGGATCGGCGCGCACACCGACTATGAGTTCTTCACCATCCTGCGGGGGACGGCCCCGGGGCTGGAGGTGCTGAACGGCGGCGGCCAGTGGATCGACGCCCCGCCCAGACCGGGCTGTTACGTCATCAATATCGGCGACATGCTGGAGGCCTGGACCAATGGCGCCTTCACCGCCACCACCCATCGGGTGCGCAGGGTGGCCGAGGAACGCTACAGCTTCCCGTTCTTCGCCACCTGCGACTATGAGACCGTGGTCGAACCCGACCCACGACTGCTTACCCCGGAACGACCGGCGCGCTACGGAAGGCTGATTTCTGGCCAGCACCTGTTTGCCCAGACCGCCCGCACATTTGGCTATCTGAAGGCCCGCCAGGCCCGGGGTGAACTCGTCCTGGCGGAAGATCAGCCAAGTTTCGGACGGCAGGACCGCCCCTGACCTGCGCCCCTGACCTGCGCCCCTGAGCGGCGGAGCCCTGACCCTGGGTGTGCCGGCCTCCTGAGCTGGAAGGGGCGACGACAGGGGATGGGGCGTCTCATGGCGATGTTCCGGCGCCGCTGGCTGGGGCGAACAGACCCGGCAGCCGTCCCCCCGGATCTTCGCGTTCCAGCAGCCCCCATGACACGCCTGCGCCCATGATCAGTTCCCCGCGCTCGACAGAATACTGAGGGGGCTTCGACCAGAGGCTCTGCCCCTCCCGCCAGGGCAGGGTCGAGTGCATGATCCGCCAGTTCTCGCCGATACGGCCATAGCAGATCGGCATGTCCAGCAGGGCGCAGGCCAGGACCCGGTCTCCGGCCGCCAGGGCAGCGCCCACGAGCGCCGGCAGGGACTCGCCGTCCGGCAGGGGAGTCTCTCGCGCCTCAATCTGTAGAAAATGATCGCCGGCCAGGATCAACAGGCCCCGCCGCTGCGCCTGTCCAAAGGCGGCCCGCAGTCCCTGGCTCCCCGGCTCAAGCCGCCAGATCTCCTCATATTCGACGTGAATGCCCCCCTCGGTCAGGACGTCCCCCTTGATCGCCCACCTCCCTTCGTCCGGGATGGGACTGCGGGGCTGGTAGTCCAGGTCCTGGCGCCAGGCGCACATCTTTGGCGTCACCTTGAGCTGGCCGGCAAACCCCTGGGCCTCGGCCAGGGCCAGCAGCTCCCCATCGGTGAAGTCCGCGAAACTGCGGGCGTCGCGCCGGCGGGGAATGTCGATGCTGAGCCGGATGTCCCCGTACCAGCTACAGGACTGCACCCAGAAGACCCGGCTGGTATCGTCCAGATAGCCCCCTGGGGTGGTGATCTGCTCGCGGCGCCACACGCCTGTGACCTCGGCAGGAACCCCGGCGTTCATCAACCGCAGATCTCCAGGGGGCGGGCCATCAGCCGCTTTGATCGATGACCATCAACAGCGCCTCACGGTCCCGGCGTCAGGGTCAGCACGGTTGTGGTCGCGGCCCCCACGGCCGGCCGGCTGTAGAGCAGCGGCACATAGTCCCCCCGGACCCACAGGGGAAACAGGTCACGGTAGTGCGGGCTGGCCGGATCGCCGGACTGGCCCGGCGTGTTGATCACCACACTGTTGTCCCAGGCGCCGACATCCAGAACCATCCGGAACGAGGCCCCCGACACCACCTGGAAGTCACTGGACCGCCAGGAGGCCGCCAAGGGGCTCAAGGTCGTCCCGGCCATGGGGGCCGGACCCACGGCCAGCCGCTCGGCGGCGGCGGCGGTCAGGCGGGGCGCCAGGGGGTGCTCGAAGCGGGCCTGATGCAGATCCCCCCAGGCCCAGGCCGATGGGTCGGGCCCCAGGCGACGGCTGACCTCGTCGAGGGCCGCGTTCAGGCTGCCGGCCAGAATCGGCGCGCGCACGGACGGGGCTTGGGCGATCAGATAGTCGCTGATGGCCGTCTGGTCACCGGCGCCGATCAAACCCTGGACAGCGGCTGGCGCCGCCGCCTTTACCGTCGCCTGACCCAGGTGCTTGGCCAGCCAGACTTCATAGAGGGCCGCAGCGGCGCTATCGACCTCGGTCCGGCCATTCCAGGCCCTCAGCAGGCTGATGGCCTCTGCCAGGCGGGGCTCAGGCTCTGCAATGTCCGCCAGCAGCGGGACCAGGACCTCGGCGGTGATGTTGGTCGGGTCGGTCTGCAGGGCCATGGCGTCGGCCAGGGTCACCGAGGCGTCGGCCCCCAGCACCCGGGCGATCTGGTTCATGCGGGCCGGATTGCTCCACTCGAAGCCGATCACCCGGTCGGCGGGATAGTCCGTCGGCAGATTGAACTGGTTGGCGGTGGCCAGCCAGCCCTCGGCGGGATTGTAGCGGCTGGGCAGGTCGGCGGCGTCCATGAAGCCTTTCCACTCATAGCGGCCATCCCCGGGAACCGGCATCAGGCCGTCCCAGCCCTGGCGTACGGGAATACGGCCGGCGGCGATCCAGCCGATATTGCCGGCCGTGTCGGCATAGACCTGGTTTTCGCTCGGGGTGCCGAACCGGCCCATGGCGGCGGAAAAGGTCTGCCAGTCCTGGGCGGTCATATAGTCGGCCGATCCGAAATAGGCCGAGGCGCCCGGGTCGCTCCAGACGCTGCGCACCACATAGGCGCGGCGGTTCTGCGGGTCTTCGAAGACCACCGGCCCGTGGCGGGTGAACTTCAGCTCCACGGCGCGCGGCGCCTGACCTGCGACCTCCACGGTCTCGGTGACCACCTCCATGGCCGCCCAGCCCTGGCCGTAACGGTAGCGGCTGGGATTGGCCGGATCGGTCTCATAGACATAGAGATCTTCCTGATCGGCCGGGAAGATGGTCAGGCCAAAGGCGATGGTCCCATTGTGGCCGATGGAGATGCCCGGCAGGGCGGGCTCGCCGGCCCCGATGGCCGAAAAGCCCGGCGCCTCCATGTGCACGATGTAGCGCAGGGAGGGCACGCCATGGGCCCGATGAGGGTCATTGGCCAGGATCGGCCGGCCGGTCGCCGTGCGTGAAGCCGCCACGGTCCAGTTGTTCGATCCGATGGCATCGGCAGGGATATCGTCGGCGACGGCGACCACCTGGCCAGCCTTGAAGGTCACCCCCTGGGTCGCCAGGCGATAATCGCCCAGCACCTCAGCGGGAATGGCGCAGGGATCGAGACCCTCAGGGACGGAGAGACTGTGCGCGGGCTCCAGGCGGCGACTGAGGGCGTTGGCCTCCAGGCCGGCGGCGCAGGTGATGGCCGCCCGCTCCACCTCGGCGGCGGCGTTGCGTGTCAGCCCATGGCTGCGAATGCGCACCACGTCTTCAGGCGACCAGAGATCCGGGGTTGTCCCGGTGATCTGGAATTCCTCAGGCAAGGGCCGGGCGCCGGACACGGTCTCGGCCACATAGGCGTTGATCCCGGCGGTGAAGGCTACTGTATAGCCCTTGGCCAGGGGGCCATAGGCCGCCCACTCGGCGTCCATATCGCCGCGATAGAGGAACAGGCGTGAGGCCCGGTCCTGGGCGGCGTAGTCCGGGCCGAAGTCAGCCGCCAGCAGGCCCAGGCCACGCTTGCGCCAGAGGTCGATCTGCCACAGCCGGTCGCGGGCGACATTGTAGCCTTGCAGGAAAAAGGCGTCGCGGACGCTCTGGGCGTAAATGTGAGAGATCCCCCAACGGTCGATCAGGATCTCCGCCGGCGCCTCCAGCCCCGCCACGGCATGGGTCTGTCGCGCGGGCTCCGCCGCTGCGGTGTGCAGGGTGATCCCGGCCAGCGCCAACCCAAGGAGGCTGCGCCCCAAATAGCCTTTCGCAACCCGTCCCATGGCCGCCGCTCCCTCATCATCTCGCCAGGGCCAGCTAATCGGCTGTTGGGGGCGGTGGCAATGCGAGGTTCAGTCCTTGCGGGGCGGCCAGGGGATGAAGCCGGAGGTTTTGCGGACATAGGCGGCGTATTCCGGACGGCGGGTCTCCATGCCCCTTTCCACCGTTGGGGCGCCGCTGCCCTTGGTCAGCAGGAGGGTGATGATGACCGGGCCGAGGAACGACCACAGGCCAAGCCCGGTCTCAGCGGCGATCAGGTAAAGGCCCCACCACAGGCACGCGTCGCCGAAATAGTTCGGGTGGCGGGTGTAGCGCCAAAGGCCGGTGTCCAGCACCCTGCCCCGGTTGGCGGGATCGGCCTTGAAGCGATCCAGCTGTATGTCGCCGACGGCTTCGAAGATCAGGCCGAACAGGGCCAGAACGACCCCGATCGTCGCCAGGGCGCCAAAGCCCAGGGCGGGCTCCACCTGACCCATCTGGACGGGCAGGGCGACCAGCAGTTGCAGGGGCAGTTGCGGGGCGAAGACGAAGATCAGGGCGGAGACCGGAAAGCTCCAGCCCCGGCGGCGGCCATCGGCCAGCATCTCCTCATAGCGGCGGTCGGGCCCATGCGCGCGCCAGCGGCGCAACAGGTGCGGACCCAGACGCAGGGCCCAGGCCGTGGCCAGGAGGGCCAGGAGCCAGCCATGCAGGCCGGCGCCGCGGCTGAACACCAGGCTGGTCCAGGCCAGAAGCGCCATGCCCGTGGGCCACCAGGCGTCGATGAAGCTCACATCCCGCAGGCGAATGGCCAGGCCCCAGAGGACGCCATAGATGGCGGTCAGGATCAGGGCGTTGAGGGCGAGCAGCTGCCAGAGGGGCACAGGGAGCTCCGGGAAGGACCAGCGAAATGCGCTCGCTGATCAGCCTACGCCGGCCGCCGCCGCAGGGATGCGCGGCGCCCCGTCCTCGGGGTCCTCCGGCGGCTCTGGCAGCACGGCGGCCACCGCCATGTCGGCGGTGACATTGCCGACAGTGCGGAAGATGTCGGGGATCACTTCCACCGCCAGCAGGATGGCCAGGATCTCCAGGGGCGCCCCAAGGGCTACGCATATCGGCGCCATGCTGGCGAAGAAGGATATCTGGCCCGGCAGACCGACCGTGCCGACACTGACGGCCAGGGCTACGGTGATGGCGGCGACGATCTGACCCGTGCTGGGCTCCAGGCCATAGAGTTTGGCGATGAACAAGGCGACCGCCAGGTTCGCCACCGGGCTGGTCATGCGGAAGACCGCCACGGCCAGGGGCAGGACCACCCCGGTCAGCCGGGCCGAGGCGCCCAGCTCAACGCGGGTGCGCTCCACCATGGCCGGCAGGCAGGCCAGCGAGCTCTGGGTGCTGAAGGCCAGGACCTGCACCGGGGCGCAGGCCCGGACGAACCGCCCGAAGTCCTTGCCCCGCAGGACCGCCACCAGGCTGTAGGGAATGATCAGGGCGCCGATGGCCACGGCTGAGATCATCAGGACGTACTGGGTCAGGACGCCGGCGGCGTCCAGCCCTGTCCGCAGTCCGATTCCCAGGGCCAGGGCGAAGACCCCCAGAGGGGCGGCCATCAGCACCCAGCGCACGATGATGATCATCGTCTCGGACACGGCGCGGAAGAAGGTGATCAGCGGATCGCGCAGGGTCTGGGGCAGGCGCGAGGCGGCAAAGCCGAAAATCAGCCCAAAGACGACGATCTGCAGAATGGCGTCCTCGGCCGCCGCCCGGATGGGATTGGCCGGGGCCAGCGTCGGCAGCCAGTCGCGGAAGCCGGTGGGACTGGCGGAAACCTCGCCAGGCTGGGCTGCGCTGGTCAGGGCGGCAGCTCCCGCCGGGTCGATGGGCCAGAGCGCCAGCAGGCTGCTCATGGCGCCTGCGCCATAGAGGGCCGCCGTGAGCAGGACGGCGGCGAAGATCATGAAGGCCCGCGCCGCCAGCCGGCCGGTGGCCGCCACATCGGCGGCCGAGGCCACGCCGGTGACCAGCAGGGAGAAGACCAGGGGGACGATGGTCATGCGCAGGGCGTTGAGCCACAGGGCGCCGACCGCCTCGAAGGTCTCAGCCCCGTCGGTCAGGGCCGGCGCATCGGCCGCATGGATGCCCGCGCCCAACAGCAGCCCGCCGACCAGGGCGGCGAGCACAAGGAGGCTGAGCGATCTGTACATCGGGAATCTCCGGCTGAGCGGGGAGCATGTCACGGCCCGAAGCCGAAGCGCCATCGAAACCCTGCGGGTCAAATCTGGGGGTTCCCGTCAGGGTGCGCCCTTGTCCATCTGCCCAGACCGTATGCGCCAAGGGGCTGTCGCAGGATCGTCGGACAGGTCTCCAGGCGGGACCGGGGGGACGGGATGTTGACGGTTTGGGGCGCCCGGCCTCATCGGCCACGGCGCGGGTCATGTGGGCCTTGGGCGAGACGGGCCTGCCCCGACAGCGGCGGGATTGGGGCGGGCATCCGGCGACGGCGACGACCCCGCCTGTCGCGCCGATGTTCTCGATCAGGTGAGCGTCCGGACCCAGAGCGTCGGCATGGGCGACCGAGGCCCTTCGACCCCTCGCGGAATTTCACAGGTGTGCTAGAGGCGGGGCCATGTCGACCCCGCTCTCGCGCATCCGCAACTTCTCCATCGTGGCTCACATCGACCACGGCAAATCCACCCTGTCCGACCGGCTCATCCAGGAGACCGGCGGCCTCACCCAGCGTGAGATGAAGGAGCAGGTGCTCGACTCCATGGAGATCGAGCGCGAGCGCGGCATCACCATCAAGGCCCAGACCGTGCGTCTGAACTACAAGGCCAAGGACGGGGAGACCTATGTCCTGAACCTGATGGACACCCCAGGCCATGTGGACTTCGCCTATGAGGTCAGCCGGTCGCTCGCGGCCTGCGAGGGCTCGATCCTGGTGGTGGACTCCAGCCAGGGCGTGGAGGCCCAGACGCTCGCCAATGTCTATCAGGCCATAGACAACAACCACGAGATCGTGCCGGTCCTGAACAAGATCGACCTGCCGGCGTCCGAGCCCGAGCGGGTGCGTGAGCAGATCGAAGACGTTATCGGCATCGACGCCAGCGAGGCTATCCTCTGCTCGGCCAAGACCGGCGCCGGCATCGCCGACCTGCTGGAGGCCATCGTCACCCGCCTGCCGGCGCCGAAGGGGGACCGCGCGGCGCCGCTGAAGGCCCTGCTGGTGGACGCCTGGTACGACGCCTATCTCGGGGTCATCGTCCTGGTGCGGGTCATCGACGGCACGCTGCGGGCCGGCCAGAAGGTCAAGATGATGCGGAACGGCGCCACCTATCAGGTGGACCGGCTGGGCGTCTTCCTGCCCAAGCAGACCGAGACCGAGGAACTGGGTCCGGGCGAGATCGGCTTCATCACCGCCCAGATCAAGGAAGTGGCCGACGCCGCCGTCGGCGACACCATCACCGACGAAAAGCGCCCCACCGCCCAGGCCCTGACCGGCTTCCGCGAGGCCCAGCCGGTGGTGTTCTGCGGCCTCTTCCCGGTGGACGCCAATGACTTCGAGGACCTGCGCGCCGCCATTGGCCGTCTGCGGCTGAACGACGCCAGCTTCTCCTACGAGATGGAGACCAGCGCGGCCCTGGGCTTTGGCTTCCGCTGCGGGTTCCTGGGCCTCCTGCATCTGGAGATCATCCAGGAGCGGCTCTCCCGCGAGTTCGACCTGGATCTGATCGCCACGGCGCCCAGCGTGGTCTATCGGGTGCAGCTGACCAATGGCGAGGAGATCGAGCTCCACAATCCCGCCGACCTGCCCGATCCGGTGCGCATCGACACCATCGCCGAGCCCTGGATCAAGGCCACCATCCTGACGCCCGACGAGCACCTGGGCGCGATCATCAAGCTCTGCCAGGACCGCCGCGGCGAGCAGCGGGAGCTGTCCTATGTGGGGTCCCGCGCCCTGGTGGTCTACGATCTGCCCCTGAACGAGGTGGTGTTCGACTTCTATGACCGGCTCAAGTCCATCTCCAAGGGCTACGCCTCCTTCGACTACGCCATCGAGGGGTACCGGGTGGGCGACCTGGTGAAGATGTCGATCCTGGTCAATGCCGAGCCGGTGGACGCCCTGTCCATGCTGGTCCACCGCAACCGCGCCGAGATGCGCGGCCGGGCCATGGTGGAGCGGATGAAGGACCTGATACCGCCCCACCAGTTCCAGATCCCGATCCAGGCGGCCATCGGTGGGCGGATCATCGCGCGGGAAACCATTCGTGCCCTGCGTAAGGATGTTACGGCCAAGTGCTATGGCGGCGACGCCAGCCGCAAGCGCAAGCTGCTGGACAAACAGAAGGCCGGCAAGAAGCGCATGCGCCAGTTCGGCAAGGTGGAAATCCCGCAGGAAGCCTTCATCGCCGCCCTGAAGATGGACGCCGACTAGGGAGCCATGATGCTCATGGGCGGGTTTACCTTCCCCCTTGCACGGCCAACCCACACGAGCGCTATCCACTTGTTTCCTGATTCAAGCCCTACTCCTGAGGGTGGACGCAACGTGGTCGCGGGGGCAAGGTGCTGGTTTAATGCGCGCGTGGGGGCTCAGCATGGATTTGGCGACACGACTATCCGAACTCCAGAAACGAACTTCTGAACATCGCGAAGTGCTTCTCACTGAGGAGGCTGCAAAGACGGCCTTGGTGATGCCCTTCATCCAGGCGCTCGGGTACGACGTGTTCAACCCGTCGGAGGTTGTGCCGGAATACACATGCGATGTTGGGACTAAGAAGGGTGAGAAGGTTGACTATGCCATCTGCGAAGGTGGGAAGATCAAGATTTTGGTGGAGTGCAAGCCAGCGTCCTCCGCTCTGAACCTCAACCACGCCAGTCAGCTCTTCCGCTATTTCAGCGTCACGGATGCTCGCCTCGCTATCTTGACTAACGGCGTTGTTTATCAGTTCTACACTGACGTCGAAGCGCCGAACAAAATGGATGATCGGCCCTTTTTCACGTTCAGCATGGACACTCTTAAACCTGCGGACATCAGAACGATTGAGAAGTTCTCTAAGAGTGCTTTCGATATTGACAAAATTGTCCAAGAAGCAGGGCTACTTAAGCTGCAATCCTTACTCAGGAAGGAGCTTGAACGAGAATTCTCGGACCCGTCCGAGGAGTTTGTCCGGCTGATCGCGGGGCGCGTTTACGACGGGAGGCTTACGTCTCAAGTACGTGAGAGCTTCGGAAAGATGCTTGCGACCACCATTGCGACATACGTTCGTGACTTGGTGAATGATCGTCTTTCATCTGCTCTGAATGCAGCGAGTCCTAGTATTTCTGACATTGAGCCGGAGGCGGCGGGGGACCAAAGCGAGGCCATCACAACAGCTGAGGAGGTGTCGGGATTCCACATAGTTCAGGCAATTTCGGCCAAGGTGATCGATCCAAAACGCATTGTTATGCGAGACGCGAAGTCGTATTGCGCGATACTTCTTGATGACAACAATCGAAAGACTGTCGCTCGATTGCACTTCAATGGATTGACCACAAAGTACCTTGGAACGTTTGTAGGGAAAGATGAAGTCCGGCACATCATTGGTGACCTCACAGAAATATATCAGTTCACAGGGTTGATCGAAGCGCGATTGGCGGAACTAGACGGAGGAGAGTAACTCCCTCAATCCTTCCACGTCCCGGCGCTCTCTGGCGCTTTCGCCGGCGGCTTGGCCTCGGCGAAGGGGGCGTATCTGGCGCGGGCCTCGGCGAGGCGGCGGGCCATGTCTTCGGCGACCTCGGGGTGGCGGGACACCAGGGAATAGGTCTCGCCGGGATCGGTGGTCAGATCGAACAGCAGCGGGTAGCGGTGCTGGTCCAGCGGGATGTCCAGGGTCCGGTAGTAGGACCTGGCGACATATTTCCAGCGCTGCGTGCGCACGGCGGCCACGTGCAGATTGTCGAACAGGATCACCTGGTCGTGGGGCGAGGCTTCCCCGCGCAGCAGGACGCCTGAGAGGTCGGCGCCGTCGATCCCCTCGGTCGGCGGCTCCAGGCCCGCCATGGCCGCCAGGGTAGGCAGCAGATCGAGATTGCTGGCCAGGGCGTCGGAGACGGTCCCGGCGGGAATCGTTCCCGGCCGCCAGGCGATGAAGGGCACGCGATAGCCGCCCTCCCAGGCCGCCCCGCCCTTGCGGTCCCGGTAGGGGCCGGACGAGCCCTCGAACCAGGGGCCATTGTCGGAGGTGAAGACCACCAGGGTGTCCTGCGCCAGACCCATGGCCTCCAGCTTGCGCAGCAGGCGGCCCACCTGGGCGTCCACCTCTTCCACCACCTCGCCATAGTCGCCGGCCGGCGAACCCATGGGGTCGTCGGGATTGGGGCGCAGGGGGACGTGCGGGGCCGTCAGCGCCAGCAGGATGAAGAACGGCTCGTCCCGATGGGCTTCGACGAAGGCGGTGGTCTCGGCGAAGAAGTGCTCGGTCAGCCTGGCGAAGTCGGCCTTGGACTCGCTCATCTCAGCTTCGCCGACACCGTCAAACAGGATCAGCGGGCGCATGTCATGGCTATAGGCCAGGCCCATGAAGCGGTCGAAGCCGAACCGCTGCGGCGGCCAGTGCGGCGAGACATGGCCCAGGTGCCACTTGCCGATCAGGGCCGTGGCGTAGTCGGGCTTCAGCAGCCGCGGAATGGTCGGCGCCTCCGGCGGCAGGCCATTGGTGTCAGCCGGCTGGATCACCTCGCGGGCCAGGCCGTGGCGGATGGCGTAGCCGCCGGTGAGCAGGCCGGCCCGGGAGGGGGTGCAGACATTGGCCGAGGCGTAGAAGTCGGTGAGCCTTGCCCCCTCGGCGGCCATCCGGTCGAGCTGCGGCGTCCGGATCAGGGTCCCGCCATCGCAGCCGATGTCCCCATAGCCGAGATCATCGGCCATGATGACGATGAAGTTGGGCCTGCGCGGCATGGGACGGTCTCCGGGGTGACGGGCTCTGGCCCTGGGGCATCGGCGGTAGAAGGGCTGGCGCCCCCGACCTGGGCCAGGGGAGTGGGTCAGGGGAGGTTGTGGTGCGCGGCGCGGTTTTCGGGGCTTGGCGTCAGCGGCCGCGGATCTGGGCGCCGATGGCCGCCAGGTCCTGGGCCGAGCCGAACCGGGCGCCCTCGGCGTCCCCGCGCAGGGCGAAACTGGGCGGCACCAGTTCCGGACCTTCGCCGGCGCCCAGGGGCGGGGTGTAATAGCCCAGGGCATAGCCGCCCAGGGCGTAGCCCAGCAGGTCCTGAAGCTGTGGCGACAGGGTGCGGGCGATCTCCGGCGGACAGGCGAGGTACTGGTTCTCCTCCTGTCTCAGCCAGCCCAGCGCATAGGTCAGGTTCAGCCCCCAGCGGTCTGTCTCGCTGCGATTGGCGCCGCCCCCATGGAAGACGCTGCCGGTATAGACCAGCACCGAGCCGGCCTTCATCACCGCCTGGGTGATCTCATGGGGCTCGGCCTTGCGGTCATCGGGCCAGGCCGTGGAGCCTGGAACCACCTGGGTGGCGCCGTTTTCCGCGGTGAAGTCGGTGAGCGCCCAGATGGTGTTGAGCTGGGGTTCCAGGCCCGTCAGGTGCGCCCCCCAGGCCCAGCGGTCCCGATGGATGGGCTGGGCCCCCTGGCCGGGCATGATGCGGATCAGCTGGGTCAGATGCACCTGCCACCGCTCACAGTTTGGCTTGAGCAGATGCTCACACAGGGCCGCGATGCGGGGATCGCAGAGGGCCTGGCGCACGGCGGCAGAGCGCGCCGCCAGGGCGCCGGTGCGGGTGGTCCTGACCCCGGTGAAGCTGTCCCGGCCGGCGGACGTCGCCGCCACATAGGGCGAGAGCTCGGCGACCATTTCCGCTACCGCCTCAGGGCTGAGGGCGCCATCCAGAATCAGCGCCCCGTCGCGGTCCAGGACGGCCGCCACATCCTCGGGCGGCCCATCGGCGGGCAGATGAACAAGTTCGGGCATGAGCGTCTCCCGGGGCCTGTTGAAGCCGTGCGGAAATCCTCGCCCCCTGGTGATCTCCGCTGGCCCCTAACAATGCCCAAGCCGGGGTTCGCGTCCAGGGTGGTTGATCGTCTCGGCAAGGCGCGGCAACCTTTATGCCGCAGATCTCAAACCGCTCCGGGAGGGCGACATGGCCTACAGGTTCGAAATCTTCAAAGACAAGGCCGGCGAATTCCGGGTCCGGTTCCGCGCCTCCAATGGTGAGATCATGTTCTCCTCGGAAGGCTACGCCGCCAAGGCCAGCGCCAAGAACATGATCGAGTCGATCAAGAAGAACGCCCCTGACGCTGACGTGGTGGACGATAGCGCCGGCTAGGCCCTTTCCGATCTACCGGAGAGCGCCCGGCGGCCAGACGCGCGCAACTTCTGTCGTCTCCACCCTGCTGCCCCTCACCGCGGCCATCCCCATCGGGCCCGGCTGGGCAGTTGCGCCAAATCGGTCTTCAATTCATCAGCTTAGAGCAGCGCCCGTCCTGATGACGGCTTCGCGCCGGCGGGGAAGTGATCTAGTCTCCATAGCCATGCTCGGCTTGCCGCTCTCGCCCCTGGACACGGTCGCCCTGGCCCTATTCGTCGTGGCCTGGCTGGCCTATGAGCCCCTGGTCAAGGCCGCCCTCGGCCGGCGCCACATGATCAGTCTCGACATGGCGGTGATCCGCGCCGCCTGGATGGGCGCCATGGCGCGGCGCGAAAGCCGGCTGATGGACAGCCAGCTTCTGGGGCACACTATTAATTCGGCCTCCTTCTTCGCCTCCTCCAACCTGATCCTGATCGCCGGCGCGTCAGGGGTGCTGTTTGGCGGAGAATCGGCCTTTCGCAGCGCCTCCAGCCTGATCGTCATCGAAACCTCCACCCGCCTGCTGTTCGAGGTGCAGGTGGCCCTGGTGCTGATCACCCTGGCCCGGGGGCTGCTGGATTTCATCTGGTCGATCCGCCAGCTGAACTACACCATCGCCGTGGTGGGCGCTTCGCCCGATGAGGCCGCTGGAGTTCACGAGGCCTATGGCGCGGCGGCCGGACGGCTGCTCAATCCGGCCCTGTCGGCCTTCAACGCCGGCGTGCGGGGCTATTATTTCGCCCTGGCCGCCGCCAGCTGGATCTTTGGCGCCACGGCCTTCATCGTCGCCACGTCAAGCGCCGTGGCGCTGTTGATCTGGCGTCAGCGGTCCTCAGGGGCGGCCCATGCCATCGCCGATCTCCGTCAGGTGCTCGAGAGGGCGCCGCAGGGCTCTGCCGCCCCGGCCAAGTCTCTCCTTGAGACTCCGCCGACCTGACTGTGTGTCAAAGCCCGCGCTCCAGGGGATTCAGAGGCTTCGGCACACGCTCAGCTAAGTCCCAAGGCCTGGCGCTGGGCGCGGGTCAGTTTGGCGCAGACCAGGGCATGGGCCCGGGCCAGCCACTCCGCCGTCTCATCAGGATCGAGCTCCGCAAGCTCATCGAACTTTACCCATTTGGCCCGGGCCAGATAGGGGGCTGGCCTAGCCCGCCCGCTCTCCACCAGGGCCTCGAAGGCGATGTCGGAGGCCTTGAAGGCCAGGCCGCCCCCGAACCCGAGGACGGCGAACATCTTGTCGCCGACCTTGAAGACCCGCTCCTCGCCCCACTGGACGCTGAGGGTGGCCGCGGGCAGGCGGAGCGCAAGAGCCTCAATGGCCTGCGGGGTCACGCCTCGACGCCGGTCCCGATCGGGCAGGTCACGCCCGTGCCGCCAACGCCGCAATAGCCGCCGGGATTCTTGGCCAGGTACTGCTGGTGATAGTCCTCGGCGAAATAGAAGGGTCCGGCCTCGACGATTTCGCTGGTGATCTGCCCCAGGCCCCTGGCCGACAGGGCCTGCTGGTAGAGCGCCTTGGTGGCCTGCGCCGCCGCCCCCTGCGCCCCATGGGCCACATAGATGCCGGACCGGTACTGGGCGCCGATGTCGCCCCCCTGGCGCATGCCCTGGGTGGGGTCATGGCCCTCCCAGAACACTTTCAGCAGCTGCTCATAGGTCACCGCCTTGGGATCATAGACCACCAGCACCGCCTCGGTGTGGCCGGTGCGGCCGCTGCAGACTTCCTCATAGGTCGGATGGGGGGTGAAGCCGTTCACATAGCCCGCCGCCGTCACATGCACGCCGGGGATCTGCCAGAACAGGCGCTCAACCCCCCAGAAGCAGCCCATGGCGAAGATCGCGGTCTCCGCCCCTTCGGGATAGGGGCCCTGGAGGGGCTGGCCGTTGACGAAATGGACCTCGGCGGTGGGGATCGGCTGGCCACGCCCGGGCAGGGCGGTCTGCGCCGTGGGCATCTCGGCGGGCTTGCGGAACAACATGGCGACCTCGGACGGCTGGGAGTGGTTGTCGCCCTAGAGATAGGACGCCGCAGGCCATACGAACAGGGCCGCTTGCCCCGGGCGCTCACCTCGCTATATAGACCCCCTTCCGCCGGGGGCCCGCCCCCGAACGGTGTGGTGAGGTGGCCGAGTGGTTGAAGGCGCACGCCTGGAACGCGTGTATAGGGGAAACTCTATCGAGGGTTCGAATCCCTCTCTCACCGCCAATTCGGAACAGAACTGCGAGGGCCGGGCGTGGCCGATTTCACACCCGAGGCGGCAGCGAGGGTTCTGAGCAAGTCGCCCTTCGATCCCATGATGCGGACCTCGCCGTCCGCCACCTCGACCCGTTGGGCCAGCGCCCCGAAGGTGGTCGCGTCGGTAGCCGCCGCCCTCGATCCTGATCCGCTCCCGCGCGGTCCTGGCGAACTTCTGGACCATCGCGGGCGTGATCGCCTGCTGCCCTGCGCTCTCCGCCATCGCCTGGGCACGCTCGGCGTCTACCTGGGCTTGATCGCGGATTGCCTTCAAGCCAGTGATGCGCTCCTTCAGCGCCGGATCGTCCAGGTCGGCGACGCCGGTTTCGGTGGCTTCGTAATACTTGCGAAGGCGTAGAGTGGCGACTTGGCGGTGGGCCGCGAGTGTATCAGGCAAGACCATACCACGCTCCCCGGCCGGCCCCGCGCAAGGTCAGATGGCCCTGCTCGACCAGCGCCTTCAGATGGTCCTTGATCGTGTTGCGGCTGGCGCCGCTGACCCTCGCGGTCTCGGCCACCGTAACCCGGCCATGCTCCCGCGCCAGTTCGAGGATCAGAACCGATAACTCCGGCAGCGCCGCGAGCATGACCCGCTCGCGCTCCATCTTTTTCTCGAGGCGCTGTTTCTGGCTCTGCAAGGCCCGTAGGAAGAACTCTGCCCAAGGGTTCCAGTCCGGTGCGTCCGTGCGGATCGTCCCCTGCGTCCGCCGAAGCGACAGGTAATAGCCTTCCTTGCTCTGCTCGATCACGCTCTCCGGCGAGCTGTAGGGCACGTAGGCATAGCCCGCCCGCAGCAGCAGCAGTGTCGTCAGGATGCGTGACAGCCGGCCGTTGCCGTCCTGAAAGGGGTGAATCTCCAAGAACACCACCACGAAGACCGCGATGACCAGGAGCGGGTGAAGGCTTCTGTCCTTCTCCTTTCCGGCCGCCCATTCCACCAGCTCGGCCATGCGGCGCGGCGTGTCGAAGGGCGTGGCCGTCTCGAACACCACGCCGAGGCTCTTGCCGTTCTCGTCGAAGGCTTCGACGAGGTCGGGGAGCGTCTTGTACGAGCCGCGGCGCCGCTCGTCCTTGGTCGAATGGGCCAGCAGGTCGCCGTGAAGCTGGCGGATGTGGTTCTCCGTCAGCGGGATCGCGTCGTAGGCGTTGAAGACCGTCTCCATGACCTCGGCATACCCGGCGACCTCCTGCTCATCCCGCGTGGCGAACGAGCCGATCCGGATATTGGCCAGCAGCATCTCGACCTCGCGGTCGCTGAGCCGGGCGCCCTCGATGCGAGTCGAGGAGCCGATGCTCTCGATAGTGGCGATGCGTCGCAGACCGGACAGGCGTTCCGGCGCGATCCGTCCGATCGCCCGCCATGCGCCCTTGAACTCGTCGATCTCGGCGATCAGCGACAGGACTTCAGGGGTGATGCGGAGCGTCGAGGTGTTGAGCGCCATGCCATTGGCCCATCCGTTTGCACCCAATTACTATGATGCCGCCATGGCCGTTTGTCCATCCGTTTCCATCCAATTATCGTTGCCTGCGCGATGCTCCTACAGAGGATGGCCGGGAAGGGGGCCGTAGCGTATCCAAGCGCATCAGAGGCGGAACGCACACTGCAGTCATCTCATTGAATCTATTTATAAATGTATCTCTTCTGACGCCCGCGCACATCGCTGGCACGCACCGCACATCGCGGAATCACCTCGTAACCCATTGAAAAACCACAACCGATTTGAGGCGCACATTGCGGCCCTTTATCTTGCCTTCCTGGTCCCGCCTCCTCCCCCGGCCACCAACGCGACTTTCGATCCAGAGTCGTGACCGCAATTCACCTGCATCCGTGCTCCACAAAGTCAGCGCAAAACGTGCAGCCGATCTGCGGTCAATTTGCGCAAGGCACGCTGCTCACATGTGGCCGACTCGTCCGCAAGTGCGCCGAACGCTGAACGCCGACAGTCTGGAAACCTGCGCGCAGTTGTCTACAACCCGAGTTGCAAGCTGCCGGCCAGGACGAACCCCTCAAGGACAACAGGTGCGAGCATGGAAGACCACGAACCCTGGGTGCCGCTGAGCATCGGCGACATGCAGGAGGTTATGGCCGGCTTCCCCGCGTCGTGGTGGATCGCTGGAGGCTGGGCGGTGGACTTGAGCCTTGGTCGCCAGACCCGCCCCCACCGCGACACCGACGTAGCCGTGCTGCGCCGCGACCAGCCGACCTTGTTCAATCACCTACGCGGCTGGGACGTGCAGATCGTCGCGGGCGGGATGTTCTCCGCTTGGCGCGATGGGGACTGGTTGGAGGGCGGCGAGCGCTTCCAGTTTTGGGTCCGACGCGGCGCCGGCGCACCCTGGGCTTTCGAAATCCTACTGGAGGAGACCGAGGACGATGATTGGCTCTACCGCCGCAATCCAGCGGTTCGTCTGCCGCTGACAGCGTTCGGTGCCAAAGACGCCGCTGGGACACCTCATGTGTCCCTTCCTATTGCTCTGCTCTACAAGTCGAACCGCCCGACAGATGCACGCAATGCCGCCGACTTCGAGAGTGCTCTGCCTACGCTCGACGCTGCCAGCCGGCGATGGCTCGCGCAGGCCCTAGCGGAGATCAGTTCTGGCCATCCATGGACCAGTCGCTTGGCCCCGGACGGGTAACCGGCCTCCAAGCGCGTCAATTGCGCCTCAATGGCGGCCTGGCGCCATTTCCGGACCTTACCTCCCGGCCGACATTCGGACATTCCAGGCCGGGATGAGAGTCAGCCACGTGGCCGGCCCGCCAAGGGTGAAACCGACCCCTGGAAGACATTCAGTCGGTCCGCTTCAATCGTCAGGCCGGCGCAGTCCACCAGGTCGAAGCCAGCGACAGGTCTTGGCGCTCAAGGAACGCCGTCTTCTCCATGTCTTTTAGGCCGCAGACCACGACGATTTGGGCGAACCCATTTTCGCGAAGCGTCGCGCGGGCGGCGTCGAGAAGCAGGGGGCCGACCTGACCCCAGAGATCAGGCTCCGCGACACAGAAATCGTCGATCATGGCCGTTGTCCCAGGGGCGACGACTGGAGGCACCCGCGCCGTGGTGGCGATTAGGTAGCCGACCGTCTGCTCGTCCGCCTCGGCAAGCAGGCAGAGGGTGTCTGACTGTCCTACCAGGTGCGCAAAAAAGGCACGGCTCATCTCCAGAGAATCTTGCGCCTTCTTCCAGAAGAGCGGTTCGAACGCCTCGTAGCGGACCCTGCGGGCTTCGGCGATATCCGCCATGGCACTGATGTCCTCGGGCAGACACGCTCGGACAATGATGGACATGGCCCCACACATCACGGATTGAACGGCAACCTGAGTATTGCGCGGGTGATCTCCGCAATCCACCATTCTCAGCGGTTCAGGGCGTCTGGTCCGCGGCCGCCCGCTGGGCAATTGGAGCGATGGCAAGGATGCGCCACTACCTGACCTTACCTCTCGGCCGAAGGAACAACCAAATACGGGGACATGGCGTAATTGCTGTAGGCCCATCCATGCCTTGAAATACGAAGTCGTAGCGAGGTGGTCGCTGCGCTTCACGAAGGAGGATGGGCCATGGTTGAAGTCTATGTCGGGCTGGATGTGTCGGACAAGTCCACGCATCTGTGCGTGGTTGATGGTTTCGGGGTTGTGATCTGGAGCGGGGCCTGCGCCAGCGACCCGCAGGCGCTCGCCCGGACCTTGAGGACGCGGGCCCCTGGGATGGCGCGGGTGCTCCTGGAGACCGGGCCGCTGTCGTCTTTTCTGTATCACGGCCTTGTCGACCGCGGCGTGCCGGCCGTCTGCGTGTGTGCGCGCCACGCCAAGGGCGTGCTGTCGGCCCGCGTCAACAAGAGCGACCCCCACGACGCCGAGGGTCTGGCGCAGATGGCGCGCACGGGTTGGTTCAAAGAGGTGCGGATCAAGGCCGAGGCGACCCACATGGACCGGGCGCGGCTGAAGATCCGCGAGCAGCTGGTCGGTGCGCGCCAGGCTATGGCCGGTCAGTTGCGCGGTCTGCTGAAGCTGTTTGGCCTGCGCCTGGGGGCGGCGAGCACGCCCGGCAAGCGCCGCGAGCGCCTTGTGGCCCTGTTCGCCCAGCGGCCCGACCTTGAGCCCATCCTGGCGCCGCTGATCGAGAGCCTTGAGGCCATTGAGGCCCAGATCGCCCGCTCCTCCCGCCAACTCGCCGCCGCCGCCAGCGCCCTGCTTGGACGGGTCAAGCGGCCCTGCGCCTTGCGGGACTGGGGTTTGAAGTTGGCCAAGACCAAGGGACCCAAACGCGCCCGCGTCGCCGTCGCCCGCAAGCCCGCCATCCTGCTCCACAGTCTGTGGCGATCGGAAACCGAGTTCCGCTGGGCCTGATCAGGCCCAGCGAACCAAGACCGAAGGCCACAACAGGGACGATCCCGCTTTTCGTGTCGCGCACGCCAGCGCGTTGGGGACATTGACGGACGTCCCGCCCCTCATCCTCGCCTGACCGCGATCATGCGGCATGGCCAACAAGGCTCCCCAGCCAGGCCATGACCACGAAGACAACCATAGCCAAGGTCAGAGACAGCAACCAAACCAGCCACGAAATTCAATTAGACAACACTATACTTATTAACTGCCCCCTTGCGCCACGCAAGCTGAAGGTCGAATGTAAGGTATAGTGTTCCGTTATTTCCACGCCACTTTCGAGCGATAGTGGCCGGTGGCCGTCACTCCGCCACTTCGGAACAGAACTGCGAGGGCCGGGCGTGGCCGACTTTACGCCCGATGCCGCGGCAAGCGTTCTCAACAGATCGTCCTTAACGCGCTGGGCGCACCGGGCGTCGGTCCGGGCCTGATTACGGAGCGCCTTGAGGCCGGCGACGCGCTCCCTTAGCGCCGGGTCGTCCAGGACGGCGACGCCGGTTTCGACGGTGTCAAAGAGCCGCTTTAGCCGTAGGTCGGTCTCGGCGGTGCGGGGCGTCATGGCCTCGCCGCCGCCTCACGCAAAGCCGCTGCGAAAAGACAGCTTGGCTTCATGTGCGACAACGGCTTGGGCTGGACCAGGCGGCAGGCGCCTGTCGGATCGGGGCGGGGTGGCGCCATCACCGCCGCCCTGCGGGGCCAAGGTCAACGCCGGTGAGGGATTCGGCCGCCGCGCCGGGATCGGTCTCGCTGACATCGAGCAGATCGAGCTTGTGGCGGATCTCGGCATGGCGCTCGGCGGTCAGCTTGTAGCCGATGAAGCAGGCGCCGGCGGCCATCACGAAGATGATCGGACCGACAATATAGGCCAGCTCCAGTCCCCGGATCGCCTCAGGCGTGTTGGTGACCCCGGCGCCGACCTGGTATCCGACCAGCGCCAGAACGTTGAAGGTGAGGAAGATCGAGCCCGCCGTGGCCAGCTTCGCCGTGGCGGTCAGGCCGGCATAGATCAGACCCATCCACTCCCGGCCGCTGTCGAGCCGGAGTTCGTCGGCGATGTCGGCCGCGATGGCCCGCATCATGACCGTGAAGCCGGCCGCCATAGCGCCTACCCCGAACATCAGTACAGAGAAGATCAGGAAGTCGCCTTTGGGCAGGAACGGCAGACACATCAGGCCGACGGAATAGACGGTGGTCGTCACCAGAAAGGCGATGTGTTTGCTGATCCTATTGGCGAGCCAGGCGGCGACGGGTGCGCCGACGAACCCGGCAGCGACATAGATTAGCAGCAGCAAATTGGCGGCGGCGGTGTCGAAGCCCCGACTGTCCTTGAAGTAGAACAGGTAAAGCGCGGCCATCCAGCCTGGGCCGAGCGTGACAAAAAGATCGGCGGCCAGCAGCCGGATCACGTTTCCGCGGGTGAGGAGCTGGGCGTAATCCTTGAGCGTGAACGGGGCGGGCCGATCCTGGGTGATACGTTCTGACGAGGTGAAGACGACGAGCAGGCACGTCACCGCCGTACTGGCGATGATGAACCAGATCATCGCCTGGACCCCCTCGGCGTCCGTGAAGCCCTGCTGGCTCATATAGATCGGGATCAGCAGCACGGCCATGGCGCCGATGACGCCCAGCCCCGTAATGGCCCCGAAGATCCGTGATCGTTCCTTGTATGTGGGGGCAAGTCGTCCGGCCCAGGCGAGATGAGAGAGCAGGACGCCGGAATAGCCGAGATACATCACCAGCAGCCACAGGCCCAGGTAGAGGGGTCCATCCCCGGAGCCGGTCATCAGCAGCATGTAGAAGCCCAGCATCAGCACTGGAGCGCCGAGCGCCATCCAGACCCGGTAGCGGCCGAAGCGGGTCTTGGTCCGGTCCATCGCCAGGCCCATGGCGGCGTCGATCGGAATGTCGATGAACCGAACCAGCGCGAATACCGTGCCGACCAGCGCCAGCGACAGGCCGAGTTCGGCTGCGAAATAGCGCGGCAGGTGAACTGTGGCGGCGACGCCGAGCGCGCCGATGGGTACAGCCGCGCTGGCGAAGACCAAGGCCAGCGGCAGGGAAATCTGACCGCCCGCAGGGCCGGACTGGGATTGCGACACCTGAACCAAATTCCCCTGAAAATCGCGTCTCTTGAACAGACGCTTCACACCACGAGTTAGGCGCGAGCCTAGCCGCGCCCGCAAGGGAATTTCGATGGCCGGGGCGCCATGGCGGGTCGCTCAGCCGCCGTGCATTCTGCGGACGGGAACTGTCAGGTCAAGTCCCCCGAGCCGCGGCAATCTCTTGTCCCTCGCCCTGTCAGGCTGCGGTGGCCGCCGCAGCCCCAGCCTGGTGAGCCTCGGCCCCGAACAGGCGAAGGGTTGGGCGACGGCCCGTCTCTAGGCGGCCAGTCCGGCCAGGGCCTGCTGGATCGCCGTCAGGGATTGGCCGGCCACCATGCCCTTCCAGTCGTCCTGGTCCCCGTAGAAGGCGTCTCTGATCTGAGCCTTGATGGCGCGGCCCTGCTCGCTCTGGAGGTCCCCATAGGTGTGCAGCCAGGCGTCAGCCCGGAGGGAATTGATCACCGTTCTGGAGTCCCGGGTCCCCACCTCCAGGGCCATTCCAGTGACCTCGGCATGGGCGAGCAGGCCCCGCGCCGCCGACAGGCCATCACCGACAATGTCGGCCGAGGTCGAGGATCCGCCGGAGGGCGAGGTGATTCCGGCGCCATACCACCGGCCCGCGCGATCAAACCCTGGGCTCCCTATGGGGTCCGCGACGATTCTTTCGCCGTAACCCCAAGGCCCCAGGCCCGTGTGATAGTCGATGATCCCAATGCGGCTGGCATTGTGCAGATACGCCGCAAAGAGGGCGGTCTGGGTCAGGCGTGACCAGGTGGGGGCCACGCCGCCGAAGAATATGCCCTGGGGATGGGTGTGCTGCCCGCCGGAAACCGCCTGCCGCAGGGCCTTTTCCCCCTTGGCTTCCGCAAAGGCGGCCATGGCCAATCCGCTGGCGGCCTGGGCTTCAGGCGACCAGTCTGTGGGACACAGGGCTTCGGCCAGTGCGTCATAGAGCGGGCTCTCGGGCAGGGGCTTTGAGAAGTCGATCCAGTTGCGGTTGAGGTCGACATTCTCCTGGGTCACCCGCCGCAGCCAGGCGAAGCCGAAGGGATTGACGGCGTGGATCATCATCACCGCCACGTCCTTGGGCAGATTGCCCGCGCCGCCCCGGCGGAGCCAGTCCACCTGGGCGCCGGAGCCGCAGAACCCCTCAACGCCGTGGGTGCCGGAGATCAGGACGAGGACCGAGGGGGCGCCCCGCAGTCCGAACCAGGCCACATCGGTCGCCAGCGCGCCGCCGTCGGGACCCCGTTCTGGATGGAGGACGGAATCGAGCGCCCCGCCCGCTTCGGTCGCCGCACCCAGGAACTTGGCCCGGGCCTGCTGGTAGTCAGCACTGAAACTGTCCGCACTGTTCATTGAGCTACGCTTCCGCCGGATTCCCACGCCCATCGGGCCGCCCCGACCTTGCTAGCTTTGACGCGCGCCGGCAAGGACGGTCGCCACACGTCCGACCTTCATGTTTGTCGCCGGGCTCCTGCGAATCTTGGCGATGTCCCGTCGCCCTTGGCCTGACGGGGCGGCGATCTGGCAGTGGGGGCCGACCCTGCCGGGGGTGATTCTGACCATCGCCGCCGCGCCGTTGGCGACATCGGGCCATCTCGGCCTGATCGCGGCGCTCGCCCGTCCCGCGGGGCCAATCCTGCGTGACCCCTCCTGCTGGGCCAGTCCAGGTCCGCCCCCTGCCGGCCGGGGCGCAAGCCGAAGGTCGGTTAATAAGCATAGTGTCGCCGGATTTGTTGCGGATTTGTTGGATTTGTGGTTGTGGACAGTACGATCAATTTCGCGTAACTTTGATCATCGACCAATGAGAGTCGACCGGGGAGGCCGATATAAGCAGACAGAAGCGGCCATTTGGTCTGAGTTTGTTGGGCGCAAACGCCCTTGCGGTCGTATGGGCAGCCCCTCTAGGCATCGCCTCGGCACAAGAAGGCGCTGAAGCGTCCGACGAAATCGACGAAATCGTCTTCACAGCGCGTCGGCGAGAAGAAACGCTTCAATCTGTCCCGCTCTCGATCAATGCGTTTACTGCGGAAACCATCGAAAACGCTGGCGTCGAAAACATCGAAGACATCGCGTCGATGACGCCTGGCTTTACCTTTGCGCCGCTCTTTGGCGGCGGGGCCTCATTGCCGGTTATCCGGGGCCAATCGACAACGATCGGCGAGCCTAATGTCGGCTTCTTCATCGATGGCGTTTATGTTTCGTCTCGCGCCACGACGGACGCCATGCTTGGTGACGATGTCGCGCGCGTCGAGGTTATCAAAGGCCCTCAGAGCGCACTCTACGGTCGCAACACCTTCGGGGGCGCGGTCAATATCATCTTGTCAGACCGCACCCAATCAGAGCGAGCAACTCCGTGAAACCTCTCCGCGCTGTCACCCAGAAGGAACGAGAGACCTATCTTCAGGACGGCGCCGTCATCTTGCGGGGATTGATCCCACAGGACTGGCTCGCGCGGATGGGCGACGCGATAGAAAAGGTGCTTGCGGCGCCAGGCCCCGCCGCCGTGGAATACGCCGAGGGCAAGGGGCGCTTTGTTGGCGATTTCCTGGTCTGGATGCGCGATCCAGACTTCGCCGACTTCGCCTGCAATTCGCCGCTCCCCGAAATCGCGCATGGATTGCTTCAAGGCCAGCATGTGCGACTCTTCTATGACCAGCTTCTTGTGAAGGAGCCGAACACCAAGGAGGAGACACCTTGGCATCAGGATCTCCCCTATTGGCCTTTGCGTGGCGACGATATCCTCTCGCTTTGGGTTCCCTTCGACAGCGTGACCGCCGAGAGCGGCGCGATGCGCTATGTCAAAGGCTCGCACAAGCCCGGCGTCCTCTACGCTCCAACACCTTTCGGTAAATCCTCAGGCTTCGCCCAAATCCTTGACGCAGCGAAGCTTGCGCCCTTTCCGGAGCCTGAGTCGTTCCTGCCCAGCGCCGAAGTCCTGACATGCGAGATGGAGCCAGGCGATGTCATCGCCCACCATCCGCTTGTCTTCCATTGGTCGCCGGGCAACCTTGACCTCCATCGGCGCAGACGCGCGCTTGCGCTACGTTACGTCGGCGATGACGCCGTGTTCGATGAGAGCGCGGCAAATTTTCTTGCACACCCAAAGCTTGCGGCGCTGCTTCGCGAGCCGCTCGCCTTCAGCACCGGAGACAAGCCAAAAGGCGCAAACTTCCCGCTTGTATGGCCAAGACCTGCGTAGTCCAGTCCACGAATGCCTCTCGTTTCAATCGCCGACCTTCGGAATCCGGTGACACTATACTTATTAACCGACCTTCGCCTTGCGCCCCGGATTGCGTGGCGCAAGGGGGTGATTAATAAGTATAGTGTCACCGTATTCGTCCGACCTCGCCGCCGCCATCCTGGCCGCGCGCTGAGGCGCGCCGCGGCCAGGACCCTGCGACCTTACGGGCGGTAGATCGCACACAGCTTGTTGCCGTCCGGATCGCGCACATAGGACAGGTGCAGCGCCCCCATGCCCCCTTCGCGCAGGCCCGGCGGATCCTCGATGGAGACCCCGCCATGGGCCACGGCCACGTCGTGGAAGGTCTTCACCTGTTCAGGGGAGTCGCACTTGAAGCCGATGGTGGCGCCATTGGCGGCGGTGGCCTGCTCGCCATTGATCGGCTCGCTGACGCAGAACACCCCGCCACCATGGATGTAGAACAGCCGCTTGTGCCCGGTGGGCGCGGCATTGGCCATCGGCTGACCGGCCCCCAGCGTCGCCAGCACGGCGTCATAAAACCCCTTGGACCGCTCGATATCGTTGGTCCCGACCATGATGTGATTGAACATGTGTTGCCCCGTTCTCACGCCCGCAGCTGATGCCGCGGTTCGGTGCGGACGTTAGGGGCAGGGCGGGGGAGGCGTCTAGCGGGGCGTGGGGGGCTTTGGGCCCATAGGAGACGTTCGGAAAGTCCGCACCGGAGCGAGGATGCGCATCTCTAAGAGTAAACTCCAGCGACCCTTTGTAGCGCATACGTGAACAAAGACACCCGACCCGTCCATGCCCAAGCTAATCAAATGCGAGTAGCCGATCACAGATCCCCTCGAGCGTGGGGAACGCGTCACCAGCCTCTCTGGCGATCGCGAGCTTTGTCCCTATGTGCATCATGTTCTTGCCGAAGGTGCCGGGGTAGCCGAACCGGTCACTAGCTTCCGCGTGAAGTGCCTCCCAACGGTCCTTTCCCACGTCGGCCTGAAGCGCGTCGCCGAGGTTTGTGGGCCAAACCGTGTAGTTCGCATGCGCGACGACTGCGGTAGGGAACGGCTCTGTAGGATCTCCCCCTAGCAACCCGAGGAGCGCTCTATTGTCGTTGAGGTGCTTCGCCTGCTTCGATGGGGCGGTTTGGTCGCCGTCAGCGTCAAAGATTGTGTACGTGGGAATGCCAAGGCGGCGCGCGACGATCAGCGGCCGAATGAGTTCACTCTTCCCGCTTGCAGGGACAATATGACAGCCGCGGCGCCGGAACTCGGCGCTGCGATCAGTAAGAAGTACCCACGAGGTGAGGTAGGCCAAGTCTTCAAGGCCTTCGACAAGGATCAATCGGGTGACCTGACCCCCGTTTCTCATCCAGCCATAACGAGAGTCCTGGGTTGATCTGATCCTCCGCCGTTCTGGGTGGCAAGAGGCCGGGGCGCGCAGCCCCCAAGTTGCGCAGCGCCCCGGCCGGCCTCTCCGGAGAGGG
>CAMTXB010000004.1:0-2447 GCA_947085575.1 uncultured Caulobacteraceae bacterium
CGCGGTCCTTGGCAAGACGCTCGATTTCCTCGCGCTCGATGGCCTGCGCACGCTCGTCCTTGTCGACGCCGTGGCGGTTGAACACCCGGACCTCGACCACCGTGCCCGACACCCCGGGGGGCAGACGCAGGGAGGTGTCGCGGACGTCGGAGGCCTTTTCGCCGAAGATGGCGCGCAGGAGCTTTTCCTCCGGCGTCATCGGGCTTTCGCCCTTGGGCGTCACCTTGCCCACCAGGATGTCGCCCGGCTGGATTTCGGCGCCGATGGCGACGATGCCCGCCTCGTCGAGGTTGCGCAGGGCTTCCTCGCCGACATTGGGGATGTCGCGGGTGATTTCCTCAGGACCGAGCTTGGTGTCCCGGGCCATGACCTCGAACTCCTCGATATGGATCGAGGTGAACACGTCATCGCGCACGATGCGCTCGGAGATGAGGATGGAGTCCTCGAAGTTGTAGCCGTTCCAGGGCATGAACGCGACGAGCACGTTGCGCCCAAGCGCCAGTTCGCCCAGTTCGGTGGACGGGCCGTCGGCCACCACGTCTCCCGCGGCGATCCGGTCGCCCACCCGCACCAGGGGACGCTGGTTGATGCAGGTGGAGGTGTTGGACCGCTGGAACTTCTGCAGGCGGTAGATGTCGACGCCGGGCTTGGTGGGGTCGGTTTCCTCGGTGGCGCGCACGACGATCCGGGTGCCGTCGATCTGCTCGACCACGCCGGAGCGGCGGGCCACGACCACGGCGCCGGAGTCCACGGCCACGACGCTCTCCATGCCGGTGCCCACAAGCGGAGCGTCGGTGCGGACCAGGGGAACGGCCTGCTTCTGCATGTTCGAACCCATCAGGGCGCGGTTGGCGTCATCGTTCTCCAGGAAGGGGATCAGCGAGGCGGCGACGGAGACGACCTGCTTGGGCGACACGTCCATCAGATCGACGGTGTCCCTGGGCAGCAGGGTCGGATCGCCGTTCACCCGGCCGGGCACCAGGTCATCGACGATCACGCCGCCATCCAGCTTGATATTGGCCTGGGCGATGACGTGCTTGGCCTCTTCCATGGCCGACATGTAGACCACCTCGTCGGTGATCTTGCCGTTTTTGACCCGCCGGTACGGGCTTTCGATGAAGCCGTACTTGTTGACCACCGCGTGGGTGGCCAGCGAGTTGATCAGGCCGATGTTCGGGCCTTCCGGCGTCTCGATGGGGCAGATCCGGCCGTAATGGGTCGGATGCACGTCGCGGACTTCGAAGCCCGCCCGCTCGCGGGTCAGACCCCCGGGGCCCAGGGCCGAGAGACGGCGCTTGTGGGTGATTTCCGACAGAGGGTTGGTCTGGTCCATGAACTGCGACAGCTGCGAGGAGCCGAAGAATTCCCGCACGGCCGCAGCCGCCGGCTTCGCATTGATCAGGTCGTGGGGCATGACCGTGTCGATATCGACGCTGGACATGCGCTCCTTGATGGCGCGCTCCATGCGCAGCAGGCCAACCCGGTACTGGTTTTCCAGGAGCTCGCCCACCGAGCGGACCCGGCGGTTGCCAAGGTTGTCGATGTCGTCGATCTCGCCGCGACCGTCGCGCAGGCCCACCAGGGTCTTGAGCACCGCCAGAACGTCGGCCTTGCGCAGGACACGCACGTCGTCGGGGCAGGCCAGTTCCAGGCGCATGTTCATCTTCACCCGGCCGACCGAGGAGAGGTCGTAGCGCTCGGAGTCGAAGAACAGGCTGTTGTACATGGCCTCGGCGGCTTCCACCGTCGGCGGCTCGCCCGGGCGCATGACCCGGTAGATGTCGAACAGGGCATCCTCGCGGGCGGTGTTCTTGTCGATGCGCAGGGTGTTGCGCATATAGGCGCCCACCGTGACCTCATCGATGTCCAGCACGTCGAAGCTGGTGAAGCCCTGCTCCTCAAGGGCGGCAAGCAGGGTCACGTCCAGTTCGTCGCCGGCCTCGCCGTAGATTTCGCCGGTATTGAAATTGACCATGTCGGCGGCCAGGTAGCGGCCGGTCAGGGCTTCGGGCGCCAGCAGCAGGGTCTTGAGGCCCGCATCAGCGAACTTCTTGGCGTTGCGGGCCGAGATCTTCTGGCCAGCCGGGGCCACCTCTTCGCCGGTTTCGGCGTCGACCAGCGGGAATTCCGGCTTCACACCGCGCCAGCGGTCGGGCTTGTAGGCCGTGGCCCAGCCGCCTTCACGCTTCTCGAAGGTCACGGTCTCATAGAAGGTGGAGAGGATCTCCTCCCCGTCCATGCCCAGCGCCATGAGGAAGGTCGAGGCCGGCAGCTTCCGGCGGCGGTCGATGCGGACATAGACGATGTCCTTGGCGTCGAACTCGAAGTCCAGCCAGGAGCCGCGATAGGGGATGACGCGGGCGGCGAACAGCAGCTTGCCCGAGGAGTGGGTCTTGCCCTTGTCGTGGTCGAAGAAGACGCCCGGCGAGCGGTGCATCTGGGAGACG
>CAMTXB010000005.1:0-47526 GCA_947085575.1 uncultured Caulobacteraceae bacterium
CCAAGGCCTTCAAGGTCCGGTTCAAGGTGGCGACGATCATGATCCCCCCCGGCGCCAGCAGCTGGGCGCAGCTGCGCAGATAGGCGCCGGGATCAGCCACGTGCTCGATCACCTCCATGTTGAGGATCACGTCGAAGGGTGTGGTCCCCTCGGCCAGAAGTTGTTCGGCCGTGGCGCAGCGATAGTCGATGGCCAGGCCCTGCTCGGCGGCATGGGTGCTGGCTGTGCCGACATTGCGCTCCGAGGCGTCCACGCCGGTGACCGCAAAGCCCAGCCGGCTCATGGGCTCCGACAACAGCCCACCGCCGCAGCCGATATCCAAGAGGCGCAGGCCCTCGAACGGCCGCCGCGCCAGAGGATCACGGCCGAACCGGGCCAGCGTCTTGTCGCGAATGAAGGTCAGCCGGGTCGGATTGAACCGGTGCAACGGCGCGAACTTGCCATGCGGGTCCCACCATTCGGCGGCGATGCGGGAGAAACGCTCGACCTCTTCGGGATCGATGCTGGAGCGAAGATCGGGGCTTGCGGACATAGGCTCACATATAGCGTGCGGCGAGGCTTGCGGAAGGGCGGCGCGTCGACACGGCCGTGGAGGCCGCAGCGCCACGGGCTGTGACTTGCGAATGTTACATTGCAGGCCGGCTTGGCCGTCGGTAGAAGGGCGGCCTTCTGTAACGGGGGTCGATCCGGCGTGGCCCGTCTGGTGATGAAATTCGGCGGCACCTCGGTGGCCGACCTTGAGCGTATCCGGCGCGTGGGCCGGCTCGTGGCCGCGGAAGTGGCTGCTGGCCACCGCGTGGCCGTGGTGGTCTCGGCCATGTCAGGCAAGACCAATGAGCTCGTGGCCTGGACTGACGGCGCGGGCGCCGCAGCCGAGGGCCTGACGCCGTCCGTTGATGAGTACGACACTGTCGTCGCCTCGGGCGAGCAGGTGACCGCCGGCTTGCTGGCCATGACCCTCCGCAATATGGGTCTTCCCGCCCGCTCCTGGCTGGGTTGGCAGATTCCGATCATCGCCGATGACGCCCATGGCCGGGCCCGCATCGAGGAGATTCCGCCCGAGAAGCTGGCCGCGGCGCTGGACGCCGGCGAAGTGGCCGTGATCGCCGGCTTCCAGGGCGTGACCCGCGAGGGCCGCATCGCCACCCTCGGCCGCGGGGGGTCCGACACCAGCGCCGTGGCGATCGCCGCGGCCCTGAAGGCTGAACGCTGCGACATCTATACCGACGTGGACGGGGTCTACACCACCGACCCGCGGATCGAGTCCAAGGCCCGCAAGCTGTCGAAAATCTCCTTCGAGGAGATGCTGGAGATGGCTTCCCTCGGCGCCAAGGTGCTCCAGACGCGCTCGGTGGAGCTGGCCATGGCTCAGCACATGCCGGTGCGCGTGCTATCGAGTTTCGTAGAACCCGGAGAGGCCCCCGGTCAGGGCACCATCGTCTGCGACGAGGAGGAGATCGTGGAAAAGCGCATCGTGAGCGGCGTCGCCTATAGCCGCGACGAAGCCAAGATCAGCGTCTTCGGCCTGCCCGACCATCCCGGCGTCTCCTCGGAGATCTTCGGGCGGCTGGCCGACGCCAATGTGAATGTGGACATGATCGTTCAGAGCCGCGCCCGCACCCGGGACATGGCGAACATGGAGTTCACCGTCGGCAAGCGGGATGCGGCCCGGGCCGTCGAGATCATGCACGAGGCCAAGTCGGTCATCGGCTTCGAAGACTTGGCGGTGAATGAGGACGTGGCCAAGGTCTCGGTGATCGGGGTCGGCATGCGCAGCCATGCCGGGGTGGCCAAAACCATGTTCGGCGCCCTGGCTGAAAAGGGCGTCAACATCCAGGTGATCTCCACCAGCGAGATCAAGATCAGCGTGCTGATCGATGCGGCCTATACCGAACTCGCCGTCCGCGCCCTGCACGCGGCCTATGGGCTGGACAAGCTCTAGGGCCAGGGTCTGGACTGACGGCTGAGCCTCACCGTCAGGTCCCGGGGGCCGCCCAGTGGGTGGCGGTCCCGCCGACGATGTACCAGGTGATAAGCAGGCCGCAGATCAGCGCGCCCGGGACATAGGTGTTGGACCGTCGGTAGGTGAAGGCGCCGATCAGGCCGATCAGGGCCAGGAGCGGCGCAAGCTGAATGGCGATGATGGTGTTCAGCGGCTCGGCCGGGGTCAGCAGCCGCCCGGTCAGGAACAGCGCCCCGTACTCCAGCGCCAGCAGGGCGACAAAGCCCAGGCTCATGGCCAGGACCCAGGCCGCCATCTCCGCCCCTGGCTTCTGGCCGCGCAGGCTGATCTTGGCGGCCACGGCCCGATGGCTGACCAGGAAGAACAGGGTCCAGGGGAGGAGATAGGCCAGGGCCAGGGCCAGCTGCCGCTCGTCCAGGGGCTTCAGGGCCAGGACCCAGAACCGGAAGTCGGTGGTGAACAGGGCGCTGCAGACCAGAACCGCCCCGTAGGCCATGCCCACCGAGGCCACAGCCATGAGCGGCGAAAGCTGCCAGCGGTGCTGAAACCGCGGGGCCGGACCCCGAAGAATGAGCCCCAGGACCAGGGTGATCAGGCCGTTCAGCAGCGCCCAGACCAGAAGCTGGTTGGTCACCTGCTGGGGGAACAGCGGCCCAGCAGGGACCAGCTGGCCGAGGGTCATGAAGGGAAAATAGCTCAGGGCAGGAATCGCGCCGGTCAGCCCAAGGGCGATCCACCAGCGGCGGTCGCGCCCCTCCCCCCGTGGCTGGGCCGCGGGGGCGCGGGTGAGGCTGCTCAATGCGGCGAACGTTCCGAGGATCAGCAGGACTGCACCCACCAGCCCCGCAAGCGTACCCAACTCCTTCCAGAACCAGATCTGGTCCTGCGGCGGCAGGGGCCTTGCCTCACCCTCCAGGGTCTGTTGCAGCCAGTCCACCGTGGTTCCGACGCCGGACCCCGAGAAATGCTCCCCGGGGTGGGTGATCGGCGGAACCTGCAGCCAGCGGGCGTCGCCGGCGGCGATACTCCCATAGATCTGGCCTGGCGTGACCGGCCCGTCGGTTCCAAACAGGGCCAGAAGGCGCGGAGAGCGCACGATGTCGCCCCCGGTCGGGACCTGCCACATCAGGTCGGGGAACTCGTCATACCGGCCGAAAACCACCGCCAGATTGCGCGGAAACGTGCGGCCCTCCCCTTCGGGAGCGCCGAAGATGCCCGGGGTCGATCCCACCAGGACCATGGAGCGGTAGCCATCGGGATTGGCCTTGGCGGCAAACAGGATCGGCGCCCCGCCGAGGCTGTGGCCGGCCATGCCGATATTGCCGGGATCAACCATGGGCAGGCCGCGCAGATAGGCGAAGGCGGCCGGCCCGCCGAAGGCGTTGGCCCCCACCCTGCCCTCTGAATAGCCGTGACCGGACATGTCCATGGCCAGGACCACGAAGCCCCGCCGGGCCAGCTCGATGGCGAAGGCCGACTGCATTTCACGGGTGTTGATATAGCCATGGCTGAGCAGCACGGCCGGGGCCTTCTGCTCAGGGGTGGCGTCAGGGGGCAGGTAGAGCAGGCCGCTGAGCTGGGTTCCGTCCGGCGCGGGAAAGCGTATGTCGGCGACCTCGGTCCCGCCGGATGTCTGCACCAGATGGGCCGCCCAGCCGCCGCCCAGGGCCAGGATCCAACCCAGCGCCAGCAGCGCCAATCCAAGACGCATGGCCCCCTCCCAGAGGACTTGTGTTTGCCGCCCCAAGGATGACCCCGCCGCCGCCGCCCGTCCAGGCGACTTGTGGCAGACCTGCCCTGGGGTGGACCGCGGACGAGATCGTCGCGTCAACTGGCGGATTCCGTCTCTGATCCGACGTCTGATGCTGCTAGAAATTGCCCTGGAGACAGGGAGACACCCAGACGATGGCGATGACCGGCGCGGTCATTCGGGGTCAGCGCAGCCTGCTGCGGCAGATCCGCGAAGCCGTCCAGCGCGGCGAGCCCGCCCAGGACCGGCTGGACATGGTTGTGCGGATCATTGCACGCTCCATGGTCGCCGAGGTGTGCTCGCTCTACATGCGCCGCTCGGGCGGTGAGATGGAGCTGTTCGCCACCGAGGGTCTTGATCCCCTGGCCGTCCACCTGACCCGCATGCGGCCGGGCGAAGGGCTGGTGGGCGAAATCATGCGCCTGGGCCGGCCGCTCAACCTGGCCGACGCGCCAAACCATCCGGCCTTCTCCTATCGCCCGGAAACCGGGGAAGACCCTTACCATGCCTTCCTGGGCGTTCCCCTGCTTCGGGGCGGGCGCGCCATCGGCGTGCTGGTGGTCCAGAACCGGACCGAGCGGGTCTATACCGAGGACGAGGTCGAGGACGTCCAGATCATCGCCATGGTGCTGGCCGAAATGGTCGCCGGCGAGCTGATCTCCGAGAGCGAGCTGTCGGGGGTGGAGATCGCCCCGCACCGCTCCGAACGGCTGAAGGGCGCCCGGTTCGCCGACGGCCTGGCCCTGGGGGTGGCGGTGCTGCACGAGCCGCCGGTGGCGCCGTCCAAGCTGCTGGCCGACGATGTGGTGGCCGAAGAGGCCAAGCTGACCCAGGCCATTTCCGGCCTGCAGGCCCAGCTCGACGAGATGCTGGAGGGACAGCATGGTCTGGTGGAGGCCTCCTACGAGGTCCTCGACACCTATCGGATGTTCGCCCATGACCGGGGCTGGAACCGCTCCCTGCAGGATGCCGTGCGCAACGGCCTCACCGCCGAGGCCGCTGTGGAGCGGGTTCGCTCCGAGCACCGGGCGCGGCTGGGCCAGGCCCGTGATCCTTATCTGCGGGAACGGCTGCACGACTTCGAAGACCTGGCCGACCGCCTGCTGCGGCACCTGGCCGGGGATGGTCATGTGGCCCGGGAACTGCCTGAAGACGCCATCCTGATCGCCCGGAACCTCGGCCCCGCCGACCTGCTGGAGTACGACCGGCACAGGCTCAAGGGCCTCTTGCTGGAGGAGGGGTCCTCGGCGAGCCACGCCGCCATCGTCGCCCGCGCCCTCGACATCCCCTGCGTCGGACGCCTCGATGGGCTTCGCGACCGGGTGAGCGAAGGCGATCCGGTGATCGTCGACGCCGAGACGGGGGAGGCCTATCTGAGGCCGCGCCTGGACGTGGTGCAGGCCATCCGCTCGCGGATCGAGGTGCGCTCCCAGCGCCGGGCCGAATTCGCCAAGCTCCGCGACACCCCGGCCTTCACCCGCGACGGGGTCAAGGTGACCCTGCTGATGAACGCCGGCCTGGATGTGGATCTGGAAATCCTTGGGGAAACGGGCGCGGAAGGCATCGGCCTGTTCCGCACAGAGTTCCAGTTCATGGTCGCCGAGGAGCTGCCGCGCTTCAACGCCCAGACCGCCCTCTACAGCCGGGTGCTGGACGCCGCTGGCGGCCTGCCGGTGACCTTCCGCACCCTCGACCTGGGCGGCGACAAGGTGTTGCCCTATCTGGAGGCCGAGCGGGAGGAGAACCCCGCCCTGGGCTGGCGGGCGATCCGCATGGGCCTGGACCGGCCCGCGCTCCTGCGGCTGCAGCTGAGGGCGCTGATCGCCGCAGCCCGGGGTCGGGCGCTTCGGGTCATGTTCCCCCTGGTGGCCAGTGTGGACGAGTTCCGCGCCGCCAGGGCCCTGGTGGACCATGAGGTCGCGTGGGCCCAGCGCCGGGGCCGCCCGGCGCCGGCGCGCCTGGATGTAGGCGCCATGATCGAGGCCCCGTCCCTGGTCTGGCACCTGGACGCCCTGCTGCCCATGACCGACTTCGTCTCGGTGGGGACCAACGATCTTCTTCAGTATCTGTTTGCCGCCGATCGCGGCAATGCGCGGATGGCCGACCGCTATGATCCCCTTTCGCCGCCCGCCCTTCGGGTGCTGGCCGAGATCCAGCGGGCCTGCGCCGACACCGGCACCCCGGTTTCAGTGTGCGGCGAGATGGCCGGACGGCCCCTGGAGGCCTTCGCCCTGGTGGCCCTGGGCTATGAGCGCCTCTCCATGCCCCCTGCGGGGATCGGCCCAGTGAAACAGATGGTGCTGTCCTGCGACCGGGAAGCGGCCCACAGGGGGGTCACCGCCCTGATCCGCGGCGCCGGCGGATCGGTGCGGAACGAGATCGAGACCCTGGCGCGCAAGCTCTACCTGTCGGTTTAGCTTGACCGTTGAGAATCAACCACAGGCCGACATTGAGTTCCGCCCGCTATCGCGTTATGCTAAAAGGGAAATTAAGAGTTCCGTGTCAAAACGGACCAGGTGGGCGGCGAACTTTGGTCGCAACAATTTTTGCTGAGGGCGGCGATCAGACATGGCGCTCGATACGAGCCGTGTAACCGATTTCGATGTGGGCCAGGACGGCCTGCGTACGGTCGCCTTTGACGATTCATTCATGCCGACCCTTGACTCCGGTCCGAACATCGGCGCGGCGCTGAAGGCTGCGCGGGAGTTCCGCGGCCTGTCGCTGCAGGACGTGGCGGATTCGACCCGCATCCGCAGGGCCTATCTGGCCGCGATCGAGGACATGCGGGTCGAGGACCTGCCCTCGCGGCCCTTCACCATCGGCTATGTCCGGGCCTATGCCCGCGCCCTGGGCCTGGAGGCCGAGGCCGCCGTGTCCCGCTACAAGACCGAGGAACCGGCCACTGACGACGCCCTGCGGGCGCCGGTGGGGGTCCGCCGCACCGGTGATCGCCGCCTGGGCTTTGCGATCATGGCCGGAACCCTGGTGATCGGCGCCATCGTGGTATGGAATTTTGCCCAGCGGGGCATTCAGGACGCCCAGGCGCCCGTGGCGCCGGTGGCGGCGACCGCCACCCCCATCGCGCCCGTATCGGAGCCCCAGGGCCCCCTGACCCTTGGGGCGCCCTTGCCCGCGCCGGTGGAATCCACCGTGCCGGAACTCTACGAAACGCCGGGGCTCGATATAGCCACCGCCGCCGGCGGTTCGGCTGATGCGGTGATCGCCGCCAATCAGGCCCGGGCCCGGGAGCCGGTAGCGACGCCTGACCCCATTGCCCTGCCGGCGACCTTCAGGGCCGAGGGCGCCGTCTATGGAACCCCCCCCGCCTCAGCCGCCCTGGTGCTGAAGGCGCGGGAGTCGGCCGCCCTGATTGTGCGTGGCGCCGACGGCTCGGTCTATTTCGCCCGGCAACTCGCTGTCGGCGAGGCCTATGGCGCCCCGCAGCTCAAGGGGCTGATCATCGACGTGTCCGAGCCGGCGGCCTTCCAGGTCTTTGTGGGTGGCCAAACCCGCGGTCTGCTGACATCGAACCAGACGCCGATCAGCCGCCTCATCGATTGAGGTCTGCGCCTGGGCGCTTGGGAATCCCGAAGCAAGGCGCTAATTTCGCGGCGTCATGACCCAGCACGATCACACCCATCTCCGCCCCTGGCGCACGATCCAGCGTCGGGTCAGTCGTAAGATTCGCGTCGGCGCGGTGGAGGTGGGGGGCGACGCCCCCATCACCGTCCAGTCGATGACCAACACCCTGACCTCGGACGCCGGGGCGACCATCGACCAGATTCGTCAGCTGGAGGAAGCCGGGGCAGACATCGTCCGGGTGTCCTGCCCCGATGAGGACTCAACGGCCGCATTCGCCACCATCGCCGCAGCGGCCAAGGTCCCCCTGGTGGCCGACATCCACTTCCATTACCGCCGGGGCGTCGAGGCGGCCAAGGCCGGCGCCGCCTGCCTGCGGATCAACCCTGGCAACATCGGCTCGCCGGACCGGGTCCGCGAAGTGGTTCAGGCGGCCAAGGACCATGGCTGCTCGATCCGTATCGGGGTCAATGCCGGCTCCCTCGAACGCGAACTGCTTGAACGCTACGGGGAGCCCTGCCCCCAGGCCATGGTGGAAAGCGCCCTCAACCACGCGCGCATCCTGCAGGACCACGACTTCCACGAGTTCAAGATCAGCGTGAAGGCTTCAGACGTCTTCATGACCGTGGCCGCCTATCAGATGCTGGCCGAGGCCATCGACTGCCCCCTGCATCTAGGGGTCACGGAGGCGGGCGCCCTGCGGACGGGGACGGTGAAGTCCGCCATTGGTCTCGGGTCCCTGCTCTGGGCGGGGATTGGCGACACCATCCGCGTCAGCCTGGCGGCCGATCCCGTCGAGGAGGTCAAGGTCGGCTTCGACATCCTCAAGTCCCTTGGCCTGCGCCACCGCGGGGTCAACATCATCGCCTGCCCGTCCTGCGCCCGTCAGGGCTTCAACGTCATCAAGACAGTGGAGGCCCTCGAGGAGCGCCTGGCGCACATCTCCACCCCCATGAGCCTGTCCATTATCGGCTGTGTGGTGAACGGCCCCGGCGAAGCCCTGATGACCGATCTTGGCTTCACCGGCGGCGGCAAGGGGTCGGGGATGGTCTATATGGCCGGCCGGCCCGACCATAAGATGGACAATGAGCACCTGGTCGACCACATCGTCGAACTGGTCGAGGCCAGGGCGAGGGAACTGGACGCCGCCGAACTGGCGGCGCGAGCGGCGGCGGAATAGTCATCCCTAGATTGATTACCCATAATCAGTGCACGCGCCCGTGGCGGCCCGGACCGGCCTGCTGGACGGGCGCAGCGGCGGACTAGCGGCGCCCTCGGCAGGATGCACCCGGCCGGAGATGCTGGCCGGCGCCAATGAGGCTGATGGCCGGTTGATCTCCATGCTCGCGCGCATGCGCCAGGGGGCATCCCGCTCGGCGATCGGTGTCGTCAGGAGCAAGGTGACGTGAGCGTCACGCTTGCGCCCCCCACCAGCAGTTGATTAGGTGCCCGCTCCACAAATGGGGAGGACGTCATGTCCGCAGACGGCAACTGGAAAATCACGATCAACACCCCGATGGGGGCGCAGACTGTCAACGCCACCATCACCACCAACGGCGACACCTTCACCGGCTCGACCACCGGCCAGATGGGCACTCAGTCCGTCGAGGGTAAGGTCAATGGCGACACCCTGGTCTGGTCCACCCAGATCACCTCGCCCATGCCCATGACCCTGGAATTCGAAGCCACGGTTTCCGGTGACTCCATGAGCGGCAATGTGAAGCTGGGCGCCTTCGGCTCCGCCCCGCTGAGCGGCGTCCGCGCCTAGACAGCGCCGAGACGCCGAGCAGCCCGGCTTCAAGGCCCGGGGCTCAACCGACGACAGGCGGCTGCGTGCGCGCAGCCGCCGACCGTTCTACAACCCAGGATAAGCCGCCCTCAGAACGGCGGCGAGATAGTCCACATAGGCCTTGGCCGAGGCCGGCGGGGTCCGGGCTTCCAGATCCAGACCTTCCGCCTCCCTCTGGGCCCAGCGCGGCAGCTTGCCCGCCTCACAGGCCTTGCGCAGCCGGGTTGCGAGCCCGGTCTCCGGGCGCGGCGGCGGTCCGAACAGCCGAGCCCAGAAGCCTTCCGGCGGCTTTGCGGCAGCAGCCGGAAAACCCAGATCTGTCAGCACATCGTCTAGGAGCCAGCGGCACCCGGCTGCGGCGGTGTCTCCCCGTTCCGGGCGGACCGAATCCTCTGCCAGGCGCTTCAGCCTTTCGGCAAAGTCCCTGGGCAGATCCAGGGGCAACACCACCAAGGGCGCCGCGACGGGGCGATCTGGGCGATAGACCTCGATCCGGCTGACCTCATTGGGCTCGATGCTCTCCAGACTGCGGGCGCCCGGTACGCCTGGACGGGAGACCAGGGCGCTTAGCAGTTCGCCCCTGACGGTCAGAATCAATGAAATGGGGCCATCACAGCTCGGACAGATGGCGCTGAAGGCCGCGCGGGCCTCCTGGTCAGGCAAGACCTTGCCGGGCAGGCTGGCGGCCAGCTCCGATCGGCCCTTCCCGGGCCACCATCGGTGAAAGACCTCCGGCGCGACGGCGGTCGACACCCCGCAATGGGGGCATCGGACCGGGAACAACGCTCCCATGACTCAAGGACTCCCGGTGAACAGTGGCCCGCCCCCCACAGGCGCAGCTCCCCGAAACAAGCGGCTATAAGCTGCAACGTTATTCTGGGGTGACGCAAGGGGTTCGCCACGGGCAGGCAGCGGGGTCGAAGCTGGAACTCTGAGCCTATTTCGATCCGATAACCGCCTCCCACTTGCGGGAGAATGTTCTAGATAGGCCGTCTAGGTTCAACAGGTGCTCGAATATCGTGCGACTTCCCCAGGCCCGGCTCGACCAGGTGCTCGACCGCTATCACGAGATTGAAGCGCGGATGGGCGCGGCGGCCGATGGCGCCGAGATCGTCCGGCTGTCCAAGGAGCATGCCGAACTGCGCCCGGTGGCCGAGGCCGTTCAGGCCCTGCTGAAGGCCAGGGCCGAGACGCCCGACCTGGAGCAGATGGCGGCGGCCGCTGACCGCGAGATGGCGGGACTCGCCCGGGAGGAGCTGGCCGAGCTCAATGCCCGCCTGCCGGAGCTGGAGCGGCAGGTGGCCCTGCTGCTGGCGCCCAAGGACAAGGATGAGAACGCCTCGGCGATCCTGGAGGTGCGGGCCGGGACCGGCGGCGACGAGGCGGCCCTGTTCGCCGGGGACCTGTTCCGCATGTACCAGCGCTATGCCCTGACCCGCGGCTGGCGGGTGGAGATCGACTCGGTCTCCGAGGGTGAGGTCGGCGGCTATAAGGAAATCATCGCCGCCATCACCGGCGAGGGGGTGTTTGGCCGTCTGAAGTTCGAGAGCGGCGTCCATCGGGTGCAGCGGGTTCCCGAGACCGAGGCCGGCGGGCGCATTCACACCTCAGCGGCCACGGTCGCCGTCCTGCCTGAGGTCGAGGACGTGGAGATTGAGATCAACGACGCCGATCTGCGGATCGACACCTACCGGGCCTCAGGCTCGGGCGGCCAGCATGTGAACAAGACCGACTCCGCAGTCCGCATCACTCACCTGCCCACTGGCATCGTGGTCACCTCGTCGGAAAAGTCGCAGCATCAGAACCGCGCCCGGGCGTTGAAGGTGCTGCAGGCCCGCCTGTATGACCAGCAGCGCGAGGCCCTGGACTCCGCCCGCGCCGACGCCCGGAAGTCCCAGGTGGGGTCCGGCGACCGGTCGGAGCGCATCCGCACCTATAATTTCCCGCAGGGCCGGGTCACCGATCACCGGATCAATCTGACCCTCTACAACCTGCCCAGGATCATCGAGGGCGAGGCTCTCGACGATGTCATCGAACCCCTGATCGCCGAGGATCAGGCGGGCCGCCTGGCCGCCCTGGAGGACCAGTTCCGTTAGGAAGCTCAAGCCCGGGGCGGCCACGGCCCCATGACCGTCGCCCCGGCCAAACCCTCCCACATGGGTCGCCGTTCCCCTTGTGACGCCGCCCACCTTGCGGCAACACAGGCGTATGGCCGGACACATCGCAGCCCTCTACCGTCACCCTGTGAAGGGATTTACCCCCGAGCCCCTGTCGCGGGCGCAACTGACCGTCGGCGCGCCCTTTCCCTGCGACCGGCTCTATGCGGTGGAGACCGGCCCCTCGGGTTTTGATCCGTCCGCCCCGGCCTTTATCCCCAAGCAGAAGTTCGCGGTTCTGGCGGCCCTGCCGCAGGTGGCCAAGGCCGTGACCGCGTTCGATGAGGACAGCCTGACCCTGAGCGCCCGGGCGGCGGGCCTGCCTGACCTGGTGGCGTCCCTCGGGGAAGAAGCCGGCCGCCAGGCCTTCGCCGACTGGCTGACCCGCCTGTTGGGCGATGAGGCGCGGGGTCCTTTGCGGGTTCTTCAGGCGCCAGGCCACAGGTTCATGGATCATCCCAAGGGGGATGTCTCGATCATCAATCTCGCCAGCGTCCGAGACCTGGAGCAGAAACTGGGTCGGAAGATTGATCCCCTCCGGTTTCGCGCCAACCTCTATGTGGAAGGCTGGCCCCCATGGGTGGAGAACCAGTGGGCGGGGTCTGGCATGATGGTCGGCTGGGCCGAGGCCAAGGTGTTCAAGCCCATCGTCCGATGCGCCGCCACCGAAGTCGATCCCACAACGGCCGAGCGCGACCTGGAGATAACCAGGACCCTGTTCGACCATTATGGCCACATGTTCTGCGGGATCTATGTCCACATCACCCGTGACGGGATGGCGAGCCTTGGCGACGCCTGCAGCCAGCCCGACGTCGCCGACCGCCCTGATCTCGCCCCGGGGGGCCTTGGCGCATGAGCCTGACCCTGATCAAGGCCTGGGGCATGGCCAAGGCCCGCCTGGAGGCCGTCGGCCTCACCGGTCCCGTCATTGACGCCCGCCTGCTGGTGGAGGCCGCAGCCGACGCCACGCGGCTGGACATCGTCACCGACCCTCACCGGGCGCTCAGCGCCGACCAGGAGGCGCGGCTGGAGGACTATCTGGCCCGGCGCTCAAGACGCGAGCCGGTCAGCCATATCCTCGGGCGTAAGGGCTTCTGGAAGATCATGCTGCAGGTCACGCCGGACGTGCTGACCCCCCGGCCCGATACGGAGTGCGTCGTCGATGCGGTGCTCAAAGCCACCGGGGAACATGACCGGCTGTCGATCCTGGATCTGGGCGTCGGCTCAGGCGCCATCCTGCTGGCCATCCTGGCCGAGCGCGCCAATGCCCGCGGTCTGGGGGTGGACGTGTCCGAGGCGGCCCTGGCGGTGGCCCGGGACAACGCCGCGCATCTGGGCCTGGCCGGAAGGTTCGCCCTGCTCCGGGGGGACTGGGCGCAGGGCCTTTCGGATGCCAGCTTCGACATCGTGACAGCCAATCCGCCCTACATCGCCTCTGAGGTCATTGAGACCCTGGAGCCTGAGGTGCGGGTGCACGAGCCGCGGCTGGCGCTGGACGGCGGGCCTGACGGCCTCGAGGCCTACCGCCACCTCGCCCCCGAGATCCTGCGGGTGCTCAAGCCCAGCGGACGGTTTGCCGTGGAGATCGGCCATGACCAGAGGACTGCGGTCGAAGGGCTGTTCCGCGCGGCCGGAGCTGTAGCGGTCACTACCCAACAGGACCTGGCCGGACTGGACCGGGTGGTGATTGGCGAAAAAAGAGCCTTGGAAACTCCGGCCTGAGCCGCTACATCCCTAGCTGTCTCCACCTAAATCGCCGGTGAATCAGGCCTTGATCCCGGAAAACGGGGCATCGGCCAAGCCGGCAAGCGCCGCGTTGCGACGGGCGCTCCCAGGTCCGGGCGGATGACGGGGATAATTTACGTCTTCAACACGGAACCTTGGGCGAAACGCCCGATCCCGAGATGAGGCTCACGCAGCCGCACGTCCTGAAGGTCAAGCCCTGGACGCGGCGCAAGACGGTTACCGAATATGAGAGATTTCAAGGGCATGAAGCGTCAGCGCGGACGCAATCGCGGAGGCGGCGGGAACAAACCCCAGCAGCACAATGCGAACCGCGCCTTCGATTCCAATGGCCCGGACGGCGTCAAGGTGCGGGGCAACGCCCAGCACGTCTTCGAAAAGTACCAGCAGCTGGCCCGGGACGCGACATCCTCCAGCGACCGGGTTCTGGCGGAGAACTATCTCCAGCACGCCGAGCACTATTTCCGACTGCTGCGGGCCATGCAGCCCCAGCGCTCCCCCAGCGAAATTCTCGGCCGGGATCAGGTGAGTTCCGGCCTCGATATCGATTTCGAGGACGAGAGCGGCCAGGGCCTGCCCTACGCGTCTGAGACCTCCGAATCCGAGCCTGAGTCCGACAGCGAGACCCGCAACGGCCGCGAGCGCGACGAGCCTCGCCAGATTGACGGCAAGCGCGATGACATCCGCCGGGACGAAAGCCGTCGGGACCGTGATGAGGGTCGCCGGGACGAGAACCGCCCGCCCCGTCGGGATCGCTGGCGCGAGCGCGACGAGCGCCGGGATCGTAACGACCGGCACGAGCCGCGGCCGGAGCGCGATCCCCTGGCTGTGGTTGAACCCGAGGCAACGCCCCTGGGCGCGCCGACCCCGGCGCCAGCCCCCGATGGCCCCATGCTGCGTGACGCCGATGGTGGCGCCAGCGAGGCCCCGGCCTTCCTCCAGGCGCGGAGTCCTGAGCCGGCCAAGGCCGAAGGCGATGAGGCGGTGCGCAAGCCCCGCCGGCGCCGGGCGCCCAGGAGCTTCGAGGGTGGCGAAGGCGCACTCCCGCCGGGCGGCGAGACCGAGGACGCCTGATCGCCTGATGGGCGGCCGACATGAAGACCCCCGGAAGCCAGGCTTCCGGGGGTCTTTGCATTCAGGTTGATCTGGCCGCGGCGCGATCGGCGCAGGGGGCAAGGTCGCGCCGGTGGATCAGAAGCTGTAGCCCACACCCAGCCGGACGCTGCGGCCCGGCAGGGGCGCCAGATCCTTCAGGAAGGAAACGTGCTCCCGGGCCTCGGCGTCGTTCAAATTGCGTCCTTCCAGGAATAGTTTGAGTCCATCGACAGGACGCACCACCACTGAGGCGTTCAGCATCCTGTAGCCGTCGGTGGGCAGCTCATCCCCGGCCACCCGGGTCTGTTCACCCACCTGGCGCAGTTCCAGCCTGCCCGTCCACCAACCGGTGGCGAACACCGCACGGCCCGCAGCCGACCAGGGCGGAATGCGGGCCGGAACCCCAAGGTCGGTGTCGCCACGGACATAGTCGGCGGCGCCTTCGAGGGTGAAGCTGCGCGCGCCATCCTGCCAGAGCCGATAGGCGACCTGCGCCTCCCCGCCCCAGAACTCGGCGTCGGTCTGACGGTAGGCGAAGACGTCCAGGTCGCTGTCGTGATCCTCCTCGCCGGTGGGCCGCAGGTCGATGAAGCCGTCATACTGGACGGCGAAGGCGTGCAGATCCGCCGCCCAGGGCCCGCCGTCATAGTGCAGGGTGACATCCAGAGCGTAGGAGACTTCGGAAGCGAGGTTGGCGTTACCGACCTCATAGACCCGGGTGGCGATGTGCGGGCCGTCGGCGAACAGCTCGGCCTCGGTAGGCGCCCTGGCGGTCCGGGACAGGCTGACCCCCGCATACCAGCCCTCGGACGGACGCAGGAAGGCGCCAAGGCTGGCCGAGAGGCTGTCAAACTCCGCCTTTCGGCGGACGGTTTCCAGGGTCCGGCGGTCAAGCCGCAGCCCGCCCTCGACACCCCAGCCTTCAAGGTCGAGGCGCTGGAGGGTGAAGATCCCCGCCTCGCGGATCTCCACGGCGGGCACATAGGCCTCCTCGCCCTGAGCGTCGAAATCCCGGGTCAGGGCCTGGACGCCGACCGCGCCCTGCCAGCCATTCCGTTCGGCCTGCACCAGCTCCAGCCGGCCTTCCCACCCCTCAGACAGGAAGCGAGTGGCCGGGGCGCCGTCCTCGATCTCCACATGCTCGTAGTCCGCATAGCCGCCGGCGACCCGCAGGCGCTCAAATGGACCCAGGGCCAGGTCCATGCCCCCCCGCAGGTCATAGCGGGTCTGTTTCAGGTCGATGCTGACCCCTTCCTCGTCCCCGTGTCCGTCTTCGTAATGATCGTCATGGTCGTCATGGTCGTCATGGTCGCCGTGACCATGGGCGTGTCCGGGCACGCCATAGCGGCTGTCGGTCTGCTTGACCGAAAGGCCCAGGAACCCGCCCTGACCCACATAGGAAAGACCCACCCCGTAGGAGTCGAGGGTGACGGCGGTATTCTCCACCTCACCGGCCTGGGGACCGAGGAAGTCCTTGCCTTCAGCCGCCAGCTGGCGGCGGGATTCCGCCCCCACCGGGACATCATAGTCTTCGGACTGGCGGCGCAGGGCGTCGAGGCTGAACACCCAGGGTCCGGCGCCGGCCTTCAGCGCAGCAGACAGCATCTCCCCGCTGTCAATGCTGGAGACCGCGCCCATCACCCGACCCTCGATCCCGGCCACAGGGGTCTCGGAGATCCGGTCATCGATCACATTGACGACACCGCCGATGGCCGAGCCGCCATAGGCCAGGGCTGCTGGACCCCGAAGCACCTCGATACGCCGCGCCTCCTGCGGATCGACGGCGACCTGGTGATCAGGGGACAGGGCGCTGGCGTCCACCATGCCGACGCCGTTGCTCAGCACCAGCACCCGCGGACCCGCCAGGCCCCGGATCACCGGGCGACTGGCGCCGGGTCCGAAGAAGCTGGACCGCACGCCGGGCAGATCGCTCAGCACCTCGCCCAGCCCCCCGGAGAGGGCGGTGTCCAGATCATCACGGTCCAGAACGTCGACGCTGGTGGTCACCGAATCGATGGAGATGACGAACGGGGCGGCGGTCACCACCACCTCGGACACCTCCCTCCCCGGGCTGGCGGTCTGACCCAGGGCCGGGCCGGCGGCGGCCAGCAGGCCAGCGGAGGCGAGGAGGAGGGATTTGCGCATGGGGATGACCTGTTCTGAAAACTTGGCAAGAAGTGTTATGAAATAACATAACTGTGCGTCAAGTCGGTTGCGCCGGAATTGCGAGATGTTTAGCTGGTCTGCATGGGAGTCGATTGCCACCACACGGAAAGCGCCCAGCCAGGGCTTGAGGGCGTCGCCCTGGCGGACGCCGTCGCCGCAGCGGTCAGCAAGTGCGAGCGGACCCGGGATCGACTGACCCCTCCGCGCCGCCGGGTGCTGGAGCTGTTGCTGGAAGCCGATGGCCCGATGAAGGCTTACGACCTGATCGCCGCCTATGGCCAGAATGGGGCGCCGGCCAAGCCGCCGACGGTCTATCGCGCCCTGGACTTCCTGGAGCGGCTGGGCTTCGCCCATCGGATCGAGAGCCTGAACGCCTATGTGCCCTGCCGGATGGAAGGCGCCAGCCACCGGGCCGCCTTCCTGATCTGCGAATGCTGCGGGGCGGCTCAGGAGTTCGAGCCCGACTTCGCCCCGCAGTTCGCCGCGGCCGAAGCCGCCGGATATGCCGTGCGGACGGTCACCCTGGAGGCCCGCGGCCTCTGTCCGGCCTGCAAGGTCGAAGCCTAGAAATTGCCCCCTAGCGCCTCTCCGCCCAGGCCCTAAACTGTCGCGGCGACCAAACGGCCGTCGCGCTCACCCCTTCCAGGTCCATGCTCCTCATCTCTGTTGTCGCTGTTCTGCTCCTCCTGGTGCTCAACGGCCTTTTCGCCATGTCAGAACTTGCCGTGGTGTCCGCCCGCCGTGGGAAGCTGCAGGCCAAGGCTGACCGGGGGGATCGGGGCGCCGCAGCCGCCCTGCGGCTGGCCGACCATCCGACCCGCTTTCTGTCATCGGTGCAGGTGGGGATCACCCTCATCGGCATCCTGGCCGGCGCCTTTGGCCAGGCGACCATCGCCGCCGAGCTTGACCTGATCCTGGAGACGGTCCCGCCCCTGGCCCCCTATTCGGAAGCCCTGGCCACCGGCGTCGTCGTCATCGTCCTGACCTATCTCTCGCTGATCGTCGGGGAGCTTGTGCCCAAGCGCCTGGCCCTGATCTTTCCCGAGACCATGGCCTCCCTGGCCGCCCGCCCCCTGACCCTGCTGGCCCTGGCCATGGGGCCGTTCATCACCCTGCTGACCACGTCGACGGCGGGGGTCCTGCGCCTCATGGGCGTGCGCGACGCCCAGGGCGAGGCCATGAGCCACGAGGATGTGGAGATGGCCCTGGCCGAAGGCGCCCGGGCAGGCCTGATCGAGCCCGCCGAGCAGCAGATCATGACCGATGTGATGCGCCTGGGGGACCGGCCGGTCCGGGTGGCCATGACACCCCGAAGGGACCTGCACTGGATCTCTCTCACCGACTCCCCGGAGACTCTGCGTGATGAGATCCGCGCCTGCCCCTATTCGCGCATCGTGGTCAGCCGGGGCCAGGACATCGACGATCTGGTGGGCGTTCTGCACAAGAAGGACGTGGCCGACCTGCTGATGGACAAGGCGACCTTTGACCTGGAACCCCTGATCCTCAAGCCCCTGTTCATCCCTGACACCACTTCGATCCTGCGGGCCCTGGAACAATTCAAAAAGACCACCATCCACATGGCCTTCCTGGTGGACGAGTTCGGCAATCTTGAGGGCGTCGTCACCCCCATCGACCTGCTTGAAATGATCGTCGGCGACTTCCCCGAGGAACATGACGCCCCGGCCCCGCTGATCCTGGAGCGGACGGATGGCTCATTCCTGGTGGATGGGCGGGCCGATCTGATGGACCTCGGCGACCGCCTGGGGGAGACCTTCCCCGAGGGCGATGGCTTCCATACTGCGGCAGGTCTGGTGCTTCAGCGCATGGGCCGCATCCCAAAGGAAGGAGACGCCACCACGATCCGCCGCTACCGGGTCGAGGTCATGGACATGGACGAACGCCGGATCGACAAGCTGCTTTTCACCCGGCTTGAGGGCGATGCTGAAGATCAATGAGACCCTGGCCATCGACGAGGACGAGATCACCCTGCGGTTTGTCAGGGCCTCGGGTCCCGGGGGCCAGAATGTCAACAAGGTCTCCACCGCCGTCGAACTTCGGTTCGATGTCTGGAACGCCGCCACCCTGCCCGAGCCGGTACGCGCGCGACTGGCCAAGTTGGCAGGCCGCCGGCTGACCCAGGAGGGCGTGCTGGTCCTTATGGCCGAGCGGTTCCGGACTCAGGAGCGAAATCGCGCCGATGCTCAGGATCGCCTGCTGGAGCTGATCCGAAAGGCTGCCGAACCGCCGCCCCCGCCGCGCAAGAAGACCCGCCCGACCCTGGCCTCAAAGCGCCGGCGGCTGGAGGGCAAGATCCGCCGGGCCGTGGTCAAGGCCGGCCGGGGCCGCCCCGGCGGCGACGACTAAACCCGGACCGCGTGGGGTCGCCGCAGCAAATGTTGGCTTCTGTCACAGTCATTAACTATGATCTGGTCATGTCAAAGCTCCGCCTCCTGGCGATTTCCGCCACGCTCGCCCTGGCCACGGCCTGCGCCCCGACCATGGGCCCGCCTCCCCCGCCCCCGGGCACGGGAGCGCCTTCGGCCACGGTCTTCCGGCAGGAGGACTTCTCCTGGTCGGCGGTCCCTGGTCGCAACACCATTGATGGGCGCCTGACCTATAGCCAGGGGACCACGCGCTATACCTGCTCTGGCGCCGGCGTGGTGCTGACGCCGGAGACTCCCTGGACCCGGCGGCGCATGACCATCCTCTATTCGTCGCCGGAGGCCGCCGCCCTGCCGGCCGACGAGGTGCGCGCCCGGACCCCCTCGGCCCCCAATGACGACTATTCCTCCTTCGTGCGACGGACCACCTGCGACGCCGCCGATCGCTTCACCTTCGCAAATCTGCCGGACGGCGCCTGGTTCGTGATCACGGTCACGCGCCCCGCCGCCGGACCCGGCCAGAGCATGGCCATCATGCGTCGTGTGATGACCCGCGGGGGTCGGATCAGCCCCATCGATCTCTGAGACACGCCGCTCACCCGGGCGTGAGCCCAGACCCTGCTGGCCCCATCGGGCTGAGACCTGAATGCAGAAGGCCCTCCCCGCGCAGGCGGGAAGGGCGTTGCTGGCGTTGTCCGACCTGAGCCTCAGTGGACCTGGGCGCGACTGATCACCAGGCCATCATCATCGGCCCGGACCTCGATCACCGCCCCATCCTCCAGGGCGCCGGCCAGCAGCTTGCGGGCGATGGGATCGATCAGGTCCTTCTGGATGACCCGCTTGAGCGGGCGGGCCCCATAGACCGGGTCATAGCCCTTGTCGCCCAGCCAGGTCAGGGCTGAGGCGTCCAGGGACAGGGTCATGCGACGGTCGGCCAGCATCTTCTCAAGCCGCCGCAGCTGGATGCCGACGATATTGCCCATCTCCGCCCGGCCCAGCCTCTTGAACAGGATGATCTCGTCGATGCGGTTCAGGAGTTCCGGTCGGAAGTGACTGCGCACCACCTCCATGACCAGGGGCCGCACCGCGTCCACCGGCTCACCCTCGGCCTGGGCGGCGAGGTGCTCTGATCCCATGTTCGAGGTCATGATGATCAAGGTGTTGCGGAAGTCGATGGTGCGCCCCTGCCCGTCGGTCAGACGGCCATCGTCGAGCACCTGCAGCAGGATGTTGAACACGTCGGGGTGGGCCTTCTCGACCTCGTCGAACAGGATCACCTGGTAAGGCCTGCGGCGGATCGCCTCGGTGAGCGCGCCCCCTTCGTCATAGCCGACATAGCCCGGAGGCGCCCCGATCATGCGGCTGACCGAGTGCTTCTCCATGTACTCGCTCATGTCGAGACGGGTGATGGCCTGCTCATCATCAAACAGGAACTCGGCCAGGGCCTTGGTGAGCTCGGTCTTGCCGACCCCGGTGGGGCCGAGGAACAGGAAGGAGCCGATGGGCCGGTGGGGATCCTGCAGGCCGGCCCGGGCGCGGCGGACCGCATCGGAAACCGCCGCCAGCGCCTCCTCCTGGCCGACCACCCGGCCCCGGAGGCTGTCCTCCATGGACAGCAGCTTTTCACGCTCGCCCTCCAGCATCTTGTCCACGGGAACGCCGGTCCAGCGGCTGACCACGGCGGCGATCTGTTCGGCGTCCACCACCTCGGGACTTACCGGCGCCTCCTCGGCGGCCGCCTCGGCCTGGGCCAGGCTCCGCTCCAGGGGAGGGACCTCGCCATAGGCGATCTCCGAAGCCCGCTGCAGGTCGCCCCGGCGCTGAGCGGCGACCAGTTCGGCGCGCAGACGGTCCAGGGCCTCGCGGATCTGGGCGGCTGAGCTCAGCTTATCCTTCTCCGCCTTCCAGCGGCCGGTGATGCCGGCGGACTCGGCCTCCAGCTCCACCAGCTCATCCTCGAGCTTCTCAAGCCGGGCGCTGGAGGCCGCGTCGGTCTCCCGCGTCAGGGCTTCACGCTCGATCTTCAGCTGGACGATCCGGCGGTCGATCTCGTCCAGCTCCTCGGGCTTGGAGTCCACAGCCATGCGCACCCGGCTGGCGGCCTCGTCCACCAGGTCGATGGCCTTGTCGGGCAGGAAACGGTCGGCGATATAGCGGTTGGACAGGGTGGCCGCGGCCACGATCGCGCTGTCGGAGATGCGCACCCCGTGGTGGACCTCGTACTTCTCCTTCAGGCCCCGCAGGATGGAGATGGTGTCCTCCACCGTCGGCTCGGCGACGAATACCGGCTGGAACCGGCGGGCCAGGGCCGCATCCTTCTCCACATGCCTGCGGTACTCATCCAGCGTCGTGGCGCCGACGCAATGCAGCTCCCCCCGCGCCAGAGCCGGCTTGAGCAGGTTGGAGGCGTCCATGGCGCCGTCGGCCTTCCCGGCGCCCACCAGGGTGTGCATTTCGTCGATGAACAGGATGATCGAGCCCTCGGCGGCGGTGACCTCATTGAGCACCGCCTTCAGGCGCTCCTCGAACTCGCCGCGATACTTCGCCCCGGCGATCAGGGAGCCCATGTCCAGGGAAAGCAGCTTCTTGTCCTTCAGGCTTTCGGGCACGTCACCATTGATGATCCGCAGGGCCAGGCCCTCGACGATGGCGGTCTTGCCGACGCCTGGCTCGCCGATCAGCACGGGATTGTTCTTGGTCCGCCGTGACAGGACCTGGATGGTCCGGCGGATCTCCTCATCCCGGCCGATCACCGGATCGAGCTTCTGGTCCCGGGCGGCCTGGGTCAGATCCTGGGCATAGCGCTTGAGCGCGTCATAGCCCTCCTCAGCCGAGGCGGAATCGGCGGTGCGGCCCTTGCGGACATCGTAGGCCGCGCTCTCCAGGGCGCTGGCCTTGACGCCTGCGCTCTTCAGGGCCTCAGCGGCTTCGCCCCCCTCGGCGGCGATGGCCAGCAGCAGGCGCTCGGTGGTCACGAAGGCGTCGCCGGCAGCCTTGGCGTCGGCCTCGGCCTTGGCGAAGACCCGGGCGCTTTCCGGGGCCATATAGAGCTGGCCTGAGCCGCCCTCGACCTTGGCCCGCTTGGCCAGCGCGGCCTCCACCGCCGCATCGGCCTCATCGGGACGGCCGCCGGCGCTCTGGATCAGGGTCCGGGACAGCCCGTCCCTTTCCTCGAGCAGAACCTTGAGCAGGTGGATGGGGCTAAGTTGCTGGTGACGGCGGGCGAGCGCGAGACTCTGGGCCGACTGAATCGCCTGTTTGGCGCGATCGGAATAGGTGTCGATGTTCATGGCATCCCCTCGTTGGGCGGACTGACGGGGCTCGCCTTTGCACAAGCGCAAGCCCCGTCCCTTCGTGATGTAGGTGTGACACTTCGGCCACACAAGCAACCCGGGCGCGTTTCTTTTCGGCCATGGCTCAACGGCCAGATGGTCCGAAGGTCGGTCCACAGCCCTGGGGGCGTCAGTTGAGTTCGGTCTTTTTCGGAGGATCAGGGGGCAGCGGGGCCACAGGCACGCCGTCCTCCACCAGGGCCTTCACCTCGGCCGGCGTCGCCTGGCCGTAGATGCCGCGGTCCTCCGAGCGTCCCTCGTGGATCGCCCGGGCCTCGGCGGCGAAGGCGTCGCCCACATTGTCGAAATTCTCCTCCACATGGCGGCGCACCTTGCCGAGCGCCTCCATCATCACCGCCCGGGCCTGGGGGGACAGGTCAGGGACATTGCGCTTGGTCCCGGTCACGGCCGGGGCCATGATCTGTTTGCGCACCTCACCGGTCTCGCAGACCGGGCAGGTCAGGCGGCCCCGGGCCTTCTGATCGTCAAAGTCCGACGAGGTGGCGAACCAGCCCTCGAACTCATGGTCGTGGGCGCAGACCAGGGCGTAGCGGATCATCGCAGGGGCGCCGGGCCGAGGAAGGGCTGGGCGTTGGCCAGGGCCGGGATGGCGGCCCGCGCCTTGGCCACCTGATCGAGATCCAGATCCGCAAACAGCACGCCCGGCTCATCATGGTCGAGCCTGCCCAGCACCTCTCCCCAGGGCGCAATGGCCAGGCTGTGGCCATAGGTGCCCCGGCCATCCTCGTGGAACCCCCCTTGGGCCGGCGCCAGGACGAAGCTGCCGGTCTCGATCGCCCGGGCGCGCAGGAGCACCTCCCAATGGGCCTCGCCGGTCGGTCTGGTGAAGGCCGCCGGCACGGTGAGGATCTGCGCCCCGGCCAGGGCCAGGGCCCGGTACAGGGCCGGAAAGCGGATGTCGTAGCAGATGGTCAGGCCAAGCACCGCACCTTCAGCCTCGGCGATCACGGCCCGATCCCCCGGGGTGTAGACCGCCGATTCCCGCGCGGTCTCTCCAGTGGGCAGGTCCACATCGAACATGTGCAGCTTGTCATAGGTGGCGATGATCTCACCCTGAGGAGAGATCAGGGCGCTGCGATTGGCCGCCTGACCATCCTCGCGCCGCACCAGGGCCGACCCCAACAGCAGACTGACTGACAGCCGCCGCGCAGCATCCCGCACACCCCGGACCACAGGGTCATCCTCCAGCGAGGTCAACTGCGGCGCCAGCAGGTTGCGATCCTTCTGGAGGATGTTGGTGGCCTCCGGCGTCAGGACCAGCTGCGCGCCGCCCTGCGCCGCCCGGCTGATCAGCGGCGCCAAATGGTCCAGAGCCGCCGCATGGCTGGCCGGGGTTCTTGTCTGTATGAGGGCGACGCGAAGGGTCATGGGCACAGGCGCCGCCGGGTCAGGCCGCGCCAAGCAGGGCGTCGAGCTCGCCGGCTCTCTCCAGCGCCAACATGTCGTCGCAGCCGCCGATATGGCGCTCGCCGATGAAGATCTGCGGGAAGGTGCTGCGGCCCGTTCGCCGGCTCATCTCCTGACGCTTCTCGGGATCGAAGGCGGCCTCGACCTCGGTGAATTCAACACCCTTCTTCTCGAGCAGCGCCATGGCGCGCACGCAGTAGGGGCAGAACGGCTTGGTGTAGACGGTGACCTTAGGCATGGCGGGGATAAGGGGAGTCCAGTGGGAAATGTCCAGACCTGGGCGGCGGAGCGTCAGGTCATGAGGGAAGGGTCGCGGCCTTGACCCGGGCGACCACGGCGAGATCGACGCGGGCCGCCCCTGCGGCGAGCAGGGCGCGCGCGCAGCCTTGGGCGGTGGCCCCGGTGGTGAGCACGTCGTCCACCAGCAGGATGTTCCGGCCCGTCACCTGACGGACCCGTCCTGCCGGCACGGCGAAGGCGCCGGCCACATTGCGCCGGCGACCGGCGCCCGACTTCCCTCCCTGGGTCTCAGTGGCGCGGCGGCGCACCAGGGCGTCGGGGAGGTAGGGCCGGTCCCTCAGCCTGGCCAATCCCCGGGCGATCTCGGCGGCCTGGTTGAACTGACGGCGGAACAGGCGGCCCCGGTGCAGGGGCACCGGGACAATGGCGTCGGTCTCCGTGACCAGCTCATGGGCCGCCCGGGACAGCCAGCGGGCGAACATGGGGGCCAGATCCTGCCGGTCGGCATGCTTGAACTGCAGGATCGGATCGCGGGAGGTCTCGTCATAGAGACAGGCGGCCCTGGCGCGGGAAAAGGCTCGCGGGCGCGCCTCGCAGGCCACGCAGCGGGCGCCCGCCCCCTGGGCGAATTCGAACGGCGTCCCGCAGCCGTCGCAGACCGGTCCGTCAATGAAGGTGATCTTCATCCAGGCCTCGGCAGACAGGCCCGCCGACATGGGCCGTGGCCCCTCGTCCAGGGCCAGGGGCGGAAAGACCAGGTCCAGAAGCCCCCGCCCCGCGGATTTCAGCTGCGGCCCTGGTTTCCAGATGCGGCCCGAAAGGCCATCCTGCAGGCTCATGTCACCTGCTCCCCCCAAACTCTTCGACCGCGCCCTGGTGCGCCAGCGCCTGAACCGTGCAGCCCCAGCCTTTGATCAGGCCGACTTCCTGCACCGGCGCGCCGCCCAGGATGCTGTGGAACGGCTGGAAGCGATCATGCGCGACTTCCCCCTGGCCGTCGATCTCTCGGCGCGGCGCGGCGCTTTCAGCCAGGCCCTGGGGCGGAGCGACGCCAGGGCGCGCATCGGCACGGTCATCGAGGCTGACTATTCAGGCGCCATGCTGGCCGGTCGTCCCGGTCCAAGAGTCGTGCTCGACGACGAGCAACTGCCCTTCGCGCCGGCCAGCCTGGACCTGGTGATCTCGACCTTAAGTCTGCACTGGACCAATGACGTGGTCGGCGCCCTGATCCAGATCCGCCGCGCCCTGAAGCCCGATGGCCTGTTCATCGGCGCCTTCCTGGGCGGTTCGACCCTGTTTGAGCTGCGTCGCTCGCTGATCGACGCTGAGGCCGAACTGACCGGCGGGGCCGGCAGCCGCATCTCCCCCTTTGCTGATCCTTCTGACACCGCAGGCCTTTTGCAGCGGGCTGGCTTTGCCCTGCCGGTGGCCGATGTCGACCGGGTGAACGTCCGCTACGCCCATCCGCTGAGGCTGATGGCCGACCTGAGGCAGATGGCCGAGACCAATGCGCTGGCCGAGCGGCACCCTCGGGCGCTTACCCGTCAGGTGCTGGCGCGGGCCGTTGAGCTCTATGCGGAGCGGTTTGGCGACACCGATGGGCGGGTTCCCGCCACCTTCGAAATCCTCACCCTGACCGGCTGGGCGCCGCACGCCAGCCAGCAGCAGCCCCTGAAGCCCGGCTCGGCCCGGATGCGCCTGGCCGACGCCCTGGGGGTCGAGGAGACCCCGCTGCCCCGGTCAGACGGCTAAGCCATCCGGTCAGCCGAGGGCGTCCGAGACCTGGATCAATATGGCATAGATCTGGGCGCGCAGGGCGCCGGCGGCGGTGATCACCACAAGGCCGAGCACTGCGGCCAGCACGGCATGTTCCACAGCAGTGGCGCCGGACTCATCCCGCCTCAGGGACATCAGACCAAGTCTCGCAGCCAGGCCACGAGGGGCGCGTCGGCTGGCGGCATCGGATAGTCGCTCAGCTTGTTCGGCTTCACCCATGCGAGGGCCTTGTGCTCCTTTGCGGTGACGAACCCGCTCCAGCGTCGGCAAAGGTAAAGTGGCATCAGCAGGTGAAAGGACTCATAACCGTGGCTGGCGAACACAAAGGGCGCCAGGCAGGCATTGGTAACCTGGACGCCCAGCTCCTCGTCCAGCTCGCGGATCAGGCAGGCCTCGGGGGTCTCGCCGGCCTCCACCTTGCCGCCGGGAAACTCCCACAGCCCGGCCAGTAGCTTGCCTTCGGGGCGCTGACAGATCAGCACCCGGCCATCCACATCGATCAGGGCCGCAGCGGCGACCAGCAGAAGGGGTTTCTCGCTCATATCCCCTCCATTCCCGCCCTGGACCCGGAATGCAACAGGACTGAACAATCACCCGCCTCCAGGCGGCCGTGGACGCCAACGGGTTGACTTCGCACCTGCGAAAGACGATGTGTGCCTCGCGCCCTGCTTGGCGCTATCGGTGCTCCAGCCCGCGTGAGGGCCTCCTGAGACGGGGGCTCGGCCTGTCGAGCGCCCTGAAGAGATCGCATAGATCGCCCCGCCACGCGGGGGCTTTCCCCAAACTGACCCGCGCCCAGCGGCCCTTGCAGAGCAAGCGGCCGCCCTCGGCGCACTCCGAAAGACTGTAAGTCACTTGACCCAATTTTCTGAACTCGGCCTGGCCAAACCCTTGCTGAAGGCCCTGGCCGACCAGGGCTATGAGACCCCGACCCCGATCCAGGCCAAGGCCATTCCGGGGGTGCTGTCTGGCCGCGACCTCCTGGGCATCGCCCAGACCGGCACCGGCAAGACCGCCGCCTTCGCCCTGCCCATCCTCCATCGCCTGGCGGCCGATCCCAAGCCCGCGCCCCGTCGCGGCTGCCGGGTGCTGGTCCTGTCGCCCACCCGCGAACTGGCCACCCAGATCGCCGAGAGCTTCCGTACCTATGGCCAGCACCTGGGGCTGACTGTCACCGTGATCTTCGGCGGCGTGAAATATGGCGGCCAGATGCGCGCCATGGCCCCGGGCGTCGATGTCCTGGTGGCCACGCCCGGCCGCCTGATCGACCATCTGGGGGAGAAGACCGTCACCCTGCAGGGCGTCGAGACCTTCGTCCTCGACGAGGCCGACCAGATGCTGGACATGGGCTTCATCCTGCCCATCCGCCGCATCGTGAAGCACATCCCCGCCCAGCGGCAGAACCTGTTCTTCTCCGCCACCATGCCTACCGAGATCGGCAAGCTGGCCGGCGAGCTGCTGAAGGACCCGCTCAAGGTCTCGGTCACCCCGCAGGCGACCACCGTCGAGCGCGTAACCCAGAAGGTGCTGTTCGTCGAACAGACCCGCAAGCGCGCCCTGCTGGCCGAGATGTTCGCTGAAAGGGACTTCAAGCGGGTCATCGTCTTCACCCGCACCAAGCGCGGCGCCGACCGGGTGGCCAAGGGCCTGGAGCAGGGCGGGGTGGAAGCCTCGGCCATCCATGGCGACAAGAGCCAGGGCCAGCGCGAGCGCGCCCTGGCGGACTTCAAGGCCGGTAAGGTTCGCGCCCTGGTGGCCACCGATATCGCCGCCCGCGGCATCGACATCGACGCGGTCAGCCACGTGGTGCAGTACGAACTGCCCAATGTGCCGGAGGCCTATGTCCACCGGATCGGGCGGACCGCCCGGGCCGGCGCCGACGGCTCGGCCATCGCGTTCTGCGCCGATGACGAACGCAACCTGCTGCGGGATATCCAGAAGGTGACCCGCCAGACCATCCCGTCTTTCGACCGCCGCAACGACAAGGGCCTGGCCCTGATGACCAAGGCCATCGCCGAGGTCACGCCGGAAGAGCCCCGTCAGGCCTCGGGCCGTTCGCGCGATCCGCGCAACGACGTGCCCGCAGCCCTGCGCCAGACCCGCGGTCGTCGTCCTGACCAGAGCCGTGGTGGCGGTGGGGGAGAAGGCCGGAGTGGCCAGCCCCGCCGTGACGGCGCCAAGCCGGCCCAGGCGGCCAAGGCCGGCGCCAGCGCCGGCGGCGGTGGCGATCGTTTCCGGGGTCCCAAGCGTGAAGGCGTCGCCAAGGCCTGGAGCCCGATCGACTAAGCCTCCCGGCCCAGCGATCAGAGAACCTATGCGGTCAGGCCCAAAAGGCCTGGCCGCAATGCTTTAGGACCGGTAGTCGCCGTTGATGGCCACATACTGCTTGGTCAGGTCGCAGGTCCACACGGTGGCGCTGGCCTTGCCGACCCCGACATCGACGAAGACCTCCAGCTCCGGGCGCTTCATATAGGCGCTCATCTGGGCCTCGTCGTAGCCCGCCGAGACCAGGCCGTCCCGGGCCGCCCAGTGCTCGCCAAAACGCACCGACAGGGCGTCGCGGTTGACGGGCTCGTCAGCCCGACCGACCGCCATGACGATCCGCCCCCAGTTGGCGTCCTCGCCGGCAAAGGCGGTCTTGACCAGGGGACTCTCGGCGATGGTCCGGGCGATCCTGCGCGCCGACACCGGGTTCTCGGCGCCGGCCACGGTGATCTTGACGAACTTGCTCGCCCCCTCCCCGTCCCGCACCAGCTGCAGGGCCAGGTCCAGCAGCACCCCCTCAAGCTTCTCGCGGAAGTCGGCCAGACGCCTGTCCCCGGCCCGGGTGATCCTCGGCGCGCCGGACTGGCCGGTGGCGAACAGCAGCAGGGTGTCGTTGGTCGAGGTGTCCCCGTCCACCGTCACGCAGTTGAAGGTGGTGCGGACATAGAGGTTCACCAGGCTCTGCAGGGCCGGGGCGGAGATGGCGGCATCGGTGGCCACAAAGGCCAGCATGGTCGCCATGTCCGGGGCGATCATGCCTGAACCCTTGCAGATGCCCGCGATGCGCACCGGGGTCCCGTCGATGATCGCCTCGGCGGTCGCCCCCTTGGGGAAGGTGTCGGTGGTCATGATCGCCTGGGCCGCAGCGTCCCAGTTGTCGGCCTCGAGCTTCGGTTCCACCTCGGGCAGGCGTTGGGTGATCTTGGCGTCGTCCAGCAGCACGCCGATGACCCCGGTGGAGGCCAGCATCACATCCCGCTGTCGGCAATCGAACCGCTTGGCCACCGCCGAGGCCACCCGGCGGGCGGCATCAGCGCCGGGCTTGCCGGTAAAGGCGTTGGCGCAGCCGGCATTGACCACCAGGGCGCGGACCTCGGCCCCCCCGGTGGCCGCCAGCTGCTTCTGGCACCAGTCCACCGGGGCCGAGCCGACCTTGTGGCGGGTAAAGACCCCGGCCGCCGTGGTCCCTGGATCCAGGGTTACCAGCAGCAGGTCCTCCCGTTCATGCCTGTAGAACCCCGCCCGGCCCACGGCCAGGCGCACCCCGGCCACCGGCGGGATGGTCGGGAAGGGCACGACCAGGGGCGAGACCGGCAAGGCGGGCTTGGCGGCGGCCTTGTCGGACCGCTTGGCGCCCGCGCGCTTCAAGGCGCTGGCCAGGGGATCCAGCGCCCGCTCGATCTTCTGGCCCATGGCCTCGCCCACGCTCTCCCCTGGCCGGGCCGAGACCGGGGCCTTCGTTCTTGCAGCCGTGACTCTAGGGGTCTGGGACTTCTCCGGGGGCTTATTGGCCATCAGTTGGCCTCCGCAGGCCTGGCGGCCGGCGCCTTGGGCGCAGGCCCGGTCTTGGAAGGAGGCGCGGTCTTGGAAGGAGGCGCCGCGTCGGCAGGCTCCACCGGAGCGCCGGGCACGTCCTCGGGCGCTGCGATCAGGGTCTCAACCCTGGCCCGGCCCCGCAGCTTCTCCAGCAGATCACGGACCTGGTCATAGGTGAGGAAACGGATGATCTGCGGCCGCGCGGCTTCCAGGGTGATCGGCTCCTCCAGACGGCGGTCCTCAATACGAACCACGGCAAAACCGCCCTCGACCTCAAAGGGTCCGACAATCTCGCCGGCCTTGGCATCCTTCAGCGCGCCCTCATAGGCTTCAGGCATGACATCGGTGGTGAAATAGCCCAGGTCCCCGCCGTTGAACCGCGTGGCCGCGTCGGTGGACCGCTCCATGGCCAGGGCCTCGAAGGACGCGCCGGTGGCCAGCAGGCTCCTCACCGCCTCGCCCTCCTCCAGGGTGGCGACCAGGATCTGCCGGGCGCGGATTTCCTCGGACTGCCGCGCCAGCTTCAGCTGCTCCTGATAGAGTCCGCGAATGGCGTTCTCATTGACGGCGTCCGACACCACGCTTTCGACCAGCATGTCGCCGAGTATCCGCTCCCGGGCGGCGGCCAGCCGCCGCTGAGCCACCGGATCTTCGTCCAGATTACGTTTCAGGGCTTCAGCGGCCAGGAGCTTCTGGTCGATCACCTCGTCCAGCACCCGGCGGAACAGGTCGGAGGAAATGTCCAGGGGCTCGCCCTCGCCGATCAGGGCCTGGGCGACGGCCTCACGCTTGACGTCAGAGGCCCAGACCGTCTTGCCGTCGACCTTGGCCACGGCCTCATCGCCAGGCTGAGGCGGGCGCTCATCGCCACCGCGATCGCCACAGGCGGCGAGCAGGAGGCCGACAGCGGTCAGCATGGCGGCGAGACCGCCAAAACGGGTGGGGTTTGCGCGGGTCATGGGCAGCATCCCTGGAGCGCCGGGCCAAGACTGCTGGCGCAGTCCGTCCCTAGCCATTTCCCCCGTGGGATGCAAAGGTTGCGGCGATCATAGCTCGGCGTCCGCACCACAAGCAGATCGCCGGATCATATTCATTCGGGAGAATTACATATGCGCGAAGCCGTTATCGTTTCCTATGCCCGCACCGGGCTCGCCAAGTCAGGTCGTGGAGGCTTCAACATGACCCCGACCATGAGCATGGGCGCTCATGCGGTGAAACACGCGGTCGAACGCGCTGGAATCGATCCGGCCGCCATCGAAGACTGCATCATGGGCAATGTGGCCCACGGCGCGGGCAATCTCGGCCGTCAGGTGGCCCTGCTGGCCGGCCTGCCGATCACCACCTCCGGCTCGACCGTCAACCGCTTCTGCTCTTCAGGTCTGAACACCATCGCCACGGCCGCCAACTATGTGCGCATCGACGGCGCCGACGCGGTGGTCGCCGGCGGCGTGGAGTCCCTCTCCATGCCCGGTGGCGGGGGCGGGCGCGAGAACATCGACCCGGGCCTCGTCCAGCACTACCCGGCGATCTTCATGCCGATGATCGACACTGCCGACGTGGTCGCCGAGCGCTACAAGGTCAGCCGCGAGGCCCAGGACCAGTACTCTCTGGAGTCGCAGCAGCGCATGGCCGCCGCCCAGCAGGGGCAGAAGTTCAAGGACGAAATCGTCCCCATGAAGACCAGGATGAAGCAGGTCAACAAGGAGACGAAGGAAGAGACCGTGGTCGACTATGTGGTCGATCGTGACGAGTGCAACCGTCCCGACACGACGCTGGAAGGCCTGGCCAAGCTCGCCCCGGTGCGCGGCGAAGGCAAGTTCATCACCGCCGGCAACGCCAGCCAGCTGTCGGACGGCGCCGCCGCCGTGGTGATCATGGACGCCAAGGCCGCCGAAAAGGCCGGCCTGAACCCCATGGGCGCCTTCAAGGGCTGGGTCGTCGCCGGCTGCGAGCCTGACGAAATGGGCATCGGCCCGGTGTTCGCCATTCCGCGCCTGCTGGAGCGCCATGGCCTGAAGGTCAAGGACATCGACCTCTGGGAACTGAACGAGGCCTTCGCCTCCCAGTGCCTCTATTCCCGCGACAAGCTGGGCATCGACCCGGAGAAGTACAATGTCAACGGCGGCTCCATCGCCATCGGCCACCCCTATGGCATGACCGGCGCCCGTCTGGCCGGCCACATCCTGCAGGAAGGCAAGCGCCGGGGCGCCAAGCACGTGGTGGTCTCCATGTGCATCGGCGGCGGCATGGGCGCAGCGGGCCTGTTTGAGGTCTACTGATCCCTTACCGCCCCTGCGGTGACGATCTGGAAGGGCTCCCCGGTGGCGGAGGAGCCCTTTCTCTTTCCGGTTTAGCCTGAGCGAGCGGTCTTACAGCCGGCCTTACGTTGACACTGGCAGGGCCGCTGCTTAAGTCTCGCCCTCGCTCTCAGAGCGGGATTCCGGGCAGGCGAAGGTCAGACGGCGCGCCGTGCGCAACGCCCGCGACCCTGCATCGACCGCATTCTCGGACGCCCCCGCACATGTTCTTCCAACGGCTCTTCGGCTCCCCCCCCGACCGCAAGATCAAGGCCTTCCAGGCTCGGGTCGCGAAGATCAACGCCCTCGAACCCCAGATGGAGGCGCTGTCGGACGAGGCGCTGCGGGGCAAGACCGAGGAGTTCCGGGCCCGGCTGGCCAAGGGGCAGACCCTCGACCAGATGCTCGAGGAAGCCTTCGCCGTCGTGCGTGAGGCCTCCAGGCGCACCATCGGCCTGCGCCATTTCGACGTTCAGATGGTCGGCGGCATGGTGCTGCATCGCGGCGGCATCGCCGAGATGCGCACCGGCGAAGGCAAGACCCTGGTGGCCACCCTTCCGGTCTATCTGAACGCCCTTGAAGACAAGGGCGTTCACGCGATCACGGTGAACGATTACCTCGCCCAGCGTGACGCCGAATGGATGGGCCAGATCTACAGCTTCCTGGGCATGAGCGTCGGCGTCATCGTCCACGGCCTGTCCCAGGGCCAGCGCAAGGCCGCCTACCAGTCGGACATCACCTACGGAACCAATAACGAGTTCGGCTTCGACTATCTGCGCGACAACCTGGTCTATGAGTCCGCCGACATGGTCCAGCGGGGCCACAACTTCGTCATCGTCGACGAGGTGGACTCCATCCTGATCGACGAGGCGCGCACGCCCTTGATCATCTCCGGTCCCACCGAGGACCGCAGCGAGTTCTACAAGACCATCGACGTCCTGGTGAAGGAGCTGATCAAGGACCCGGAGAACTTCGACCTGGATGAAAAGCAGCGCCAGGTGCTGCTCACCGAGGTGGGCTCCGAGCGCATCGAGGAGATGCTGGAACAGAGCGGCCATCTGGTGGAGGATTCAGCGGGCCTTTATGATCCGGCCAATGTCTCGGCCGTCCACCATGTGAACCAGGCCCTGCGGGCCAACATCCTCTATACCCGCGACAAGGACTACATCATCCGCGCCGGCGAGGTGATCCTGATCGACGAGTTCACCGGCCGGATGATGCAGGGCCGCCGTCTGTCGGAGGGTCTGCATCAGGCCATCGAAGCCAAGGAAGGCGCCCGGGTCCAGCCTGAGAACCAGACCCTGGCCTCGGTGACCATCCAGAACTACTTCCGGCTCTATAAGAAGCTGTCGGGCATGACCGGCACGGCCTCCACCGAGGCCCAGGAATTCGGCGACATCTATAAGATGGAGGTCGTCGAGATCCCTACCAACCGCCCCGTGACCCGGGTGGACGAGGACGACGAGGTCTATCGCACCGCCGCCGAGAAGAACCAGGCGATCCTCAAGCAGATCGCCGACTGTTTCGTGCGCGGCCAGCCGATCCTGGTGGGCACGGTGTCCATCGAGAAGTCCGAGCTGCTTTCGGAAATGCTGAAGACCCACGTCTTCGACCATGAGGGTCAGACCCGCACCGGCATCCCGCACAATGTGCTCAATGCCCGCTATCACGAACAGGAGGCCCTGATCGTGGCCGACGCCGGGGTGCCCGGCGCGGTGACCATCGCCACCAACATGGCCGGTCGGGGCACCGACATTCAGCTGGGCGGCAGCATCGACATGCGCCTGTCCCGCTGGCGGGACGAGCAGCGGGGCCTGGGCATCGAGCCTGACGTCGACGCCTATCAGAAGCGCCGTCAGGAGATCGAGGCCGAGATCGCCGATCTGAAGAAAACGGCCCTGGCGGCGGGCGGTCTTTACGTCCTGGGCACCGAGCGTCACGAGAGCCGCCGGATCGACAATCAGCTCCGGGGCCGCACCGGTCGTCAGGGCGATCCAGGACGGTCAAAGTTCTTCCTGTCCTGCGAGGACGACCTGCTGCGCATTTTCGCCGGCGACCGGCTGGACTCGATCATGCGCACCTTCGGCGTCCAGGAAGGCGAGGCCATCACCCACAAGTGGCTGAACGGCGCCATCGCCACGGCCCAGAAGAAGGTCGAGCAGCGCAACTACGAGATCCGCAAGAATCTCCTGAAGTACGACGACGTGGTCAATGACCAGCGCAAGGCCGTCTTTGAGCAGCGCCAGGAGTTCATGGAGGCCGCAGACCTCACCGACGTGGTCGCCGAGATGCGCGCCGACACCATTGAGGACATGGTCAACCGCCACATGCCGCCCAAGGCCTATGCCGAACAGTGGGATGTGGAGGGGCTCGATGAGCGGGTCCGCGAAATTCTTGGCCTGGAGCTGCCCGTACGGGCATGGGCGGCCGAGGATGGCATCGCCAATGAGGAGATCCACCAGCGGATTACCGAGGCCGCCGACGCCCGCGCGGCCGAGCGCGAGGTCGCCTTCTCCCCCGAGCGCATGCGCCTCCTGGAAAAGAGCTTCCTGCTGCAGACCGTGGATCTGCAGTGGCGCGAGCACCTGATGCACCTCGATCACCTGCGCAATGTCATCGGCCTGCGGGGCTATGGTCAGCGCGATCCCCTGAACGAGTACAAGACCGAAGCCTTCTCCCTGTTTGAGAAACTGCTCACCGACCTGCGCCACAACGTCACCAAATGGATGATGACCGTGGAGCTTCAGCGGGAGGCCCCGCCGCCGCCGCAGCAGCCCCAGCGGCTGATTGAAGTGCACCTCGACCCCCTGAGCGGAGAGAATGCCGCCGCCGCAGGCGCCCTGCCGTCAGGCCTGTCGCGGGAGCAGCGGGTGGCTCTGCCCATCTCGTCCCTGCCGGCGGGCTGGGAGCAGACGGGGCGCAACGCCCCGTGCCCCTGCGGATCGGGCAAGAAGTTCAAGCACTGCCATGGGGCCCTGGCTTAGGTGAGCGCCCCGCCGGTCCTGGAGTCCCATGGCCGGTGCCCCGTCTGCGAAGACGATGTGGTGTTCGCCTCGACGGATGGCTGGCTGCGGGACGGGTTCAAGTGCTCAGGCTGCGGCTCGATTCCCCGGGAGCGGGCCCTCATGCGGGTGCTGGCCGAGCTTGCCCCCGACTGGCGGAACCTGGCCATCCATGAGAGCTCCGGCTGTTCGGTGTCCAGCAACCGAATGCGCGCCCAGTGTCCTGGCTATGTCGCCACCCAGTATGACCCGGCCACCCCCTGGGGCGCGCTTCATCCTCACGGCTATCGCAGCGAGGACCTGGAGGCCCAGACCTTCGCCGACGCCAGCTTCGACATCGTCGTCACCCAGGATGTGTTCGAGCACATGTTTGCGCCCGACCGGGCCATCGCCGAGATCGCCCGGACCCTGAAGCCCGGCGGCTTTCACATCTGCACCGTGCCCATCGTCCGGGGCGCGGCGCCCTCCGTGCGGCGGGCCAGACGGCGGCGGGACGGGTCGGTGGAACACCTGGCGCCCGCGGAATATCACGGCAATCCCATGGACCCCGGCGGCGCCCTGGTGACCATCGACTGGGGCTATGACATCGCCGACTATCTCGACCGCGCCAGCGGCCTGTCGACCACCATCCACACCATCGATGATCTGAGCCAGGGCATCCGCGCGGCCTATATCGAGGTGCTGGTTTCCAGGAAGGCCTTGCCCAGCCAGGTCACCCCCGACGGGGTGCCTGATCAGCGGCCTTGGCTTCGGCAAATGCGCCAAAGACTGAGCCGAGTCCTCAGCGGCGCCTGATCGGCCGCCACCGCTATGCCCCGGGCGTGAAAGGGCGTTGCATTGCCCGTTACTGTATAACACCCTAAGTCGCATTCGCCGGGGGCCGTGATGCTGCAGCTGGAATTCTGGACGGGACGGATGCGCCTCCTGGGGCTGATCGCCATGGGCATCAGCATCGTCACCTGGGCCATGGAGCTCTCGGGACTGGTCTATGTCTGCCCCTTTTGCCAGATCCAGCGCACGGTGATCGGCCTGCTGGGCCTGCTGATGCTGACCCCCGATCCCGGATTCTGGATCACCCGCTATGTGGGCTCAGTGCTCGGGGTTTTCGGCCTGGTGGTGGGGTCGACCCAGCACTTCAGCGGCTGGCGTGAGATCATGAGGGGTGAGTTCGTTCCCTCACCCAGGGTCTATGACGACGCCTTCCTGCTGTCAGGCGCGGCGATCTTCATCATCGTGGCCCAGGTCCTGCTGCTCTACGCCTGTCGCAGGCCCGCTGCGGACCCCGTCACCCCCGCAGGGTGATGAAGGTCTCGCTCTCGATCAGCCACTGACCGCGAACCTTCGTCCAGCCGGCCAGATACCAGCCGGCGATGTGTTCCCCCTGGCTGCGGGAGACCGCCACCCACTGGCCCCGCTCGGCCGCCCGTGCGCCGGCCGTGTCCAGCTCTACGGCCTCCGGCGTGCGCACAAAGGCGGAGAAGTCAGGATCGGCGAACTGGGCGGCGAAGGCGGCGATGACCGGGTCGATCCCGGCGATCAGCGAACCGTCGCCAATGATCACGGTCACACCTGGGATGAAGAAGGGCCGCAGGCGGGGGGCTTCCTTGGCCGCGATCAGCTTGTTGGTCAGGCGACGGCGGGCGAGAATGGCGTCCACGGGCGTGGTCAAGGCTCGACCACCACCGTGCCGATCTTGGTCCCGGCCTCGACGGCCTCGTGGGCGCTGGCGCAGTCCTCAAGCCGATAGGTTCCGGCCACCGACAGAATGGCCTGGCCCGTCCCGATCCAGGCGGTGATGTCGGCCTGGGCCCGGCGCCTGGCCTCATGCGGGCTGACCGGCAGATAGACCCCGTGGATCGACAGGTTCAGCCCCATCAGCACGCCCGCAGGGATCGCCGGCTCCCGGGCGCCCTTGGTGGCGTAATAGGCCACTGAGCCGTTCAGGCTGAGGCTGGCCAGGGTTGAAGCCGCATTGCCGCCGAAGTCCACCTCGACCACATGATGCACCCCCTGGCCGCCGGTCAGGTCCCGCACCCGGGCGGCCACATCCTCCCGGCGATAGTCGATGGTGTGGTCGGCCCCGCCGGCCATGGCCCGCTCGGCCTTGCCGGCGCTGGAGACCGTGGCGATCACCGTGGCGCCGGCCCACCTGGCCAACTGCACCGCATAATGGCCCACCGCCCCTGCGCCCCCGGTCACCAGCACGGTGCGGCCCTGCACGGACCCCGCCAGGAACAGGGCCCGGTGGGCGGTCATGCAGGGAATCCCCAGGGTCGCGCCCTCAGCGAAGGAGACCGCGTCGGGCAGGGGACGGACCAGGTCCAGGTCCAGCTCGATATATTCCGCCGCCGAGCCAAAGGCCCGTCCGTTGCGCTGACCGTTATAGAACCAGACGCGACGCCCGACCCAGGCAGGCGAAACCCCCGGCCCCACCGCCTCGACCACGCCGGCCCCGTCGCTGTGAGGGATGATCTTCGGATAGGCCATGGGCGCGCCGGACGCCCCGCCCCGCATGCCGACGTCAGAGGGATTGACCCCGGAGGCCTTCACCGCGATCAGCACCTGGCCGTGACCGGCCTGGGGGGTCGGCTGTTCGCCCAGGTGCAGCACCTGCCGCGCAGGCCCGGTTTGGTCGTACCAGACGGCTCGCATCTCGCCTCCAGAAGGATTCATCGCGCCCTGGATGACCCGCGCGCGGACCGTTGACAAGTCGCGCCTGACGCAACGGCGCCCCTTCGTCGCGGCGTCCACCTCGTCTATGAACGGGGTTCACTTAGCGCCGGAGACGAGACCATGGCCGAGCCCGACCTGTTTTCGCCCCTCAGCTTCCCCCACGGGCCGGAAATGAAGAACCGCTTCATGCTCGCCCCCCTGACCAACACCCAGAGCCACTCCGACGGGACCCTGGCAGAGGAGGAGTTCCACTGGCTGACCCTGCGGGCCAAGGGCGGCTTTGGGCTGACCATGACCTGTGCGGCCCACGTCCAGAAGATCGGCCAGGGCTTCCCCGGCCAGCTTGGCGTGTTTTCGGATGCGCACCTTCCGGGGCTGACCCGCCTGGCCACGGCCATCAGGGCCGAGGGCAGCGTCGCGGTCCTGCAGCTGCACCATGCCGGCAACCGCTCGCCCAAGGCGCTGATCGGCGAAGCCCCGGTCTGTCCTTCGAATGATCCCGAGACCGGCGCCCGGACCCTGAGCGAGGCCGAGGTCGCCGACCTTATCGAAGCCTTCGTCGCCGGCGCCGAGCGATCCAAGACGGCGGGCTTCGACGGGGTCGAGGTGCATGGCGCCCATGGCTACATCCTCTGTCAGTTCCTCTCCCCCGACCTCAATCATCGCACCGACGCCTATGGCGGCTCGCCTGAGAACCGCGCCCGGATCATTGTCGAGATCGTCGAGGGCATCCGGGCCCGCTGCGGCGAGGACTTCCTGCTGGGCCTGCGCCTGTCGCCGGAGCGCTTTGGCCTGAAGCTGACCGAGATCCGCGATCTGGCCGCCCGGATGCTGACCCATCCGGCCCTGGACTTTCTGGACATGTCCCTCTGGAACGTGCGCAAGGAGCCCACCGAGGCCGAGTTCAAGGGGCGCAGCCTGATGTCCTACTTCACCGAGCTGCCCCGAGCCGGCGTCCGGCTGGGGGTTGCAGGCAAGATCATGAGCGGCCAGGAGGCCCGGGACGCCATGGCGGCCGGCGCCGACTATGTGCTGATCGGCCGTGGCGCCATCCTGCACCACGACTACCCGCAAAGGGTTCGGGCCGACGCCGACTTCACCCCGGTGGCCCTGCCGGTCAGCCGCGCCCATCTGGCGGCTGAGGGCCTGAGCCCTGGCTTCATCACCTATATGAACAACTGGCCGGGCTTCGTGGCCCAGGACCAGACGGAGGACGCCCTGTGAAACAGAACACCGAGTTCGACATCATCGTCTATGGGGCCACTGGCTTTACCGGCCGGCTGGTCGCCGAGCACCTGGCCAAGCGCTATGGCCTCGGCGGCGAGGTCAAATGGGCCATGGCCGGCCGCAGCGCCGACAAGCTGGCCGCCGTCCGGGACGAGATCGGCGCCCCGGCCGGGACCCCGCTGGTGGTGGCCGATGCCGGCGACATGGCGTCCCTGCAGGCCATGGTGGCGCGGACCCGGGCGGTGATCACCACGGTTGGCCCCTATCAGCTCTATGGCAATGAACTGGTGGCCGCCTGTGTGGAGGCCGGGACCGACTATCTCGATCTCTGCGGCGAGCCGGTCTGGATGCGCCACATGATCGACGCGCACGAGGCCAGGGCCAAACAGACCGGAGCGCGGATCGTGTTTTCCTGCGGCTTCGACTCCATCCCCTTCGAGCTGGGCGTCTTCTATCTCGCCGAGCAGGCGCGAGCGAAGTTCGGCCACACCCTGCCCCGGGTGAAGGGGCGCGTGCGCAAGATGAAGGGCGGCTTCTCCGGCGGCACCGCCGCCAGCCTGAGGGCGACCATGGCGGCCCTGTCCAGGGACCCCAGCCTGTTTGCCCTGATGATCGACCCCTTCGTCCTGACGCCGGGCTTCAAGGGGCCAGAGCAGCCCAAGGGCGACAAGGTCGAGGAAGACGCCGACCTGGGGGCCACCGTCGGACCCTTCATCATGGCCGCGATCAATACCCGCAACGTCCATCGCTCCAACGCCCTGCTGGGTCACGCCTATGGCGCGGACCTCGCCTATGACGAAATGGTGGTGGTTGATCCCAATGCGCCCCCGGCGCCGGCCCTCGGCGCGGAAGGCGGCCCCAAGCCCGGGGAGGGTCCCAGCAAGGAAGAACGGGAAACCGGCTTCTTTGATGTGCTGTTCATCGGCCTCGGCGCCGGCGGCGAGCAGATGCGGGTCGCCGTCACCGGGGACAAGGACCCGGGCTATGGCTGCACCTCCAAGATGATCGGCGAGGCCGCCATCTGCCTGATCCATGAGGCCACCGACACCCCTGGCGGCGTCTGGACCCCGGGGGCGGCCATGGGCATGAAGCTGATCGAGCGCCTGCGCGCCAATGCCGGCATGACCTTCGAGGTTGAGGCCTGAAACGGCCTGAGGCCCGCCCATCGGAGGCCGGATGGGCGGGCCGATAGCGCTGCAGCTTGATTTTACGACGTAAATGTAACAGTGAGGATGTTGCGGTACTTGCGATCAACCTGCTGTTCTGAGGTCTGATGCCCCGGGTCCTCACCCAATCCGATGTCGCCGACTTCCGTGACCGCCTCTGCGAGGTGGCCGAGCAGCTGTTCGCCGAACGCGGACCAGAGGCGGTGACCATGCGCCAGCTGGCCTCGGCGCTCGGGGTCAGCCCCATGACTCCCTATCGCTACTTCAAGGACAAGGACGATATCCTCGCCGCCGTCCGCGCGGCCGGGTTCGACCGGTTCGCCGAGGCGCTGGAGGCGGCCTATGCCCGGCACGGCGACCCGCGCGCCCGGGGCGCGGCGGTGGGGGACGCCTATGTGACCTTCGCCTTTGAGAACCCTCAGACCTACAAGCTGATGTTCGACATGTATCAGCCCAATGAGGCGGACTATCCGGACCTGGCCAGAGCTGCCGACCGGGCGCGTCAGACCATGAGCCAGTATGTCCGCAGTCTGGTGGACAGCGGCCATCTGGCCGGCGACCCTGTGCGGATCGGGGAGATGTTCTGGGCCTCGACCCATGGCTGTGTGGTGCTGGAGATGGTCGGCAAGCTGCCGCCCGGCGGGGCCCGCAAGCTGATTGGCGAGGTCATTCCAGCCATTTCCCGGGGTCTGCGCCCCGCAGACTGACCTTCGGCTGCGCATCGCACCCTTGACGCGCCCAGGGTCAACCCCGCCACCCTGGGCGCAGAACAGTTTGGAGGGAGCGCGCCGTGAGCCAGGTTCAACCGTTTGAGGTCCAGTGGGATGCGGCCAGGGTCGCAACGGTGCTGGCCCAGGTGGCCGCCTATGAGTGGCCCCCCATCCCGCAGGTTCCCGACGGCTGGGCCTATGGCTGCGACGGCGCCTGGCTAAGGGGGCTCTGCGACCACTGGACCGGCGCCCATGACTGGCGCGCGGCGCAGGCCGAGCTCAACTGCTTCCCGCAGTTCACCGCCAGGGTCGAGGACTTTGACCTGCACTTTCTCCATGTGGTGGGAGAGGCCGGCGGCGCCCGGCCCCTACTGATGTCCCACGGCTGGCCCGGTTCGCACTATGAGTTCTGGGAGGTGATCGAGAAGCTCGCCTTCCCGTCCCGCTTCGGCGGCCATGCGGCCGACGCCTTTGACCTGGTGATCCCGTCCCTGCCGGGCTTTGGCTTCTCCTCCAAGCCATCGCGCCCCATGGGTCAGCGGAGCACCGCGCGGCTGTTCAACACCCTGATGACCCAGGTCCTCGGCTATCAGACCTATCTGGCCCAGGGGGGCGACTGGGGCTCGATGATCACCTCCTGGCTGGGGCTCGATCACGCCGCCCACGCCAAGGCCATTCACCTGAACATGATGGCGTTCCGCGCGCCCGGCGGGCCGCAGACCCCCGAGGAGACCGCCTGGATGACCCGCCAGGCCGGCATGATGGATGTGATGGGCGCCTATTTCCGCCTTCAAGCGTCAAAACCCCAGTCCCTTGCCTGGCTGGGCGCGTCGAACCCCGTCGGCCAGGCGGCCTGGATCGCCGAGCGGTTCCATGACTGGTCTGACCTGCGGACCAGGACCTTCGACGAGGTCTATTCCAAGGACCGGCTGCTCACCAACATCATGCTCTATGTGATGACTGACAGCTTCGCCACCGGCGCCTGGTACTATCGCGGCATGCTGGAGGAGGGCGGGGTGGCCCTGCAGCCGGGTCAGCGCTGTGAGACCCCCACGGCCTTCGCCAATTTCCCGGGCGAGGCCCTGTATCCCGCCCCGCCCCGCTCCTTCGCCGACCGGGGCTACAACATCGTCCGCTGGACCGACATGCCGCAGGGCGGGCACTTCGCCGCCATGGAGGAGCCGGATCTCTTTGTGGACGACCTAAAGGCCTGGGGTAGAACGGCGGGATGAGCCCCCGCTACGACTTCGCCTCCGACAACACCGCCCCGGTCGCCCCCGAAGCCATGGCGGCGCTCGAGGCCGCCAATGTGGGCTTCGCCGCCAGCTACGGCGCCGACGCCACCGTCGCCCGGGCCGCCGATCTGATCCGCGGGATGCTGGACGCCGACGCCGCGGTGCGCTTCGTCACCTCGGGTACAGCAGCCAACGCCATCTGCCTGGCCGCCCTTGCCCGACCCTTCGAGGGCGTGCTGGCCCATCGGGACTCCCATGTGGCCACAGACGAGACCGGCGCGCCGGGCTTCTTCGGCCATGGCCTTGCCATCCAGGGGCTGGATGGCGCCTCAGGGCGCATTGATCCTCAAGCCCTGGCCCGGGCCCTCGCCAAGCCCGAGAGCGCGCACGCCCAGCCTCCCGCCGCCCTCTCGCTCACCAACGCCACCGAGTATGGCACGGTCTATTCGGTAGAGGCATTGGCGGCCCTGACCGCTCCGGTATGCGGCCGGGGATATGGGGTTCATCTGGATGGGGCGCGACTGGCCAATGCCGCCGCCGCCGGTTTCGATCTGAAGTCCATTGCCGGCCTGGGGGTCGATCTGCTGGTGATCGGCGGGACCAAGGCCGGCATGACGCCGGCCGAGGCCATCGTCATCTTCCGCAAGGATCTTGTCTCCCGCTTCGACGCCCGCCTGAAGCAGGCCGGACAGCTGCCCTCCAAGAGCCGGTTCTCTGCCGCTCCCTTCGTGGGCATGCTGGAGAGCGGCGCCTTCATCACCCGCGCCGCTCACGCCAACGCCATGGCTCGACGCCTGGCCGAGGCCATGCCGCTGCCCCTGCGCCATCCGGTGGAGGCCAATGGCGTTTTCGTGGAGATGGACGAACCGACCCTGAGGCGCCTGCAGGGGGCCGGCTGGTTCGTCTACCGCTTCATCGACGGCTCGGTGCGCTTCATGTGCTCCTGGGCCACGACGACCGAAGCGATCGAGACCCTGATCGACGCGGTGAAGGCGGCGTTGGAGCCCGCTCACGCGCGTCGGAGTCAGGCCTGAGGCGCATCGCCCGCCAACATGGCGAAGTTCGCGCGCCTTGGCCTCAGGCCATGGCGGGTGTCCTGTGGGACAGCATCTTCGCCATCCGCCCGGCGATGATTTCCTCGGCGTCGGCGACGATCCGGCTGATCAGTTCCTGGCAGGTGGGGATATCGTGGATCAGGCCCTGGATCATGCCCGCCGACCAGATGCCATGCTCCGGATCGCCAGTCTCATAGACCACCCGACCGCGGGAGCCGGCCACCAGTTCGCGGACGTCCTCGAACTTGGCGCCCGAGCGTTCCAGCTCGACCACCTGGCGGCTGATGTCGTTGCGCGCCACCCGGCTGGTGTTGTGCATGGTGCGGAAGATGAGGTCGGTCTGGCGCTCGTCATTCTCGACGATCTGGCGCTTCACATTCTCATGGATCGGGCTTTCGACCGTGCACATGAAGCGGGTGCCCATATTGATGCCTTCAGCGCCCAGGGCGAGCGCCGCGGCCAGGCCGCGGCCGTCGCCGAAGCCGCCCGAGGCGATCATCGGGATCTTCACCTTGTCGGCCGCGGCCGGGATCAGGATCAGGCCCGGGATGTCGTCCTCGCCGGGATGGCCGGCGCACTCGAAGCCGTCGATGGAGATGGCGTCCACCCCCATCCGCTCGGCCGACAGGGCGTGGCGGACGGCGGTGCACTTATGGATCACCAGGACACCGTGCTTCTTGAACTGCTCGACGTGCTCGGCGGGCTTGTTGCCGGCGGTTTCAACGATCTTCACCCCGGAATCGATGATCGCCTGGCGATACTCCGCATAGGGCGGCGGGTTGATGGCCGGCAGGATCGTCAGGTTCACCCCGAACGGCTTGTCGGTCAGGGCCCGGCAGCGCTCGATCTCCTTGGCCAGGTCCTTTGGCGTCGGCTGGGTGAGGGCAGTGATGAAGCCGAGGCCGCCGGCATTGGCGACGGCGGCCACCAGCTCGGCGCGGCCCACCCACTGCATGCCGCCCTGCACGACCGGATGCTCGACGCCGAACATCTCGGTGAAACGGGTCTTCAAGGCCATGACGTCCTCCCAAACAGTTGTTTGAGACACTCAAGCCGTTGAATGCCGTTCAGGCAAGCCATGCCGTTGGGGCAGGGCCGGGCTTCAGAGCCCCGAGCGGCCTATGGCGTAGAACCGCCTGGCCCGGCGAGCGCGCAGCTCATCTGCCGAAAGCCCTGCCAGGGCGTCCAGCTCTTCCTCCAGCACATTGCCCAGAGTCTGCAGCATGGCGGCCGGATCGGAATGCGCCCCACCCGGGGGCTCTGGGACGATCCGGTCGACGATCTTCATCTTCAGCAGGTCATGGGCGGTGATCTTCATCGCCTTGGCGGCTTCTTCGGCGGTGCGCGAACCGCGCCAGAGGATGGAGTTGGCCCCCTCCGGCGAGATCACGGAATAGATGGCATGCTCCAGGATCAGCACCCGGTTGCCCGAGGCGATGGCGATGGCCCCGCCGGAGCCCCCCTCCCCGCTCACCACGCAGACCATGGGCACGCCGAGGGTCAGGCAGCGCTGGGTGGACCTGGCGATTGCCTCGGCCACCCCGCGCTCCTCGCTGCCCACGCCGGGATAGGCGCCCGCAGTGTCGATGAAACTGATCACCGGCAGGTTAAAGGACTCGGCCATATCCATCAGCCGGATGGCCTTTCGGTAGCCCTCCGGACGGGTCGAGCCGAAATTGTGCTTCACCCGGCTGGCGGTGTCGTGACCCTTTTCATGGCCGAGGATCATCACCGGACGGCCGCGAAACCGGCCGAGCCCCCCCACCAGAGCCTGGTCGTCGGCATATTTCCGATCCCCGCGCAGCTCGACGAAGTCCTCGATCAGGCCTGCGGTATAGTCCACGAAGTGCGGCCGCTCGGGGTGGCGGGCCACCTGGGTCTTCTGCCAGGGGTCAAGCCTGGCATAGGCCTTGACCCGCAGTTCCGCAGCCCGGGCGCGCAGGGCTTCGATCTCGGTGTCCATGGCGGCGCCCTCGGCGGTCGCCGACAGGCGCTGGAGCTCCTCGATCTTGGCTTCGAGCTCGGCGATGGGGCGCTCAAACTCGAGATAATGTGCGGCCATCGAGGTGTCTGTCCCTGGCTGTGCGCGGAAGCGGCGGAAGTTAGGCGGGAACCCGCACGCTCACAAGGCCCGTCTACCCGGGGCGATGGACAAGCTACTGAGAGCTCACATCTAGCGCTTACGCCCCAGGGGATGCTTGGTTTCCACCACCTGGCGCAGATGATCCCCAGCCAGGTGGGTATATATCTGAGTGGTGGCGATATCGGCATGCCCCAGCAGGGTCTGCACCACCCGCAGATCGGCCCCGCCCTCCAGCAGATGGGTGGCGAAGGCGTGACGCAGGACATGGGGACTGACCCGGGTCCGATCGATGCCGGCGTCGCTGGCCGCCTCGTCCAGCAGCTGGGCCAGCCTGCGCGGGGTCAGCCGACCGCCCTTGCCCCTTGACGGAAACAGCCATGGGTTGGCTCCGTCGCCCTTGGGCAGGAAGGCCTTACGGACATCAAGATAGGCCTTCACCGCCGCCCGGGCCGCCGCGTTCAGGGGCGCCAGCCTCTCCTTGCCCCCCTTGCCCCTGACGATCAGATAGGCCGGGTCCCGGGCCAGGACGGCCAGGGGCAGGGCCGTGAGCTCGGAAACCCGCAGGCCTGAGGCGTAGAGCAGCGCCACCATGCAGGCCAGGCGCAGCGCCTGGGCGCCGTCCCGGGCCGCAGCCGCAGCGATCAGGGCGTCCACCTCGGCGCGGCTGAGGGTTCGCGGCAGGGACCGTCCCCTGCGTGGGGCATCCACCCGACGGGAGGGATCGTCGATCCGCCAGCCCTCCCCCAGGACGAAGCGATAGAACTGGCGCACGCTGGCCCGCCGCCGGGCGGCCGTGGCCGGCGCCAGACCCCGGGCGCCGAGCTCGGCGAAATAGGCCTCAACAGCCTCGGCGCCCGCCTCAGCCAGGCTGGTCCCGGTTCCGGCCAGATAGGCCTGAGCATCGGCCAGATCCCTGCCATAGGCGGTGAGGGTGTTGCGGGCTGCGGCGCGCTCCACGGACATCATTTCCAGAAAGGCCTCGATCCAGCCCTCGGTGGTCTGGGCGCTCATCGCAGGGCCAGCAGGCCTTCGACCGCAAAGGCGCGGGCGTGGTCGGAGAGCCCGGCCTGAGCCAGGGCGGCGATGATCTGGGCGCGGTCTGCAACCCCCGGTCCCGCCGGGCCAGCCTCCAGGCTGGTCCAGAGCGCCAGAAGCGCGGTCTCCCCTCGCAGTTCGGCGGCGGCCGCCTGGCCCATGGCGAAGGTCCGGGCCACCGGCGCCTTGGCGCCAGGCAGATTGAAGCGGGCGAACTCCCCCCGCGCCTGGGGGCTCAGGGGCGTTCCCAGGGCGGTCAGGATCAGAGCGGCCTCCTGGGCGCGGCGCCGGCTGCGGGCCTCGCCCACCCCGCCGCGCTCCACCAGCCGGTCCAGGGTCGCCCGGTCCTCCCGCCCGGATGCCGCTGCAATCAGGGCGTCCAGCAGGGCCAGATCCAGTATGTCGGCCTGGGGGATTTCGTCCTGCACCAGGGCCCCGCGGACCCCTACAGCCAGGGCCAGGTCTCCCTGAGCCAGGACCGCGATGGCCGCCGACACAGGCCCCTCCCCTGCGGGCGCCGGCCACCGCGCCTCAGGCGGCGGCGGGGCCGCCAGCGCCGCGGCGACGGCGGGGCCGGGGTCTGCGCGGCTGAAGTCCAGCCCGAGACTTCGGGACAGGGCGAGGTCCAGGCCATGGCGCAGGGCGGCGGCTCCAGGATCGCCGGTCCCGGCCAGCTTTGCGCCCATCAGCCGCCCGAACGTGACATCCCGCTCGACCCCCTGGGCCAGCTCATAGGTCAGGCGGGCGGCAGGCTCGCCGGCCCTGGCCTGGCAATAGGCCCGCAGCCGCAACCAGTAGATCTGGTCCCGATCAAGGCTGAGGGCCTGGGCGACGTCACAGGCCTCCTGCTCGGCGCCGGTGAGGAGCGCGGCCTCCGCCGCCGCCCGGGACAGGGGTTCATGGCGCTCCAGGCCGGGAGTACGGCGCAGGATGGCCTGGGCTGCGGGGATTTCCCCCAGGGCGATCAGGGCCCTGGCCCGGGCGGCGGCGAGGGCCGGCTCATCCCCGGCGCCCTCCGGCCCGCGGGCGCCGGTGGCCAGCACCGCCCGGGCCAGGGCCGAACCGGCGGGGGACAGGACCTTCTCCCCCAGTAGGGGAAGCACCGTTCGCGCCGTCTCGGCCGAGGCGCCGCTCCAGAGGTCCTGGCCCAGACCCGTTTCACGCCCGGCGTTGGAGAACAGGTCAGGGGCTGCCAGGACCGTCGTCTCGACAGTCTGGGTCGCGGCGGGGACCGGCAAGGCCGCCGCCAGAAGGGCGAAGCCCGCGAACATGGAGGATCTGAACATCTGCATGGCGTCACCTTAGACCGGCTTTCGGCGCGATCATGCCCCCTGCTGCGGATTTTGCATGACAGCCGTCAGGTAAACCACGTTTCATCAGGCCCAGATCCAGATGCGAGGCCCCCAATGACCATGTCGGCTGAACCTACCCGAGAAGACATGCAGCGCATTCTTGAGCGGCAGAAGGCCGCCCAGCTGGCCGAAGGCCCCCCGTCGGCCGAGTTGCGGCTGGCCCGGCTGGACCGCTGCATTGACCTGCTGATCGATCATGCCGACGCCATCAAGGCGGCGATCAACGAGGACTTCGGCTCGAGGTCCGAGGCGGTCACCGGCCTGACCGACATCGCCGCCTCCATCGGTCCGCTGAAGCACGCCAAGGCGCACCTGCGGAAATGGATGGCCCCGGAAAAGCGCAAGACCACCCCGGCCATCCTCGGCCTGTTCGGCGCCAAGGCGCAGCTGCAGTTCCAGCCCAAGGGCGTGGTGGGGGTGATCAGCCCCTGGAACTTCCCGGTCAATCTGACCTTCGGGCCCCTGGCCGGAATCCTGGCGGCGGGCAATCGG
>CAMTXB010000006.1:0-45237 GCA_947085575.1 uncultured Caulobacteraceae bacterium
CGAGGGCGTCCTGGTCGCCCAGCCAGTCCGACCCCTTGACGGTGTCGTACATGTGCCCGCGCCAGTCATCCTGGCTCATATTGCCGAGGCTGGCCGAGATGCCCCCCTGGGCGGCGACGGTGTGCGAACGGGTCGGGAAGACCTTGGAGACGCAGGCGGTCTTCAGGCCGGCCTGGGCGCAGCCGAGCGCGGCGCGCAGGCCCGAGCCGCCGGCGCCGACCACGACAACGTCGAACCTGTGGTCGATGAATTCATATGCGGCCATGCTCAATAAGCTCCGCCCGAGAGGGCGACCTTCAGGATGGAGAAGAGGGCGAGCGCGCCAGACAGCGCGCAGACGAAGAGGTTGAGCAGCAGCAGGCCGGCCTTGGTGATCCTGCGGTGGATATAGTCCTCGACCACCACCCGCATGCCCGAATGCATGTGCATGAAGCTGACCACAGTCAGCAGGGCCAGCAGGACGGCGTTGATCGGCGAGGCCAGCCAGATCACCGCCATCTCATAATCGCTGCTGGCCAGGCGCAGGACGGCGAAGACGCCCCAGAGCACCAGGGGGATCAGGGCGACGGAAGAGACCCGCTCGGCGATCCAGTGGCTGACCCCGTGGCCGGCGGCGCCCAGGCCCTGGGCCCGGGAGCGGGGGGTGCGGAAATCGGTCATGTTCAGAGCGCTCCCGTCATGGCGGCGATGACCCAGACCACCAAGGTGGCCACCAGGGCGAAGGCCAGGGTCGCCACGGCGCCGGCATTGGCGGCCGGCAGCTTCAGCGCCAGGCCCGTGTCCCAGACGAGGTGCTGGATGCCCTTGGCCAGGTGGAAGAAGACCGCAAAGCTCAGGCCAAGCATCACCAGCTTGCCCAGGGGCGAGCCGAGCAGGCCCATATAGGCGGCGTAGGACTCCGGTCCGAAGGCCAGGGCGATCGTCCAGCCGGCCAGGATCAGGGTCCCGCCATAGAGCGCGACCCCGGTGATCCGGTGCATGATCGAGGTGATGGCGGTGAGATGCCAGCGCCACACCTGGACATGCGGCGAGGTGGGCCTGGCCCGGATGGTCTTCGAGACGTCCGACATCGGTTCTACAGCCGCTTCCTGTTGCCCTGCCAATACCTGGCCGGTTGTACGCCGCCGACCGGGGGTGTCAACGCAGGCCCCGCTCAGGATCGTGACCTGGACCCTTCGCGGATGGGCGAACATCCTGGCTTTCCACCTCCTGTGCAATGCGTCTTTGCTGTAGGCTTCCTTCGCAGGAGACGAAGGATGCGCTACGATCTGGTGGACTTGCGGCTGTTCTGTGATGTGGTGGAGGCCGGCTCGATCACCCGAGGCGCCGAGCGCGCCGCCCTGGCCCTCGCCGCAGCCTCGACCCGGATCAGAGGCATGGAGCAGTCCCTGGGGACGGCCCTGCTGACCCGGTCCCGCCAGGGGGTGACCCCTACCCCTGCCGGACTTCTCCTCCTTAAACACGCCCGCGCCCTGCTGGAACAGAGCGCCCGGATGCAGGACGAGCTGGGCGTCATGGCCGAGAGCGGCGGCGCCGAGGTGCGGGTCCTGGCCAACACCAATGCCCTGACCGAGTTTCTCCCCGAAGCCCTGTCATCCTTTCTCGCGTCCCACCCCAAGGTCAGCGTCGACCTGGAGGAGCGCCTGTCGGACGAGATCGTCGGCCTGGTGGCCGAAGGCGCCGCCGATGTGGGTATTGTGGCCGGCACGGTGGATGTGGGCGCCCTGGAGACCTTCGCCTTTCGCACCGACCGGTTCGTGGTGGTGACAGCCCTCGATCATCCCCTGGCGCAGAATGTCAGCGCCGCCTTCGCCCAGGTGCTGGACTACGACCTGGTGGGCCTGGACCGGGCCAGCTCCCTGCAGCGCTTCCTGGCGGCCCGCGCCGGGCGAGAGGGGCGGCGGTTGCGGCTGCGGGTCCAGCTGCGCAGCTTCGATGCGGTCTGCCGGCTGGTGGAGTGCGGGGTGGGCGTTGGCGTGGTGCCGGCGACCACCGCCGCCCGGGCGGTCTGCACCATGAACCTGGCCATTGTCGCGCTCACCGACGACTGGGCGGCGCGGGAGCTGAAAATCTGCGTCCGCAGCCTGAGCGAGCTCCGCCCCATCGCCCGCCAGCTGGTGGAGAGCCTGCGGGCGGAGCGATCGCCATAGAGCGCCCTGCCCGTCATCCTGGGCCCTGTGCCCAGGACCCCCCGGGACGCCGGCGGAAGCGTGAAGCCCCTTATGCCCGCTCGGTCAGCCAATCGGCTGAGCGCATCTCCTGGAGACGTGAGGCGGTGCGTTCGAACTCAAAGGCCCCGTCGCCTCCGGGATAGAGGGCGGCGGGCTCGGCCTCGGCCAGGATGATCAGCTTGATCCGCGCCTCATAGAGGGCGTCGATGAGGATGACGAACCGCCGCGCCTCCTCCCGCCGGGCCGGGGAAAGCCGGGGGACGTGCTCCAGAAACACCGTATGGAACCGCTCGGCCAGGGCCAGATAGTCATTGGGTCCGAGGGCCGCCCCGCAGAGGCTGGCGAAGCTCGCCCGCAGGAGCCCCCCCGTGGCCCGGGGCAGGTGGATCTTGCGGCCCAGGACCTCAAGGGTCTCGCCGGACTCCGCCTCGCCGTCCAGCATGTCCTCCCACAGGCGGTCAAAGACCCGCCCGTGATCCCGGTCGACAGGGGAAAACCAGACCCCTGCCGCCCGCAGGCGGTCGAGGCGGTAGTCGTGCTCCCCGGCCACGGAGACCACCTCGGCCTGGGCCTTCAGCAGGTCGATGAACGGCAGGAACAGCTGGCGATTGATGCCGTTCCTGTAGAGCGCGTCGGGGACACGGTTGGACGTGGCCACCAGGGTCACCCCACGGTCGAACAGGGCGGTGAACAGCCGCCCCAGGATCATGGCGTCGGCGATGTCGGTGACCTGGAACTCATCGAAACAGAGCAGGCGGGCCTGGCTGGCCACCACATCGGCCACAGGCGGGATGGGGTCATCCCCCCGGTGCTGGCCAAAGGTCGCCCTGCGGGCGGCGGCGTCGCCCTTGCGCCAGGCGTCAATCAGCCGGTGAACTTCGCCCATGAAGACGTGGAAGTGGGTGCGGCGCTTTTTCGCCACCGGCGCGGTTTCATAGAACAGGTCCATGAGCATGGACTTGCCCCGCCCCACCGGCCCCCAGAGATAGACTCCCCTCTGGCTCTCCGGCTTGCGAAACCGGCCGAGCAGGCCGCCGGGTTCGCTGGCGGCGAGATCAGCCTCCAGACGGGCCAGGGCCGGCAGGGCCGCGGCCTGGGCTGGATCGGGCCGGATCTCCCCGCGGTCCAGGCGGTCGCGGTAGGCGGTTTCAAGGGCGGATATCATGCTCCCGCCCCTAGCCTGACGGGGCCAGGATCACAATTGGCCAATCCCCATCAAGCCGCGACCTTGAGCGACGTGCCAGGCAGGGTTTCAGATTGAGGCCGGCTTGGATGGGGCGATCGGAGCCGGGGCCGGCGCGCGGTCCTCCTCCCCGGCCGGAATCAGCGGGGCCTGGCTCTGGACCGACAGGCCCAGGTCTTCGTGGATATGACGATAGGATTCCCGCCGTTCGCAGGCGCAGGCCTTCATCTGGCCCTCCTGGTCCCACCACACCAGCAGGGGGTAGGCGAAGTCGACCCCATTGTCCTTCAGCAGCGGGATCAGCTGGTCGACCATGTCGCGGCCGGCCTCCACCACCGCGGTCCGCGCAATGTCCCCGTCGGCGGGGGGCAGGCCCGGCGCCGTCCAGGCCGCCGCGGGAACCGCTCCCCAGCGCTCCAGCAGGGTCCAGTCGCGGTTGAGCCACAGCTCGGCCACGGTGGCCCGCTCCTGGGGGGTTGAGCGCTCCAGCCCGTTGGCGGGGCGCCGGGTGACCTCGATCACCCGGGTGTCGACGCCCGCAGCGTGAAGATCGGGGAACTGCTCGGCCTTGTAGCGGATGCAGTCGGGGCATCCCCGGAACGACACCATATAGATGGCGCGGCCCTCGATGCCCGGCGACACCCAGCCTGCGCTCTCCAGCAGCCGGGCGATCTCGGCCTGGTTCTTGGTCATGGTGGTCGGTCTCCAGCGCAGTTCGGCGTTCCAATAGGTATAGGCGCCCAGGCCGACCAGGGCCACGACCAGGGCCAGACCGGCCCAGAGACGAAAACTCTTCATGCGGGATCGCTCCAAACTCCTCCGGACTGACCGGCCTGACGGCGAAGGCCGGGGTCTATTTCATGGTCGGGATGACAAAGGCCTGGTCGCCGCCCTCGCCGTCGGGCCAGCGGGCGGTGACCGTCTTGACCTTGGTATAGAAGCGGACGCCTTCCATCCCGTGCTGGTTGGCGTCGCCAAAGACGCTGCGTTTCCAGCCGCCGAAGCTGTGATAGGCCACCGGCGCCGGGATCGGGACATTGATCCCCACCATGCCCACATTCACCCGGGAGGCGAATTCCCGGGCGGCCCGGCCGTTCCGCGTGAAGATGGCCACGCCGTTGCCATAGGCATGCTGGGACGGCAGGGCGAGGGCCTGCTCAAAGGTCTCGGCCCGCACGATCTGCAGCACCGGGCCAAAGATCTCGTCCTGGTAGGACCGCATGGATGGCTGCACATGGTCAAACAGGCTGGGGCCAATGAAGAACCCCTTTTCGTGCCCCTGCAGCGCGAAATCGCGGCCGTCGACCACCAGTTCGGCGCCCTCATCCACTCCCATCTGGATGTAGTCGGTGATCCGCCGGCGGTGGGCGGCGGTGACTACCGGGCCATACTGGGCGCCGGGGTCTGTAGAGACGCCGACCTTCAGGGTCTCGATCTTGGCGGATATGAGCTCGCGGAACGCGGCGGCGGTGGCCGCGCCCACCGGCACGGCCACCGGCAGGGCCATGCAGCGCTCCCCCGCCGAGCCGAAGGCCGCCCCCAGGATGTCGTTGGCCGCGGCCTCCAGATCCGCATCCGGCAGCAGCACCCCGTGATTCTTGGCGCCCCCCATGGCCTGGACCCGCTTCCCGTGGGCCGAGGCGGTGGCATAGACATATTGGGCGATGTCGGAGGACCCCACAAAGCTGACGGCGGCGATGTCGGGGTGGGTCAGGATGGCGTCCACCGCGACCCTGTCCCCATGGACCACGTTCAGCACGCCGCTCACCTCGACCCCGGCCTCGGCCCCGGCCTCCATGAACAGCTCGGCGAGCCGCGCCGGCACGCCGGGGTCCTTCTCCGAAGGCTTGAGGATGAAGGTGTTACCCACCGCCACGGCCACACCGAACATCCACATGGGAATCATGGCCGGGAAGTTGAACGGGGTGATTCCCGCCGCCACCCCCAGGGGCTGGCGCATGGAATAGACATCGATCCCCGGGCCGGCGCCCTCGGTATATTCCCCCTTGAGCACATGGGGGATGCCACAGGCGAACTCGATCACCTCCAGCCCCCGCTGGATGTCGCCTCGTGAGTCGGCGATGACCTTGCCGTGCTCCGCCGAAAGGCGCGCGGCCAGCTCCTCCATGCGCGCCTCCACCAGCCGCTTGAAGGCGAACATCACCCGCGCCCGGCGCTGGGGATTGACGGCCGCCCAGGCCGGCTGGGCCTGAAGGGCCGCCTGAACCGCCAGGTCCAGCTCGGCGGCCGAGGCCAGGGCGACCCTGGCCTGCACCTCGCCGAGATTGGGGTCGAAGATGTCGCCGAAGCGGCCCGAGGTTCCGGCCACGGCGCGGCCGGCGATGAAGTGGCTGATCTCACGCATCTGTGGAGCTTAGGCCGGCGCGGCGCCCTCGCCTAGCGCTTGCCCAAATTGCAGGCTCAGGCGCATTGTTCCGGGCCATGAGCGTCGCCACGACCACCGATATCCTCAATCCGTCACGGAACGCCCGCGACCATATTGTCGACGTGCTGATCGCCGAGCGCGCGCCGGGGCTCAGCCGGCACCCGGCCTGGCCCGTGGTGCGGCCGGCCCTCTATGGCCTGCTGGACTATGGAAAGGCCCGGCGCATGGCCGACGCCATCGCCCCCCTGCCCGGCCACGACGCCCTGGAGCGGGTGGCGAAGCTGCTGAAGGTTCAGCTGTCGGTGAAGGGCCTGGAGCGCCTGCCCAGCCAGGGCCGGGTCGTCGTCATCGCCAATCATCCCACCGGGATCGCCGATGGCGTGGCGGTATTCGACGCCTTCAAGGCCAGACGGCCTGACCTCTGCTTCTACGCCAATTCCGACGCCCATCGGGTGGCGCCGGGCTTCTCCGACCTGCTGATTCCCGTGGAATGGGTCGATGAAAAGCGCACCCGCGAACGCACCCGGCTGACCCTGCAGCGCACCCGCGAAGCCATGGAGGCTGAGCGCGCCCTGGTGATCTTCCCCTCCGGGCGGCTGGCCCGGCGCGGCGCCGACGGCCTGCTCGCCGATCCCCCCTGGATGAGCAGCGCGATCTCGATCGCCCGCAAGTACGAGGCGCCGGTCATTCCCCTGCATGTCACCGGACCCTGGTCGACCCTGTTCCATCTCTTCAACCGGTATTCGGCCGAGTTGCGCGACATCACCCTGTTCCACGAACTGCTGAACAAGCGCGGCGGGCGCTATGGCCTGACCCTGGGCCAGCCGGTGTCCCCCGACGCCCTGGCCGGGGACGCCCAGACGGCGACAGACGCCCTGAAGGCCTATGTGGAGCGCGTCCTGCCCGCCGATCCCGATCGGCCCTTTGCATGAGGCTCGAGGGAGCCGCAGAGCTGCGCCTGGCGGACGAGGCGGCTACAGCCAGGCTGGGGGCGGCCCTGGCCAATGTGATCGGCACGGGCGAGGCCGTCTGCCTTTCCGGACCTTTGGGTGCGGGCAAATCGACCCTGGCCCGGGCCCTGATCCGCGCCCGCACGACCCCGGACGAGGATGTGCCCAGCCCCACCTTCACCCTGGTGCAGTTCTATGAGGGCGAGGACCTCGCCATCGCCCACTTCGATCTCTACCGCCTGACCAGCCCCGATGAGGCCTTTGAGATCGGTCTGGATGAAGCTCTGGAGGACGGGGCGGCGATCATCGAATGGCCTCAACGCCTGGAGGGTCGCCTTCCCCCCCATCGGCTGGATATAGAACTCGTTCTCGATGGCGGGGCGCGGCGGGCGTGGCTGACGCCCCATGGCGACTGGGAAGGACGTAGGGTTGAGTTCTGATCGTGAGGGCCGGAAGGCCGCCTTCCTGGACCGGCATGGCCTGGCGGACGTCACGCGGATTCCCCTGGCCGGGGACGCCTCGACCCGGCGCTATGAGCGTCTGGTGGCTCCCGGCCGGGCCAGCCTGATCTTCATGGACCAGCCGCCAGTGGAGACCGCGCCCTGCCCTCCGGACGCCGGCCCAGACCAGCGGCGGGCGGCGGGCTATAACGCCATGGCGCGCCTGGCGGCGGGCCGGGTCGACGCCTTCGTGGCCACGGCCGGCTGGCTGCGCAGTCAGGGACTTTCGGCCCCGGAAGTCATCGCCCATGAGGCCGGTGAGGGCCTGGCGGTGCTGGAGGACCTGGGGGATGATCTCTATGCCCGGCTGATTGAGGCCGGGACCGACGAAACCCCCCTCTATGAGGCCGCCGTCGAGGTTCTGGCCCGGCTGCATCAGGCGGTTCCGCCGCCGGTTCTGGAGGCCCAGGGCGCCGTCTGGCCGTTCCTGACCTATGACGACCTGGCGCTGCGCACCGGCGGCGACATGTTCCTGGAGTGGTGGCCGAAGTTCTCTGGCCTGGCGCCCTTCTCGCCCGACGCCACAGCGCAGTGGGAGGCCCTCTGGGCCCCGATCCGCGCCCGGGGGGAGGCCGGCGCCAGCGTCTTCTGCCACCGGGACTATCACGCCGAGAACCTTGTCTGGCTGCCGGAACGGTCCGGGGCGGCCCGGGTGGGCCTGCTGGACTTTCAGGATGCGGTCCGCGCCCATCGGGCCTGGGACTTCTCCATGCTGCTGCACGACGCCCGGCGCGATGTGTCCCCAGACCGGGAGTCGGCGGCCCTCGCCCAGTATCTGGCGATCCGCAGCGATATCGACCCCGACGCCTTCCGCGCCGACTATCACGCCCTTGGCGCCCTCAACCTGGCCCGGATTCTGTTCATCTTCGCCCGCCAGGTGGCGGGCTTCGGCAACCGGCGCTATGCGGCCTTCATGCCCCGCACCTGGCGTTATCTCGAACGCTGCCTGGCCGACCCGGAGCTGGCGCCGGTCAAGGCCTGGTTTGACGCCCATGTCCCCCCGGAGGCCCGCCGGTGAGCGGCGGCGGCTTCCCCAGGACCGCCATGGTGATGGCCGCCGGGCTGGGCGCCCGCATGCGCCCCCTCACCGATCACAGGCCCAAGCCCCTGGTGGAGGTTGCCGGCCGCGCCCTGATCGATCACGTCCTCGACCGGCTGGTGGAGGCCGGGGTCGAAACCGCCGTGGTCAATGTGCATCACTTCGCCGACCAGATGGTCGCCCATCTGGCCCGACGGGACGACATCGGCATCAAGATCAGCGACGAACGCGCCGCCCTGCTGGATTCCGGCGGCGGGATCGCCCACGCCAGGGTCCTGCTGGGGGACGATCCGATCCTGGTGGCCAATATCGACTCCCTGTGGAGCGGCGGGACCACGCCACCCTTGCAGATCCTGGCCGAGGCCTGGAACCCCGACCTCATGGACGTGCTGCTGCTGCTGGTCCCCCGCGGTCACGGGATCGGGTTCGAGGGACCTCAGGGCTTCTTCCGTGACGCGGCCGGCCGCCTGACCCACTCGGCGGCGCCGGAGCCCCCGACCCCCTTCGCCAATGTGGGGTTTCAGATTCTCAAGCCGCAGATCCTGGATGATGTCCGGGAGACCGTGTTCTCCGTCGTGCCCCTCTGGCGCAGGCTGTCCGAGCAGGGTCGCCTGCACGGGGCGGTGATGGACGCCTTCTGGATGCATGTGGGCGATCCCGCCGCCCGGGAGGCCGCCGAGGCCAGGCTCGCGCCATGAGCCAGACGCCCCGGCTCTTCGCCGGCCCCGGGCCGCGCTGGTTCAATATTCCGGCCCATCGACCCTTTGTGCGCGACCTTGCTCAGGGGATCCATGCGGCCCTGTCGCCCCTGGGGCCGGAGGCCCTGTCCCAGGCGACGGTCCTGACCCCCACCCGGCGGGGCGCCCGGGCCCTGGCCGACGCCTTTCTGGCGGCCGGAGGCGGACGCGCCCTGCTGCCGCCGCAGATCCGGCCCCTGGGGGATCTGGACGCCGGTGAGCCCCCCTTCGAGCCAGGGGATCTGGCCGCGAAACTGCCGGCGGCCATCGACCCTCTTCGCCGGCGGCTGGAGCTGACCCGGCTGGTGAAGACCCACGAGCATCTGCTCTCCCGGGACCTGGACGCCGCGGCCGCCCTGGAGCTCGCCGGCGCCCTGGGGGGATTCCTCGACAGTCTGCAGATCGAGGAGGTGGACGCCTCCGGCGCCCTGGCGGGCCTGGTGGACGCCGAACTGGCCGAACACTGGCAGGTGTCGCGCAGCTTCCTGGAGACCGCCCTGGCCGCCTGGCCCCAGCGACTGCAAAGCCTCGGCGTCATCGACACCAGCCAGCGTCGGGTCGCCCTGCTGCGGGCCCTGGCCGAACAGTGGAGCCTGCGCCCTCCCCCGGGGGTCCTGGTCGCCGCCGGCTCCACCGGCACGGCGCCGGCCACGGCGGATCTGCTGGCGGTGATCGCCCGGGCGCCCCAGGGCTGCGTGGTGCTGCCGGGCCTGGATGAGAGCCTGGCCCAGACCGCCTGGGACAAGGTCGACGAGCAGCATCCGCAAGGGGCGTTGAGCCGGCTGCTGGCGCGCGCCGGTCTCACCCGCGATTCCGTGAAGACCTGGCCAGCCTCCGCGCCTTACCAGAGCCAGGGCCGATGGCGCCGCCGGGTGATCAATGAAGCCCTGCGGCCGGCCGAGGCCACCGCCGACTGGCTCACGGTCATTGAGAACCTGCGGGCCGAGGGGGCGCTGGAGGGGGTTGATCCCATCGTCGAGGGCCTGGCGGGCCTCTCGGTGGTCACCGCCCGCAGCGAGGAGGAAGCCGCCACCGTGGCCGCCCTGCTGCTGCGGGAAACCCTGGAGACCCCAGACGCCACCGGCGCCCTGGTGGCGCCCGACCAGAACCTGGCCCGTCGGGTGGCGCTGAAGCTCGCCCGCTGGGGAATCGTCCCGGACTCCTCGGTGGGCATGCCCCTGATGGCCTGTCCCGCCGGGGTGCTGGCCGGTCTGGTGGCCAGGCTGGCGGCCGAGCCGCTCAGTCCGGTGCTCATTCTGGGGGTGCTCAAACACCCCCTGACGCGGCTGGGTGAGGACCGCACGGCCCTGGAGCCCCGGCTGATCGACCTGGAGCGCCATGGCCTGCGCGGGTCAAGGCCGGCCGACTGGGGGACCCTCACCCGGCGGCTTGAGGCGGCTCTCGCCGACGGGGGGCGGCATAAGGGGGCGAGCGGTCTGATCACCGCCCTGCGCAATGCCCTCACCCCCCTCACGGACATGAGCGCGCCCGCGCCCGCCGCAGAGCGGGCGCGGGCCCTGGCCCTGGCGCTGGAGTCCCTGGCGGCGGACGGGGCGGGCGGCTCCGGGCGCCTGTGGAGCGGGGCGGGCGGAGAGGCCCTGTCACAATTGCTGGCCGGGCTGATGGCCGAGGCCGGCGCCCTGCCGCCGGTGACTCCCAAGGGCTTTGCCGACCTGCTGGTCCGGCTGATGGGGGATGAGACGGTGCGGATCGGCGGGGCCACCCATCCCCGGCTGCGCATTCTGGGGGCCATCGAGGCCCGTCTGGTGCGGGCCGACCGGCTGGTGGTGGCGGGCCTGGAGGAGGGGGTCTGGCCGCAGGGCGCGCCGCTGGACCCCTTCCTGTCGCGGCCCATGCGCGAGCAGCTCGGCCTGCCGCCGCCGGAGCGCCGGGTGGGGCTGGCCGCCCACGACTTCGCCCAGGCCGCCTGCGCCCCGCAGGTGGTGCTGCTGCATTCGGAACGCCGGGACGGCCAGCCGACGGTGAAATCCCGCTGGCTCTGGCGGCTGGAGACCCTGGCCCGGGGGGCGGGCCTTGTCCTGCCCGGCCGCGCCGAGGTCCTCGACTGGGCCAGGGCCCTGGACGCCGCCCCCGACTATGCGCCGATCGCCCGCCCGGCGCCCCGCCCGCCGGTGGCTGATCGGCCGACCCAGTTCGCGGTCACCCGCATCGAGTCCCTGACCCGGGATCCCTATGCCGTCTGGGCCCGGGATATCCTGCGGCTCTACCGCCTGGACCGCCCCGACGAGCCGGTGGAGGCCCGGGCCCGGGGCACGGCCATCCATACGGCCTTCGAAACCTTCGCCCGGCGGCACCCCAAGGCCCTGCCGCCGGATCCCGCCCGGGAGTTCGCCGCGCTCTATCTCGACGCCCTGGCCGCGGCCGGCGCGCCGCCGGAATCCCTGGCCCGGGAGCAGGCCCTGGCCCAGGAGGCCGCCGCCTGGGTGGCGGCCCTGGAGGCCGAGCGCCGGGCCGATGGGCGTGACATCCATGTGGAGGCCAGCGGTCAGATCACCGTGCGGGCCGGGGACCGGGACTTCACCCTCACCGCCAAGGCCGACCGGATCGAGACCGGTCCCGACGGCTATGCCCATGTCCTGGACTACAAGACCGGCCAGGCGCCCTCGAAGAAGATGGTCCAGACCGGCTTTTCCCCCCAGCTGACCCTGACCGGCGCCATCGTCGCCCGGGGCGGGTTCAGGGACGTGCCGGCCAGGCCCCCCGGCGACCTGGTCTATCTGCAGGTCACCGGCCGCAGACCGGCCGGCAAGGTGGAGGTGCGGGCCGCCGCCGGCGATGACAGCCAGGACGCCGCCGAACAGGCCCTGGCCGGCGCCATTCGCCTGCTGGTCCAGTTCGACGACCCGGAACGCCCCTATCTGTCGCGGACCGCCCCGCAGTTCGTCCACGACCATGCCGGGGACTATGGCCATCTGGCCCGGGTGTTCGAGTGGTCCACCAGCGGCGAGGACGGCGAGGGGGAGGGATGAGCGCCGTCATCGACCTCAACCCCCAGCGTGAAGCGGCCGATCCTGGCCTGTCGGCCTTCGTCACCGCCAATGCCGGCTCGGGCAAGACCAAGACCCTGATCGACCGGGTGGCCCGGCTGCTGCTGGCCGGCGCCGCGCCCGCCGCCATCCTCTGCGTCACCTACACCAAGGCTGCGGCCGCCGAGATGCAGCGGCGGCTGTTTGATCTCCTGGGCCAGTGGTCGGTGTGCGACGACGCCGCCCTGCGCCAGGCCCTTGGCGCCCTGGAGGGCCGCAAGCCCGCCGACTATGACGCCAGCCGGCTGTCGGCGGCCCGGGCCCTGTTCGCCCAGGCCCTGGAGACCCCGGGGGGTCTGAAGATCCAGACCCTCCACGCCTTCTGCGAAAAGCTGCTGCGGCGTTTCCCCCTGGAAGCCGGCATCTCCCCGGGATTCCGGGTGATGGACGATCCGGCGGCGGCCCTGATCGCAAGGGCCGCCCGCCAGGCCGTGGCCCGCCATGCGCTCAGCGGCGAGGGCGCCGTGGCCCAGGCCTATGCCCGCCTGTCGGTGAGCCTCGATTTCCGCGCCTTTGAGCAGATGTTTGCCACCTTTGAGGCCCGCCGGGGCGCCCTGGAGGCCTTTGTCACCCGGGAAGGCGGACTGAACGGCGCGCTCGCCTGGATCTGGGACGCCTGCGGCTTCGAGGGCGAGACCGATCCCGACGCCGTGGCCGCAGCCGCCATGGCCGCGCTCGACCGGGCGCTGTGGCGGGACGCCGCCGAGGTCCTGGCCCTGGGGGGCAAGACCGACCAGGCCTGTTCGAAAACCCTCGCAGCGGTGGCGGCCGACCCCCGCGCGACCCTCCCCGACGCGCTCAAAGCCCTGTTCATCGAAGGGGGCGAGGGCACGCCCGCCACCTGGGTGGGCAAGACCAAGGCCCTGGCCGGCGCCGAGGCCCTGCGCCAGGCCCTGCTGGCGGAGCAGGACCGGCTGGCCCTGGCGAGGGAGCAGGTCCGCGCCGCCAGCATCGCCTGGGACAGCGCCTTTGTCCTGGTGCTGGCCCAGGCCTATCTCACCGCCTATGGGCAGGAAAAGGCCGCCGCCGGGGCCCTGGACTTCGCAGACCTCGTGGAAAAGACCCGGGCCCTGGTGGCCGAGCGCCCCATGGCCGCCTGGGTGCTCTACAAGCTGGACGGGGGCATTGATCACATCCTGCTGGACGAGGCCCAGGACACCGCCCCCGAGCAGTGGGAGATCCTCAGCGCCCTGACCGCCGAGTTCTTCTCCGGCCAGGGCCGCGAACGCCAGGCGGGCCGCAGCCTGTTCGTGGTCGGCGACGAGAAACAGTCGATCTATTCGTTCCAGGGCGCGGCCCCTGAACGCCTGCGCCTGGAGACCGAGACCTATCTGGCCCGCATCCGGGACTCCGGGGCCCGCGCGCAGAGCGTGCCTCTGGCCGCCTCCTGGCGCTCCACCATAGATGTGCTGAGCTATGTGGATGCGGTGTTCTCCGCCCCGGAAACGCAAAGCGGCGTGCCGCCGGCCCGGGGGGAGGAGGCCGTGCGGCATGTCCCCATGCGGCGCCACCGGGGCTGCGTCGATCTCTGGCCCCTGGAGCGGGAACCCAAGGGCGAGGACCGGCTGGCCTGGGACGCTCCCCTGGACGCCGACGGCCCGACCAGCGCCAACCGCCGTCTGGCCGAGGCCATTGTCCAGGAGATCGAGGACCTGGTGGCCCGGGGCGACGGGGTGTTCGACAAGGATCTGGACGGCGAGGATGGAACCCGAGGGGCCTGGCGTCCGGCCCGCCATGGGGATGTCCTGATCCTGGTCCGCCGGCGCAAGGCCCTGTTCGAGGACATCCTGCGGGCCCTGAAACGCCGGGGCGTGCCGGTGGCCGGCGCCGACCGGCTGGCCCTGTCGGAGCACATCATCTTCGATGACCTGCTGGCGGTGGCCCGGTTCGTGCTGTTTCCCCAGGACGAGCTGACCCTGGCGGCCCTGCTGAAAAGCCCGTTCTGTGGCCTGGACGACGAGGCCCTCTATGCCCTGGCCAGGCCCCGCAAGCCGGGCGACCTGTGGAGCGCCCTGCAGGCCCGCGCCCCTGAGCGGCCGGACTGGACCCAGGCCCTGGCCTTTCTGAACGCGGCCCGGGAGGAAGCCCAGCGCCGGCGGCCCTTCGAATTCTATGGCCGGCTGCTCTCCTTGAGGGACGGGGCCGGCGCGTCGATGCGCCAGAAGATCGTGCGGCGGCTGGGGACCGAGGCCGAGGACGCCCTGGACGAGTTCCTGGCCCAGGCCCAGGCCGCCGAGCAGCGGGGCATCTGCGACCTGGAGGGCCTGGCCGACGCCCTGGCGGGCCTCAACATCACCGTCAAGCGGGAGATGGAAGCGGCCAGGGACGAGGTGCGGGTGATGACCGCCCATGGCGCCAAGGGGCTGGAGGCCCCCATCGTCTTCCTGCCGGAGACCACGCTCTCGGGTCTGGGCCGGGGCTCCCCCCTGCTGGAGACCGAGGCGGGCGGCTTCCTATGGTGTGCGTCCAGGGCCCTGGACTGCGCAGCCTCTGCGGCGGCCCGCGAGCGCCGGGCCCGCAAGGACGAGGAGGAGGCCTACCGCCTGCTCTATGTGGCCCTGACCAGGGCCCGGGACCGGCTGGTGATCTGCGGCCGGATCTCAGCCGACGCCAGGGAAGAGACCCTGAAGGGCTGGTGGGCGGCGATCCAGGCCGGCTTCGCCCACGATCAGATCGCCCCCCATCTGCGGCCCGCCGCCTGCGGCCAGATCACGGCCCGGCGGTTCGGCGAAGACCCGCAGGTCCTGGGCCAGGGGGCGACTGAGGCGCCCCGCGCCACAGCCCTGCCGGCCTGGACCCAGGCGGACGCCGGGCTCGACCCCCTGGCCCGCCTCGCCTCGCCTGCGGACCTCGGGGAGGCCGGGGAGATCTTCGCCCCCTCCCCCCTGGCCAGGGTCGGCGGCCTCGGCAGGTTCCGCCGGGGCGAACTGATCCACCGGCTGTTGCAGATCCTGCCCGACCTGGCTCAGACCGACCGCCAGGCCGCCGCCACAGCCATCCTCGCCCGGGAGCCCGACCTCACCGACGACCAGCGGGCCGAAATGGCTGGCGCGGCCCTTTCGGTCCTGGCCGAGCCGCGCTTTGCCGATGTGTTTTCCGCCGAGGGCCGGGCCGAGGTGGCCATCGCCGGCGGGGCGGCCACCCTGCCCCAAGGCCTGCAGATTTCCGGCCGGATCGACCGGCTGGTGGTGCGGCCCGATCGGGTTCTGGTGGTCGACTTCAAGACCAATCGCCCCTCGCCGGCCCGCATCGAGGACGCCGACCGCGCCTATGTCCGCCAGATGGCGCTCTATGCCGCCGTCCTGGCCGAGGTGTTCCCCGGGCGGACCATTGAGGCGGCGCTGGTCTGGACCGATGGGCCGAAGCTGATGGCGGTTCCAGAATTCCTGATGGCCCAGGCCCTGGCCGACCTCAGGTCTTGGAGTTGATCGTCCGGCCCCGGGGCCTTACATCGCTGGATCAACAGGCGACCAGCGCGCGTTGTGTCCAAGTCGCAAGAGGAGCTTCCATGAGCACCGTCACCGTCACCGACGAGTCCTTCGAAAAGGACGTGCTGCAGACGCAACGCCCGGTCCTGGTGGACTTCTGGGCCGAGTGGTGCGGCCCCTGCAAGCAGATCGCGCCTGCCCTGGAGCAGATCTCCGAGGAGCTGGCCGGCCAGGTCACCATCGCCAAGCTGAACATCGAAGACAGCCCCACCACCCCGTCCCGCTACGGCGTCCGCGGCATCCCGACCATGATGCTGTTCAAGGACGGCCAGATGTCGTCCATGAAGGTCGGCGCCATGCCCAAGCAGAAGATCCTGGAATGGCTCTCCGAAGCGGGCGTCCAGCCGGCGGCGTGAGGCTGTCGCCAATCCGCAGAGACCGCAGAGGGGCCGGCAAAGGCCGGTCCTTTTTGTTGCGGCAAGGCGACGGTTGTGCGCCGGAAGCGGCCAATGGGCTGCCGCCAATGGGCCGGATTTGCTAGACGCCCTCGAACAGTACGCCAAGCGCGCCGCTCACAGCATAGGCCTCATCCTCGGTGAGCCTGCGCAGGGGTTGATGGCCCAGCTCGCGAAGAGGAATGGCGGCCATCTGGAGAGGCAGCAGCATGACCCTCTGCCCCTCGACTTCGAAAATGGGCGTCAGTCGTCCCGGCTGTGCGCCGTTCAGCTCCATCGACGCGACGAGCGGCGCAACCACGCGCGTGTTTGCGGGACTCAGCAGATCCGACTGTACGTCCACAACCAGGACGCCATTCGGAAGCCGGTAGACCCCGTGCTTCATCAGAACTGCCGGTACTCGGCCAATAACAGGCCGTCCTGCTCCACCTTGGCGTTGTACCAGTCGAAGAATGGGCGGTTGTCGGCTTGCCAGCGACGCGCCCGTTCAGCGGCGACGGCCGCCTCCAGGCCACTCTCGCAGGCCCGCGAGAGGTTCAGGCCAAGCGCCTTGGCTTCCTCGACCAGCGAGCCTGGAAGGGTAAGGTTCAATCGCTGGCGACCGGACGCATGCGTGTTTTCCATGCGCACAATATACGCGCACACCGCTGCCTCCTCCAGCCCTGATCATATTAGCGAGCGCACCAAGCCCATTCGGCGCCCAACCTGATCGCGCCGCCTCGGCTGAGGCGCATGGCCCGAGAATGCATCAGCCCAATGTCGATCTGGGCGCCCCATCCATGGGCCTTCGGAATGGGCTCCTAGTGCCGGAAGACCCGCACGCCGGTAAAGGCCATGGTCAGCCCCGCCGCATCGGCCGCGGCGATGACCTCGTCGTCGCGGATGGAGCCGCCGGGCTGGATCACCGCGGTGGCTCCGGCCTCGGCCGCCTGGAGCAGGCCGTCAGGGAAGGGGAAGAAGGCGTCCGAGGCGCAGGCGGCGCCCCTGGCCAGGGACTCCGGCAATCCGGCGGCTTCGGCGGCCTCGGCCGCGCGGAGGGCGGCGATGCGGGCGGAGTCCTTGCGGTTCATCTGGCCGGCGCCGATGCCGGCGGTCTGGCCGTCCCGGGCATAGACGACGGCGTTGGACTTCACATGCTTGGCCACGGTGAAGGCGAACAGCATGTCGCGCAGCTCGGCTTCGGTAGGCAGGCGCCTGGTGACGATCCTCAGGTCGGCGCCGGTGATATGGGCCACGTCGCGGCCCTGGACCAGAAAGCCCCCGGCCACCTGGCGCCAGGTGATCCCTGGCCCCTGCGGATCGGGCAGGGCGCCGGTGATCAGCAGGCGCAGGTCCTTCTTCTTCTTGAAGACCTCGATGGCGTCCTCGTCGGCCTCCGGGGCCACCACCACCTCGGTGAACACCTTGACGATCTCCCGGGCCGCAGCGGCGTCCAGCCGGCGGTTGACCGCGACGATGCCGCCAAAGGCCGAGACCGGATCGCACTGCAGGGCGCGCTGATAGGCCTCGGTCAGGTCGGCGCCGAGGGCCACGCCACAGGGGTTGGCGTGCTTGATGATGGTCACCGCCGCGCTGGCGGCGGGGTCGAATTCGGCCGCCAGTTCGATGGCCGCGTCGGTGTCGGCGATGTTGTTATAGGACAGCGCCTTGCCCTGCAGCTGGGTGGCGGTGGCCACGCCCGGCCGGCCTGAGCCGTCGCGGTAGAAGGCTGCGGCCTGATGGGGGTTCTCCCCATAGCGCAGGGTCTGAACGAGCTCGCCGGCAAAGGCCCGGCGACGCGGCGCGGGCTCAGCCAGCTCATGGGCGAACCACTGGGATATGGCCGCGTCATAGGCCGCTGTGCGGGCATAGGCCCGGGCGGCCAGGGCCTTGCGCAGGGAAAGCCTGGTGGCGCCGCTGACCCTCAGGGCCGCGATCACCTCTTCCAGGTCGGCGCGCTCGGTGCAGACCGCCACATAGCCATGGTTCTTGGCCGCCGAGCGGATCATGGCCGGCCCGCCGATGTCGATATGCTCGACGCAGGCTGCGAAATCTCCGCCCGCCGCCACCATCTGCTCGAACCGATAGAGGGTCACATAGACGATATCGATGGGGCCGATGCCGTGGCGGGCCATGGCCTGGGCGTGATGTGCGGCGTCACGGACCCCCAGCAGGCCCCCATGCACCACCGGGTGCAGGGTCTTGACCCGACCGTCCATCATCTCCGGGAAACCGGTCAGGTCGGACACGTCCTTCACGGCCAGGCCGGCGGCGGCGATCGCCGCCTTGGTGCCGCCGGTGGAGACCAGCTCCACCCCCATCTCGCAGAGCGCCCGGGCGGCCTCTGCCAGCCCGGTCTTGTCAGAGACCGACAGCAGGGCGCGGACCGGTCTGACGGCGTCGGGGGCCGGGGGGAAGTCGGGGGTGGCGGGCACGGCGGTCTCCTGGCGGGAAGGTGACAAGGCGTGCCCAGGCGAGCGGCGGATGAGGTCCTGGCTCCCCGGTGGCTTCCCACCTCAATTTCGCCAGTCACGCAGGACAGGGGCGCTCTATCCCCCGCCGGCGCCGGCTGTCAATGCGGTCCGGGCGACCGCCTCGGCCCATCATGATCTAGCGGGGCGGGGGCCAGGGCTCGGCGGCGGCCAGCTTCCAGCGCAGCCGGGCGCCGGTTTCCTGCCGGACCTGGCCCCTCAGCACCACCTGGCTGGTGCGCCGGGCCTGACCGTCCTGGAAGAAGACCGAGGCCTCGATGGCCACCTCCATGGCGTCGTTGCGCAGCCACCAGCCGGTTTCCTCCCCATCGGGCCTGATCAGCACGCTCTTGCCGTCCCGGGCCAGGGACGCCCTGGCGTCGGGATGGATGTGGAAGCGAACGACAAAGGGAATGAAGCGGCGGCGATCTTCGCCGGACGGGGCTTCCGTCGCCGGGGTGAACCGGTCCTCCCCCCTCAGCTCGTCGGCGGTCAGGTCCAGATAGAGCCGGCGCTCATGGCGCAGGCCAAACCGACGCATCCAGCCGTCATGGGACATTTCCAGCCAGAGCGCGCCCTCGGCCTGCTGCCGTCTGGCGCTGACGGGGGCATCGGCGCCGATCAGCCGCGACCCCAGGGCCCGGGCCCGAACGCCTCTCACCGGGGCGCCGCAGGCCAGGTCGCCTAGGGAGGCCGTGGAGGCCGCGTCGGCCAGGCGCAGGGCCTCGGGTCCTGCGGCGTCGGCGGACCAGCCGCAGTTGGTGATCGCCCGGCGGCCGGAGATCAGCACCTCCAGGGCCAGGGGCTGGGCGCAGGCGGTGACGCTCCAGGCGCCTGTGGCGGGGGGGGCCGCGTCGGCCAGCAGCTGAAGGCTGCGGCTCTCCAGGCGCTGATAGCCGTTCCGGCTGGCCGGCAGGGTGCGGCCGGCGTCGTTCTCGCTGGCCCGTGTGGCCCCCACCAGGGCCGGGCGCAGGGCCTCGCCGCCCTGAAACACCGGCAGGGCGCCATCCCTCAGGGTGAAAAACCGCACCGCGCCCACCAGCCGGTCGATGGCCCGCATCATCTCATCAGGGGGCGCGATGCCCCGCTGGATCAGGGCCTCGTCCAGGGTCTGCAGATCAAGCAGCAGGTGCAGCGCCGCCTGGGGGGAACGGGAGGCGTGACCGCCGTCGGCCTGAACCGTCTCGGCGAGCGCCTGGGTCAGCCGGTCAAGGGCCCTGGCCGCCAGCCGGTCCCCGGCCTCGCCGGTCAGCACGGCGCCGGCCAGGGCCGCGGCGCAGGCCCGCTCGGCCGCCCGGGCCGGACTATCGATGGTCGCCAGGAGGTGCCTGGCCTGGCGGGCGAGATCCAGGGCGATCTGGGCGCATTCAGCGTCCGAGGCTCCGCTGCTGATGGTCGGCGCCGCGCAGGCCAGGTTGAACACCCGCCGCTCAAGAACCTCCGGGTCCCAGGAAAACCCGTTCCATCGGCCAAAGGTCCGCCGCCACAGCAGGGTGAGGCGCAGGCCCTCCACCGACCCGGTCTCGCCCAGGGCCAGCAGGTCGCGCATCCAGTCAAACCGGTGCAGGGCGACCGCGAAGCGCCGGCTGGGATTGGGGCGGTCCCAGGGATCGCCCCTGGGGCCGGCATGCAAGGTGACGCCGGCGAAGGTGAAGTCGCCGAGCAGGATGCGGCGGCCATTCTCGGCCCGTCCGGGCCGGGGATCGCGGCTGGCGCCGGCCAGGCCCTCGGGCCTCGGGCTGGCCAGCATCCAGCGGTGGAGGGGCGATCCGGCCCATTCCCGCCGGATCTGGCGGCGCAGGCCGACGGCGATGGCCAGCAGGGCCACCTGACCGGGCAGGCGTCTGAACGCCGGCGCCAGGAGAGGCTGTCCGGCCACGGGCGCCCCGCTCACCCGCCCCGTAGGGCGGCGATGTTGGCGGCGTAGGTTCCAGGCCCGCCCTTGAAGACCGCCGTGCCGGCCACCAGGGCCGTGGCCCCGGCCTCACGGCACAGGGGCGCGGTCTCTGTCGTCACGCCGCCGTCCACCTCCAGATGAATGTCCCGGCCCGTGGCGTCGATCATCTGGCGCAGCCGGCGGATCTTGGCGAGCTGCGAGGTCATGAACGTCTGGCCCCCGAAGCCCGGATTGACCGACATCACCAGCACCAGGTCGATCTGGTCCATGATCGCCTCGATGACAGCCGGCGGGGTGGAGGGGTTGAACACCACCCCGGCCTTGCAGCCCAGGCTGCGGATCAGCTGCAGGGTGCGGCTCAGATGCGGGCCGCTCTCGGGATGGACGCTGATCAGGTCGGCGCCGGCCTTGGCGAAGGCCTCCACATAGGTATCGGCCGGGGCGATCATCAGATGCACGTCGAAGGGGATGGCGACATGGGGCTTCAGCGCCTTCACCACGTCGGGTCCGATGGTGATGTTGGGCACGAAGTGGCCGTCCATCACATCGATATGCACCCAGTCGGCGCCCGCCGCTTCAATGGCCCGGCACTCCTCGCCCAGGCGGGCGAAGTCGGCGGCCAGGATTGAGGGGGCGATGAGGGGCGTGCGCGGCATCGTCTGGACTTAGCCCAAGCTGCGGGGACGCTACAAGGACCGCCACGCCCCCCATGTCGCCCAGGTTCAACCCAGGCGCAGAAACCGCGCAATATAGAAGCCGTCGGTTCCCCCGGGGCGGTGGAACGGCAGGATGCGCAGGGTTCCGTCCGCCCGGACGCTGGGCGCCGGGGCGCCGCCTTCCCCGGCCGCAATGGGTTCCAGGACGAAGTTCCGATGTCGGGCCAGGAAGCCGTCCACCTGTAATTCGCCTTCCTCGGGCTCCAGACTGCAGACGCAGTAGATCAGCCGGCCCTGGGGGGCGACCCGCAGGGCCGTGGCGTCCAGGAGCCGGGCCTGGGTCTCGGCCAGGCTGGCGATGTCGGCCGGCCGTGCCGCCCAGAGGACATCGGGGTGTCGGCGGAAGGCGCCCGTGGCTGAACAGGGGGCGTCCAGCAGGACCGCGTCGAAGAGGTCCGGCGCGGTCCAGTCCACCGCATTGGCCGTCACCGTGGTCGCCCTCAGGCCCGTACGCGCCAGATTGGCCGCCAGGCGCTTGAGCCGTCCGGCGGAGCGGTCCAGGGCGGTCACGCTGGCCCCTGTGGCCGCCAGCTGCAGGGTCTTGCCGCCAGGCGCGGCGCAGAGATCGAGCACCTGCTGATCTGGGCCGGCCTCCAGAAGCCGTGCCGGGATGGCCGCCGAGGCGTCCTGAACCCACCAGGCGCCGGACTCAAACCCGGGCCATGTGGCCAGGTCCCCCCGGCGCGCGGTGCGCAGACTGCCGCCGTCCAGGATCTCGGCCTCCAGTTCGGCGGCCAGGGCTTCCATGGTGGCGGGATCGCGGACCGAGAGGTCCGTGGCGGGCTCCTGGGCGATCATGGCGGCGATCTGCAGGGCGGTCCCGGGGCCATAGGCTACGCGCCAGCGGGCCATCAGCCAGGGGGGCGCCAGGGCCTCAGGGTCGTCCAGGTGCGGCGGCTCCCGCAACAGGCCCCGCAGGACCGCATTGACCAGGCCCTTGAAGGGCGCGGTGTCCCGGCGGGAGGCGGCGAGATCGACACTGGTGGCCACCGCGGCGTGGGGCGGGGTCTCCATGAGGAAGGCCTGGGCGACCCCGATACGCAGGATCTGACGGACCCCCTCCGGGGGCGCCTTGGCCAGCCTGGCGTCCAGGGCCAGGTCGATGGGGCCGAGCCGGCGCAGGGTAGCCATGGCCAGGGCGCGGGCAAACGCCCGGTCGCGGGGGGACAGGGCGCCGAAGGCCTTGGTGGAGATCGCCTCCTCCAGGCCCGTGCGGCGGGCCAGGGCCGCGGTCAGTATGTCGAGGGCGGCGGCCCGGGCGGGCAGGCCAAGATCACTGTCGTCGTTCACCGGCTGCGAGGTGCCCGCTCCAGGGCCCTCAGGCAAGGAAAGATCGCAGATCGCCGCGCCTTTCCCGTCTGTAGGGTCGGCGGCGGCGACTGGCGAACCGGCCCCTGACCCCCTAAATCAGGCCCATGAGCGAAACCCTCCCCCCCCATGCGGCGCCGGACAGGCCCCTGAGTCCCGCCGCCCGCCGCGCCCTTGAGGAGGCCGAGGCCCGCCGTCAGGCGGAGGCCGCCCTGCAGCCGGCTCCGGAGAAGGGGGGACCCAAGGGGCCTGAGCCCACCCGGTTTGGGGACTGGGAGCGCAAGGGCATCGCTGTCGACTTTTAGGGCGCGGTCTGCGGGATGGCCCGGTTTTCAAGGTCGAATCGCCTCTCGCGCGGTGTCTGCGCCGAAGTCGACATCCGGCGCATCGTGCCTGGGGGGCTTCGCGCTCGCCTCGCGCTTGCAGCGGCTGGCGGCGCACCGGCGGAGTGTTAGGGTTCTGTTAAGATCTATGGCAGGAGCCCCCGATGTCGCCCTGGCCCGTTTCCCTGGCTGCTGGCCTTGCCCTGACCCTGCTCAGCGGCGGTCTCGCCAGCGCCTGCAGCCTCGTCCATCCCTGCGCCCCGGTCTATGGGCCCCCGGCCTCCCGACCCTGCTGCGCGCCGTGCTTCAACCCCTGCGAGGGCGCCGAGGGCCTGACTCTGCCGGGCAGTTTCTTTGCCGGCGCCGGCGGCGTCGGTCCGATCCCGTCGGGCGGCTATGGCGGCGGAGCATACTATGTGATCGGGGCCGGGCGGGCTGGCGACGCCGTCTCCGGCGCCGCGGCCCATGCCCAGGCCCATGCCTCAGCGGCGGCCAGCGCCCGGATCTCGATCCATGGCGGCCATGCGGTGAGCCATGGGGGCCATTGGGGCGGCCGCGGGGGCAAGGGCCATTAGGCCCATGCCGATCTGACGGCGTCCATCGGATCGGACAAAAATGGCTATAGATCAAAAGTTTCGAGCAATTTCGACCCGATAGCCGCATTCTGCTTATCGGAATATGCTCCGTCCCCGGTGACCGGACGTCCGCCGGGGCCTAGCCGGCGGCCATGTCTCCGACAATCCGCAGCGCCGCCGCCGCAGGGTCATTGGCCCCGGTGATCGGGCGGCCGCAGACGATGTGTGAGGCGCCGGCCCTGAGCGCTTCGGCCGGGGTCGCTGCCCGGGCCTGATCGTTCCTGGCCGCCCAGTCAGGGCGAACCCCCGGGGTGACCACCAGAAAGTCCGGCCCGCCAATGGCCCGGGCCAGGGCCGCCTCGTGCGGACTGGCGATAACCCCATCGCAGCCGGCGGCGACCGCCTGATGGATGCGCCGCTCCACAAGGCTGCGGGTGCTCTCGGAGAACCCCATCTCCACGAGGTCCTCGTCGGTCAGGCTGGTGAGGACCGTGACGGCCAGCACCTTCAGCGCCGAGCGCCCCCGCCCCCGGACGGCCGCGGCCATCACCTGGGGCTCGGCGTGCACGGTGAGAAAATCGCCGCCGGAATCGGCCAGCACGGCGGTGGAGCTCTGCACCGTCGTGCCGATGTCGTGCAGCTTCCAGTCGAGGAAGATCTGCTTGCCCTGATCCTTCAGGGCCCGGGCCAGGGCCATTCCGTCCGAGGCGAACAGCTCCAGCCCGATCTTGTAGAAGCTCACCGCCCCGCCGATGGCCTCGACCATGGCGCGGGCCTGATCGATGTCGGGCAGATCCAGGGGGACGATCAGGCGCGGATCGCAGGCAGGGGCGCTCAAGGGGCAGGCTCCGGACGATGGCGTCAATCTGTCCCATAAGGAAGATCGGCGCCGGGTCAATTTTGAGCTAGAGCACGGGCGGTACAGGGAATCGCCCCGCCGTTGAATTGTGCTCTAATCGCAGCATTCAGGGCGTGTTTCGGGGTGAAAGCCCCCTGTTTTCGCCCAATGCGCTGCGGGAGCGAGGCATGAGCCAGGCTGAGTTCGCGGTCAACTTCTTCGTCGCCCTGTTCGCCCTCATCGATCCGATCGGGAACGTGCCCCTGTTCGGCGCCGCGACCCAGGGCAGCAAGGGCCGCGATGCGCGGCTGGTGGCGGTCTATATCGCCCTGTTCATCCTGGGCTTCCTGACCTTCTTCTATTTTTCCGGTCTAGCCCTGCTGGCGTTCTTTGGCATCTCCCTGCCGGCCTTCCGCATCGCCGGGGGCATAATCCTGTTCCTGCTGGGTCTTGAGATGGCGCGGGACGATTTCACCGCCACCTTCGCGGCCATGGCCGAGGGCGACGACAATCCCCGCGGGCGGGCAGGGCGCAAGTTCGAGCGGATGATCGTGCCCTTCGCCATGCCCCTGCTGATCGGTCCCGGCGCGATCTCCTCGGTGGTCATCTTCGCCAGCGAGGCCAAGGCCTACGGCCTGGCCGGGGCGGGCATCGGGATGGGCGTGATCGGGGCCATCGCCCTGGTCACCATGCTGTGCTTCTGGGCGGCGCCGGTGATCAGCAAGATTCTTGGTCGGATCGGCATGACCATTGTCGTGCGGGTCCTGGGCCTCATTCTCTGCGCCATGGCGGTGCAGTTCATCCTGGTCGGGATCGCCGACGCCACCAGCGGGGTGATCCTCAATGAGGCGGCCAAGCCCTATGTGTCGGAGTGAGCCGCCTCAGGGCTTGCGGAAGCGCCAGCCCTGGGACCCGGTCAGCCCCATGATCCAGCGATCGGGCAGGAGCTGGACCAGCAGGGCCAGGGCCTTGTTCGCCCCGCCGGGGATACAGACGGGCCGGTTTGCCTCCACCGCCGCCAGACCGGCGGCCACCACCGCTGGGGCGTCCATCCAGAGCCAGGCCGGCGTGGCCCGGGTCAGCTGGTCTCGCATCCCGTTCACATCATGGAATTCCGACCAGGTCAGGCCGGGGCACAGGGCGCTCACATGAACCCCGCGGCCGGCGCACTCCAGATGCAGGCTCTGGGCGAAGCGGATCAGGAAGCTCTTCACCGCCCCGTAGAGGGTATGGCCCGCCCCGCCCGGAGTCAGGCCGGCCAGGGAGGCGACGTGGATGATGCGGCCAGATCCCCTTGCCAGCATGCCCGGCAGAAACCGGTGCGTCAGGTCACAGGGCGCCGTCAGCATCACCTGCAGAACCGCAGCCTGATCGGCCCAACGGGTGGCGGCGAAGGTCCCGGGCAGGCCGTAGCCGGCATTGTTGACCAGCATGTCCACGTCCCGGCCGGCCACGCGCAGGGCCTCGGCCAGGGCGGCCGGGGCGGCGGGATCGGCCAGGTCGGCGGCCAGGGTCAGGACCTCAACCCCATGACGGAGACGAAGCGCCGCAGCCAGGGCGTCGAGGCGATCCAGACGCCGGGCGGTAAGCGCCAGATCATAGCCCTGGGCGGCCAGGGCATGGGCGAAGGCGGCTCCGATCCCGGCGGACGCCCCGGTGATCAGGGCAAGGCGGCGGACCATGGGCGCTCCTACGGGCTTGGCCGGTCGGGCCGTTGGGGGCGGTCGGGCCAGGATCGGCGGCCCCAGCGCCCGAGGTTGGACATGGGGCGGGGTATCGGCAAGCCATCAGTTCTGGATGGGCGCCCGAGCGTGAGATTGAACCCCATGCGGAAAGGGTGTATCGCGCCCGCCGCACCGCCCGTGCGCAGCCCCTGTGTCTGGGATGGCATGACCGAATCAGTGCGGTCTCCGGAGAGTCTTGATGAGTGAGCCGACCCCCTCGGCTGCGGAGGCGCCTGCGGACGCGCCTCATCCCAAGGCCGAAGGCTTCTGGGCGCTCGCCCTCGGCTCCGTCGGGGTCGTCTTCGGCGACATTGGCACCAGCCCCCTCTACGCCATGCGCGAAGCCCTGGCGCATTCGAAGGGCGGCGGGGCTGACGAACTTGCGGTGTTTGGCGTGGTGTCCCTGGTCACCTGGGCGCTGATCCTGATCGTCAGCCTGAAATATTTGACCTTCCTGCTTCAGGCCGACAATAAGGGCGAGGGCGGGACCCTGGCCCTGATGGCCCTGGCCCAGCGGTCCCTGGCCCGTCGCTCGGCGGTCGTCTTTCTGCTGGGCATGGCCGGCGCGGCCTTTTTCTACGCCGATGGCATCATTACGCCGGCCCTGTCCGTGCTCAGCGCCGTCGAGGGCCTGAAGGTCGCGCCTGGGGTTGGCGGCGCCCTGTCGCCCTTTGTCCTGCCGATCTCCGCCGGAATCCTGATCGCCCTGTTCATGGTGCAGTCCCGGGGGACGGCGAGCATGGCGCGATACTTTGGCCCCATCACCGCCCTGTGGTTCATCACCCTGGCCGGACTGGGGGTGCTGCACATCTTCGATGACCCCCGGATTCTGATGGGCCTGTCGCCCCATTACGGGGTGCTGTTCCTGCTGGATAACGGCTTCCTGGGCTTCATCATCCTGGGCAGCGTGTTCCTGGCGGTGACCGGGGCCGAGGCCCTCTACGCCGATATGGGGCACTTCGGGAAAGGTCCGATCCGGGCGGCCTGGGCGGGCCTGGTCTTCCCGGCCCTGCTGCTGAACTATCTGGGGCAGGGGGCCATGGTGCTGGCCCATCCCGAGGCCCGGCTGAACCCGTTCTTCGCGATGATTCCCGAGATGGTCTTCTGGCCCGTCCTGGTCCTGGCCACCGCCGCCACCGTGATCGCCAGCCAGGCGGTGATCAGCGGCGCATTCTCCGTCACCCAGCAGGCGGTGCAGCTTGGCCTGCTGCCCCGGATCGACATCCGCCGCACCAGCGAGACCCTGGCCGGACAGATCTATGTGCCGCAGGTCAATATGCTCATGCTGGTCGGCGTGCTGGCCTTGCTGGCCATGTTCCAGAGCTCGTCAAACCTGGCGGCCGCCTACGGCATCGCCGTGACGGGCTCGATGTTCGTCGACAGCCTGCTGCTGTTTGTCATCATAGGCGCCGTCTGGAAGCGGCCCTGGTGGCAGGCGGCCCTGGTGGCCGGGGTGTTCGCCGCCATCGATCTGGTTTTCGTGTCCTCCAACCTGCTCAAGGTGCCCGAGGGCGCCTGGTTTCCGCTGGTGATGGGCGCGGGCCTGATGATCATCATGTGGACCTGGACCCGGGGCACCCAGATTCTGACTGAAAAGACCCGGCGCGACAGCATCCGGCTGAGCGAGCTGAGCGAGATTCTCAAGGCCCGGGCCCCGCACAGGGCATCGGGGACCGCGATCTTCCTGACCTCCGATCCGGACGTGGCGCCGGTGGCCCTCATGCACAACCTCAAGCACAACAAGGTGCTGCATGAGAAGAACATCATCCTCACCGTGCGCACCACCGAGACCCCCCGGGTCAAGGACGAGGACCGGATCAAGATCGAGCCGGTCAATGATGACTTCAAAAAGGTCGTGGTCTCCTACGGCTTCATGGAAAGCCCCAACCTGCCCAAGGCTCTCGGCCTGTGCCGGAAGCTCGGCCTGAAGTTCGACATCATGGCCACCAGCTTCTTCCTCGGGCGCCGTTCGGTGGTGCCCTCGGCCCAGTCGGGCATGCCGCTCTGGCAGGACCGTCTGTTCATCTATCTGATGCGCAATGCGGCCAACCCCACCGACTTCTTCAAGATCCCCCCGGGCCGGGTGGTGGAACTGGGCACCCAGGTCACGGTCTAGGTTCTGGACTCCGCCGCCCGGCCTGGGCCATGGATCCCTGGCGCGAAACTGCGGAGGAACAGGGATGAACTGGCTGGGCATTGCGGGCGACGCCCTGTGGATCGTCTCCCTGGCCATCATGGCCGGCGCCTCTCACCGGGCCTGGCGGCGGGTGGCGCCCACGACGAAAATGCCCTTGCAGTTTGCCAGGGATGGCCGGGGCATGATGCGGGTTCCCCGCCATGTCGCCCTGCTGCTGATCCCCGGCATCGCCTTCGTCATCAGCCTGATGTTGCTGTGGCAGAACCGTCAGACGGTCCCCGGGGGCGCCGACGCCCTGGTGCTGTTTGGCATTCGCGCCACCCTGGCCGGGGTGTTCGCCCTCTATCATCTGCGCTGGCTGGAGGCGGCCATGGCCTTGCTGGATCGGGAAGGCGCCCTGAGACCTTGATCCAGTCCGGCGCAATCGTCTGATCGCTAGACCCGGCTCCATGGTCGGACGCTGGGGCGTGTTCTGGCCACAAAGCCGGATTCCGCCCCTGCCGAATGCGCTTCTAGGCCTTGAACGGAGCGCCCGTTCGCCCTTAAAGCCCCGCCAGCCGCTGGCTTCCTCCCCTCCGTTCGCCCTAGCCGAAAGACTGCGCCCATGGCCGCCCGCAAGCCGATCAAGAAAGTCGTCCTCGCCTATTCCGGCGGCCTGGACACCTCGATCATCCTGAAGTGGCTGCAGACCGAATATGGCGCCGAGGTGGTGACCTTCACCGCCGATCTTGGCCAGGGCGAGGAGATCGAACCGGCGCGGGCCAAGGCCCTGGCTGCGGGGGTGAAGCCCGAGAACATCTTCATCGAGGATGTCCGTGAGGAGTTCGTGCGCGACTTCGTCTTCCCGATGTTCCGCGCCAATACGGTCTATGAGGGCCAGTACCTGCTGGGCACCTCCATCGCCCGGCCGTTGATCGCCAGGCGGCAGATCGAGATTGCACGGGCCACCGGCGCCGACGCCGTCAGCCATGGCGCCACCGGCAAGGGCAACGACCAGGTGCGCTTTGAGCTCGGCTATTACGCGCTGGAGCCCGATATCCAGGTGATCGCGCCATGGCGGGAATGGGACTTCAAGAGCCGCGAGGCCCTGCTGGACTTCGCCGAGAAGCACCAGATCCAGATCACCAAGGACAAGCGCGGCGAGGCCCCGTTCAGCGTCGACGCCAATCTGCTGCACTCCTCCTCGGAGGGGAAGGTGCTGGAGGACCCGGCGGTCGAGGCCCCGGAGTTCGTCCATATGCGCACCATTTCGCCGGAGGACGCCCCGGACAGGCCGACCGTGATCACCGTCGATTTCGAGGGGGGCGATCCCGTCGCCATCGATGGCGAGGCCCTGTCGCCGGCCGCCCTTCTGACCCGGCTGAATCAGGTGGGCCACGACAACGGCATTGGCCGTCTGGACCTGGTGGAGAACCGCTTCGTCGGCATGAAGTCCCGGGGCGTCTATGAGACGCCGGGGGGAACCATCCTGCTGGCCGCCCACAGGGGGATTGAATCCATCACCCTTGACCGGGGTGCGGCCCACCTGAAGGACGAGCTGATGCCCCGCTATGCGGAGCTGATCTATAATGGCTTCTGGTTCAGCCCGGAGCGGGAGATGCTGCAGGCGGCCATTGATCACTCCCAGACCCATGTGTCGGGCCAGGTGCGGGTGAAGCTCTATAAGGGCAATGTCACCGTCATCGGCCGGTCCAGCCCCTGTTCCCTCTATGACCAGGAGCTGGTCACCTTCGAGGAGGGCAAGGTGGCCTATGATCAGCGCGACGCTGCGGGCTTCATCAAGCTCAACGCCCTGCGCCTGCGCGGGGCCGCCAAGCGCGATCGCCGGGGCCGTTAAGACTTTCAGCGCGACCACGGGCGTCTGGCGCGGGCGGTCCTGTCCGTGCCAGTGTGGCGGCGAGGCGCGAGGCTGCGCCGTCACCAATGAACGGGGGAATTCGCCATGAGTCCGCACAGCTGGGTGGCGCTGGTCACCATCGCCGCCCTACTGGTCTATTTCTGGATGGGGATCCGCGTCGCCGGCGCCCGTCGGGTCAGTGGGATCGCCGCGCCGGCCATGACGGGAGACCCGGTGCTTGAGCGGCACATCCGGGTTCAGGCCAACACCCTGGAATGGCTGCCGATCTTCCTGCCGGCCCTGTGGCTGTTCGCCATCTACTGGAATGATCTCGCCGCCGCTGGCCTGGGGGTGGTCTGGATCATCGGCCGTCTGCTCTACGCCTTCGGCTATGTGGCCGATCCGGGGAAGCGGGAGCTGGGTTTCATCATCCAGCTCCTGGCCGCCGCCGCCCTGTTGCTGGGCGCCGGGGGGCGGATCATCTGGACCCTGGTGAGCGTCGGCGCCTGAGCCCCGCGGGGGACAAAATTCGAGCTGGACCGCGTCTACAGGAAGAGAACCGCCGCCTGCCAGATCGCCAGGCCGGTCACCAATATCCCCACAAGCCAGGTCAGGGCGCGGATCGGCAGGACCTTGGTCATCCATCCGGCCAGGGGGGCGGCCACGACGCCGCCGGCGATCAGGCCAAGCACCGAGGACAGGTGGTCGCGCAGGCCATAGGTCTCCCAATGCCCGGAGATCAGGGCCGCCAGGAAGGCCGCCGATACCGCGACGGCGACGAAAAACTCCGCCGCATTGGAGGTGCCGATGGCCTTGCGGGGGTCTGCGCCAGAGCCCAACAGGGTGGAGGTGACCACCGGTCCCCACCCGCCGCCGCCCACCGCATCAAAGAACCCGCCCAGCCCGCCGAGCGGCAGCGGGCCTTTCCAGGAGAAGGGCTTGGGTCGCACGCCCTTCCACGCCCGGTAAAGGATCACCAGGCCCATCAGGCCCAGCCAGGCGACCACAAAGGGCTTGATCCTGTCCCCATCGATGGAGGTCAGCAGATAGGTTCCGGCCACACCGCCGACAACACCGCCGGATGCCAGCAGGGCCAGCAGCCGCCAGTTGATGTTCCTGTGCAGCATATGGGAGATCGCCGAGGCCGCGCCGGTAAACACCTTGGCGGCATGCACACTGGCCGAGGCATTGGCCGGCGAGACCCCCATGGCCAGCAGGGTCGTGGTGGAGACCACCCCGAAGGCCATGCCCAGCGCCCCGTCCACCAGCTGGGCGGCGAATCCCACCGCCGCAAACAGCATGAAATCAGAGTCCATCATCATCTCCCCTCAGCGCGGCAAGGCTATGCGATACTAACCCAGTGTTCCAATAGGAATTAGATGAAATAACAGCAGACTTCCTGATATGTCCCGCACCATGTTCGGGTCGGGCGTGCATAGCGGCCCAATTTTGCTCCCGTCTTGGGCGGAACAAGAGTCCCCCGCCCGTCGGAGGCGCACACGAAATCGTCATCGAAATCGTCATCGACGCGCGCGCGCGCCTGGCCCCCTATCTCTGGGACGTGGCCCGATCACCAAATTTGCGCCACCTTGCGGCCTTAAGGGGAAGCTGAGCGTTTCCAGGTGGTCCCACGAGGAGCGAGACTAGGATGAATAAGCTGTCGGGTCCCGTTGTCGCCCTCGCCCTGCTGGCGGGTCTGAGCGCCTGCGCCACCGCCACCCCCTACCAGCCCAACCTGCCGGGATCGGCCGTCTCGGGGGGCTATTCGGAAATGCGGGTTGAGCCGGACCGCTGGCGGGTGAGCTTTGCCGGCAACAGCCTGACGAGCCGCGAGACGGTGGAGGGGTTCCTCCTGTACCGGGCCGCCGAACTGACCCTGCAGCAGGGCTATGATGGGTTCGCCATCGTCACCCGGGCGACGGACCGGGACGCCCGGACCTTTGTCCAGCCCGATCCCTTCTACAATCCCTGGTATGGCGCGCGCTACGCCTACTGGCGGCCCCACTGGCGCTACTATTCGGGCTTCAGCTGGCGCACCTGGGACCCCTATTGGGGGGACCCCTTCTGGGCTGATCGCATGGATGTGCGGACGGTCGAGCGCTACGAGGCCACCGCCGAGATCGTCATGTACCGGGGGGCCAAGACCCCGGGCGATCCCAACGCCTTTGACGCCCGCGCCGTCGTCGAGAATCTGGGACCCCGGATCATACGCCCGGCGCCCTAGCCTCCAGGGCTTGAGTGTCTCTTGACCGACGGACCAGGCCACAAAAAAGCGGCCCGGGGAGGGCCGCTCGCTGCGTCCTGTATCGCTGCAAGACCCCCTGCTGAGGGGGACTTGGAGCGGGCGAAGAGATTCGAACTCTCGACCCCAACCTTGGCAAGGTTGTGCTCTACCACTGAGCTACGCCCGCGTTTTCCGATGCCGACCCGAGTAGCCGCCCCCGAAAATCGAGAGCGGGCTTATGGCAGAGGACTTGGGCCTTGGCAAGCGGCCTACCTAGCTGCCGAATTTCGGGGCCTTGAGCCGGCGCTTGTTGACATGATCCTTGGGAGGCTCGGCCACCGCGTCCGGGTATTCGCCGCGGAAGTAGAACCGCTGCCAGGCCTCCCTGGTGGCCTCCGGGTCGCCCCGGTAGATCCTGGCGTTGAACTCGGTGCGATGCTTTTCCCAGGCGCTGTACTGCCCCAGCAGGTCGGCATTGCGCGCTAGGGGGCGGATCACCGGCTGGAACTCGGCCAGGGGCTTGTCCTGCACCAGGGTGATGAAGCAGAACGGCTCGCCCTTGCGGAAGCGCACGCTGCCGGGCCGGGTGAAGATCCAGTTCATGGTGAACGGGAAGGGCAGCCACTCGGTTTCCACCAGTCCGGCCAGGGGCTGGATGCCGTCCTTGACATGGTTGGGCGGGCCCTGGGCGATCATCGACCAGCCCGGAGGGGTGCGGAACAGATAGCCCGGATGGAAGGTCACCACCCCGTGGCTGAAGTGCGACTTGGCGAAGTTATGGAAATCGGGATGCGGATTGTCCGGGGTCAGGGTGATGTCATGCTGGAACTTTCCGCCATTCCACTCGGCGGTGAAGCCCATGGGGCAGAGGATCTCCCAGCCGGTGGTGTTGGCCATGGTGAGCGGCAGGCACCGGTAGGGGTGCCGGTCGGCAAAGCTCTCCATCCAGGCCCGCTGCGGGCGGCCCGGCACGATCTCGGGCGGGCGATCTGCGGTGGGGTAGCACTCGAGCTCCATGGGGCGTCCAACCTCTCGACAGATGGCCGCAGACCGACCGGCCTCTGCTCTAGCCAGCCCTCACGGGCGCCGTCCAGTTCCACGATCGCCCCTTGGCCCCTATGAAGGCGCCATGAGGACCCGCGCCGACCTGATCGCCTTCCTAGACGCCCACCAGATCTCCCACCGGACGGTGGACCACCCCGCCGTCTTCCGGGTCGGGGAGGGGGAGGAGATCAAGGCAGGCCTGCCGGGCGTCCACACCAAGAACCTGTTCCTGAAGGACGCCAAGGGCCGCCTGTGGCTGATTTCGGCGGCCGACCGGACGGTGGTCGACCTCAAGCGCCTGCCGCCGGTGATCGGGGCCGCGCGCCTGTCCTTTGGCCCCGAGGCGCTGATGGCCGCGACCCTGGGGGTGACGCCGGGATCGGTCACCGCCCTTGGCCTGATCAATGACCAGGACCGCCAGGTGAGCTTCGTGCTGGACAGGGTGCTGGCCGAGGCCGAGGTGGTGAATTTTCATCCCCTGACCAACGCCGCCACGTCGGGCCTGACCCAGGCGGGCTTCCGGACCTTTCTCTCAGCCCTTGGCGTCGTCCCCCTGGTGGTGGATTTTGAGACCCTGCAGATCATCTAGCTGTAATCCATCCGTTGAAGCGCGGGGATCACGGGACCATCTTAGGGCCGGCCGCGTTGCCCCCTCAAGTCCAGCAAGACGAGTTCGACCATGAGCCTCATCGGAGAGACCGCTCCCCCCGCCACGGCCGGCGCCCTGATCAAGGACGCCACAGACGCCAGCTTCATGGCCGATGTGGTGGAGGCCAGCCAGGAGCTGCCGGTCATCGTCGACTTCTGGGCGCCCTGGTGCGGCCCCTGCCGGCAACTGGGTCCGGCCCTGGAAAAGGCGGTCACCGCCGCCAGGGGTAAGGTCAAGATGGTCAAGATCGACATCGACAAGAACCCGGCCTTTGCCGGCCAATTGCGGGTGCAGTCGATTCCCGCGGTCTTCGCCTTCTTTGGCGGCAGGCCGGTGGACGCCTTCATGGGCGCCCTGCCCGACAGCCAGGTGAAGGCCTTTGTCGACAAGCTGGCGGCCATGGCGCCGGCCAATGGCGTCAAGGAGTTGCTGGATATGGCCCGGGCGGCCCTGGAGGCCGGCGACCTGCCCATGGCCGCCCAGGGCTTCGCCCAGGTGCTGCAAGCCGAGCCCGATCATCTGAAGGCCCTGGGGGGCCTGGCCCGCTGCTACCTGGCCGGGGGAGAGGCCGAACAGGCCCGCAAGATCCTGGCCATGGCCCCGGAGGGCGCCAAGGATGCCGACCTCGACAGCGTCCGGGCCGCCCTCAGCCTGGCCGCCGAGGCGCCCTCCGATACCCAGGAGTTCGAGGCCAGGCTGGCCGCCGACAGCGATGATCACGAAGCCAGGCTGGCCCTGGCCAGGGTCCTGGCTGGCCGCGGCGCCATGGAGGCCGCCGCCGATCACCTGCTGCACATCATTGAACGCGACCGCGCCTGGAACGAGGAGGCGGCGCGCAAGCAGCTTCTGACCATATTCGAAGCCGCAGGTTCCGCCTCCGAGGTCGCCCGCAGCGGGCGGCGGCGGCTGTCGGCGATCCTGTTTTCCTAGGACGTGGTCCGAAAGCCTGGACCCTGGCTGTGCGATCAGGCCGCATTCAGAGTGCTGAACATGGAGCATGATGCGCTCAGGCGGACTCGAGGAACATTGAATCAGGCTCAAGATTCCGCGGCGGGCGGGAGATCGGACCCTGGATCCGGACGAAATGCCCTGACCCCTGTCTGTTGAAACCAAGAGGTGAAACCCATGCCGGGCTACCGGCGCGCGGCCGATCTGCCGCAGATCATCCCGATCTTCCCCCTGGACGGGGCGGTGCTGCTGCCGGGGGGCGATCTGCCCCTGCAGATCTTCGAGCCGCGCTATCTGAACATGGTCGATGACGCCATGGCCGGCGAGCGGGTCATCGGCATGATCCAGACCCGGGCGGGCGGAGAACGGGCGCGGCCCAATCTCGCCCATGTGGGATGCCTGGGCCGCATCACCAGTTTCGCCGAGACCTCCGACGGGCGCTATCTGATCACCCTGACCGGGACCTGCCGCTTTGCGGCCGGCGAGGAACTCTCCGCCCGCACCCCCTATCGTCAGCTTCGGGTCGACTATGCCCCGTTTGAGGCCGATCTCTCCCCGGGGGATGACGATGCGCCGGAGATGGACCGGCCGCGCTTTGCCCGGGCCCTGAAGCGTTATCTCAATCGCCGGGAGCTGGATGTGGATGATGAGACGGCCATGAGCGCTCCCATCGCCCCCCTCGTCACCAGCCTCGCCATGGGCCTGCCCTTTGAGCCCTCCGAGAAACAGGCCCTGCTGGAGGCGCTCACCCTGGCCGAGCGGGTCAGGAGCCTCACCGCCTTGCTGGAAATCGACGCCCTGGAAGACGACGACGGCGCCCCCCATAGCGTTCAGTAGCCTGCTGGTCTAAGGACGACCCATGACCGATGACGCCCCCGACGAGCCCATGCTCGCCCTGACCGCTGAAATTGATCCGCGCCTGCTGGAAATTCTGGTCTGCCCGGTGACCCATGGACCCCTGGACTATGACCGGGAGCGGGCCGAGCTGATCAGCCGCGGCGCCAGGCTCGCCTTCCCCGTCCGCGACGGGGTGCCGATCATGCTGCCGGAAGAGGCCCGTCAGCTTGAGGACGAGATCGCTTTCCGATAAATGTGGAGCGGCTATCGGGTCGATTTGTGCTCTAATATATTGATTTACAGCCATTTTGTCCGATCCGATTGGTTCGGTCAGATCGGATACGAAATGCTCTGGAACCGCGAGATGCCTGGACGGTTCAGAAGCGATCCCCAAAGGGATCGTCCAGCATCCCATCCAGAAAGTCGAAGGTCGCCGCCTTGGTCAGGGCGTGGGGAATGGCCGAGAAATGGTCGCAGCCGACCACGGTGACACCCCGCCCGTGGGGAAAGGCGCGGGCCAGGCCGTCAGGGTCGCCTGCCCCATCGTCCCTCTGGCCAGCGACCACGAGCACCGGCGCCTTCAGCCGGCCCATGGCGTCGATATCCAAGGGGGGGTTCTTCGCCCCGACAAAGGCCGCCAGGGCGCGGCGGTCTTCCCCCTGCTGGTCGGCGAACTGCCGGAAGCTGCGTAGCATGGGGTGACTGATTGACGCTGGGTCATCCGCCAGCATGGCCTCGGACATGGAGTCCAGGGGGGCGCCTTCAGGCCGGGGCTCGAGCAGCCGCTCCCCGACGCCCCCGAGGACCAGATTGGCGATCCTGTCAGGCGCCCCCAGGGCCGCCGCGAGGGCGGTCCGCGCCCCCATCGAATAGCCGAACAGGTCCACCCGTTCGAGATTCAGGTGGTCAATCAAGGCGATAATGTCACGGCCAAGGGCCTCGCGCCCATAGGCCTGAGGGTCATAGAGCTTCTGGCTCTCCCCATGCCCGCGCTGGTCCAGAGCCACGCAGCGGGTTCCCCGCCGCTCCAGGGCCGCATACCAGCCGGTGCGCCGCCAGCCCTCCTTGCGGTTGGACGCAAACCCATGGACCAGAATCATGGTCCGGAGGGCCTCTCCGGCTGGGGGCAGGTCATCAAAGGCGATTTCGACGCCGGCGTTCAGAAATGTCGGCATTAAAGGCTCAATAACGCAGTCATTCGATTATGGGCGCGAAGCCGCCGCAGAGCGGATGCGGGTAGGAGGGTCATATGGACGAAATGCGTCCCGATCAGTCGATCGAACTCACCATGGACCGGATCGAGCGTGAGGCAAAGCGCATGGCGCAGGCCAAGGCGCAGCAGGCGCGTTTCGGCGACACGCCCGACGGTCGCGTGGGGCCGGCCGCCGAGGCCGAGGCCCTGGCCGCCAGGGTGGCCAGCCTCGTGCACTGCCATCGGATCCCCTATCGACCGAAGGACTGGGCGGTGGTGGCCGCCCGTCCGCGCATCAACGTCGTCCGGACCCATGAGCGGGAGGCCGAGGCCCGCCAGGTCCTGCACGCCTATCGCCCGGGCTGGCTGGCGCAGATGTTCGGCGCCGACCGGGACGAGCGTCGCCGGTTGGCCGCCAGGGTGGCGGAAGCGGCCAGCGAGGACGAGCAGGCCTATCGCAAGGCCTGGCGCGAGGCCCAGGCGCACAACCAGGAAATCGATTTCGCCTGCAAGCTGGCGGAGCTGGACATGCGAGCCATCAACGAGTCCCTGGCCGACCACACCAGCCTGAACCAGGCCTATGGGACTGTCGAACGGTTCCGGTTCTGCTCGCCGGCCAAGGGGCGGTTTCAGATCATGATCGAGGCCCTGGACCTGTCGGCCATGCCGGCTGAGGAGGCGGAGCGTCTGCCCCAGGGCCGCGCGGTCTTCCGCCCCGCGCCGCTGGGCCGGCGCCATCAGATGCAGGGCGCCAATGTCTGCGCCTCGGCCCTGCGCTTCGCCGTCGAGTTGCTGGGCTTGCTGCCGTTGGACGCGGTAGAGGTGGTGGTGCACGGGGATATCCGTGATCCCGCGACGGGGCTCTTCGAGCGCCATCCGATCCTGCAGATGACCCTGACCCACACCCAGGCGGCCGCGACGCCCTTCGAAAAGGCCGACCCCATGGCGCTCGCCGCCCAGCTGGGCGCCCGGGTCAACTGGACCATCCAGGGGGGCTTTGCGCCGATCAAGCTGACCGGTCAGCCCGCGGAGGCCGCCTGACGGCGCCAGGGGCGCGCCCGCCTAGCTTCGCCAGCGAAGCTCCGCCGGCTCGACCGGATTGACGAAGGCGCGGCCCTCCCTGCGGCTCTGCGTCCATTCCCGTTTGAGCTGATGGTACCACCTAGCCTGCCGGTCGGCGTCGTCGACCCATAGCAGGCTCGTGTCGTAGCGCAGGCCCTCGTTCTGCAGGCTCACCATCTCGCCGTCCTGGCGCAGAAAGGCACGGGCCCCGGCGGCGATCAGCGGCTTCAACAGCCAAAAGGCCGGATGGTCGGACCAGACGATCTGGGTGATTCGGGTCTGCTTTTCATTCAGAGGCGTCAGACAGGTCAGGGACAGGACCTGACGCTTGCCCACCGTCACATGCTCCCACCTCAGGCCTGGAAGGTGGAAGGTGATCTCGGTCAGGGGCTGGCCGCCAAGGATGGCGTAGGCGCGGCTGTTCTTTGACGGCTCATGTCGCACCATGGCGAAGCCGGCCTCGCGGGGTTCGAAGGGTTTGGTCTTCTCGTGCTGGCTCTTGGCCGAGCGCCACCACCATTGCTGGTGCACATAGGGACCGTGAGCCGGGTCCATCAGGCCCACGACGGCGTGGTCGATATGGGCGTCGAAGGTCATGCGGTCGACCAGCTTGGGCTTGCCGCCCACCACCCCCGGAAAAACCGGCTGATCGATGTCGGGCTCGCCGTCAAAACGAGGATCGGCGCTGATCCAGACGAAGATCAGGCCCTGGCTCTCACGCACCGGAAAGCGGCGGACCCTGATCTTGCTGACATCCATGGCCTGGTCTGCGACCAGCGACGGGATGGCCGTGCAGGCGCCGTCGAGGCCGAAACGCCAGCCGTGATAGGGGCATTCCACGCTTTCGCGACCGTCGGGCTCCGCGGTCAGCCTGCCGGCTGATAGCGGCGCGGCGCGGTGCGGACAGATGTCGCGAACGGCATAGGCCTCGCCCTTGCGACCCCGACCGATCAGGATCGGCTCCCCCAGGATCTCAAATCGCTGAAGCCTGCCGGGCTTGAGGTCCGCCGACAGGGCGGCGAAGTACCAGATATCGGTGAGGAAATCCTCGCCGAACCGGGGCGCTCCTGCGCTGGAGGTCTTGGTGTCGCCTGCGGCCATGGGGTCTTCTAGCGGGGCCTTGGCGACCCCGCACCTGTCATGAAGCGTGTTTGAGGAACCGGCAGGCATAGGGGCCCAGGGCCAGCCCGCCGGGCAAGGACTCGGAGGCGCCGGAGGTCACCGGCAAAATCTCGCCGCCGCACAGGGCGGGGTGTTCGGCCCGGGCGGTTCGCCCGCTCATATTGAACGCACAGGCGATGGTCTGGCCCTCATGGCGGCGAAGGAAGGCCAGCACCGGTTCGGAGGTGTCGAGGATCTCGATGTCCCCCAGGGACAAGGCCCGGGAGGCCTTGCGCAGGGTGATCATCTGCCGGGCGAAGGCCAGGGTGGACTTGGGATCCAGCTCCTGGCGGTCCACGGCCAGGGCGCGGTGGCTTTCGGCCGCCGGCAGCCAGGGCGCGCCGTTGGAGAAGCCCAGATGCGCGGCGTCCGACCGCCAGGGCATGGGCGTCCGCGCCCCGTCCCGCCCCCGGGCGATGGGCCAGTAGAGGTCGCCCACTAGATCGCGCAGCTCGCCCCGGGCCAGCTCGGCCTCGGGCAGGCCCAGTTCCTCCCCCTGATAGAGCAGGACGGAGCCCCGCAGGGTCATCTGCAGGGCCAGCATCAGCCGCGCCGCCGGGCCGCCGGCCTCGGGACCGCCGAGCCGGGTCACGGTCCGGGGCACATCGTGGTTGCCGAAGGCGATCATCGGCCAGTGCGCCGGGTGGGCGGCGAGGGTGGCGCAGTGGTCCTTGACCATCTGGGCGGTCAGCCGCCGGGCCTTCAGAAGGGCGAAGCTGTAGGCTGAGTGCAGCCCCTCATCAGGGGCGCAATAGGCGCCGCATCGCGCCTCTTCCTCGGAAAACTCGCCAAACACGAAGCGGTCGCGCCCATGGGCCTCCACCCGGCGGCGGATCTCGTCAAGCAGGGGAATGGTCTCGGGCAGATTGGCGTCGAACAGATGCCGCTGCATGTCGCTGGCGTGAGCCCAGGCGCCCCGGTCCCGGCCCGCCGCCGGTATGGGAGGATTGTCCCGCAGGTCGCCGTCATGGAGGAAGCCATTGGCCACATCCAGGCGGAAGCCGTCCGCGCCCCGGGCCAGCCAGGTGTCCAGCACCTTGAGGGCGGCGGCCTTGGCCTGGGGCTGCCGCCAGTTCAGCTTGGGCTGCTGGCGCAGGAACTTGTGGTGATAGTGCTGCCGCCGCGCCGGCTGGTAGGCCCAGGCCGGGCCGCCAAAGACGCTGAGCCAGTTGTTCGGCGCGGTTCCGTCATCGGCCGGATCGGCCCAGACATACCAGTCGGCCTTGTCGCCCTCGGGTCCTTCGTCCCGGCTGGCGGCGAACCAGGGGTGCTCGTCGGAGGTGTGCGCCAGCACCGCGTCCAGCAGCACCTTCAGGCCCAGGGCATGGGCCGCCCCTGTCAGGGTCCGGAAGTCCTCCATCGACCCATAGTCGGGATGGACGTCGTCATAGTCTGCGACATCATAGCCCCAGTCCCGATTGGGCGAGGGGTGGATGGGCGAGAGCCAGACCGCATCCACCCCGAGGCTCTTCAGATAGTCCAGCTTGGCCATGACGCCGGCAAGGTCGCCATGGCCGTCGTCGTCGCTGTCGAAAAAGCTGCGGACGTAGATCTGGTAGACCACCGCCCCCTTCCACCAGGGGGCCATTTCAGACCGCCGCCGCGTTCTCGATGATCTTCGAGACCAGCCCGTACTCGACGGCCTTCGCGGCGTTCATCCAGAAGTTCCGTTCGGTGTCCTGAACCACCCGCTCATAGGGCTGGCCGGTCTCGCGGGCGATGATGCGGTTGACCCGCTCGCGCATCTTCACGATCTCGTCGGCCTCGATCTGAATGTCCGAGGCCTGGCCCCTCACGCCGCCCATGGGCTGGTGCAGCAGGAACCGGGTGTTGGGCAGGCAGAAGCGATTTTCCCTGGCGGCGCCCAGGAAGATATGCGCGCCGGCGCTGGCCACCCAGCCGGTGCCGATCACCTTCACCTGAGGCCCGCAATAGCGAATCATGTCGTGGACGGTATCGCCGCTTTCCACATGGCCGCCGGGGGAATTGACGAAGACCTTGATATCGCCCTTGCCGTCAGAGGCCAGGGCCAGCAGCTGGGCCGAGACGCGCTCAGCCAGCCGCATGTCGATCTCGCCGAAGATGAGGACCGTGCGCGACTTGAACAGGGCGTTCTGCACCGGTCCCGAGGTCATTGGCATGTCGGGAAGGCGGCCCTTTTCGTCGTCGTCTTCATCTTCGAGACGGAAACCCATTGCGCTCTCCTAGATTCATCAGTGGGGCGGAACGTGCGACTTGCCGCGCCCCGCCGCAAGGGGGCAGCGTGCAGCTGTCCCCATCCGCCGCGCTGACGCCTGCACCTTTCGTTCCAGATCGGCAAGGGTCGCCTCGGGTGAGCGGGGGGGCTAAGGTCCCGGGAGTTTCCCGTCTTCCCTTCGAAGGACCATGGCCGGCTACCGCGCACCCCGACATCCTCAGGTGGAGGACCATGCCCGCCGTCAGACCATGATCGCGCGTCTGGTGGGGCTGGCGGTTCTTTGGATCCTGCTCCTGGCCCTGGCCATGGTGGCCGAGCGGGCCATTCCTGATCAGCACCTGCCCTGGACGCCGCTGAGCGTCATCGATCCTGTGGGCGCCGCCACCCGGGCCAAGGCCGCCCGTACCGGCCAGGACGCCGCAGCCTGCCGGGCGGTGCTGGCCAGGGGCGGCCTGACCTACCAGATTGCGCCGGAGACCGAGGACGGGTTCTGCTCGGTGAAGGAAGCCCTCCGGTTCACCGGCGGCATGGCCCCCCTTGCGCCCGCCGACGTGGTGATGACCTGCAAACAGGCCCTGGCGGTGGCCATATGGGAGCGTCAGGTGGTGCAGCCCGCCGCCTTCGAGACCCTCGGCCAGGCGGTGGTGGCGGTGGAGCACTTCGGCGCCTTCTCCTGCCGCCGGATCTACAATCAGCAGGCCGGTCCCCCCAGCGAGCACGCCAGCGCCAACGCCCTGGATGTCTCAGGCTTCCGCCTGGCCGACGGGCAGGTGGTGCGGCTCAAGGACGATTGGGATGACCCGGGGCCGAAGGGCGTCTTCCTGCGGCAGGTCCGCGACGGGGCCTGCAAGGTGTTCCTGACCACCCTGTCGCCGGACTATAACGACGCCCATCTGGACCATTTCCACCTGGACATGGGCGGGCGGCCGCTCTGCGCCTGACCCGCCGCTGGCCGGCTTGACCCAGCGTCCGGCGGCGCCGCAAATGGCGCTCATTCAAACAAGCATTTCAAATTGGGAAAGACGCGCCATGGAACTGTTCGATCTCACCGGCAAGGTCGCGGTGATCACCGGATCCTCGAGGGGCATCGGCAAGGCCATCGCCGAGCGCATGGCCGACCATGGCGCCAGGGTGGTGATCTCCTCGCGCAAGGCCGGCCCCTGCGACGAGGTGGCTGCGGCCATCAATGCAAGGCGCCCCGGCGCCGCCATCGCCGTGCCGGCCTCGATCTCCTCGAAGGAGGACCTGCAGCGGCTGGTGGACGAGACCAACAGGGCCTACGGCAGGATCGACATCGTGGTCTGCAACGCCGCCACCAACCCCTATTTCGGACCCATGGCCGGGATCCAGGACGACGCCTTCCGCAAGATCCTCGACAACAACATCATCGCCAACAACTGGCTGATCCAGATGGTCGCCCCGCAGATGCGTGAGCGCAAGGATGGGGCGGTGATCATCATTTCATCCATCGGCGGCCTGCGCGGCTCCACCGGCATCGGCGCCTACAACATCTCCAAGGCCGCCGACTTCCAACTGGCCCGCAACCTCGCCGTCGAGCTCGGTCCCGACAACATCCGCGTCAACTGCATCGCGCCTGGCCTGGTCAAGACCGACTTCGCCAGGGCCCTGTGGGACACGCCGGAGGCCGAAAAGCGCTCCAGCGCCAACAATCCCCTGCGCCGCCTGGGCGAGCCCGATGACATTGCCGGGGCGGCGGTCTTCCTGGCCTCCCGGGCCGGGGGCTGGCTGACCGGTCAGGCGATCGTGGTCGATGGCGGGGCCACCTGCTGAGCAGGGACGCCCCGGCTCTCGCCTTCACGCCGGCCGGGGCCTGGGGACGGCGATTCTGGACGGTCTGCCGGCGGAAGCCGATGCGGCCGGCGCGCAGGTGATCCTGACGGTCCTGCGCCAGAGCGGCGCCCGGCGGCCCTATCAAGGCCGGGGCGTCGCGGTCGCTGGCCGCGACGATCGCGATGTCCGTATGGCCCGCCCGCCAAGGGGCTGAGCGGACAGGTCCCTGGCCCTGGCCAGCCGTCGTGCGCCCTCATCAAGGGTGGCGTCGGCCTTGGCGAAGCACAGCCGCAGGATGGTCGTGACAGGGTCGGTCTCATAGAGGGCTGAGACCGGGATGGCGGCGACGCCGGCCTGTTCCACCGCCAGCCGGGCGAAGGCGTCGTCGTCCATGGCGACGCCTGAGGCGGAAAGGTCGAGGTTCAGGAAGTAGGTCCCCTGCGAGGGCAGGACGGCGAAGCCCTCGCGGGCCAGGGCGCTGGCCAGGCGCTGCTGACTGGCGGCGAGGCTGGCCGGCATCGTCGTCCACCAGTCGTCCAGGGTCTCCAGGCCAAAGGCCACGGCGACCTGCAGGTTCGGCGGCGTGGTGAAGGTCAGGAACTGGTGGGCCCTGGCCAGCAGGCGGGCCATGGGCGCCGCGGCGCAGATGAACCCCACCTTCCAGCCGGTCAGTCCGAACATCTTGCCCGCCGAGCCGATCTTCACGCAGCGCCCGGCCATGCCTGGAAAGGACATCAGCGAACGGTGGACGGCGGGGCTGAACACGACCTGCTCCCACACCTCGTCGCAGATGGCGATCAGGTCATGGGCCACACAGACGTCCGCCAGCAGGGCGAGATCGGCGTCCGGGACCACGACGCCCGTCGGATTGACCGGGCTGTTCAGCACCACCAAGCGGGTCCTGGGCGTGATCGCAGCCTCCAGCAGGGCCCCCGTGAAGCGCCAGTGGGGCGGCGACAGCGAGATCAGCTTGGCCACCCCGCCAGCCCGCCGGATCAGCGGCAGATAGGCGTCATAGAAGGGCTGAAAGACGATGACCTCGTCACCGGGCTCGATCAGGGCGAGGAAGGCTGCGGCCAGGGCCTCGGTGGCCCCGGAGGTGACCACCACCTCGGTGGCGGGATCGAGGACAAGCCCCTGGGTGCGGCGGTAATGGGCGGCCACGGCGGTCCGCAGCTCCGGCAGGCCAGCCATGGGCGGGTACTGGTTGTGGCCGTCCAGCACCGCCTCGGCCGCCCGCCGCCGCAGGGCTTCGGGTCCGGGATCGTCGGGAAAGCCCTGGCCGAGATTGATGGCCCCATGCGCCCGCGCCAGACCGCTCATCTCCTCGAAGATGGTGGTCGGCAGGACGGCGAAGGTGGCGTCAGGCATGGGACGATCCTGGCGCGTCCGGGGGCTCGCGCCTAGCCGCTCACGTCAATCAGTTCGATACGATTGAGTGACTGGCCGCACGGCAGGTTGAATTCGGCGGCCAGCCCGCCGTCAATCGCTGCTGCGGCACGCGCCGGCAAGTCCGCCGATGGGACTCGACCCATCCCTGCCGGCCTCCTCCACCGGCCGGGATCGTGAGTCAGAAATCAGTCGCCCTGGGAAGCCCCCATCGGTTCAGCAATGGCGAAAGCCACGCCAACGGGAAGCCGCAGCGCTGAGGACTGTCTCCCAGGTTGCCACAGGCCCCTCACTCCGCATACTCCGCGCCAAAGTCGATTGAGGGAGTTGGGCCGTGAGTGCAGGTGAGATTTTTCCGGTCCCTGAGGCCTGGGCTGAGCGGACGCGCATGACGGCGGCCGGCTATGATGCAGCCTGCCGGCAGGCCGATCAGGACCCGGACGGCTATTGGCGCAGCGTCGCGGCTCGCCTGGACTGGTCCAAGCCCTTCACCGCCATCAAGGACGTCTCCTTCGCCGCCGATGACCTTCACATCCGCTGGTTCGCCGACGGGGAGCTGAATGTCAGCGTCAACTGTATCGACCGTCACCTGCCGGCCCGCGCCGACCAGGTGGCGATCATCTGGGAGAGCGATGACCCCGATGTCTGCGACACCCTGACCTATGCGCAGCTGCACCTTGAAGTCTGCCGCATGGCCAATGTGCTGAAGGCCAAGGGGGTCAGGAAGGGCGACCGGGTCACCATCTATCTGCCGATGATCCCGGCCGCGGCCGTCGCCATGCTAGCCTGTTCGCGGATCGGCGCGGTGCATTCGGTGGTGTTCGGCGGCTTTCCCCCCGACAGCCTGGCCGGCCGCATTCAGGACTGCGACTCCCGTATCGTCATCACCGCCGACGAGGGCGTGCGCGGCGGTCGCATCGTGCCGCTGAAGGCCAATGTGGACGAGGCGCTGAAGGCCTGCCCGGAGGTCACCGACGTGATCGTCGTACGCCGCACCAAGGCCGATGTGCCGATGGTCGAGGGCCGTGATGCCTTCTATGGC
>CAMTXB010000007.1:0-16545 GCA_947085575.1 uncultured Caulobacteraceae bacterium
CGCCCTCTCCGGAGAGGCCGGCCGGGGCGCTGCGCAACTTGGGGGCTGCGCGCCCCGGCCTCTTGCCACCCAGAACGGCGGAGGATCAGATCAACCCAGGACTCTCGTTATGGCTGGATGAGAAACGGGGGTCAGGTCAGGGGCTCTTACCCTTCCAGCACATTGTCCACGCCACACTCTTTGCAGCCAAGAGCGAGGCGCCCGGACTCCAATTGGCGGACGCCGCCGCTTTTGCGATCCGACGTCATCTTGAACAAAAGGACGGAGCGGCCGAGTTCTATGACCCGCTTGTTCCAGCTCTAATCAACAGACCCCAGTCCGACTTTAACTTGAAGGACTGGGGATAAGCCGCGTGTGGCGACGGGCGGGGAGCGCGGGAACGCTTATGCCGCCGTCTTCGAAAACACCTGGATCACCACCACCCCGGCCAGGATCAGGCCGATGCCGATGAGGCCGGCGGTGTCGATCTGCTGGCGGTAGAGGACCCAGGCGATGGCGGTGATCAGCACGATGCCGACGCCGGACCACAGGGCGTAGACGATGCCTACGGGTATGGTGCGCATGGCCTGGGACATGCACCAGAAGGCGATCCCGTAGCCGATGGCGGTGATCACCGACGGCGCCACATTGCGGAAGCCGTCCGAGGCCTTCAGCGCCGTGGTGGCGATCACCTCGGCGGCGATGGCGATGGAAAGCCAGGCCATGCCGGGCATCAGCCGCCCCGCTTGCGGCCGAAGTCAGGCTCGGCGCTTTCCTGGCCGGCCTCGATGACGCCCCGGCGGATTTCCCGGGTGCGGCTGAACAGGTCGAACAGCTTGTCGCCCTCGCCCCAGCGGATGGCCCGGGACAGGGCCTGGAGGTCCTCTGTGAAGCGGCCCAGGACCTCCAGCACCGCGTCCTTGTTGGTCAGGAAGATGTCGCGCCACATGGTCGGGTCCGACGCGGCGATGCGGGTGAAGTCGCGGAAGCCCCCGGCGGAATATTTCATCACCTCGGCCCGGGTCACCTCCTCCATGTCGGCGGCGGTGCCGACGATATTGTAGGCGATCAGGTGGGGCAGGTGGCTGGTGACGGCGAGAACCAGGTCGTGGTGCCTGTCGTCCATCTGTTCGACCTGGGCGCCCAGGGCGGCCCAGAAATCGGCCAGGCGCTGGACGGCGGCCAGATAGGCTTCATCCTCCCGGGCCTGGGGGGTCAGGATCACCCACCTGCCGTGGAAGAGCTCAGCAAAGCCGGCGTCGGGTCCGGACTGCTCGGTGCCGGCGATGGGGTGGCCCGGCACGATGAACACGCTGTCGGGCAGGGCGGCGGCCAGGGCTTCGCTGACGGCGGCCTTCACCGAGCCCACGTCGCTGACGATGGCGCCCGGCGAGATGGCGTGGGCGCAGGCCGCCGCGGCCTCGCCGATGGCGCGCACCGGCGTGGCGAAGATGATCAGGTCGGCGCCCGCCACCGCCTCCGCGGCGCTGAGCGTCACCTCATCGGCCAGGCCCAGCTCGGCGATGCGGGCGCGGGCGAAGTCGCTGGCGTCATGGATGACGATCTGGCCCACAGCGCCGGACGCTCTTGCGCCGCGGGCCAGGGACGAGCCGATCAGGCCGCAGCCGATGATGGCCAGGCGCGCGAAGATGGGTTCGGCCATCAGTCGGCCTGCATGAAGTCGGCCAGCGCCTCGACCACGGCGCGGCTGTGCGCCTCAAGCCCGATGGTCATCCGCAGGTGGTTGGGCAGGCCATAGCCGCCGACGTTCCGGACGATCAGTCCCCGGCCGGCCAGATAGGCTTCGGCCGCCTGGGCGTTCCTGGGGCCGGTTGTGGGGAAGCCCACCAGGATGAAATTGGTGGCGCTGGGCACTGGCGAGAGGCCAAGCCCTGCGAGCTGCTGGGCGAGCCAGGGACGCCATTGGGCGAGCAGGTCCAGGGAGGCCTTCTGGAAGTCCTTGTCGGCGAGGGCCTCCACGGCGGCCAGCTGGCCAGGGATGGTGGTGTTGAAGGGCTGGCGGATGCGGTCCAGGGCGTCGATCATCTCCGGCGGCCCATAGGCCCAGCCTACCCGCAGGGTCGCCAGGCCGTGCAGCTTGGAGAAGGTGCGGGTGACGATGACATTGTCGCTGGTCCGCGCCAGGTCGGTCCCGTCCTCGAAGGCCAGGTCATCGACGAACTCGGCATAGGCGCCGTCCAGCACCAGGACCACGCTCCTGGGCAGGGCGGCATGCAGACGGCGGATTTCCTCGCCGCCGATATAGGTGCCGGTAGGATTGCCCGGATTGGCGATGAACACCAGCCGCGTGCGGTCGTTGACCAGCTCCATCAGGCCATCGACCTCGACCCGGTAGTCGGGCTCGGGCGCGCTCAGCACCTGCGCCTGACAGGCCCGCGCGCCGATGGCGTAGGCGCCAAAGGCGTACTGGCCCTGAACGATGTTGTCGCCGGGCTCCAGATAGACCTGGCAGAGCATGTGGAGAATCTCGTCGGAGCCGCAGCCGAAGATCAGCCGCTCCGGCTCCAGCCGGAACTCCGTCGCGATGGCCTGGCGCAGGGGCGAAGCGCGGCTGTCGGGATAGATGTGCAGCTGATCGATGGCGCCGGCATAGGCGGCCTTGGCCCGGGGGCTGCAGCCCAGGATGTTCTCATTGGCCGACAGCTTCAGCGGATGCGCGATCCCCTCGACCTTGGCCTTGCCGGGGACGTAGGCGGCGATGTCGAGGATGCCCGGCTTGGGAACCGGACGGTCGGCGGCGGCGCGATCGGGGGACGGGGGCATGGGCGGGCCTGGGGTTCGACGTGTCAGGCCCTGGCTCTTACACGTCGAACGGTTCCGGCGCAGCCCCGATGACGCCGTTCAGGCGCCCGGGGGCCCGGGCGAGGCGGTCATCATTGGCCTGATAGTAGCCCGCCAGGGCAAAGAGCTTCAGCCCGCCGGCCTCGCTGAGCGCCTCGGCGGCGACCCCGTCACGGCTGAGGGCGTCTGTGGTGCGGGCGGCGGGTCCCGGGGCGTCGGTGACCCACAGGGTGACATCGGCGCCGGTGGGCTCCACCTCCACCTCGGCGAAGGCCAGGGCCGAGGGGGGACCCCAGGCGTTGAGGCAGGGCAGGACGGCGAACACCTTGAGTTTCGGCTCCGCCAACAGGCGGCCCCACCAGGCGCCTTCCCCGGTCAGCATGGCGATACCGACGCCGCCCTTGAGCCTGGCCGCCACAATGGTCTCTTCAGGCTTCTGCGCCATGCGCAGGGACGGCGCGGCGCCGAACCGCTGGCGGGCCAGCTCCACGGCCCGGGCCGGGGTCGGGCCGCCCCAGACGGTGAGACTGAAGGGACCCTGCAGGGCCAGGCTGTGGCCCATCAGCTCGCGCCAGATGCTGATGACCAGGGCGTCGCTGGCGCCCGCGCGCGGCATGGCCAGCAGCCGGCGCAGAATCTCGGTCTCCCGGCCCGGGCGCAGGCCGAACCGGTCGGCCTGGCCGGCGGCGGCCTTGGCGGCGGCCACCTGCTGGCCCAGCGCCGTGCGTTCGTCCAGCAGGGCCAGCAGGCCCGCGTCGATCTTGTCGATCCGCGCCCGCACCGCCTCCAGCGGCAGGGGCGCCGGGGGCGATGTCATCGGCGAGGACGGAGGCGCAGCCTGCGGAGCGTCGGCCATTTCTATTCCCGGAACCAATGCCGCGACCTAAGTCATTGCGCCGAGCGGCGCAATAGGGCCGCCGGACGCAAAAAAGTTGCCGCCGAAACCATCGCCCTCAATAGACGCGGGGGGCCGGGCCGATGGCGACGGGACCCAGGGTGGTCTGTCCGGCCTGGAAGGTGATGGCGGCCTGGGCCACATTGTCGGCCCCCTGGCGGGCGGCGGTCACGGCGGCGGCGGTGTCGGCGGTTTCCGGCGGAAGAAGCCCGCCGGCGCCCAGGGCCTCCAGGGCTTCGGGCGCCTGGCGCAGGGTCACGTCGAGGGTTCCCCTCAGACGCCCGTCCGGTCCGACGAACAGCTGGCCGCGATTGACGCCGATCACCGCCTCGCCTGCCGTGAGTCCGGCCTCGCGGACCTGGGCCATACCGCCGGCCCGGCTCCAGTTGCGTACGGCCGAGGGCCAGTCGCTCCCCTCAAAGGCGCTCATCTTGGTCAGCAGGCTGTCCCATTTGATGTCGATATCGCCGTCCTGGGCGATGCGGGCGAACAGGCCAGACATCTGGGCCTGGCCCTTTGTGACCTCCAGGAACATGGCCCCCTGGTCCTCAGGACCCGGGCGCAGGTGGAAGGCCACCTTCTCGGCCCGCGCCAGGGCGAAGGGCTGGGCGCCGGGGGTCGGCGCAAAGGTCAGGTCGGCCCCTTCGAAGTCAAGGCGCGGGGGTTTGCGGCCCGCATCCCCCAGGCTGGCGCGGATCAGCCTGCCAGTCACCTGCACCGATCCCGATTGCGGCCGGGTGAAGGTCAGGCCCTCCGGGGTGGCGAAGATCCAGCGGCCAAGCCCATGCATAAAGGCCTCCGACTTCAGGCGCGGGGTGGCGAGCGCCCAGCCCGAGGGCTCGCGGATCATCGCATCGGTCAGGGTGACGTTCAGGCGGAAGGGATAGCCGCCAATGCTCCGGGTCTCCCAGCTGACCTCATAGCCCGCACCGCGCAGGGCCTCGGCGGCGGTGTCCATCCGCTCGCCGGTCTGGATGCGGACCCAGAACCAGAATCCGCTCCAGACGATCACGGCCAGGAACAGGAGGGCGAAGGGCAGGATCAGGCCCAGTCGGCGGGGTTTGCGGGCGGGCGCGGGATCAGGCACAGACATGGACGGCTTTGCAGGCTTTCTACGGACAGATCGGGAATGGCGGGCGGTATCGGGGGGTGGGTGTTCGGCTATGGGTCGCTCATGTGGCGGCCGGGGTTCAGCTTTGTCGAGCGGTCCAGCGCCATTCTACACGGGCGACGCCGGGCCTTCTGCATCTATTCGGTCCACCACCGGGGCACCCATGAGCGACCGGGCCTGGTCCTGGGCCTGGCGCCCGGGGGGGCCGTCTGCGGGACAGCCTATCGGGTGGCCGAGGCCGACTGGCCGGAGGTCTATGCCTATCTCATGGAGCGCGAGCAGCCCACCGAGACCTATGTGCAGGCCCTGCGTCCCGTGCGCCTGGCCGATGGGCGGCGGGTGGAGTGCCTCGTCTTCCTCTCTGATGTCCGCCATCCCCAGTGGGCCGGTGTTCTGCCCCTTGAACGACAGGCCGAGCTGATCACCGGCGCGGTCGGCCTGTCGGGTCCCAATGAGGAATATCTCCGTGACCTGGTGGGACATCTGCGCGAGGCCGGCGTGCGGGACCGGACAATGGAAGACCTGCTGGGCCGGGTGGAGCGCCAGGCCCAGGTACCGCCGACCTAAGGCTCCAGCAGTCGCATCGAGGCGGTCTCGATCCGCTCCTCCAGGGTGCGCATGAATTCGGCGCGCTTGAGGCCCGGCGGAATGGGCTCAAGATATTCGAACACGATGACGCCGGGCCTGCGCAGGAAGCCGTGCCTGGGCCAGTGAACCCCGGAATTGGTGGCCACCGGGTGCACCGGCAGGCTCAGCTCCCGATACAGGGCCGCTATGCCCGGCTTGTAGCTGCCCCGGACGCCAGGCGCGCCCCGGGTGCCTTCGGGAAAGATCACCAGCTGTCGATCTTCCTGCAGGCGGTCTTCGGTGTCGCGCACCAGCTTCTTCAGGGCCGTGGCCCGGGCCTCGCGGTCGACGACAATCATGCGCGCCTTCTGGGCGTACCAGCCGAAGAACGGGATCCACATCAGTTCCTTCTTCAGCACGAAGCAGGAGTCCGGCAGCCAGGCGAACTGGGCGAACACGTCGAACATGCACTGGTGCTTGGGCGCCACCAGGGCCTTGCCCTTCGGCACATGCTCCAGCCCCCGGACCTCGACGCGAATGTCGCAGATTCCCAGCAGGGCGATGATGCCGCGGCTCCAGATGTCCAGCGCCCCGAGGACCCAGACCCTAGGCCCCAGGAGCAGCGGGGTGATCAGGACCGCCACGCTGGCCGACCAGAGATAGAACATCGCCACAAAGAGCAGGGAGCGCAGGGCCGTCACGACGTGCCTCCTTCTTGCATGGTCCCTGGTTCCTGGTTCGCCGCTTGCGAGGGACAGATCAACCGCCCTGCGGCGCAGGCTCGGGGGCCGGGTCCGCCTTCGGACCCAGGCTCAGGATCAGTTCCCGGCCAAGAATGGCCAGGTACTTGGAGTACTCGGTCACCATCAGCCGGACGCCGCCGGGGGTCCGCCACCAGCGGCGGGCATTGAGAACCGGGGTGGCCACCGGATGGGCCTCCAGGGTGATGCCGGGCAGGGCGGAGCCGAGCTCCAGCATGGCCCGGGGCATGTGATAGTCTGCTGTGACCACGATCAGGCTGTCATAGCGTCGCGCCTTCACCCAGCCCGCCGTCTCCCGGGCGTTGCCAAAGGTGTCGGCGGCTTCGAAGCCCAGATCAACGCAGCAGTCATAGAGCCGCTGGGCGGCCCGGCTCAGCTGGCGGATATCGGCCCGGCTGACCTCCCGGTTTACCCCGGAGACTAGCATCCGGTCGGCCTTTCCAGCCTCCAGCAGCCGGATGCCGGCCGCGATCCGTTCATTGGAGCCCGCCCCCGTGAGGGCGACGATGCCGTCGGCGACCTGAGGATCCCTGGCCGGGGTCGAGTGCTCCACCCGTGTGGCGAAGGCCAGCAGGCCGGCGGCCCAGATCAGGGCGGCGACAGAAATCAGGGCGAGCGTTTTCATGGGACCCCCGTTCAGGACAGCTCGCGAATCAGACTGGCGGCGGTCATCCTCGCCGCCACAGCCGCCACCAGGGCCGCAGCCAGGGGGCAGGGTAGAACAGCCAGGAGATCACTCCAAGCCACGGGCAGAATCGGGGTCAGGCCCTGGCCGCCTCCCCCAAGCCGCAGGGCGGCGCCCAGGGCGGCGGCGCCGGCGGCGCCGATCAGTCCGGCGCCGGCGGCCATCTGGGCGAACCGGACCTGGAACAGACGGGCGATGAAGACATCTTCGGCGCCGGTCAGATGCAGCAGCTCCACCACGTCACGCCGGGCGGCGAGGCCGGCCCGGGTGGCGAAGGCGACGACGGCTGCGGCGGCTGCGGCGATCAGCAGAAAGACGCCCAGTCCCACCCAGCGGGCGATCGCCGCGCTCCGCTGGATATCCGCCAGCCAGGTGGTGTGGTCATCCACCACGGCGTCCAGGCCCCTGGCCTGCAGGGCGCGCCGGAGGCTTTGCGCCGTGGCCGGGGCTTCACGGTCGAGGACCACCGCCACCAGACGCGGCACGGGCAGGTCGGCGAGATCAGCGGCCTCACCCAGCCACGGTGCGATCAGGGCCTCGGCCTTTTCCCGCTCCAGGGCGCGGGCCTCGGCGACCCCGGCCACCCCTGCGAGAGTCTCGGCGGCGCGGGCGGCGGCGGAGTCCGGGGTCTCACTGGCCTTGGGGCGGACGATCACCGTCATCTCCCCGCTCAACTGATTTGACCAGCCCCGCGCCGCCCGGTCCGAAGCGATCACCCCGAGCGCAGTCAGGCAGGCCAGAAAGCAGAGTACGGCCACAACAAACACCAGGGCGCTGTCACGGGTGTCGCGCTCCGGCAGAAAGGGCGCCGGTCGCCAACGCTCCACATCCAGGGGGCCGCTTCCCCGACGCCGGCTCATGACCGCCCCCCGGCGGCGAATAGGCCCATATGGGCCAGTCGGCCATCCTCGAGATGCAGGACCGGCATGCCTGACCGGGCCACCAGGTCCTGATCATGGGTGGCGATGAGGACCGTGGCGCCCAGGCGGTTGAGTTCCAGAAACAGGCGCAGAATGCGCAGGCCCATCTCATGATCCACATTGCCGGTGGGCTCGTCGGCGAGCAGGATGTCAGGGCGGCCGACCACGGCGCGGGCGATGGCCAGCCGTTGTTTCTCGCCGCCGGCCAGGGTCGGGGGCAGGGCGTGCATCCGGTCCTTGAGGCCTACCCAGGTGAGGAGTTCGGCGACATCCCGGCGGTAGGAGTCTGACCTTTGCCCCGCGATCCGCAGGGGCACGGCGGCGTTGTCGAAGGCGCTCAGATGATCAAGCAGTCGAAACTCCTGAAACACCACCCCGATCCGCCGGCGCAGAAACGGCCGCACATCGGCCGGCGCCTGGGCCACGTCCTGGCCAAACAGGTGCAACAGGCCCCTGGAGGGCTGGGCGGCCAGATAGATCAGCTTGAGAAGGGACGTCTTTCCCGCCCCCGAAGGGCCGGTGACGAAATGGAAAGACCCTTGGGGCAAGGAGAAGGTAAGGTCCTTGAGCGTCTCAGGTTCGCGCCCGTACCGCATGGAGACGTCGTCGAAGCGCACGACGGCGTCCCCTTCGTCGGCGGGCTCTGCGGCGTTCAGGTTTCTGGACATGGTGACCGGAATCGGCGACCTCGTTACGGTGGGCTGGAGGGTCCGATACAGCGGCCATGATACTGACCTGTCCAGACTGCTCCACCAGCTATTTCGTGGACGACGCAAAGATCCCCGAACAGGGGCGCGTCGTGAAGTGCGCGAGCTGTGGAAACCGGTGGACGGCCCGCCGGGAGGCGCCGGCCGAGCCTAAGTCGGCGCCGGTTGAGCCCATCGTCGCCGATACCCCCCCTGCGCCGGTGGATCAACCCTCCCTCGATACGGCGGCTGTCGTCGCCCCTGAGGTCGAGCCGACGGGGCGGGCCGGCGAAGCCCTCCCCCGCGCGTTCCGGGCCAGGGCAGATGACACCCGCCGCCTGCGCGAGGCGGCCGCCACCGGCGTCGTCTGGGCCGGCATGTCCGCGGCCCTGGCCCTGATGATTGTGGTCGCCGTGGTGTTCCGGGTCGATGTGGTGCGCCTATGGCCCAGTGCGGCGGGCGCCTTCGCCAGCGTCGGCCTGCCCGTGAACAGTGTCGGCCTGGCCATTGAGGGCGTGGCGTTCGAGCCCGCCCTGCAGGACGGCCATGCGGCCCTTTCGGTCTCGGGCATGATCCGCAACATCGAGGACCGCACCATCACCGCCCCGCCGCTGCAGATCCGTCTGCTGGACAAGACCGGCGCCGCCGTGGCCACCAAGATCGCCCGGGCGGCCGATCCGGTGATCCCGCCGGGAGAAACCCGCCACTTCGCCATCGCCCTGATTGATCCCCCGGGATCGGCGGCGGATCTGGAGATCACCTTCGCTGAACTGCGGGCCGCCGCCGAGGCCCCCAATGCGCCGGCCGAGGCCCTCGACCTGCGCGGGGCCGCAGAGGCCAGTCCGCCTGAGATCGTCCGTCCGCCGGTGCGCGAGGCGGTCCCGCTGGCGGAGTCGCCTGTTGAGGCGCCGCTGGATGAGTGATCCGGCCATTGCGGTCCTGCTGGATGAAGTCGAGGTGGCCCGGCGGGTGGAGGCCCTGGCGCAGGACATCGCCCCGCGCATCGACGACGACACCGTGGCCGTCTGCCTGCTCACCGGCGGGCTCTGGTTCTGCGCGGACCTGACCCGCGCCCTGGCCCGGGCGGGTCGGCATGTGCGCTTCGACGCTCTTTGGCTGGCCTCCTATGGGGACGCCCGGGCCAGCCTTGGCCGGTGCGAGGTGCGCGCCGATCTGCAGCGCCCCCTGGTGGGGCGCCGCGCCCTGATCGTCGACGATGTGATCGATACGGGCCTGTCCCTGAGCGAGGCCGCCCGTCTGGTCCGGGATTCCGGCGCCTCGGAGGTGCTGACCTGCGTCTTCGCCACCAAGCCCTGGCCGACGCCCAGAGCCATCGAGCCGGACTTCGTCGCCTGGACCGCCCCGCCGCGATTCCTGGTCGGCTACGGCATGGACGCAGCCGGTCAGTTCCGCAGCCTGCCCTATGTCGGGGCTATGGACTGAGGCGTCACAGCCAGGGGGCCGTGGTCTCCCGGGCCAGCATTTCCTCATAGGTCGGGCGCGGGCGGACCACGGCGAACTCCCCGCCCTTGACCAGCACTTCCGGCGCCAGGGGCCGGCTGTTGTACTCGCTGCCCATGGAGGCCCCGTAGGCGCCTGCGCTCATGAAGGCCACCAGGTCGCCGGCCGCGAAGGGGGGGAGGTCCCGATCACGGGTGAAGGTGTCACCGGTCTCGCAGACCGGGCCGACCACGTCATAGGGCCGGGCCGGCCCTTCCCGGGGTCGGACGGGACGAATGTCGTGATAGGCGTCGTACATGGCCGGGCGCATAAGGTCGTTCATGGCCGCATCCAGCACCAGGAAGCGCCGCCCCTCAGGCCGCTCATGAATATGCAGCACCTTGGCCAGCAGTACGCCGGCATTGGCGGCGATCACCCGGCCGGGTTCAAAGGCCAGGGCCACATCCAGCCCCCGGGTCGCCTCAGCCACCACCTTGGCATAGTCGGCCGGCGACGGCGGTTCGGGCTGGTTGAAGTAGGGCACGCCCAGGCCGCCCCCCAGGTCCAGCCGTTCGACCTCCAGTCCATCGCTCTTCAGCCGCCGGACGAGCCCGGCCATCCTGCTGAAGGCCTCGGCCATGGGGGCGAGGTCGGTGATCTGGCTGCCGATGTGACAGGCCACCCCGACGGGCTTGAGCCAGGCATGGTTGGCGGCGTTGGCGTAGAGCCGCTCGGCCTCGGCGAAGGAGACGCCGAACTTGTTCTCAGACTTGCCGGTGGCGATCTTGGCATGGCCCCCTGCCGCCACGTCCGGATTGACCCGGAAGGCGATGGTGGCGCGGCGGCCCAGGCCCTCGGCCACCTGAGCGATGGCGATCATCTCCGGCTCGGACTCCACATTGATCTCGCAGACCCCCGCCGACAGGGCGAACGCGATCTCTGACCGGGTCTTGCCGACCCCGGAGAAGACGATGCGCTCAGGGGGAACCCCTGCGGCCAGGGCCCGGCGGATCTCGCCCTCCGAGACGGTGTCGGCGCCGGCGCCCAGCTGCGCCAGGGTCCTGAGTACGGCCAGGTTGGAATTGGCCTTCACTGCAAAGGCGATCAGCGGATCGCGGACCCCTTCGGCCTCCAGGGCCTCACGCAGGACCGTATAGTGCCGCTCGAAGGTGGCGGTGGAATAGACATAGACCGGCGTGCCGACGGCCGCTGCGATGGAGGCCAGGGGGACCTCCTCACAGTAGAGCTCGCCGCCCCGAAGCTCGAAGTGGTTCATCGGGGATTGGCATAGGGGTCGGGCAGGGCGCCCTGCGGCCCGGACGCGCTGGGATTGGACGAGGTGCCGTCGATCGGCAGGGTGCGTGACGGCGCAGGATTGGTCGCCCGGGTGCGGGGATCCACCGTGTCCACGGGCTTGCTGGGCGAGGGACGCGGGGCCGTCACCTCGCCCGTGGCCGGATCCCCCCACAGGGGCGGCGGACGGTCCAGGGTCCCGGCCTTGCCGCAGGCGGTCAGGACGAGGACGCTGGCCAGGGCCAGGAGCAGGGGGGCGCGACGGGTCATTTCAGCAGGTCCTTCCAGCGGGCGACCTGGGCGCGAACCTGGTCGGGGGCGGCGCCGCCATAGCTTTTGCGGCTGGCCACGGATGCGGCCGGGTTAAGCACCTCATAAACGCCGGAGCCGATGCGCGGGTCCAGGGCCTTCATGTCCGCCAGGGGCAGATCGGCCAGATCGCAGCCCCGTTGCTCGGCGCGCTTCACCGCGGCGCCGGTGATGTGGTGGGCGTCGCGGAAGGGCATGTCGAGGGTGCGCACCAGCCAGTCGGCGAGATCCGTAGCCGTCGAAAAGCCTGCGCCTGCGGCCGCCGCCATGCGGGCGGTGTCTGGAGTCAGGTCGGCGACCATGCCGGTCATGACGCCCAGGGACAGGTCGAGCACGTCAAAGGCCTCGAAGGTGGGGACCTTGTCCTCCTGCATGTCCTTGGAATAGGCGAGCGGCAGGCCCTTCATGACCACGGCGAGCTGGGTGAAGGCCGCCAGCATCCGTCCGGCCTTGGCCCGCACCAGTTCGGCGGCGTCGGGGTTCTTCTTCTGGGGCATGATCGAGGAGCCGGTGGTGAAGGCGTCCGACAGGGCGATGAAGCCGAACTGCGGCGTCATCCAGATCACAATCTCCTCGGCCAGGCGCGACAGATGGGTGGCGCAGATGGCGCCGGCGGCCAGGGCCTCCAGGGCGAAGTCGCGGGAGGAGACGCTGTCGAGGGAGTTTGCCGTCGGTCGGGCAAAGCCCAGGGCCTCCGCCGTCGCGCGCCGGTCGATGGGGAAGGGGGAGCCGGCCAGCGCCGCCGCGCCAAGAGGGCACTCGTTCATCCGTGCGGCCGCGTCGGCGAACCGCGAGGCGTCGCGGCCAAACATCTCCACATAGGCCATCATGTGGTGGCCGAAGGTCACCGGCTGGGCCGGCTGCAGGTGGGTGAAGCCCGGCATCAGGGTGTCCGCATGGGCCTCGGCCTGGGCCACCAGGACCCGCTGCAGGGCCTGAAGCTGGCCGACGGTGCGGTGGCAGGCCTCGCGCACCCACATGCGGAAGTCCACCGCCACCTGATCATTGCGCGACCGCGCCGTATGCAGGCGTCCGGCCGCGGGGCCGATCAGTTCGCGCAGACGGGCCTCCACATTCATGTGGATGTCTTCGTACTCGTCGCGGAACGGGAAGGTTCCTTCGGCGATCTCGGCCTCGATGCGGCGCAGTCCATCCTGGATGGCGGCCTCGTCCGGGGCGGAGATGATTCCCTGCGCCTTCAGCATGGCCGCATGGGCCCGCGAGCCGGCCAGATCCTGGGGCGCCAGGCGCTTGTCAAAGCCGATGGAGACGTTGATCGCCTGCATGAGCTCGGCGGGCTGGGCGGAAAATCGTCCGCCCCACATGGCCTGGCCCTGGCCTGAGGGCGCAGGTTTCGCCATATGGGCGGTCTGTGGCGGTGCTTTGGAGGCTTTGTCGGTCATATGGGCGATCAGTCAGCGGCGAAACCCGGATCCGGCCTGGTGGGCAAGCTCCTGTGGGGCGTCGCCGCCTTCGGCGTCGCGGCGGTGGTCTACATCATCGGTCAGGCTTCCACCAATCCCGATGCGGGCCGCGGCATGCGCGCCTTCGCCAAGGGAGAGATGGCGGCCCTCCAGACTCCCAACGACCCGCGGCCGGCGCCGGTGACCACCATCTATGATCCCGACGGCAAGCCCCTGCGGCTGGGGGACTTCCGCGGGGAGGTGGTGGTGCTGAACCTGTGGGCCACCTGGTGCCCGCCCTGCGTCGCTGAAATGCCCACCCTGGCGGCCCTGGCCGCACACTATGAAGGTCAACCGGTGAGGGTGCTTGCAGTCAGCATCGACCGGGCCGAGGACATCGACAAGGCCAGGACCTTCATCGGCCAGCATGCGCCGCTGGCCTTCTACAGCGACCCCAAGATGAGGCTGGCCTTTGACCTTGTGCCGCCGGCCCCGGGCATGCCGACGACGGTCATCTATGGGGCTGACGGTATCGAGCGGGCCCGGCTCGCGGGGGCGGCCGACTGGGGCGGCGAGGACGCCAGGGCCGTTGTGGATCACATTCTCGGCGCCGACTGAACGGGCTTTTCGGATTGACCGGCGGGAGGTCGTCGTCGAAATTTATCGGTGCGACAATCCGAGATTTGGGCCGAGCTACGCTGCGTTTCCCGAGGACTGAGATTGTTGACGGGCGCCTGGTTTCCCCAGCGTCACGTTTCGTCAGCTAGTCGGGAGACGACAGATTATGGCCTCAGGTACGGTCAAGTGGTTCAACACCACCAAGGGTTACGGCTTCATCCAGCCAGATGATGGGGGCAAGGACGTGTTCGTGCACATTTCCGCCGTGGAGCAGGCGGGCCTGCGCGCCCTCAACGAGGGCGACAAGGTGAGCTACCAGCTTCGGGAAGAGCGCGGCAAGACCGCTGCGGTGGATCTGAAAGCCCTCTAATGGGGCCTGATGGGACCAAGAACAGACCGGCACAGGGGCGCGGCGGTTATCCGCCGCGCCCGCTTTCCTAGATCCGTGAATGAAGGCGTTCAGGCCACTTCGCGCCGCCGGACCGAAGCGCCTTGGCCCGGCGTCGCGCCGGTGGGCGACAGGATGCGCAGGAAGCTGACCAGAGCCGTGCGGGCCTCCTGGGGAAGCTGCTCATAGACCGTCAGCAGTTCCAGAGCGCCTGGCGTGCGCATGCGGGACAACAGGTCGAGATCGACGCCGGGCTCTTCATCGGGGGTGTCGAGGACATCCAGAAGGTCGGTCACCCGGCAGCGCAGGGCCCGGGCGATCTGAACCAGGCGTGAGAACGAGATTCTGTTGGCGCCGTTCTCATACTTCTGGATTTGCTGGAAGCTTACCCCGCACTGTTCGGCCAGGGCCTCCTGCGACATCCCGATCGTCCGGCGGCGAATGCGCACAGCCGCCCCCAGGGCGATGTCCATGGGGTCGGGGCTCTTCGTCGTGGAGTCTGTCAAATCGGTCTCCTCGTTCACGCCGACCGATCTGACGAAAGGCGACCGGGTCGATTATTTCAAGCAGGAGATTTTGTGGAAACGTCCTGACACTCGCTTAGCGTCGGTAACCCGTGGGTTGCAAGCGTGACGTTCTACGAAAATGGGTACATTCGGACGTTGCGAACTGTACCCGCGGGCGCCGATAGGGATAGTGGGTTGCCACGCCCCGCAGATGCATCCTGGCCGCCTTGCGAGCGCTGGGGCGGCTTGGCCGCAGAGCCCCAGCCCGTAAGGCCTGTCTGGGCCGCGCCCTGGCAGTTGGCAGCTCTGCTCCGCTCCCAGACAGGGCTTGGACCAGCGGCGAGCCGGGCCGTGGCGGGTCGCCGAGCGCTGTCAGATATAGCGCCGCAGGGAGCGGGCGAGGTCGGAGCCGCCGGCCCGCTTCTTGGCCTGGGCCGGCTGGTAGGCGATCCGGGCGTGTTCGGTGCAGTAGGGACCGTCGCTGCAGCGGCGACCGCAGAAGGTGAAGCCGTCGCTGGACGGGTCGCCGATGGGCCACTTGCACATGTGGGCGCCGAGGGTCAGCACGGTGGCCGAGCCTGGCGCCTCGTCCACATAGCGGGCGGGAGGCGCAGGGGCGACCGCAGCCTCGGCCTCCACCGGTTCGGCGATGCGGCGCGGCGCCGACGGGGCGGCCGCAGCCCGCTGGGGCCGGGGCGCCTTGAACACCGGTCTGGCCGGCTTGGAGGGGATCGCCCGGCCCGACAGGCCCAGGCGGTGGACCTTGCCGATCACCGCATTGCGGGTGACGCCGCCCAGCTGCTTTGCGATCTGGCTGGCCGAAAGGCCGTCCTGCCAGAGCTTTTTGAGTGTCTCGACTCGCTCGTCAGTCCAACCCATCAGAGCCTCCCAAACCGGCCGCCAGCTTCGGTGGCCACCCCGCGCGGCCGGCCGAAACAATATCTTGTGGGGCGTGCTGTAGCCTCACCCCACTGACTACCAGATATCGTAAAGATTTCCTTAACGGCCACAATAGGCGCCCCTGGTTCCATCCACAGGAACTACATATAGCGCAGGGAGGTCGCAGGCTTGCAGCCCAGGCCGTCCCGGCGCAAAACTGGGCCATGAACGATATGTCCCCGATCCGCGCCGCCGAAATCGCCGCCGCCACGCCGCCGGCGCCGCGGGCCTATCGCGGATTCAACTGGCCGGGCTTCCGCACCCTCTATCTGCGGGAGGTGAAGCGATTCTGGAAGGTCGGCGCCCAGACCCTGGGCGCGCCTGTGGTGACCTCGCTGCTCTATATGATGGTCTTCGTGGTCGCCGTCGGCGGGGCGCGGCCGACGGTGGCGGGGGTGGCCTTCGCCACCTTCATCGCGCCGGGCCTGATCATGATGACGGTGCTCAACAACGCCTTCGCCAATTCCTCCTCCAGCCTGCTGCAGGCCAAGATCAATGGCCTGGTGGGGGACTTCATGACCCCGCCGCTGACCCCTCTGGAGCATGTGGCCGGCTTTGCGCTGGGCGCCGCCACCCGGGGGCTGCTGGTCGGCGCGGTCACCTGGCTGGCCGTCCTGCCCTTCGCCGACCTGCCGCTCACCCACCTGTGGGCAGTGCTCTATTTCGCCGCCGTGGCCTCGATGATCCTGGGCCTGTTGGGGATCATGGCCGGGCTGTGGGCCGAGAAGTTCGATCACATGGCTGCGGTGACCAACTTCGTCATCATGCCCATGACCTTCCTGTCGGGGACCTTCTATCTGGTTGACCGCCTGCCCGAGCCGTTCCGCACCGCCAGCCACTTCAACCCGTTCTTCTATCTGATCGACGGGTTCCGCTATGGCTTCATCGGCAAGGCCGAGGGCTCTCTGCTGACCGGCGTCGGCATGACCGCAGGTATCGCCATAGCCTTCGCCTGTATCTGCCTTTGGATGTTCGAGAGCGGCTACAAGCTCAAGACCTGAGGCTGGTGGTCGGGACACAGGTCCGCCACCACCTTGGCCGGAGGCTGCGAAGTCATTGACAGAGCGCCGTTCGCGCCGGAAAAGATCGAGCCTTCCAGTCCCCGTCGCCCGGCGTGCGGGGACGTTTCCTTTGGAGGCCGCCTCCCGTGACCGACAAGACCGCGACGCCCGCCGCGACCGTTCCCAGCGACCACATCATGGGCGTGTACAACCGCGCCCCGCTGGCGTTCGAACGAGGCGAG
>CAMTXB010000008.1:0-83547 GCA_947085575.1 uncultured Caulobacteraceae bacterium
AGCTCCCCCTTCAACGCCTCCAGCGCCACCTTGGCCTTGAAATCAGCCGAGTACCGCTTCCGCTTCCCAGTCATAAAGTCCGTCCTTCAAAGAGGTCGAACCTACCTTAGCCACCTGTCCGAATTTCCGGCGCCACCTCAATCCCTGGCAGAGCCCCCAGGGACCGCCCGATTGGCATAGGCCATGACATATGCCAACATGGCGCCATGAACGCCGTCCGCCACATCAAGCTTTTCAAGAACGGGCGCAACCAGGCCGTCAGGATTCCCCGTGAATTCGAGCTGCCGGGGGAGGACGCCATCATCTGGCGGGACGGCGACAAGCTGATCATCGAGGCTGCGCCGCCTAAGTCCTTGCTGGCGCTGCTGGCCGAGCTGGCGCCGCTCGAGGAGACCTTCCCCGATATCGATGACGCCCCGCCCTTACCGGTGTCCCTTTGACGCGTTACCTGCTCGACACCAACATCCTCTCTGATCTGGTGCGCCATCCTCAGGGGCAGATCGCTCGAGAGATCGCCCGGGTCGGCGAAAGTGCGGTTTGCACCAGCATCATCGTCGCGGCCGAACTCAGGTTCGGTGCGGCCAAGCGTCGATCAGAACGGCTGACGGCTCAGCTGGAGGCGATCTTGGGCGCGCTGGAGGTCCAGGCGTTCGATGCGCCGGCCGATGTCGCCTACGGCCGACTTCGCGCCGAGCTGGAAGCTGCGGGCCTTCCTATTGGCGGCAATGACATGCTGATCGCCGCGCACGCCCTGTCGACGGGAAGCATCATTGTGACGGACAACCAGCGGGAGTTCGAACGGGTCCCTGACCTCCAGATCGAGAACTGGCTCCGGTGAGGGGCGGCTGTGGGTCTGAGCAGGCCCCGCCCCAGTCATTCCGTCCTGGTTCAAGCCCGCTGCCGCGAAACCAACGTGGCCGATGATCGCTAGGAGCCATAACCCCCCAATCCACCCTTCGTTAACCACGTTCGCCCATCCTCCCGCCCAGTTCCCCACGCTTGCCGAAAGGGCGCGCGATGAATGGCGCCGAGGTTCTGGATGTCGGCCGTGACGCCATCTGGCTGACCATCCAGCTTTCGGCGCCGGTGCTGATCGTCGGCCTGGTGGTCGGCGTGGCCATTGGCCTGATGCAGGCGCTCACCCAGATCCAGGAGGCGACGCTGGTCTATGCCCCGAAGATCGTGGCGATCTTCCTGTCCCTGCTGGTTTTCCTGCCGCTCATGGGGGCTCTGATGTCGAGCTTCATGACCCAGATCGCCTCGCGCATCGCGGCCATGTAGGCATGGAGGCCTATGCCACCGCCCCTCAGGTCTATGCCGCCGGTCTGATCTTCGCCCGGCTGGGGGCCATGATGATGCTGATGCCCGGGGTCGGGGATGGCTCGGTGCCGGCGCGGGTGCGTCTGGCGTTCGCCTTCCTGTTCGCCCTGATGATGTTTCCCGTGCTGTCGGGGGAGGTCGGGCCGGTGCCGGCCACCAACGGCGAGATGTTCGGCCAGATCCTGCGGGAGGTGCTGATCGGCCTGATGATCGGCGCCATCCTGCGGACCATGCTGGGCGCCCTGGGGATCGCCGGGGAGATCGTCTCCATCCAGTCGACCCTGGCCTTCTCTCAGACCACCAATCCCGGCCAGGCCCAGCCGTCGACCTCGCTCTCGACCTTCCTGACGGTGATGGGGGTGGCGCTGATCATGGCCGCAGACCTGCACCACATGTTCCTGGCGGCGATCATCTCGTCCTATCGGCTGTTCCCCTTTGGCGGCGACCTTCCCGTGGGGGACGCCGCCCAGCTGGCGGTGCAGACCACGGCCCAGGCCTTCGCCCTGGGGCTGCAGCTGGCCGCCCCGGTGGTGGTGTTCTCCCTGATCTTCAACATCGCCGCCGGCCTGGTGGGCCGGGTGATGCCGCAGTTCCAGATTTTCTTCGTGGCCACCCCGCTCCTGGTGCTGGGCTCCCTGGCCGTCTTCGCCCTCAGCCTGGGCGTGCTGGGCATGGTCTGGCTGGACCACTACCGCGACCTGATCGAGATCTTTCTGTGAGGGCGCCTGTGATCGGGGGCGCAGTGTTCCTAGTGATGCGCGCGCACGCCCATGGCTGAGGACAACGACGCCGCCTCGAAAACAGAAGAGGCCACCCCGCGAAAGCTCGAACAGTCGCGGGAAAAGGGCGATGTGGCCAAGACCCAGGACCTGGCGCCCCTGCTGGCCCTGGCCCTTTCCGCCGGCGCCATCGCCATTCTGGGGGGCTGGCTGGCCACCAGCATGGCTACGGCCCTGCTGCCCTTTATCGCTCACCCGGAACAGATCCATCTCGAGGGGACCGGCGGTGTGACCGTGGCGCGCATGGCGATCATGGCCATGGCCCCGGCCCTGTGCGCGATCCTGGTCGCTGCCGCCATCGGCGGCATGGCCGGCAATCTGGTGCAGCATGGCCTGCTGTTCACCGGGGAGAAGCTGAAGCCCGACCTCAAGAAGGTGTCGCCGATTTCAGGCTTCCAGCGGATTTTCGGCCCCGATGGCCTGGTGGAGTTTCTCAAGTCGCTCTCCAAGATCTTCGCCGTGGCCGGGGTGTCCTATGTGGTGCTCAAGCCGCACCTGCATGAGTTCCAGACCCTTTCGGCCCTGTCGCCCTCGGCCATGCTGCCCTTCAGCGCCCAGGTGCTACGGGAACTGGTGTTCGCCGTCATCGCCCTGATGCTGGTCATCACCGGAGCCGACTGGCTCTGGCAGAAGCACCGCTTCCTCAAGCGGCAGATGATGAGCCGCGAGGAGCTGAAGGAGGAGTTCAAGCAGACCGACGGCGACCCGCTGATCAAGGCCAAGCTGCGCCAGATGCGCCATGACCGCGCAAGGCGCCGCATGATGGCCGCTGTGCCCACCGCCACCGTGGTGGTGGTGAACCCGACCCACTATGCCGTGGCCCTGAAGTACGAGGCCGGCGGCGCCGGCGCGCCGCAGTGCGTGGCCAAGGGGGTGGAGGCTGTGGCCCTGCGCATCCGCGCCGCCGCCGAGGAGGCCGGCGTGCCGGTGATCGAGGACCCGCCGCTCGCCCGCGCGCTCTATGCCGCCGTGGAGATCGATCAGACCATCCCGCCGGCCCACTTCGAGGCCGTGGCCAAGATCATCGGCTTCATCCTCGGCGCCCGCGCCGCCCGGCCGTCCCGCGCGAGGCCGCTGCGTTAGCGCCTGATGCGATGCGACCGATGCGGCTGAATTTTGTCACGTCGGCGTGAGCCCGCTTCGCCCGGAAATCGGGACTAGGTGGGTCCGTATCCCGTGTTCGGTGGCCGGACCGCGCCTAGACCTGTCCTGATATTCGGGTAGGATGTGGACAGGGAGAGTCCTTATGCCCAGGTCAATGACCCTGAATGTCCGCGTCACGGGGCCGCTCAGCGACTTCGTCGCCGCCAATGTTGGTGCTCATGGCGTCTATGAGAATGTCAGTGAATATGTGCGCGACCTGATACGTCGCGACATGGCCAAACAGGAGGACGAACGTTTCGCCCGCCTCAAGGCCGAGTTGGAGCATGCCTTCAGCCACAGCGACGACAGCTTCGTCAGCACTGATGCCGAGTCGTTTCTCCGGATGGTCAGGCAAACCTCCGCGCGATGAGCGGTTATCGTATCCAGGCTGCGGCTTTGGTGCGGCTCGAAGACATCTATCGCTACACATTCGAGCGATGGGGGGAGGCTCAGGCCGAACGCTATGTTCGCGGCCTCTTTGCACGGTTCGAAACCATTGCCGATCATCAGATCCCATGGCGTCAGATCCCATGGCGTCCCGTGCCTGCCGAGTTTGGTGTCGAGGGGTTTGTGGCCCGCAATGAGCGTCACCTGATCTACTGGCGGGAACTCACCGACGGCGGGGTCGGCATTGTCACTGTCCTGCACGAGCGCATGCACCAGATCTCCCGCTTCCAGGGTGATTTCGGCCTTGAGGGCGAGTTTTGAGCCTGAGTCCTAGCGCCAGGCGAAGACCGGCTGGTCGATCTCGCTGACCCGGGTGATCCGGCCGGCCACCAGTTCGCGCAGCTGGTAGATCAGGGCCGCAGTGGGGGCGTGGATGTGCTGGTCGCCGATCAGCAGGCGGATCACCGGCCGGTTGGTCTCCGGAATGGTGTCAAAGCCCACCGCGTCGTCGGCCATCAGGCCGTCCAGGCGGATGCGGTGGACCGAGGCGACCTCGGCCGGATTAGGCCGCAGCTGGCCTGGATCATCGAGCCAGGTCACCACGGGCGCGATCGCATAGCCCGAACGGGTCGGATAGTCGTCCAGCACACCCAGGATATTCTCCGGCGGCAGGCAGAGGCCAAGCTCCTCCTCCAGCTCCCGCAGGGCCGCGACCTCCAGGGTCTCGCCCGGATCGCAGCGTCCGCCGGGCAGGGCCCATTGACCGGCATGAGCCCGCAGGGTGGCCGCCCGCCGCGTCAGCAGGAAGGCCGCCTGACCCGACCCGTCATCGGCCTCCACCATGGTGATGGCCACCGCCGCCGCCTTCAGCCCCGTCCCCGGATGACTGATCCGGGGAAAGGCCGACAGGCGGGCGGCCAAGTCCTGACGAAAGGCCGCATCAAACCGGCAGGCCACGGCGCGGGGCGGGCTCAGCCGCCCGCCTCGGCCTTGGCGGCCTCGATCCTGTCCTGGGTCTTGGTGTCGAAGTCGCTGGCCTCATGGCGCTCGCGCAGCTGACTGGCAGGATCCCCATAGGTGCGGTTGACCATCCGCCCGCGCTTGACTCCGGGCCGCTCGCCGATCTGGTCGGCCCAGCGGATGACATTCTTGTACTCCTGGACCTGCAGGAACTCGCCGGCCTCATAGAGCAGGCCCTTGGCCATGCCGCCGTACCAGGGCCAGACAGCCATGTCGGCGATGGTGAATTCGTCCCCGCCCAGATAGGCGCTCTGCGCCAGGCGGCGGTCAAGCACGTCCATCTGGCGCTTCACCTCCATGGCGAACCGGTCAATGGCGTATTCGATCTTCACCGGCGCATAGGCGTAGAAGTGGCCAAGCCCGCCGCCCAGATAGGGGGCGCTGCCCACCTGCCAGAACAGCCACGACAGGCACTCGGCGCGGGCGGCCGGGTCAGTGGGCAGGAAGGCGCCGAACGTCTCGGCCAGATGGACCAGGATCGCGCCGGACTCGAACACCCGGATGGGCGCCGGCCCGCTGCGGTCCACCAGGGCCGGGATCTTGGAATTGGGATTTGCGTCGACAAAGCCCGAGCTGAACTGGTCCCCGGCGCCGATATTGATCAGCCAGGCGTCATACTCCGCCCCGGAATGGCCGAGCGCCAGCAGTTCCTCGAGCATGATGGTCACCTTGACCCCGTTGGGCGTGCCCAGGGAGTAGAGCTGCATCGGGTGGCGGCCCACCGGCAGGTCCTTGTCGTGAGTGGGCCCAGCGATGGGGCGGTTGATATTGGCGAAGCGGCCGCCGCTCCCCTGCTGCCAGGTCCAGACCTTGGGGGGGACATAGTCGGTCGCATCACTCATGGTTCTCTCCCGGACGAGCTGAACGGTCGGCGCCTGTGCGGCGCCTCGCCGCAATGTGGTGGGCCAGCGCCACTTTGGCGAGCCCCCAGAGGGCCTGGAGAGGGTTTGGTTAAAACCTTCCTGCCACAGAAAGGTCTCCTAAGGGTCTCAGGTGGCCTTGTGCAGTATGATGCTCGATGATTCGGTGGGGCGATCGGCCCCACGCCATAAGGCAAGCCGCAGGTCCGCCATGGCTGAGACCCCGCACGGCCCCGAACCGGCCCGCCGGTTTGACCCGCTCACCGCCATCGCGGTGGTGTTCTTTCTGCTGGCTGTGGCCTTCGCCGCCGCCCCGGCCATCAATGCCGGCCCCGCCACCCTGGCGGGTCTGATGCTGCTGGTGGGGCTGGCCGGGGTGGCTTGCCTGGGCCTGTTCGTCCTGCGCTCGACCCTGGAGCCGCCCTCTGACGCCGAGCCCGGCGCCGAGCGGCTGGTGGCGGCCCTGGCGGAGCCCGCGGCCCTGGCCGGGCCCGACGGGCGCATCCATGCCTGCAACACCGCCTGGCGCCAGGTGCTGGGGGACGCCCCGCGCCTGCCCAAGGGCGGAGCCTCTGCGGCCAGCCTGTTCGCCGCCCTGGGCGCCGCGCGCCGGGGCGAGAGCGCCCACGCCACCCTGCGGGCGTCAGGCCAGGACCATATGGCGGAGATCGCCCCCGTCGGAACCCCCGGCGGCGCCCGCCGCTTCCTGATCCGCCTGCGGCCGGCCGCGCCGGAGCGCCTGGCCCTGCCGGCCGCAGCGCTGGAGGTGCTCACCGCCGCCGCCGGCGCCAAGGCGCCGCCGCCCAAGGTGCTGGACGCGTTTGCCGCCGCCTCGCCCTTTGGCGCGGCCCTGCTGGAGGGGGAAGACCCCTTCAACGCCGTGATCATCGAGGCCAATCCCGCCCTGGCCGGCATGGCCGGTCCGTTCCAGCGGGGCCAGCCCTTTGGCGACCTGATCGAGGCCCAGTCCCGTCAGGACGCCGCCCAGCGCCTGGCCCAGGGGATCGAAGGGGCGCTGGAGGTCCGCCTGTCCAGGGACCCGGCCAAGATCGCCCACCTCTATCTCTCCCGGGCCGGCGGGCGCTGGGTCGGCTATCTGGTGGATGTCTCCGACCAGAAGCAGATGGAGCTGCAGCTGGCCCAGAGCCAGAAGATGCAGGCCATCGGCCAGCTGGCCGGCGGGGTGGCCCACGACTTCAACAACCTGCTCACCGCCATACTTATGCAGCTGGACAGTCTGGCGGCCCGGCACCCGGTGGGCGATCCCTCCTATGAGGGGCTGAATGAGATCCGCCAGACCTCCAACCGCGCCGCCGATCTGGTGCGCAAGCTCCTGGCCTTCTCCCGCAAGCAGACCGTCCAGCGGGAGATTCTCGAGCTCGGGGAGCTGATCAGCGAGTTCGAGGTGCTGCTGCGCCGGGTGCTCAGCGAGGATGTCACCGTCGATACCGAATATGGCCGCGACCTGCCCCATGTGCGGGTCGACCGGGGCCAGCTTGAGACCGCCGTCATGAACCTCGCGGTCAATGCCCGGGACGCCGTGCGCGCCCATGGGGGCACGACCGTGCGCATCCGCACCGCGCGGGTCTCGGAGTCTGAAGCCGCAGCGCTTGGCTATGCCGGCGCCAGCGGCGATCAGGCCCTGATCGAGGTGTCCGACGACGGCCCCGGCATCGCTGCCGACGTGCTGGACAAGATCTTCGACCCCTTCTTCACCACCAAGCCGGTGGGCGAGGGGACGGGCCTGGGGCTGGCCACCGTCTATGGCATCGTCAAGCAGTCCGACGGCTGGATCGCCGTGGCTTCCAAGATGGGCGAAGGCGCGGCCTTCCGCATCTTCCTGCCGGTCTATCAGCCGGCGGTCGGCGTGCCGGCGCCCACCCCGACGGTCAAGGCCAAGACGGTGGCCCGGGACCTGTCGGGCGCCGGCCGCATCCTGTTCGTCGAGGACGAGGACGCCGTGCGCGGCATCGCCGCCCGCCTGCTCCGCGCCCGGGGTTACGAAGTGATCGAGGCCGCGTCCGGCGAGGAGGCCCTGGAGCTGGCCGAACGGCACGCCGGCCAGATCGACCTGATGATCTCCGACGTGGTCATGCCCGGCATGCAGGGACCTGACCTCCTGAAACAGGCCCGGCCATACCTGGCCGGGGCGCCGGTCATGTTCATCTCCGGCTATGCCGAGGCCGAATTCTCGAACCTTCTGGAAGGCGAGACCAACATCTCCTTCCTGCCCAAGCCCATCGACATCAAGACCCTGGCCGAACGGGTCAAGCAGGAGCTGCAGAAGGCCGCCTGAGGCGTGGGTGCGCCTGGGCCCGCGCCGCCGTCAGGCGGCGGTCTCAGCCGGGCCCAGCAGGTCTTCGATCACAGCCACAATGTCGGCGGGCCAGGGCGCGCTCAGCGCCGCAAGCCCTTCCCGGTCGCCGGCGAACAGGGCGCGGCTGGCCTCCTCGAACCCCGGCGCATCCCCGGCCATGGCCGACATGAAGCGATAGGCGCGCTCGCGCCTGCGGCGCTGCTCGCCAGCGCCGGTCTGGGCGTCGGCCTTGCGGGCCTGCTCCACCAGCCGCCGCAGGGTCACCGAGGCGCCCCCCGGCTGCTGCGCCAGCCAGTCCCAGTGCCGGGGCAGGAGCGTGACCTCGCGGGCCACCACCCCCAGCCTCGGCCGCCCCCGCCGCGCAGGCTCGGGGGCGGGCTCTGGCGCAGACGCCGGGACCCGGTCATCCAGGTCCAGCAAGCGCCCGGTGGCCAGGTCAAAGGCCAGCAGCCGAGCATCCGGCTCGGCGGCCCTGGCGTCGGCGGCGGCGGCTCGGACGTGCTCCAGGACGCCTTGGGCGATCTTCCGCTCCCCCTGAAACAGGGCGAGGCCGGCGGGATATTCGGCGGCGCTATCGGTCATCTATTTACCCGGGTAAAAATACCTGCCATTTATACCCGGGTAAATAGGAGCTGTCATGACCTCATCGACCCGCAAGGCGCAGATCGCCGCCTACAAGGAGCGTCCGACCCTCGCTGGGGTGTTCGCCGTGATCTGTGAGGCCACCGGCCAGGTCTGGGTCGGGCAGAGCCGCCACATCGACACCCAGCAGAACGGCCTCTGGTTTACCCTGCGCCAGGGCTCCAGCCCCCACCGCACCCTCCAGGCCGCCTGGACCACCCACGGCGCGGGAGCCTTCCGGTTCGAGGTGCTGGACCGCCTGCCGGAGGATTACTCCGACCTCCGCCGCAAGGACGAACTAGCCAAACGCGCCGCGCTCTGGCGAGCGAGGCTGGACGCGGAGGGGGTTTAAGGCGCGCAGCCCGACATCCGATTCTCTCGAAGTCTCAGAAGTACCTGAAGCAGGCCCTATCCTCGACTACCCCCAGCTGTCCACTGCCCCCCGCCGACGGCCCGGCGCTGACGGCGTCACGGCGCTCACGGGCGGGATGGGGGTGGGTTCGCGGGCTGCGGCGCCGTAGAGCCAGCCCTGGGCCATGTCGACGCCGGCCTTGCGGATCACCTCCTCCACCAGGGGGGTCTCGACCATTTCGGCCAGGGTCTCGACCTTCATCTCCTCGCACATCCGCACCAGCTGGCTGATGAAGGCCGCCCCGCGGCTGTCATGTTCCAGGTCGCGGCTGAAGGCCCCGTCGAACTTGACCACGTCGACGGTGAGCTGCTGCAGATAGGCCAGGGAGCTGGCGCCGGCGCCGAAGTCGTCGAGGCAGATCTCGCAGCCCAGGGCCCGGATCCGCTGCAGATGCCCATCGGCCTGGGGCAGGTCGCCGACGGCGGCGCTTTCGGTCAGTTCAAACATCAGCCGGTTGCGGATGATGGGATTGGCCGCCAGGCGTGCGCAGAGCTCATCGACAAACATCGGGTTGCCGATGGAGCGCCCCGACAGGTTCACCGCCAGGATCAGGTCGGGGCGCTGATAGAGCTGCTCCAGGGCTTTGTCGACGACGGCGGAGTCCAGAGCGCAGACCAGGTCCATCTCCTCGGCCATGCGGATCATGGGGAAGGGAGCCCCCTGGTCGCCGAACCGGATCAGGGCCTCATAGTGATGCAGCCTGGCGGGTCCTTTGAGGCTCACCACAGGCTGGTAGAACAGGGCGAAGTCCCGGGTTTCCACCCGTTTGCCGAGGGCGCTGACCTGGGCCATGGTCTTGGCGACAGAGGCCTCGAAGGCCTGGCTGAGGTCGGACGGCAGGGTCGTGGAATGGCCTTCGCGCAGGAAGTTGTCCGTGGCGTAGCGGATGGCCCGCAGCAGATGGCCCGAGGGCAGCTCGCCTGACGCCCGCACGGCCTGGACTACCGGGGAGACTCCCAGGGCGGGGTCAAGATCCAGAAGCTGGACGATCCGGTGTGACAGCTCCTCGGGGGTCTCGGGTCCGTCCCGCAGCAGGGCGAAGCGGTCGTCACCCAGGCCCGCAGCCGAGCGGCCGGCATAGGACTGGGCGCGGATCACGGCGGCCAGGCGGGCGCGCAGTTCGGCCCCCCCGGCTTCCCCCGCCTGCCTGGCGACGGCCTCGAAGCCGGGCACATCGACCATGGTCAGCTCGACCTCGTGGCCGCGGTTGCGGGCCTGTTCCAGGATCGACACCGCGGCGGTCTCGAAGGAGGCCCGGTCATGCAGGCCAAGGGGGCCGGGACTGGCCGGGACGGCGGCGCGGGTCATCACGCAGGACACCGCCCCGTTATTCTGCGGCAGCCGGAACGCCGAGAGGCCGGCGGCCCGGGTCTCGCCCTCATGGGTCGCCAGGCGGACGATGATCGGGCCGGCCCGCAGGCCCTCGCTCAGGCCCATGAAGACCATGCGCACCAGCTCGCGATCTTCCGGGGCAATGAAGTCCGCCAGCAGCGCCCCCTGAAGGGTGCGGTCCTTCGAACCGGCCAGGGCTTCGCCCGCGCCCAGCGCCGTCGTGATGCGCCCTTCGGCCGAGGTCTCGATCAGCAGATCGGCCGAGGCGAAGGCGAAGCCGAGCAGGGCCTTGTTGGTGAGCGACAAGACGGTCTCCTGTTGGGGGGACAACCTGCACACTCTGGCTTAATCCCGCGTAATGGTAGTGTCGAAAACCTGCGATAAGCTGCCTTTTTCCCCCAGAAACGGTAGGTTTTGGCCTCTGCCTGACCCTATCGGCCCCGAGAGCGCTCATGATCGCCGCCCTGCTGCTCGCCTCTGCCCTGGTCACAGGACCCGACTGCAACCTGGAAGAGCCCCGGGGCGGCCCTGGCTGCATGCGCGCGGAGATTGACCAGCTGCCCATGAACAGCCTGCAGGCGGTAGGCACGCACAATTCCTACAAGCTGGCCATTCCGCCGGCCGAGATGGCGATGCTGCGGGCCATGGCGCCGGCCCAGGCGATCAGTCTCGACTATGCCCATCCCCCGCTGCGCGACCAGCTGGAGGCCGGCGCCCGGCAGCTGGAGATCGATGTCTTCAACGATCCGGAGCCCGGCCGTTACGCCAGGCCGCTCGGCCTGCGGATGGCGCCAGGGACCGATCCCTATGACGTGGCGCTGCTCAGCGCGCCGGGGCTGAAGGTGATGCATGTCCAGGACATCGACTATCGCAGCTCCTGCGTCCTGTTCACCGGCTGCCTGGCCGAGGTGGCGGCCTGGTCAATGGCCAATCCCGACCATGTGCCCCTGCTGATCCTGCTGAACCTGAAGGAAGGCGACGCCCTGCCGGCGCCCGGCGCCGTGGCGCCGGCGGCCTTTGATGCGGCGGCCATGGACGCCGTGGACGCGGAGATCCGCAGCGTGTTCGGACCTGAGGCCCTGATCACCCCCGATGACGTGCAGGGGGCGCATCCCACCCTGAGGGCCGCGGTGGCCGCCGGCGCCTGGCCGCGCCTGGGCCAGGCCCGGGGCCGGGTGATGTTCGCCCTCGACGCCCCCCGCCACCAGGTCGATCTCTACCGGGGCGGGCGCTCGTCCCTGGAGGGGCGGGTGATGTTCGTCAATATCCCCGAGACTGAGGACGCCGCAGGCTACATCACCCTCAATGACCCCCTGGCCCAGGCCGAGCGCATCGCGGCGGCGGTGGCGGCCGGCCTGATGGTGCGCACCCGGGCGGACGCCGATACGGTGGAGGCCCGCCGGAATGACGCCGCCCGCCGCGAAGCCGCCTTCGCCGCAGGCGCCCAGTACATCTCCACCGACTATATGGTCCCTGACCGCCGCCTGAGCGACTATCAGGTGGCCCTGCCCGGGGGCGGCGCGGCGCGGCTCAATCCCCGTTGGGTCTTTGCCCCGACGCAAGCCCGCGCTCAGACCGGCGGACCTAGAACCGATAGGTGAGCGAGGCGCTCACATTGCGCCCCGGCGCGGTGAAGGCGTCCTTCACCGTCGAGGCGGCGCCCAGGCCGCGCACGTCGCTCCACCACCAGTAGGTCTCGTCCGTCAGGTTGAACAGGCCGACCCGCAGGGCGGCGGCGGGGGTAAGGCTCCAATAGGCGGTGATGTCGAGCAGGGTGACCGCCCCAGGGGCGAAGCAGCCTCCTGCGCCGCAGACCTGCTCCACATCCTGGCTGTCCTTTTCGGCGGCATAGGTGAGCATCACCCGACCGCCAAACCGACCGTCCGGATCGCGGTAGGACAGGCCCGCCACCGCCTTCCACGGATCGATGCTGTTGAGGGGGGTGGAGACCGCGCCGGTGGTTTCCTCGCCCTCGGTCCAGGACCAGGCGAACTGAGCCCCCAGGCCTGAGCTCCAGCCGCCGTCCAGACGGGCCTCCAGGCCGCTGATCTCCACCTTGGCCAGATTGACGAACTGGAAGGTCGCCGGGTTGGCGGGGGTGTAGTTGCCGCGCACCAGGGCCCGCTCGATGAAGTCGTCGAACCAGCTGGCATGGGCGGTGACCTGACCCGACCACATGCCCCCCAGGGCCTCCACCTTGCGCATGCGCAGGCCGACCTCCACCGTCTCACTGGTCTCGGGCTTCAGGTCGGGATTGGAGATGGTCTGATAGTTGCCGACGATGTTGGAGAAACCGTTGTTCACCTGGCTCGGGGACGGCGTCTTGTAGCCTTGGGCGGCGGTGGCGTAGAGGCCGACCTGATCCACCATCCAGAAAACCGTGCCGATCTTGGGGCTGAGCCGTCCCGCCTCCTGGCTGGCTGTGGGGAAGCGATAGGTGGCGTCGGGCTCCGGATCGATGCTGTAGTGATCGTAGCGGATCGCCGGGGTCACGGTCAGTCGCCCGTCCAGCAGCCGGATTTCGTCCTGGACATAGGCGCCGGCCAACACATGGTCGGTATTCGGGAAGGCCCGGGTTGGATAGGTCTCCCCCGCCGGCGGCTCGGTGCCGTCCCGCACCCCCTCCTGCCGGGTGGCGGCATAGTCCAGGCCATAGACCAGGCCGTGATCGAGGCCCAGGAACCGGACCTTGGTCTCGACCTGAACGGCCATGCCCCAGACGGTGTTGTCGAAGGTGTTGAGTCGCTCCCGGTCGGGCGCGGTGTTGCGGTCCTCGAAGGCGAACTGGCGGTTCTCGCTGTCCTGCCGATAGAGGCTGACCAGGGCGCGGTCGACGGGGCCGTCGCCCCGATAGGTATAGTCCAGGGCGATCCTGGAGCGCTTGATGGTGTCCAGGGCGTCCAGGTCGAGGACCGCCGTGGCCAGGTTGGTCGGCGTCACGGCCCGGGCGCTGTAAACCTCGGAGACGATCTCCCGGTCGTAATACTCCCCGCTCAGGCGCAGCCTGTGGGCGGGAACGGCCTGGAAGACCAGCTTGCCGAGTACGCTGTGGGTGGTGAAGTCCTGCGGGTTTGGGCTGGTCCGGTTGAGGTTCAGGGCGTGGTTGGTTCCCTGGTTCTCGGTCTCGGAGGCTTGTCGGTAGGTATAGGCCACCAGCCAAGACAGGGTGTCGCTGCCGGCTGCGGCCAGCAGGCTGCCGGTCCAGCTGTCGTCCGCCGATCCGTAACCGGCCCGCGCCCGACCGGCGAAGGCCTTGTCCCCGGTCAGGAAGTCGTCGGGGTCGCGGGTGGTGAAGGACACGGCGCCCGCCAGGCCGTCACTGCCATAGAGGGCCGAGGTCGGTCCCCGGAGGATCTCGACCGACTTGAGCAGGTCAAGGTCGAGATAGTCGCCCCGTCCGACCGCCTGGCCGCCAAAGGAGAAGGCGTCGGGCATCCGGACCCCGTCCACCAGGATCAGCACCCGGTTTCCGTCCAGCCCCCGGATATTGAACCCGGCGTTGCCGTCCCGGCCGGTATTGGCGCCGGCGGCGGCGAAGCGGGCCGGTGCGCTGCGCACCGAGACGCCGGGCTCGAACCTGATCAGGTCCTTGATGTCAGAGGCCAGGTCATCCTCGATCTGCTGGTCGGTGATGACGCTGACTGTGGCGGCCACCTCATCGACCGGTCTGGCCTGCCGGGTGGCGGTGACCGTCAGGGGGGCCACGAGGGTGGCCGCCTTCTGCAGGGAGTCAGGCGCCTGGGCCAGGGCGCCATGGGCGCTGCCGAGGGCGAGGATCGCCGCGCCGGAGAACCAGGCGCCACGGGAGAAATTCGACATGAGGTTGTTCCAGATAATGCGGATAAGTCGTATTCGCAACTAATGGCGAGGCCGAGGCCCGGGTCTGCCGGGTCTCGGGGTTCAGTGCCCTTGGGCGGTGTCCCGGTCATCCACGCGGCCGTCCCCATTGGTGTCCAGGCGCTGGAAGGTGCGGCTGGCGGTGGCCTCGTATTCCGGGCGGCTCATGCCGCCGTTCCTGTCGGTGTCCATGACGCCGAAGCGGACGCCGGCCTGCCGGAGCTGCCGCTCCCGCCGGGCGGCCAGATCGGCGTCCAGGCGGGCGGTAAACTCCGCCACGTACTCCGCCTCGGTCAGGACGCCGTCCCCATTGGCGTCGGTGCGGACATAGGCCTCGCCCCGGCGAGCCATGTACTCGGCCCGGGTGACGACACCGTCCAGATCGACGTCATAGGTCTCCAGGAACTCGCGCTTGCTATGGCCCGGCGCCGGGGTTTCCTGGGCCAGGACGACAGGGGCGCTGAAGCACAGGGTCATGAGGCTCAGGGCGCCGAGGGTGAGACGTTGGGATTTGGTGTGAAGCATGGGAAGGGTCCTTAGGGGGTGACTTCAAAGGTCAGGGAGGTGGTGTAGCCCCGCTGGTCGGTGGCGGCGCCTTCGGGGGCGGGGGCCCGATGCCGGGTCATGATCAGATAGACCCCGGGCCGGTCGAAGGTCAGGGTGACCCGTCCCTCCCCATTGGTGGTCAGGCTCTGCTTGAACCTTGGCGTCTCATAGTCGCCGCCCTCCCGGTCGACCTCGACGGCGACGCCGGCCAGGGGAAGGCCGTCGAACAGCACATCCACGGCCAGGGGATCCTCGGCATAGATGGCGCTCGGATGGGCGCCCAGGCGGAAGGCCAGGGGACCGACCTGAGTCCTCAGGACCGCGTCGGTCGGGGCGCCCTTGGTGACATAGACATCGGCCACGGTGGCGGTCTGGCTGGTCTCCACCGTGGCTCCAGGCGGCGGTGTCTCCCCCGGCGCCAGCGGCGTCCAGACGCCATGCTTCAGAACGTGGGTTCCACGTCGTCCCAGACGAAGTCCTGTGGTGAAGCGATAGGTGCCAGGCTCCGACAGATCGCTCTCCAGGATCGTGGTCTGCTGGAAGGTCTCGATCCGGTCATAGGCGTCCCGGGATCCGTCGGGGCGATAGAGGTGGAAATCATCAGAGGTGACCGGGACCTCGGGCCGGAAGAAGTGCGTCTCCCCAAAGGCCGCCTGCAGGGTGATCACCTTCTGCTCGCCGGCCGAAAAGACCGATGGCCACAGAAAGGATGTGTGCGCCATCGCCGATCCGCCCCCGAACAGGAGCGCCAGTCCCGCTGCGCCCCCGATCCCATAAACCGCCGCCCGCATAGTCTCGTTTCCTTATATGCAAATGAGTCTTAGTTGCCATAATGGAGCTCGACAGTTTATGCAACTCACTCGCAACATTTTTGGGGACTGAAACGTGGCGTTGATCTCGACCCTCCTGGGGATAGGTGCGGCCCTGGCGCCGACGGCGGCGCAGGCGGAGCTGCCGTCGGTGGCTCGATGGGGCGCTGAACATGTGCTGGGGTCGTCCCTCGACGTGATGATCAAGGGCGCCGGGCCAAAGGTCGCGGAACGGGCCGGTCGCGCCGCCCTGGCCGAAATCACCCGCCTTGACCAGGTCCTGAGCCGCTGGCGGCCGGATTCGGAACTTTCGAGGCTCAATCGTCGGGCCGGCCTCATCGCCTCTCCGGACCTCTACGCTGTCGTGGAGCTTGCCGAGGCCTGGCGCCGGAAGACGCGCGGCGCCTTCAGCAGTCGGCTGGGGGGCCTTGCCTTGGCGTCCGACCTTGACCGGACCGCGCAGGTGCGGGCCGCTGAAGGGGCCACGGTCCAGCTTGACCGGCAAAGCCGGTGGATCGGCCGTCCACCGCCCGTCGCCTTTGACCTGGACGGGGTGGCCAAGGGCTATGTTCTCGACGGGGCCCTGCTCGCCGCCCGATGGGCCGCACCGGAGGCCACTGGCCTGCTGATCGACCTGGGTGGAGATATTCGGGTCTGGAGCGCCCCTGGCGACGGAGATCCCTGGCGCCTCGGGGTGGCTGACCCGGCCAACGCCTTCGAAAATGCCCCAGCCTTGCAGATCCTGGATCTGAGTCAGGGCGCCCTGGCCTATAGCGGGCGCCGCGCCAGAGATGGCGGAGCGAGCCATATCCTGGACCCCAGACGGGGCGGTGCGCCATCGGAGGTCCTAGGCGCCGTGGCGATCGGACCGACAGGCGCCTGCGCCGACGCGCTGGCGACCAGCCTGGCGGTCATGTCGCCGGTGGAAGGCCTCAGTCTCCTGGGTCGGCTGCCGGAGGCCAGCGGACTGTTGGTTGTCGCCGGGGGCCAGGTTCTGACCTCGGCCAACTGGGCCGGCCGGACCGTGTCGGCCGCCGCCAGCGCCGCCGCCCCAGCCTGGCCCCCCGGCTTCGCCCTGACCGCGACGGTCGAAATCCCGGCCCATGGGGGCGTAAATTACGAGCGGCCCTATGTGGCCGCCTGGATCACGGACGCCGACAAGCGCGTGGTGAAGACCTTGCTGATCCTGGGTCCTGACGCCCGCTGGCGAGAGAGCAATTACGTCTACTGGCGGCGGGTGGAGCGGATGGACATGGCTGCTGTGGCCCGGGTGGCGCGGACGACCCGGGCCCCGGGCCGCTATGACGTGATCTGGGACGGACGCGATGATGCGGGCAAGCCCGTCCCCAGGGGCGCCTACACCCTCAATGTCGAGGCCAGTCGGGAACATGGGGGCCACAGCCTTGTCACCCTGCCCCTGAACCTGGGCGCCGCCCCGGCCAGCGTCCAGGCCGCTGCGGCGCTTGAGCTTGGGGTGATACGGGCTCGGTACGGCCCGCGTCCCCAAGCCAGCTCAGACCGGCGCCCGGTCGGAATACCGCGGCAGGGCGTCATTGATTGACCACCAGCCGGCGTGTGAATCGGCGAAGATATGGACGCCAAGCCGGGCGCCGCTGGGTTCATCCAGGCTGCCGGCCCGCAGGCGAACGACCCCAGGCAGGCTGGTGGTCCGGCTGAACAGGGGCGAGCCGCAGCGGCCACAGAACACCCGGATCTTGCCCGGGGATGACTCATAGGACACCAGGGCCTCCGCGCCGGCGGTGAAGCGCAGCTGCGACTCCTGGGCGGGAATATTGGCGGCGAAGGCCGAGCCCTGCGCCTTGCGGCACTGGCTGCAATGGCAGAGCTGGATTTCGGCTAGGGGTCCTTTGAGGTCATAGCGGACCTGGCCGCACAGGCATCCGCCCTGGAAAACACCATCCGCAGGCTTGCTCATGGGGGCGATAGTCCTCGGGAAGGGATGTGGGGCCATGGGGACAGCAGAAGTCTGCCCCCCGCTCGGCCGCCGGTCCAGGCGCGTCGGCGCCCAGGACTTGCGCCCCGGCTCGCAAATGGACACGGCAGTCGCTAGATAGGGAGCCATGACCACGGACCTTATGGCACTTTCGAGCGCCCCTGCGGCCGACGCTGCGGTGGAGGCGGTGCGCGCCGCCGTTGGGCTGCCCGTTGGGACACGGGTGGTGGCGGCCATGTCGGGGGGAGTGGACTCCACCGTCACCGCCGCCCTCCTGGCCAAGGCGGGCTATGACGTGGTGGGGGTCACCCTCCAGCTCTATGACCATGGACAGGCCCTGGCCAAGAAGGGCGCCTGCTGCGCCGGCCAGGACATCCACGACGCCCGTACGGCGGCCGAGGCCATCGGCGTCCCGCACTATGTCCTCGATTATGAGAGCCGCTTCCGCCAGGAGGTGATGGAGGACTTCGCTGACGCCTATCTGCGCGGCGAGACTCCGATCCCCTGTGTGCGCTGCAATCAGACCGTGAAGTTCCGCGACCTGCTGGACGTGGCCCGGGACCTGGGCGCCGAAGCCCTGGCCACCGGCCACTATGTCCGCCGCTCTGCCGGCGGCAATCGTCCGCACCTGCGGCGGGCCGTGGACGCCACCCGCGACCAGAGCTACTTCCTGTTCGCCACCACGGTGGAGCAGCTGGACTTTCTGCGCTTCCCCCTGGGCGGTCTGCCCAAGACCGAGGTCCGCAAGGTGGCCGCCGAGCTTGGCCTGGCCATCGCCGACAAGCCCGACAGCCAGGACATCTGCTTCGTGCCTGAGGGCCGCTACACCACGGTCATCGACCGGCTGCGGCCCCAGGGCGCCGAGCCTGGCGACATCGTGCACATGGATGGCCGCGTGCTGGGCCGCCACGACGGGGTGACCCGCTACACCATCGGCCAGCGCCGGGGGCTGAGTGTCGCCGTGGGCGATCCGCTGTTTGTCGTGCGGATTGACGCCGCAGCCCGGCAGGTGACTGTCGGACCCCGGGAAGCCCTGCTCACTGCGGCCCTGGCGTTGAAGGAGACCAACTGGCTGGGCGAGTCGGCCAGCCTCGCCGCCGCCTGCGATGAGGGCCGAGCGGTGCTTGCCCGGGTGCGGTCCACCCGTGAGCCGGTGGCCGGACGGCTGGCCTGGCTAGGCGATCAGGTCGGGGTTCGGTTCGACGGAGCCGAGGAGGGCGTGGCGCCTGGCCAGGCCTGCGTGCTCTATGCCCCGGAGGATCCAGACAGGGTCCTGGGCGGAGGCTTCATCGCCGCCACGGTGTCCGCAAACCTCTGACCACAATTCTTGCGCCGCCCCCTGGTCAGGGGCGCTTTCCTCTGGCAGGCCTCATTCACGTCGAACCGGGCAAGTCTAAAGATCTGGTCCCCTCCCACGCCTGGGCTAACGCCCCTTACGGAACGCCGCCTTACATGGCTTTTGACTCCCCGGCCCCCGCAGGCCGCCTCAGCGCCGCTGACTTCCCGGCCCCCGCAGGCCGCCCCAGCGCCGCCCACTGGCGCAAGGTCCTTGCGGCCTATCGTGGCCCGCAGCATGCCCGCAGTCTTGCGGAGATCGCCTTCACCGTTCTGCCCCTCGCCGGGTTCGCCCTGGCCGCCACCCTGCTGGTCGCCAACGGCATCTGGCTGGGTGTGGCGCTGAGCATCCCCGCGGCAGCCTTTCTCGTGCGTCTGTTCATGCTGCAGCACGACTGCGGCCATGGGTCGCTGTTCGCCAGCCGGAGGCTCAATGATGCGGTAGGCCGGGTTCTCGGGGTGCTGACCCTGACTCCCTATGGCTACTGGCAGGCCTCCCACGCCAACCACCATGGCACTTCGGGCAACCTCGACCGGCGCGAACTGGGCGCCATCGAACTGATGACCGTCGAGGAGTACCGGTCACGCTCCCCCGTCGGGCGGTTCCTGTATCGGTTCTACCGCCATCCGATGGTGCTGTTCGCCATCGGTCCGGCCTATATGTTCTTCCTGCAGCACCGCCTGCCCATCGGCATGATGGCCGACCGCAAGGCCTGGATCAGCGTCATGGGTACGAACCTGGGCATGGCCCTGGTGCTGACCGCAGGCATTCTGGTGTTCGGGGCCGCGCCGTTCCTGGCGGTCTATGGGGCGACGGTGCTCCTGGCGGCGGCGGCCGGCGTCTGGCTGTTCTATGTGCAGCACCAGTTTGAACAGACCAGCTGGGCGCGGCAGGAGGGCTGGAACCTGCACGAGGCGGCCCTCAACGGCAGCTCCTTCTACGACCTGCCCCGCCCGCTGGCCTGGCTGACGGCCAATATCGGGGTCCATCATGTGCACCATCTGCACAGTCGGATTCCCTTCTATCGCCTGGGCGACGCCTTGAAGGACTATCCGGAGCTGCGCGGCTACAGCCGACTGGGCCTGCGTGAGAGCCTGGGTTGCGCGCGCCTGACCCTTTGGGACGAGGCGGCCGGCCGCATGATCGGCTTCAAGGACCTGCGTCAGCTCGCCTGAGGGGCGGCGCGACCGGACTGGAGGCGGCGGCGCTGGGGGAGTATCCTGGCGCCATGAGCCAGTCCGACCCCATCGTCATCACCGCCTTCGCCCGCACCCCCATGGGGAGCTTCCAGGGCGCGCTGTCGCCCCTGAAGGCCACTGAGCTCGGCGCCGCAGCCGTCAGGGCCGCGGTCGAGCGGTCCGGGGTCGATCCGGATATGGTCGAGCAGATCTTCATGGGCTGCGTCCTGCCCGCAGGCCTTGGCCAGGCGCCGGCGAGGCAGGCGGCCCTGGGGGCGGGCCTGCCCAAGTCGGTTCAGGCGACCACCGTCAACAAGATGTGCGGGTCTGGCATGCAGGCGGCGATCATGGCCCATGACGCCCTGGCCGCCGGCTCGGCTGAGATCATCGTGGCCGGCGGCATGGAGAGCATGTCAGGCGCCCCCTATCTGCTGGCCAAGCATCGCGCCGGCGCGCGGATCGGCCATGACACCGCCTTTGACCATATGTACCTGGACGGGTTGGAGGACGCCTATGAGCCCGGGCGGCTTATGGGGTCGTTCGCCGAAGACACTGCGCGGGCCTATCAGTTCACCCGCGAGGCCATGGACGAGTTCGCCATTGAGAGCCTGGCCCGCGCCCGCCGGGCCACCGAGAATGGCGCCTTCGCCAGCGAGATCGTTCCGGTCCGGGTGACCACCCGCAGGGGCGCCGAGACCATAGCCGCCGACGAGCAGCCCCTAAAGGCTGACCCGGCCAAGATCCCCACCCTGAAGCCGGCCTTCGCCGGGGATGGGGCGATCACCGCAGCCAACGCCAGTTCCATCAGCGATGGGGCGGCGGCCCTGGTCCTGACCCGGGCGTCCGTGGCCGAGCGGCTTGGCTTGCCGGTGGTGGCCCGTCTGATGGCCCACGCCGCCCACGCCCAGGAGCCGGGCCAGTTCACCACCGCCCCGGTCCCCGCCATGCGCAAGGCCCTGGCCAGGGCCGGCTGGACCGTGGAGGAGGTCGACCTGTTCGAGGTCAATGAGGCCTTCGCCGTGGTGGCCATGATCGCCCAGCGGGAACTGACCATTCCCCGGGAGAAGCTGAACGTGAACGGCGGCGCCTGCGCGCTCGGCCATCCCATCGGCGCGTCCGGCGCGCGGATTCTCGCCACCCTGATCGCCGCCCTCAAGGCCAGGGGCGGCCGTCGCGGCCTCGCCAGCCTGTGCATCGGCGGCGGCGAGGCCACGGCGGTGGCGGTGGAGCTGGTCTGACGCCAGCTGATGACGGCGTCAGCCGGGGGAAATCATCCTTTCCGGGCGCACGACTTCATCGAACTCCTCATTGGTGACATAGCCGCCGCCCACGGCCTCCTCCCGCAGGGTGGTGCCGTTCTTGTGAGCGGTCTTGGCGATCTTGGCGGCATTGTCATAGCCGATCTTCGGGGCCAGCGCGGTGACCAGCATCAGGGACCGCTCGAGGGCGGCCTTGATGTTGTCCTCGCGGGCCTCGATGCCCACCACGCAGTTGTCGGTGAACGAAATCGCCGCGTCCGAAAGCAGCTTGCAGGACTGCAGGAAGTTGTAGGCCATCACCGGGTTGAACACGTTCAGCTCGAAGTGGCCCGAGGCGCCGGCGAAGGTCATGGTCGTCTGATTGCCGAACACCTGGGCGCAGACCATGGTCAGGGCCTCGCACTGGGTGGGATTGACCTTGCCGGGCATGATCGAGGAGCCGGGCTCGTTCTCAGGCAGGGAAAGCTCCCCGAGGCCCGAGCGCGGGCCAGACCCCAGGAAACGGATGTCATTGGCGATCTTGAACAGGGATCCGGCGACCGTATTGATCGCGCCGTGGCTGTAGACCATGGCGTCATGGGCGGCCAGGGCCTCGAACTTGTTCGGGGCGGTGACGAAGGGCAGGCCGGTGATGGCGGCGATCTTCTCAGCCACCAGTTCGGCAAAACCCACCGGGGCGTTCAGACCGGTGCCCACGGCGGTGCCCCCCTGGGCCAGTTCATAAAGGCCATAGAGGCTCTCCTTCAGCCGGCGAACGCCGCTGGAGACCTGATGGGCATAGCCTGAGAATTCCTGGCCCAGCGTCAGGGGGGTGGCGTCCTGGGTGTGGGTCCGGCCGATCTTGATGATGTGGTTGAAGGCCTTGGTCTTGGCCTTGAGCGCCCCGTGCAGGTGTTCCAGGGCCGGCATGAGTTCCCGGGCCACCTGGTCGGCGCAGGCGATGTGCATGGCTGTGGGATAGGTGTCGTTGGACGACTGGCTCATATTCACATGGTCGTTGGGATGGACCGGGGACTTGGAGCCCATCACCCCCCCGAGCATCTCAATGGCCCGGTTCGAGATCACCTCATTGGCGTTCATGTTGGACTGGGTCCCCGACCCGGTCTGCCAGACCACCAGGGGGAAGTGGTCGTCGAGCTTGCCGTCGATGACCTCCTGGGCGGCCCGGACGATGGCGGCGCCGATCTTCGGGTCCAGGCCGCCAAGCTCCATATTGGCCTCAGCGGCGGCCCGCTTCACCACGCCGAGGGCGCGGATCATGGGCTGGGGCTGTTTTTCCCAGCCGATCTTGAAATTGCCGATGCTGCGCTGGGACTGGGCGCCCCAGTAGCGGTCGGTGGGCACCTCGATGGGGCCGAAAGTATCGGATTCGGTGCGGGTCGCGGTCATCGGGATGGCTCCAGCCAGATCTGTGGCGTCGGTTTAGCGAGGCCGGGCGAGACTGCAAAGCGTCTGCGGGCTAGAGAGGGGCATGAACGATGGCTGGACCCACCACGGCAAGGTGCGCGCCCGGGAGGGCGAGGGCGATCTGGAGGTCGTGGTCGACGGCCTGACCACCCAGGCCAAGTACTATAAGCCCCTCATCTATGAGTTTTTCCGCAAGGCCTGGCGCGGAGGCCGGCCGGCCTGGGGGGATTACGCCGTGGAGATCGCCATGGAGTATGTGGGCGATCCCCCGTGGCTCGACCTGGACAACCTGGCCAAGGCGATCCTTGACGCCATCAAGGGCTACGCCTTCCATGATGATGCCCAGGTGGCGCGTCTGTTGGTGGAGCGCCGGGCCGGGGAGCGGGAGCGGATCATCGTGCGGGTGCGCAGGATGTCCGACAGCGGCGTCCCGCCCGGAAACGGCTTCTCATACGGTCCGGGTCGACCGATCTAGGGCCAGAGCCGCCAGGACCCCATAGGCCACCACCACAAAGGCGCCATAGCGGCCAAGACTCTCCGGCGGCAGGTCCGGCATCAGGGTCCTGAAGAGGGCCAGGACCAGGATCGAGCCCAGGAGGCCCGGCGCGCTGAAGGCGAGGGCGGCGGTGGCCCGTCGCCGTTGCGACAGCCGCCGCAGACGGGCGATCACATGGAAGAAGAAGGCGATCGCACCAGCCACCAGGGCGGCGTTGAGGACATAGAACCAGAAGGCCGCTTCGATCAGCCCGCCGGCGAAGGCGGCGTAGAATAGGGTAGCGGCGATCCAGACCACAGCCCCTGTGACGGCGAACCAGAAACTGTCTTCTTTCGACACGACGCCCACCTCCATACCCAGTTTGAGCATGGTCCTGCGACAGTCGTGCCAAGGTCAAGCGCCCTGCAATAGTCCCCAGGGGCAACGGGGCAGGCATGAAAAAAGCGGCCGCGCTCGCAAGCGCGGCCGCCATCTCGCAAACCCGTCCTGGGGGAGGGGGAGGTCAGCGATACTGTTGCAGGCGGGTGGTCCGAAGGCCGGCCAGGCCGTGCCGCTCGATGGACTTCTGCCAGGCGAGAAATTCCTCCGACGTCAGGCCATAGCGGGCGAGGGCGTCCTCCAGGCTGAGAAGACCGCCGCGCACGGCGGCCACCACCTCGGCCTTGCGGCGGATCACCCAGCGACCCGTATCGGTCGGCGGCAGGTCGGCCAGCGTCAAGGGCGCGCCGGTCGGACCGATCACATAGGCCTCGCCCCGGCTGTTCGTTCGGGTCTGCTGTTGTTGTTGCAACATGGCTTTACGCCCTTCACACCATCATCGTTGAGGCAGACCATAGCCGGGCTGCCATAACAGCTGGTGAATCCCGATAGTGAAAAACATAGTAACCATTTGACCCCCATGTGTACTGAACTGATACAGTTATAGACTTCAGAAGGAATTAACCTTCACTAAATCTCAGTTACGCGCCAAGTTATCGGCGCATACTGATAAGTTCATCCAGCATCTGGTCGGCCGTTGTAATGATGCGAGAGGAGGCTGAGTAAGCTTTCTGGGTGGTGATCAGGCCCGTAAACTCAGCCGACATGTCCACTGTGGAGTTTTCGAGGGTGGAGGGTGAAATGGCGCCGGCGCCTCCCTGGCCCGGGAGCTTGATCACAAACTCACCGCTGGCAATCGTGCCGCGATAGGCGTTGCCGCTCACCGCCTGCAACCCGTCGGGGTTGGTGAAGGTGGCGATTCCGATCCGTGCAATCTGTCGCACCTGGCTGTTATCGAAGATGGCCGAGACGATTCCGGTCTCATCGACCTCCACACCCACCACCGTGCCGACGGTGGCGCCGTCAGGGTTCACCAGGCGCACGGTCGAGGCGTTGGCGTACTGGGTCACCTTGCTGAGATCGAAGGTGATGGCCTGGGCCCCGACCCCGAGGTTATTGTTCCAACGGGGCGCGCCTGCGGCGCCGGAGGCCGCAAGGCTGATGGTCGGGGCAGCGCCCGCAGCCCCGAACAGGGTGGTGTTGGTAAGATCAATGGTGCCGTCCTGGTTGAACATCACCAGGCCCTGGGCGATCTGGCCGGAGGGGCCACCGGTCACGTCGTCTGCCGGAATGGCGAAGATCTCAGCGTGCCACTCATTGGGGTTGGCGTCGCTGCGCAGGAAGCTCAACGACAACTTGTGGACGCCGCCCATGGTGTCGACGACATTCATCTCGATGCTGAAGTCCGGTCGGGTGCCGGTCAGCGGGTCGGCATTTTCCTCCCAGTCGGCCATCGACCGGGTGGCGGCGTTATAGGCGCCCTCTGCGGGTGAAATGGTCTGACGCTTGTCGAGGTTGGCGTTGAGCACCACATTGGCCGTCGCCTGCACGGCTGAGCCGAGGTTCCTGACGTTGATCGAGTTCAGCTCGTTCAGGTCGGAGGGATTGTAGCTGATGGTCCCGTCGGCGGCGATCGGCCATCCCTGCAGAAAGAATCCGGCGTCGTTGCGCAGAAAGCCGTCGGCATCGACGCTGAAGGATCCCGCCCGGGTAAAGACCCGCTTGTCGGCGTCGGTGAGCCCTGCGCCCTTTTCCGTCACGACGAAAAACCCGTCCCCGGCAATGGCCAGGTCGGTGGACGAGTTTGCGCTCTGAATCAGCCCCTGCTGGCTGATGTACTGCCGGGTCAGGCCCTGAACGCCGCCGGCGCTGTAGCGCCCGGTCACCGCTTGGGCCGTCACGATATTGGCGAAGTTCACCTTGTTTCGCTTGTAGGCGACGGTGTTGATATTGGCGATGTTGTCGGAGATCGCCGCAAGGGCTGAGGAATTGGCGATCAGTCCCGAGACGCCGGCGAGCATGGCGCTGTTGATGCTCATGGGTGTGTCTGCCTTCTGTTTTGACTCGTTGGAGGGCGAAGCGTCCGTTCGGAACGCGGTCAGGCCGCCGGCGTCGGCGTCTCGTCGTCGCTATGGCTGTTAATGGGCGCCCCCGTTGGTGGCTGGGGGCGTGGGCGCCAGACCCACATTGCTGATCGTGTTCCACAGGGCGCGGCTGCCCCCGATGGTTACAAAGGTCTGACCGTTGACCTGCTCGACGGCCCGGGCGAGGCCCCCGATGAAGGTGGTGTGGCCCACCCTGGCGCCTGCAGTGTCGGTGGCGGTGATGCGGAGGCTGTAGACTCCGCCGTCGGGCAGCTGGCTGCCCAGGACATTCCTGCCGTTCCAGCTGAAGTCATGCTCGCCGCCCTTCAGGCTCTCCAGGGCCTGGACATGAACAATGGAGCCCCTTGAGTCGAGCACCTCGACCTTGACGTCCTGGGCTTCACGGTCGAGGCGGAAGGTCCAGTCGGCGGCCTTGTCGGTGAGGGTCGCCTGGTCGGAGACGGCGCGAACCTCCTTGCCGATCAGGCTGACCGCGTCGGCGACGCCGTTGCCCGAGGTTCCGAGCAGCTGTTTCAGAAGGTCATTGGTCACCAGCTGCTGCTCGACCCCCGTCATCTGGACGATCTGCTGGGTGAAGTCCCCCGAATCCATGGGTGACAGGGGGTCCTGGTTCTTCATCTGCGTGGTCAGCAGGATCAGGAAGGTGTCGAAGCTCTCGGCCAGCCGCTGTCCGCCCACACTGCTGGCGGTGCTGGTCTGACCTGGATTGATGGCGCTGGTTACCATGGGAGTTTCCTAAATCCGGACGTCAACGCCGGTCGCCGACAGGCGGGGCTGATAGGCGCGGGCCGTCGTCACGGCGGCGTCGGCTTCATCGGCGACGCCCATCGCGTTCTGGAAGGCGCGGTCTTGCCAGGCCTCTCGGTCAAGGGTCTGGCCGGCAAACCGTCCGCCGCCCCCCTGATCCTGAGGGGAACTGAATGAAAGGCCGCCAGACATATCAAAGCCGGCCTGTTCCAGGGCCCGCACCAGCTCGCCGGAGCGCCCGCGCATTTCGCTCGCGGCTTGCGGCGTGTCGAAGGCCATGGCGGCAGTCAGCCGGCCCTGCGCATCAATATCCACCCGGACATCGACCTTGCCGAGTCCCTCAGGGGTCAGCTGGATATCGAAGTGGGTGCTGCGCCCTTCGAGCTTGCGGGCGACCTGGGCGGCCAGGTCGGCGACGGTGGCCGGGGTCGCCGCAACTCGGCTGGGGTCACGGAACTCGCCGGCGCCGAGGCCTGCGGCGATCTGACCGGAGCCTGGAAGGTCGGGGGCGTCCAGTTCGCCGGCCGTGGTCGCCTCTGCGGCCACCGGCGTGACCTCTGACGCGGTGACCTGAACCGCCATGGCGATGACAGGCTCAGCCTTGGCCGTGATCGGCGGCGCAGGACCGCCGGTGAGGGCGAAGGGTGAGGGCGGAGGGGCGCCAAAGACAGGTTTGGCCGCAGCCTTGGCGGCTGCCGCCGGCGCCGCGCCATCGGCGTCACGATCTGACCCTGGGTCCGCGGGCGAGGTCGCCGCAGTCTGGGGGCCTGACTGGGTGGCGCGCAGGCCGGTCAGCCCCGCCGGCAAGGCGCTCGCCAGCAGGGTTTGGGCGGCGGACTGCCCTGCGCTGGCTGCCGCCTGAGTCTGGGCGGCGGGGGCCGGGATGTCGCCCTGGCCAGGGGCTTCAGCGGTCACCTTGACGCCAGCGGCCAGGGGCGGCGAGGTCGCCGTTTGGGCCGGCTCGGCCATTTTGGCGGCGGCAGCAAAGGTGTTGTCGACTGAACGGGCTTGTTCTGCGGGCTCAGACCCTGTCGCCTGCGGCGCCTGGACCGTCGGCTGCCCCGGTGTTGCAAGGGGTGCGAGGGGTGCGAGGGGTGCGGCGGTGTCCTGGAGGTCGGCCGCCAGGTTCTCAGTCGATGCCGACCTGCTGGCCAGGGCGCTGGCCGGCAGGGGTTGCGGAGGCGGCGTCGTCGCAATCTCCATAGGCGGCCCAGCCGGGGCGACCGTGAGGTCCGCCGGCTGCGCCGCCGGCGCCGGCGGCAGGCTGGCCGCTGCAAGCTGGCTCCCCAGCGAGGATACACCTTCCCCATGACCGTCGATCTCCCCGAGCCCTTCGATCCGGGGTTCAAGCAAGGCCTCGCCCTCGACCGGTGAGGGCTGCGCGATGAGCCCGCCGTCGGTCTGCGCCTGGCCTTGCCCCCGAATCTGGGGCGGCGGTTCGCCGGACCCGGCCAACAGACCCGCCATCAGCTCCTCGAAGCCCTCCACCGCCCCTGCGGGCATGGCGGGGCCGGCGACAGGCGCTGGAGGAGGCGGAACGATCGGTGGAAGGGCAAAGGACATGGAGACCGGCAGGCGGCGCGGACGGGGCGCGGGGTGAGTCTTGGGTCGGCGCCTGCTGCGCCCACGGGTTCGTGAAACTGTCAGCAACCTTCACGCCAGTTTCCAGGTGCGACGTAAAACATTGAAAAAAAACAGAAATCAAAATCCCTCCAGGGGATGAGCCCTGGGATGCAGGCGGAACTTGCCCAGTCGCTCAACGGCGGCCCGGACGACTCTGCCGGCTTTCGAAAAGGTTACCGATGCCCCGTCCGCAGGCTGGCGCCGGACTTGCGACGTCGGAGTGTCCATTCCGGACCCTGAACGGGTCGGTATTGAAAAGGCTAGATTTTTTCCGGACCCTCGCGTGCGCGCAGACTTAGAGCCCGGCAGAATGCGCCGGCCACGCAGCGAGGATTGCCGGGTGGAAGGTGAAGGCCATGTCGCTGACAGCGGTCCTTAAGACGGCGAACTCCGGACTGGTGGCCTCGCAGGTCGGCCTGCGCGCAGTCTCCGACAACATCGCCAACGTCAATACCTCCGGCTATGTCCGCAAGATCGTCAATCAGCAGCAGCTGGTGGTCGCCGGTCAGGGGATGGGCGTCGAGATTTCCGGCGTCAAGCGGGTGACCGATCAGTACCTGCAGCTGGCCTCCCTGACCGCCGCCTCGGAATCCGGCCGCTGGGATGCGGTCGCGCAATATATGGACAACGCCCAGAGCCTGTTTGGCGACCCCTCCGGCGACGCCTTCTTCTTCGGGCGGCTGGACGACATCTGGAGCGCCTTCGCCGCCACCGCCAATGATCCGTCCTCCGGCCTCCTGCGGAGCCAGGCCCTTTCGGCCATCGAGGACCTGCTGGGTGAGGGCGCCCGGATCAATAGGGCGCTCGGGGATCTTGGGCGCACCGTCGACACGCAGATCAGCGCCAATATCGACCGGGCCAATGACCTGCTCGACCAGATCAACAAGCTGAACGCCGACATCAGCCGGGCCCGCATGGTGTCCGCCGACGCCTCGGGTTCGGAGAACATCCAGAGCCAGCTGGTGGATGAACTGGCCACCCTGATCAATGTGCAGGTGTCCTCAAGACCCACCGGCGGCCTGATGATCCGCTCCACCGAAGGGGTCATGCTGGCGGGTGCCGGGGCAGCGGTCCTGGCCTATTCCCGGACCGACAGCACCAGGGGCTATATCACCGCCACCACCTCCGTGGGATCGGGGGAGGGCAAGCCCATCGCCATCACGGGGGGCGCTCTGCGCGGGCTCATGGACCTGCGCGATGACAAGCTGCCGGGCGTTTCCGACCAGCTGGGGGAGTTCCTGACCCGGGCGGCGGAGTCCATCAACGCCGCCCATAACGCGGCCAGTACTGTTCCGGCCCAGGCCGGCCTGACGGGTCGCAATACGGGGCTTGATCTGCCCACCGCCGTCAGCGGCTTTACCGGCGCCTCGACCGTCGCCATCGTCGACGCCGCCGGCCTGCTGACGAGACGGGTGGACATCGACTTCACGGCCGGGACCATGAGCGTCGACGGGGGGCCGGCGGCGGCCTTCACCCCGGCCAGTTTCCTGGTCAGTCTGAACACCGCCCTGGGGACCACCGGCTCGGCCACCTTCGCCAGCGGGGCCCTTGGCCTGACGGCGGCGGCGGGTGGCGTGGCCATTGACGAAGGCACGTCCATGAAGGCCGGGCGGGCCTTCTCACACTTTTTCGGTCTGAACGATATCGTCCGTTCGACAGGCTTCACCAACTATGACACCGGCCTTTCGGGGACCAGCGCCCACGGCTTCACGCCAGGCGACCAGCTCACCATCCGCCTGGCCCAGGGGGATGGAAAGCCGATCCGCGACGTGATTGTCAGCGTCCCGGCCGGGGCGACCATGAATGACCTGGTCGCCGCCCTGAATCATAACGCCACCGGGGTCGGGCTGTATGGACAGTACACGCTGGATTCTGCCGGCGCCCTGAAGTTCACCGGCTCCGACCCGTTCTACGCCAACACCTCCATCGTCCAGGACAACACCTCGCGGGGGATGGGCGGACCGTCCATCAGCGCCCTGTTTGGCCTGGGCTCGGTGGAGCGCGCCGGTCGCGCCAACCGGCTGTCGGTCGCGGCAGCCTTCATTACCGATCCCATGAAGGTCGGCCTGGCCAAGCTCGACCTCGGCGTGCCTGCCGGCCAGCCAGTGCTTTCCCCGGGCGACGGGCGCGGAGCGCTGGCTCTGGCCACCGCCGGGGACCTGGTGATGCGCTTTGGCGCCGCCGGAGCCCTGGGGGTCGTGAACATGACCGTCTCCCGCTACGCATCGGAGTTCGGGGGCTCCATCGGGCGGGAATCGGCCGCAGCCGACACGCGCCGCTCCAGCGCTCAGGCGGTGAAGACCGAAGCGGTGAACCGGCGTCAGTCGGTGGAAGGCGTCAATCTGGATGAAGAGCTCGTTCGGCTGACCACCTATCAGCAGGCCTTTAACGCTTCGGCCCGCATGATCCAGGCGGCCAACGACCTGTTCGACGTCCTGGTCAATATCGTCTGAAGGCTCTCACATGGTTAGTCGCGTCTCAACCAGCGGAAACTACAGCGCTGTTCTGGCCAATCTGATCTCTGCCCAACAGCGGCAGATGGATGCCGGCATCAAGGTCGCGAGCCAAAAGAACGGCTCGGACCTCAAGGACTACGCCCGCAATGCCGAGATGCTCATCGCCATGCGGTCCATCGACACTCGGCTGACCGCCTATGCCGATCAGAACAAGCTGGTCAGCGATCGCCTGACCACCCAGGACTTCGCCCTGTCACAGGTTGCTGACGCCGCCCAGATGGCGCGCCAGGCGATTGCGGAGTCTCTCGCCAGCGGGCGGGTCGATACCCTGATGCAGGACATGCAGGCGGCGTTCCGGAACGCCAGTGAGGGCCTCAACGCCCGCTATGGCGGCAAGCATCTGTTTGCTGGCGGGCAGGTTAATACCGCCCCATTCTCCGCCACGTCCTTGAGCGACCTGACCATTCCGGCAACCAATGTGGCTGACTACTTCCATAATGACCGCTTCATAGCCCAGGCCAAGGTCGATGATTCCACCCTGGTGAATCTGGGCTTCCTGGCCGATGCCTTCGGGACTGGCCTGATGGAGGCCTTCAAGGCCATGCAGACCTTCCAGGAGGGAGCGAATGGTCCCTTCAACGGGGAACTGACAGACAACCAGCGCATCTTTCTGGAGAGCCAACTGTCGGTCTGGGATGCGTCCTATAAGGATCTGGTCAATGTTGTTGGCCGCAACGGGATGATCCAGAGCCGGGTCGACTCGGTGAAGGACGATCTGGTCGCCCGCACCAACAGCATCAAGGGCATGATCGGCGGAATCGTGGAAGCGGACATGAGTCGGGCCGTCTCCAACCTGCAGCAGGCGCAGATCTCGGTCCAGGCCGCGGCCCAGGTGTTCATCGCCCTCCAGGAGAGCTCCCTCCTCAACGTCCTCAGATAGGGCCGGGCGGGGGGTGGACCGGCGCCGACCTCCAGGTTGCCTTGGCCCCAAGAGAACATCTTGCGAACATAGAACAAAAAGCGTACGACTGAGTCCTGGCCGCCTGAGCCGGGGATCACCCCGGTCGGCCCGACGGAATCATGGGATAAGAGGTCCCCTCAAATGGCACAGTCGGCGTTGAAACTCGTGGGTAAAGAAGAAGGCGACAAGCAGCGCGCGCTCGAGGCGGCGCTGTCTCAGATCGATCGGGCCTTTGGTAAGGGCTCGGTGATGAAGCTGGGGGACAAGGGCAAGATCGTTGAGATCGAGGCCTATTCCACAGGCTCCCTCGGCCTGGACCTGGCGCTGGGGATCGGCGGCCTGCCCAAGGGGCGGATCGTGGAGATCTATGGCCCGGAGAGCTCCGGCAAGACCACCCTGGCCCTGCACGTGGTGGCCGAGGTGCAGAAGGGCGGCGGTACGGCGGCCTTCGTGGACGCTGAGCATGCCCTGGACCCGTCCTACGCCCACAAGCTCGGGGTGAACCTGGACGATCTTCTGGTCTCTCAGCCCGATACCGGCGAGCAGGCGCTGGAGATCACCGACACCCTGGTGCGCTCCGGCGCGGTCGACGTGATCGTCATCGACTCCGTGGCCGCCCTCACCCCGCGCGCCGAGATCGAAGGCGAGATGGGCGACAGCCTGCCGGGTCTGCAGGCCCGGCTGATGAGCCAGGCCCTGCGCAAGCTCACCGGCTCCATCTCCAAGACCAAGACCCTGGTCATCTTCATCAACCAGATCCGCATGAAGATCGGCGTCATGTACGGCAGCCCGGAAACCACCACCGGGGGCAATGCTCTGAAATTCTACGCCTCTGTCCGCCTGGACATCCGCCGCACCGGCTCGGTCAAGCAGCGGGACGAGATCGTCGGCAACAATGTCCGAGTCAAGGTGGTCAAGAACAAGGTGGCGCCGCCCTTCCGCGAGGTCGAGTTCGACATCATGTACGGGGTCGGCATTTCCAAGCTGGGGGAAATCATCGACCTGGGGGTGAAGGCCGGCGTGGTCGAGAAGTCCGGGTCCTGGTTTTCCTTCAACAGCCAGCGCATCGGCCAGGGCCGGGACAATGTGCGGGACTTCCTCAAGGCCAATCCCGACATTGCCGCCGAGATCGAAAAGGCGGTGCGTGGCGCCACCTCCAAGATCGAGGAGGAGCTGTTGGTGGGGGCGCCTGAGGACGCCGACGACTGAGCCGGCATGGCTCCCGCCGTCGATTTCTGCAGACACCGTCGTGACCGCCCGGGCCAGGCATCCCCGCCAGTAAGTGTCTGGTTCCCCTCTGGACCCCAACACGGCGCCCTGTCTGTGGAGCAGGACGCCCTGGCTCGCCGCCGGGGCGTCCTTTTTCTTTGCGGTCGGCGGCAAGTTTCGTAAACGACGACTCAATTCTCCTGCGCCCCAGGGCGCGCGCGTCCTATTTGCAAGCCATGTCCAGCCTCAACCAGCTCCGCAGCGCCTTCATCGACTTCTTCAAGGATCGGGATCATCTGGTGATTCCTTCGGCGCCCCTGGTGCCGCAGAACGATCCGACGCTGATGTTCGTCAACGCCGGCATGGCGCCGTTCAAGAACTACTTCACCGGGGCCGAGACTCCGCCGGCGGCCCGCGCCGTCTCGGTGCAGAAGTGCGTCCGGGCCGGGGGCAAGCACAACGACCTGGACAATGTCGGCTATACGGGGCGTCACCAGACCTTCTTCGAAATGCTCGGCAACTTCTCCTTCGGCGACTATTTCAAGGAAGGGGCGATCGAGCACGCCTGGGCCTTTGTCGCCGGCGATCTTGGTCTCGATCCGGCCCGGCTGACCGTCACCATCGCCCCTGATGACGATGAGGCGGCTGACCTGTGGCGCAGGATCGCGGGCTTGCCGGACTCCCGGATCATCCGCCTGGCGGAGAATTTCTGGTCCATGGGGGACACCGGTCCCTGCGGCACCAATACGGAGATCTTCTACGACCATGGCGATCATGTGCCGGGCGGCCCCCCCGGCAGCCCTGATGAGGAAGGGGACCGGTTCGTCGAGATCTGGAACCTGGTCTTCATGCGCTGGGAGCAGTTCGCCGACGGTTCGCGCAAGGATCTGCCCAGGCCGCAGATCGATACCGGCATGGGCCTGGAGCGCATCGCCACCGTGTTGCAGGGGGTCCATTCCAACTATGACACCGACATGTTCCGCGCCCTCATCGCCGCGAGCGAGGCGGCCACCGGGGTCAAGGCCCAAGGGGAGGCGAAGGTCTCCCATCAGGTGATTGCCGACCATCTGCGCGCCGCTGGCTTCCTGATCGCTGACGGGGTCTCCCCCTCCAATGAGGGCCGCGGCTATGTGCTCCGCCGGATCATGCGCCGGGCCATGCGCCATGCCCACCTGCTGGGGGCGGCGGAGCCGCTGATGCATCGTCTGACGCCGGTCCTGGTGGGGCAGATGGGGGAGGCCTATCCCGAGCTGCGACGGGCGGAGCCGGTCATCACCGAGACCCTGCGCCAGGAGGAGGAGCGGTTCCGTCGCACCCTGGGGCGCGGCATGAGCCTGCTCGCGGAAGCCACGGCCCTGGTGGGTCCCGGCGGGACTCTGCCCGGGGAAACCGCCTTCAAGCTCTATGACACCTATGGCTTCCCCCTGGATCTGACCCAGGACGCCGTCCGGGCCCTGGGCATGAGCGTGGACCTGGCCGGTTTCGATGTGGCCATGCAGCGTCAGAAGGACCAGGCCCGCGACGCCTGGACCGGCTCGGGCCAGACGGCGGCGGCCGGCGAATGGTTCTCCCTGCGCGAACGGCTGGGCCCCACCGACTTCATCGGCCATGACCAGGGCGAGGCCCCCGCCGAGCTGCTGGCGCTGATGAGCGATGGCGCGGAGGTTTCCAAGGCCAGCGCCGGCCAGACGGTGGAGGCCCTGTTTGATCGCACCCCCTTCTATGGGGAGAGCGGCGGTCAGGCCGGGGATACCGGCGAGGTGGAGTGGAGCGGCGGTCATGGCCGGGTGATCGACACCCAGAAGCAGGCCAGCGATCTGCATGTTCATCTGATTGAGGTCCAGGCTGGCGAACTGACGCCCGGCGTCCGGGTTCGCCTGGCCCTGGACGCGGCGCGGCGCTTAGCCACCCGGGCCAACCACTCCGCCACCCATCTGATGCACACGGCGCTGCGCAACGTGCTGGGACCCCATGTGAGCCAGAAGGGCCAGATGGTGGACGGCGAGCGCATCCGCTTCGACTTCAGCCATGGCCAGCCCCTGACCCTGGGGGAGATCGAGGCCATTGAAGCCGAGGTGAACGCGGTGATCCGCCAGAACCTGCCGGCTGAGACAAGGAATATGGCGCCCGAGGCCGCCATCGAGGCCGGCGCCATGGCGCTGTTTGGTGAGAAATATGGCGATGTTGTCCGCGTCCTGAGCCTGGGACGCGCCCTGGACGGGGAGGGCGCCTATTCGGTGGAGCTGTGCGGCGGCACCCATGTGGCGCGCACGGGGGATATCGCCCTGTTCAAGATTGTCTCCGAAAGCGGCGTCGCCGCGGGCGTGCGGCGGATCGAGGCCCTCACCGGCGAGGGCGCCCGACGCTGGCTGCTGGATCAGGCTCTCGTCTCGCGCCAGCTGGCGGAACAGTTCAAGACCCCGGTGTCCGAAGTCCTCGGTCGCGTCGAGGCTCTGGAGGCCCAGCGCCGCAGGCTGGAAAGGGAGCTGGCGGACGCCAAGCGCCAGCTGGCCATGGGGGGCGGAGGCGCCCCTCAGGCTGAGCCCGAGGAGATCGCCGGAGTCCTGGTCCTGGCCAGGATCATGGACGGCGTCGGCGGCAAGGACCTTCGCCCCATCGCCGAGGCGTTCAAGACGCAGATCGCCGACGGCATTATCGCCCTTGTGGGGGTGGCGGAGGGCAAGGCCGCCGTCACAGTGGCGGTGACCGGCGCGGCCAGGGACCGCTTCAATGCCGCTGATCTGGCCAAGGCCGCGGTGATCGCCATGGGCGGCCAGGGCGCCGGCGGCCGACCGGACTTCGCCCAGGGCGGCGCCCCCGACGGCGCCAGGGCCGAAGAGAGCCTGGCGGCGCTGAAGGCGGCCATCGCCGGAGACGTGGAGGCTCAACAGGTTGTCCCGGTCGAGGCGGAGACGGCTGATGAGCGTTGTTGATCCTGTACCGCCGTGGGGTCTATGCCCGTTGCAGCGATGGAGCCAGGCGGGCAGCCCGGCGGCGCGGTGATCTGATGTGGGACAGGCCTTGGCTTAAGCCCGTTCGCGCAGGCTGGTCTGGATGAAACGCTCGGCCTTGCCGCTGGTCTCTTGCGTTTAGGACCCATCGCCCCGTCGTGAACATAACAGGAACTTTCTAGGTCAGGACGTGCGCGAGGAGGGTGAGGGTGCCGGCGCTGAGCACGGCGCCGGCGATCACCGCCTCGGCGGCGCCCCCGGCGAAGACGCCCATGGTGCGGGTCTGGATGAAGACATTGACGGCGGTGGGGCAGGCCGCCAGCAGGGTGGCCGTGGCCCGCAGGTCCGGGGCGACCCCGGCAGCCCCCAGGACCAGCCAGACCGCCAGGGGGGCGAGGGCGAGCTTGAAAGCCAGGGCCAGGGCCAGGGGCCGCGGATCCTGACGGCCAGGCCAGCGGCCCTCGCGTCCGATCAGACCCCCGAGGGCGACGAGGGCGACGGGACTGGCGGTCAGGGCCAGGAGGGAGAGCCCTTGATTCAACGGCCCTGAAAGCCGCATCCCGGTGATCGACAGCAGGAGCCCGAGGCCCGCCCCCAGAACCGTGGGATTGGCCAGAACCTGCCTCAGGGCGGTCGCCACCCCCACCGAAGTGGTTCCGGTCCGCAGGATCGCCACGGCCAGGCCCATCAGCAGGATGAAGTCCACCGCCACGATTGCGGCGGCCTGGGGCCGGACACCCTCGCCCAGGATCGCCACCGCCAGGGGCGCGCCGAGGAAGGCGGTATTGCCCAGGGCCGCCACCATGGGCAGGCCCGCCGTGGCTTCCTTGGACAGGCCGAGCCGACGGGCCAGGGTCCAAGCCCCGAACAACAGGCCGGTCATGGTGAGGGCGTAGAGCCCCAGAGCCAGGCCCTGGTCCAGGTCAGGGGGCGGGGCGTCCCCCAGCCAGCTGATCAGCAGGGCCGGAAAGCCGATCCAGAAGGTGTAGGCCGACAGCCCGCTCGCCAGCCTTGGTCCTATCAGGCCCAGCCGACCCGCCAGGGCGCCGAGCGCAATGATGGCGAAGAAGGGCGCAATGCGCGCAATCAGGTCCAAGGTCGCGCCGGTGCGGGATCAGGCGCCGGCGCCGTCCGGCAGTCGCACATGCACCAGTTTCCACTGGAACAGGCCCGTGCGCTGGAAGGTGAAGACGGTGACTACCTCGGGATTTTCGGGGGGATGGACGGCGAAGCGCACCCGGTCGATCCCCCAGAACCTCAGGGCTGGCAAGGGTTCGCTTAAGGCGGCGGTCAGGCCCGCCAAGCCCTCCGGCGACGGGGGTTCCGGGGGCGCCGAGCCCGGCGCATAGCCACGGGTAAGGTCATAAAGTCCATCAGGCGTCAGATAGGGCTCAAGCCGGGCCGGTGTGGGCGCCAGGGGCTCCAGGGGTTCGGTAAGGGGCTCCAGGGCCCGGCGCATGGCGCCCATGGGGTCGCGCCATATCTCGGCGGCGGGGGTTCCATTGGCCTGGGGCCCTGGCCGGTCCGGGGCCTGCACCTGATCGCGCAGGCTGGCCCGCATCGCACGGACGTCCACCATCTGCGCCAGTCCAGCCACGTCCTGGTCACGGGCGTTGGCCTTCAACGCCCTGAACGCAAACCACGGCGCCAGGGTGAAGGCGAGGCCGAACAGGACCAGGCTGAGTACGAAAATCTGAAACAGTTGCCGTCTGACCATGGGTCGGTCGGGTCCCCTCGGCCGGGTTTGCAGGTCGCAGACCAGACCTAGCACGGCTCCCGGGCCGCCGCCATTTTTCCTCGCCTGAGAGGGGCGTTGAGCGCCGCAGGCGTCTTGAGGGGCGTGATGAGGTCGGCGATGGCGTCCGACCTCATCTGACGCTCGGCCCTCAGGCTTGGTCCGCGAGGGCCTTTTCGAGGTTGGCGGCCACCTTGTCGATAAAGCCTTCGGTGGTCAGCCAGCCCTGGGTGTCGCCCACCAGCAGGGCGAGGTCCTTGGTCATGGAGCCGCTTTCGACGGTGGAGACGCAGACCGCCTCCAGGGTCTTGACGAAATGGTCAAGGGCCTCATTGCCGTCCAGCTTGGCCCGGTGCTCCAGGCCCCGGGTCCAGGCGAAGATGGAGGCGATGGAGTTGGTCGAGGTGCTCTCGCCGCGCTGATGCTGGCGATAGTGACGGGTGACGGTGCCGTGGGCGGCCTCGGCCTCCAGGGTCTTGCCGTCCGGGGTGATCAGAACCGAGGTCATCAGGCCAAGCGACCCGAAGCCCTGGGCCACCTGATCAGACTGCACGTCGCCGTCATAGTTCTTGGCCGCCCAGATGAAGCCGCCGGACCACTTGAGGGCCGAGGCGACCATGTCGTCGATCAGGCGGTGCTCGTAGACTATGCCCGCAGTCTTGTACTGTTCGGCGTACTTGGTCTCGTAGATCTCGGCGAAGATGTCCTTGAAGCGCCCGTCATAGGCCTTGAGGATGGTGTTCTTGGTGGAGAGATAGACCGGGTACTTGCGGTTCAGGCCGTAAGCCAGGCAGGCCTCGGCGAACTCACGGATCGAGTCATCCAGATTATACATGGCCATGGCCACGCCCGGGCCTGGATAGTTGAACACTTCCTGCTCGATGACATCGCCATTCTCGCCTTCCCAGCGGATGGACATCTTGCCCTTGCCCGGCACCAGGAAGTCGGTGGCCCGGTACTGGTCGCCATAGGCGTGACGGCCGACGATGATCGGTTGGGTCCAGCCCGGGATCAGGCGCGGGACGTTCTTGCAGATGATCGGCTCGCGGAAGACCACGCCGCCGAGGATGTTGCGAATGGTGCCGTTGGGCGAGCGCCACATCTGCTTGAGGCCGAACTCCTCAACCCGGGCCTCGTCCGGGGTGATGGTGGCGCACTTGATGCCGACACCATATTTCTGGATCGCCTCGGCGGCCTCGATGGTCACCCTGTCGTCGGTCTGGTCCCGATACTCGATGCCCAGGTCGTAATAGGCGATATCGATGTCGAGATAGGGGAAGATGAGCTTGTCCTTGATCATTTTCCAGATGATCCGGGTCATCTCGTCCCCGTCGATGTCTACGACAGGATTGGTGACTTTTATCTTGGCCATAGGCGAGGGGCGCTCCGTGGCGGAATGGAGGGGGTGAGGCCGTATACAAGGCCTGGGCCGGGGCGCAAAGCCAGGATGGACGCAATCTCAACTGACATGGGGCCGTCATGACCTGCGGTTAGCTAGGGGCTGGTGAATTCCCCCGTTCCCCGCCCGGCCCTGATCGGGGCGCCCGTGCTGCTCCTGGTGGCCGAGCCCTGGGACTATGCAGGCCCGCATGGGCGGGGACGAATCTGCGGACAGATCAGCGAAATCCGTGACTTCGGTTCAGGGAGGGGCCAGGTTCTGACCCTTTCGGTGTCGGGACTGCAGGTCGCAGGAGTCCCCCTGGAGCGGCTGATCGCCTGGCCCCTGCATCCAGGCGCGATGGATATCCTGCAGGCCCTGACGACACGCCGGACGGCCGCCGTTCGGGCCTATGGCGGGGAGGGCGGCAGCCTTCGACTGCGGGGGGCGATTCGGCGCCTCGGACCGGGCGGGTCGCCATGATGCCGCCCCTGATGGCGCTCGCCTCCAGGCTCCGTCGGTCCTGCGATCAGCGGGCCGCAGCCACCACAGCGCGGGCCAGGTCGGCGATGACCGCCTCGCGCTCGGGCTCAGACAGGGTCGAGCCGGACAGGAAGACCGCCACCACATACTGCCGGCCATCGGCCAGGGTGATCACGCCCATGTCGTTGGTGGCGGGATTGAGCCCCTGGTCGGTCCGTCCCGTGCCGGTCTTGTGGGCCAGCCGGGCGCCTTCGGGCAGACCCGCGGCCAGGCGGCGGGCGCCGGTGGGCGTGTCGTCCATGATCTGCAGCAACCGGTTCGTCGAGGCCTCGGACAGCAGTTCGCCCCGGGCCAGCATGGCCAGGAACAGCAGGGCGTCCCGGGGTGTGGTGGTGTCGCGGGGGTCGCTGAGATGTTGCGCCATGGCGGCGCGCCGGACTTCCGGCGCGGTCGCCGCCAGGGCTTCCCTGTAGGCCGCCTCGCTCTTCCAGTTCGGCCGGAAAGACTCAAGCCCGGCGATTTCAGGCTGTAGCTGCCGCTCATAGCGGTCGATACGCATGTGGTCGATGCCGTGACTGCGCAGCCAGGCGGTGACGGCGCCCGGGCCGCCGATGCGGCTCATCAGGACATCTGCGGCGGTATTGTCGCTGCGGCCGGTGCTGAGGCTGAGCAGTTCGGCGACCGTATAGGCCCGTCGATCGGGATAGGCGGCGGCGACGGCGCTGAAGGGCGGCGACAGATCCTCGTCGGCCAGGGTGAGGGTGTCATCCAGGGCCAGACGGCCGGCGTCCACCTCGGCCAGGACGGCGGCGGCCAGGGGCGCCTTGAAGACGCTCTGCATGGGGAAGCGATCGCTGCCGTTGATGGCCCACAGCTCGCCATTCTCCAGGTTCATCACCGCAGCGCCCAGGCGGGCCGGGGCGGTCCGGGCGATCAGCACAGCGCCGGCTTCATCCAGGCGCCGGGCGTCAAGGGGCGGCGTGGTGGAGACCGTCTGGGGCAGGGCCGGTTCGCAGGCCGCGATCATCAGCGCGACCGCCAGCAGAAGTGTATGACGCATCATGAAATGCTCCGGATGGCGGCGAACCCCTTGCGCGCCGCATCCCTTAAGACCCACAACCCGCAGATGACCTCAAGTTCGCCCCCTGCGCCAACCATTATCCTGTCCGCTCCGCAGCTGGCGGAGAACATCGGGGCCGTGGCCCGGGTGATGGCCAATTTCGGCCTGGAAGACCTGCGCCTGGTAAACCCCCGGGACGGCTGGCCGCAGGAGCGCGCCTGGACGTCCGCGTCGGGCGCCGACTGGCCCCTGAACGGCGCGCAGGTGTTTGCGACCGTCGCCGAGGCCATTGCCGACCTGAACGCCGTCCTGGCCACCACCGCGCGCCCGCGGGAGCTGCAGCTGCCGGTGATCACCCCCAGGCAGGCCGCCAGCGACCTGGCCAGCCGGGTGGCGACCGGCCAGAGGGTGGGTCTCCTGTTCGGGGCCGAACGGGCCGGGCTGGAGACCTCGGACGTCGCCCTCTGCCAGGCGGTGGTTACGATTCCGGTGGATCGGCGCTTTCCCTCCCTCAACCTCGCCCAGGCGGTGGCCCTGACGGCCTATGAGTGGCGTCTCACTCACGACTCCCGTCCGCCGCCCGGCTTCCGTGACGGCCCGCCCCCGGCCGACCAGGGAACGATGATGGGGCTCTTTGGTCACCTGGAGGCGGAGCTGGACGCCGCAGGCTTCTTCCACCCGCCGGAGAAGCGGCCCTCCATGATCCAGAATCTGCGCTCGGCCCTGGGTCGGGCCAATTTCACCGATCAGGAGGTGCGAACCTTCCGCGGGGTGATCACCGCCCTGTCCCGGGGCCGGGGCCGGGTGCTGGACAAGCTCGCCCGCCAGAAGGCTGAGCGGGAGGCGGCGGGTGATCAGGACGGCGCATAGTCTTGACGCCCAGGTGACTTCCACGGTCATTGGCGATCAATGATAACCAAGCAACGGCCAGGGAGTGCGCGATGTCGGGACCAGATCTGAGAACAGCGGCGATGAAGGCCTGGCTCTATGGCCTGCCCCTGATCGAGATCGCCGCCACCCGGGCCCGCAGCCTGTCCTTTGGCCAGAGCCTCAACACCGTGGCCCATGTGCGCGCCCTGGCCACCCCCAAGCACAGGGCCGTGACCACGCCGAACAACGATACGCTCTATTCGTCGGCGCAACTGGACCTGTCCCAGGGGGCCGTGACGCTCAGCCTGCCGGCCACCGGGGACCGCTATTTCTCCCTGGCGCTGATGGACGCCTATTCCAATAATTTCGCCATACTGGGGACCCGGACCACGGGTCCCAATGGCGGGGTCTTTACTCTGGTCGGTCCCAATGCGGCGGCCGAAGGCGCCCATGTGGTGCGTGCGCCCACCAATCATGTCTGGGCTCTGGCGCGGATCGTGGTCTACAGCGCAGCCGATCTTGAGGCCGCCCGGCAGGTGCAGTCGGGCTTCTCAATCCAGGGGCCGGCCGCCCCGCCGCCGCCGCCAGCGGTCAAGCGCAGCGCCCCCTGGCAGGACTATTTCGCCGCCCTTTCGGCATTGATGGCGGCCAATCCGCCCCCGGTGACCGACCGCGCCCTCCTGGACGAGATTGCGCCCCTGGGCCTGGAGGCCGGATTTGACGCCGGCAGGTTCTCGGCTGCGGACGCCGCCGAGATCGAGGCGGGCCTGGCCGAGGCCCGGGCGGCGGTCCGACGGGGGGGCCTTACCGGCGACACATTCATTGACGGCTGGTCCTATCCCAGCGCCACCCTCGGGGACTTCGGCCAGAACTATCACTACCGTGCGGCGGTGGCCCTGGGGGGGCTGGCGGCCCTGCCGCCGGTGGAGGCCCTCTATATGCGCGCCCGTGGGGACCAGCCCCGGGGGCTCTATGACGGCGCCAAGGCCTATCGCCTGCACTTCCCGGCCGGCCGTCTGCCGCTGGTGCATTCCTTCTGGTCGCTCAGCCTCTACGAGGCCACCGACGAAGGGCAGTTCTTCTTCGCCGACAACCCCCTGAACCGCTACGCCATCGGCGATCGCACCGAAGGTCTTGAGTTCAACACGGACGGTTCACTGGACATCTGGATCGGCGCCGAGAGCCCGGGGGAGGACCTGGAGCGCAACTGGCTGCCGGCGCCGGCGGGGCCCTTCGCCCTGTTCATGCGGGCCTATCTGCCCAAGGCCGAACTGCTGGACGGGATCTATCGGCTGCCGCCCATTGAGGCGCTGACCTGAGGCGCGGCGCCTGTACACTGGACGGCGCCAGAGCGGTTCTCCGCGCGGCGCCTTTGCCCCCAAGCTCCTGGAGACGTCCCATGGCCCCGTCTGACAATGTTCCCTCCCGCCGCGCCCTGATGGCCGGCGGCATCGGCCTTGCCGCCCTGGCGGCCCAGCCGGCGTCCGCGGCCGACCTCAGGACCCCTGCGGCGGGGGCGAGCGCCATGGCCAGCAAGGGTCGCTTCACGGGTAAGGTGGTGCTGATCACCGGCGCCACGTCGGGCATCGGCCGCGCGACCGCCAGGGCGTTCGCCCTGGAAGGCGCCAAGGTGATGTTCTGCGGTCGTCGGTCAGCCCTTGGCCAGGAGGTGCAGGCCGAGATCCGGGCGGCCGGCGGCGAGGCGACCTTCAAGCAGGCCGATGTGCGGGTCGAGGCCGATGTGGCCGCCTTCGTCGCGGCCTGTGTCGAGACCTATGGCGGGCTGGACATCGCCTTCAACAATGCGGGGATCGCAGGCCGGGCCGGGGACATGGGGGCAGAGTTCCACTGGGCGGTGCATGACGACATCATGGCGACCAATGTCGAGGGCGTGGTCCGCTGCATCAACCATCAGGTTCCAGCTCTGAAGGCCCGGGGGGGCGGTTCGATCATCAACACCGCCTCGGTGCTCGGCTATGTGGGTTCAGGGCCGGCGATGTCCTACGCCATGTCCAAGGCTGCGGTGCTCAGCCTGACCCGCTCGGCCGCCCTGCAGCTGGCCAGTGACAACATCCGGGTGAACGCGGTGTCGCCTGGCCCCATCGACACGCCGATGATGGGGGGCGGGGCGGCCCAGGCTTCGGGGGCCCGGACCCCTGCTGGTCGTGCTGGTCAGCCGGAGGAAATCGCCCATGCGGTGATGTATCTGGCCGATGGCGCGGCAAGCTATGTCACCGGCGAGGACCTTCGGGTGGATGGGGGCCTCCGCGCCTGATTTTCCGGCGGCGGCGTCCAGGCTCCGCCGCGTTCTGCGCGAGTTGATCCTGGCGCAACACCCTGGAGGTGTGACATCTTGTCTCTGTGAATAACCTGGCATTAGGGTCGGTCTCTGTGGGAGGCGCCTATGAAGACGATCGCGGTGATTTCGCGGAAGGGCGGGGCCGGCAAGTCCACGGTGGCGGTGAATCTCGCCGCCGCCCTCCGCGAGGCCGGCCAGAAGGCTTTGCTGGCCGACGCCGATCCGTTGCGATCCTCCAGTGAAGCCCTGCGCGCCAATCGGCTGGCGGTGGTGGAGACCTCGGCCTCGAAGCTGTTCGCCCTGGCGACGGCCTCCAGCAGAAGCGGTGGCGAGGTCCTGGTGATCGATACGCCGGCGTCACCGGAAGCCGACATCGTCGCCGCCATCAAGGTGGCCGACCTTTGCCTGGTGGTGGCCCGGCCGACCTATCTCGACCTGGCCGCAGCCCTCAAGACGATCGACCTGCTGCGGCAGCTCCGGGCGCCGGGACTGATCGTGCTCAATCAATGCCCATCCGCCCGGCAGGGTCAGGAGTCCCGGGTCGTAGCGGGAACCCTGGACGCCCTGCGGTTTGCCGGCATTCCGGTCTCCCCCATCGCGTTGCGGGTGCGTCAGGCCTATCAGGCGGCCCTGTCCTGCGGGCTCGGGGTCACCGAGTGGGAGCCGGGGGGCGCTGCCGCCACCGAGACCCGCGCCCTCGCCGACCTGGTGCGCGGCCGTCTGCGTGGCGAGGCCCCGATCCTCAGGCCCGCCAACGACTCCCTGGTCTCCGAGCCCCTGATTCTCGCCCGGACCTGAGGTCGGCAGACCTTGGGCCAGGCCGGCGAGCGTCTTGACTCCCGCAGGGCGCGCCGCCATACACCGGCCCTTCCCACCGGCGGGTCACCGCGCGGTGCGTGATCCATTACGGGTGATACGGAGCCCGCCGTTGAGATCGCGCCTCCACTCTCGGAAGCGCCGGGCCGTGTCGATGATGAAGAGTGAACAATGACCAAGCGTCATTCCGCCAAGTACAAGCTCGACCGCCGCATGGGCGAGAACATCTGGGGCCGCGCCAAGTCGCCGGTGAACCAGCGCTCATACGGTCCTGGCCAGCATGGCCAGCGTCGCAAGTCCAAGGTCTCCGACTTCGGCCTGCAGCTGCGCGCCAAGCAGAAGCTGAAGGGCTATTATGGCAGCCTCACCGAAAAGCAGTTCAGCCGCACCTATACCGAGGCCGCCCGCCGCAAGGGCAACACCTCGGAGAACCTGATCGCCCTGCTGGAATCCCGTCTCGACGCGGTGGTCTACCGGGCCAAGTTCGTGCCGACCGTCTTCGCCGCCCGTCAGTTCGTGAACCATGGCCATGTGCTGGTGAACGGCAAGCGGGTGAACATCCCGTCCTACCGCGTGAAGGCCGGCGACGTGGTCGAGGTGCGCGAGCGGTCGCGCAATATGGCCCTGGTGCTGGAAGCCATGGCTTCGGCCGAGCGCGAAGTCCCCGACTATATCGAACTCGACGCCAAGGCCCTCTCGGCCAGGTTCATCCGCGCCCCGGAACTGGCTGAGGTGCCCTATCCGGTGAAGATGGAGCCGAACCTGGTGGTCGAGTTCTACGCCTCTTAAGAGCGCCAGATATGTGAGATCTGGAAAGGGCTCCGGAGCGATCCGGGGTCCTTTTTCGTGCCGCCGCCGCATAGCCCTCCCCGAATGGGCCTCCGGCTGACCGATCGGTTCCAGGCTGGAGCTTATGGTTGACGTTCTATCGCGATCTCACTATTGCGCCGTTCGGTCCGGGCCCCTCTGGTCGCGATGGCGGTCGCGATGATGTCGGACTTTCTCTCTTCAGGCGCAGACGCAGCGCTGTGACTTTGAGAGGTGCGGGGTCCCATGGACGCGCTCATGCAATTCTTTATGTCCCCGTTCCTCGGTCAGGCCACCTGGCTCTGGCTGCTGTTTCTCGGGATCGTCCTGACGGTGCTGACCCTCGACCTGGGGGTCTTCAACAAGAAGGACCACATCATCGGGCCGGTGGAGTCGGTGAAGGCGGCATCAGCCTATATCGCCCTCGGCCTCACCTTTGGCGCCTGGGTCTGGTATGATCTCGGATCACAGAAGGCGATTGAGTATTATACGGGCTATGTGCTTGAGCTGACTCTGGCCCTCGACAACGTCTTCGTCATATCGCTGATCCTGGCCTATTTTGCCGTTCCGCGTGAGCTACAGCACAGGGTTCTGTTCTGGGGCATTCTCGGCGTGATCGTGCTGCGGGCGATCATGATCGGGCTCGGCGCCGCCCTGGTGTCGAACTTTGCCTGGGTACTCTACATCTTCGGCGCATTCCTGCTCTTTACAGGCCTGAAGATGCTGAAGGATTTCTTCAGTGCTGACGACGAGGCCGCCAAGGACTTCGGCGACAACGTCATCCTGAAATTCATGCGCGGTCGGATGCGGGTGACTGACGACTTCGTCGGGTCCAAGTTCTTCGTGCGGCAGGCCGATCCGGCCACGGGCAAGCTGGTGCTGTTCGCCACGCCCCTGTTCATGGCCCTGGTGCTGGTGGAGTTCGCCGACCTGGTCTTCGCCATCGACTCGGTGCCGGCCATCTTCGCCATCACCCAGGACCCGTACATCGTCTACACCTCGAACATCTTCGCCATCCTGGGCCTTCGAGCGCTCTATTTCGCCCTCGAGAATGCGGTCCACCGCTTCCACTATCTGAAGCTGGCCCTATCCCTGGTGCTGGTGTTCATCGGTATCAAGATCTTCGCCGGCGATCTGTTCTTCGGCGGCAAGTTCCCCGCGCCCTGGTCCCTCGGGATCACGCTCAGCCTGCTGGCGAGCGGTGTGATCTTCTCGCTGCTGAAGCCCAAGCAACCCAAGAGTGGGATCGAAGCCGCCGGCTCCTGACCCTGGTGACGTTTCCGTCGGCCTGCCACTCTCCTGCGGACGGCTGTCAGCGAACCGTGACGGAGCCTGTGGCGCTGAGCTTCACCCATGCCGAGCTTGGCCTGGCGCCCGGCGATCGCGTCCTTCTGCTCAATCCCCTGGTCGCGGGTCGGGGGTCCCTAGCTAGGACCTGGGCGAAACTGGCGGGTCCGAAGACCCCGCCTGGCGCTCACCAGGGCCAGGAAGACCAGCACGGCTGCGAGGCCGGCAAGACCGAAGGCGAGGACGGGAAGAAAGACCGCCAGCAGGCTGAGCAGGCCCGACAGAACATCCTCCACCAGGGACATGACCGGGTTGCCCAGACCCCCGGTGGCGGCCGTGGAGATGGGGCGGGCCGCCGCCCGGCTGCCGTGGAAGCCGCCGGCCACCACCAGGCCGGCGATCGCGGCGACGGCGGGATGCAGGTCTGTGAGGACGTTCTGCTGGCTGGCGAACAGAACCGCTCCGGCCACAGGGGCGATCAGGGCCCCGATCCCGTGCCAGACGCTGTCCACGGCGGGGATCTTGTCGGCGATGAAGTCGACCGCGGCCAGGACGGCGATGGCCCCGAGCACCCAGGGCTGGGTGAGCACGTCAAAGGGTTCGGCCAGCCGGACCAGGTCGGTGTAGCGGGCCAGGAGGCCGACGGTGAGCAGAGGTACGAAGGCGTTGAAGCCGGCGGCGCTGGCCAGGCCGAAAGCCGAGAAAAGACCGGCGAAACCATCCATGATCGCCTCCTGCGGCCTCCATCATGCCGCAAGCCCTGGCCTGTGCGAAGCCTCAGCCGAAACGGCTGACCATGTCGGGCGGCACCCGGCGTGGCCGGCCGCTGTCCCGATCAATCAGGCACCACACCGTCCGCACCTGGGCGCACATGGCGCCATCGGGTCCATCGATGCGGACAAAGCGGTCAAAGCGCGGACCCTCCGCCCCATCGGAAACCCATGTGCGGCCCAGGGCGGTTTCACCCGGCAGCAGGGCGCGGCGATAGTCCACCTCATGGCGCAGGGCGATCCACGCCATGGCCTGAGAGTCCTCAAGCCGGGCCACAGAATCCCAGTGAGCTATGGCCAGATCCTGCGCCCAGGCGAGGTAGACCACATTGTTCACATGGCCGTTGGCGTCGATATCGGCCGCCCCGGGGGTGAAGCTGCGGGAAAAGACCCGTCGTCCCGGCGGGGGCTCAATGGCCCGGCTCACGCGGCCAGGACACCCTGCTCGCTGAGGAAGGGCTTCAGCTCGCCGTTCTGGAACATCTCGCGGACAATGTCAGAACCGCCGACGAATTCGCCCTTCACATAGAGCTGCGGGATGGTCGGCCAGTCGGTGAAGGTCTTGATGCCATCGCGCAGGGAGTCATCCTGAAGGACATCGACGCCGACGAAGTCCACCCCCAGATGGTCGAGGATTTGCACGACTAGGCCGGAGAAGCCGCAGCGCGGCTGTTCGGGGACGCCCTTCATGAACAGCACGACCTGATGGTCCTGCAGGGTCTTGGCGATGAAGGCGTGGGCGGGATCGGTCATGGCCTCGCTCATGGGAACGGACTTTCGGTGAGTGCGACATTTCTATCAGACAGCTAGGGAGGCGCAGGAGCCGGGTCAAGACGGGCTCAAGCCGACCGGTCTTCGGGATCGCTGTCGATCCGCGCCATTTCGATCTGTGCGGCGATGCCGGGGGGCAGCTCCCGGTCCGGCACCGCGGCGAGCCGTTCGATCACCTCAGGGCGATAGGCCTCGAACTGCACGCAGGCCAGGGCGGGTTCGGTCAGGGCATAGGCCAGACACAGCTCGTCGGCCTGCCAGTTGCGGGTTTCGTGCAGGAACCCATAGCCCCCGCTGGGAACCTGGGCGGGGCGGCGCCACCGGAACGGGGAGCCCTTCGTCTTGTCCTGGCTCGGATCATGGCAAAGCTCGGCGGGAAAGGCGTCGAACCCGGAGATGGTCATGTTCCGCTGCGCGGCTTCCCGGATCCGGCGGCGGACATCCCAGCCGGAGGTCAGGTTGAACGGGGACGACAGGGCGTCAAAGGCCCCGCTGGCGACGGCCTGATCCACGATGGCGCCGACCCCTGACACGCCCAGTTCGAGGGCAAGACCGGCGTTTCGCACATCCTCCAGCAACCGGGCGCCCTCCGCCGTCAAGGTCGCGTAGGCGGCCTCGTCCAGGGTGAGGAGGTCGAAATAGGTTGCGCCGGTCTGGGCCAGCCCCGCGCGAACCGCCTGTTCAATGGCCCTGGCGTCCGTGGGCGAGCGTCCGTCGCTGGAGATGCGCCAGGCGACGAACAACAGGCGGCGCTCCACGCTCTCCAGGCCCTGCCGGAAGCCCGTGGCCAGGGGCTCCACCCGGGCCTCCACCTCAAAGGCGTTGATCCCGCATTCCATGGCGCTGAACGTGAGTCCCCGCCAGACATCGGCAGGAACACCGCGACCCTGATCGCGGAGCAGCAGGCTCAGCGCGGAAACGGCCTTGCCGGACAGTCCGAAAGGACGATAGCGCATGTCTGCTCCGCCTAGCTTGGAACGGAGGTCTCAAGGGCGAGGGCGTGCAGTTCACCGCCCATCTTTCCCTTCAGGGCGGCATAGACCAGCTGGTGCTGGCGAACACGCGCCAGACCGGCGAAAGCCCTGGAGACAATCCGCGCGCGATAGTGATCGCCGTCGCCGGCCAGATCCTCGATGACGATCTGGGCGTCTGGGAACGCCTCACGCAGGGAGGCTTCCAGGTCAGCCTGGGTCATGGGCATGGGTATTCGCTCTCTACTGCCAGGCTATATCGACCGAAAATCCTTAATGGCGTTCTAGCATCCCGGCCCCGGACGACGCCATCCAATGACCGATCCTCCCTCCGCCGGTCATCCCCCTGTGACAATGGGCGGATATGCGACAGGGCGGGACACGACCTAGCCCAGCCAGTATGGAAGCCCGAGATGAGCGACTTTGAGCGGGACTACCCCGACCACACTCAGGCCCTGGGCTATCAGCATGGCGACGAGTCGCCTTCGAACCGCTCGGCCAACCGCAACTTCTATGAGGTGATGGAGGCCCGTCTCGCCCGCCGGCAGTTCCTGATGGGCGGTCTGGCGACGCTGGCCACGGGCCTGATCGGGGGGTCGCTGGCGCCTAAGCCTGCCCTGGCGAAGGCGGCGGCTTCGCCGCTGTTGGGCTTCAAGCCTGTTCCGGTCAGCTATCAGGACAGGGTGGTGACGCCCGAGGGCTATAGCGTCCAGGTGCTGGGTCCCACCGGTACGCCGATCTCCGGAGCCATGCCCGCTTCGCGTCCGGGCGCCAACTCAGGCGCCGACCAGGAGCATCAGATCGGGCAGCATCATGACGGGATGCATTTCTTCCCCATCGATGGTTCCTCAAGCGACGGACTGATCGTGGTGAACCACGAGTACATCGAGCCGCGCTTCCTCCACGCCAAGAAGCCCGCCTATCAGGGCCAGCCGCTCGAAAGCCACGAGGTGGTCTATGACCCAGAGGGCCGGCGGGACGATGACGAGGTGCGGATGGAGATCGCCGCCCATGGCGTCTCAGTCTATCGCACCACCCGACAGGCCGACGGGACCTGGGCGGTGGTTTCCGATCCCCGTAACCGTCGCATCACCGCAGGGACAGTGGCTGAATTCAGCGGACCGGTGCGGGGCGCTCCCCATGTGCGCACCCGGTTCAGCGCCGATGGGGCGAAGGTGCGCGGCACGCTGAACAACTGCGCCCACGGGGTCACCCCCTGGAACACCTATCTGGCCGCCGAGGAAAACTGGGCCGCCTATTTTGCGAACACCGACAAGATCGACCAGAAGCCGGACCTTCCGCGCGAGCATGCCCGCTATGGTGTTCCGACTGGCCCACGGGGCGGCCGCTTTGGCTGGCACCTGGCCAAGTCGGGGGCGGACGAGTTCGTTCGCTTCGACGCCTCCGCAAAAGGGGCCTCAGCTCTCGAGGATTATCGCAACGAACCCAACGCCATGGGCTGGCTGACCGAGATCGACCCGTTCAATCCCGAGGCCGCGCCGATCAAGCGCACCCATCTGGGCCGCTTCGCCCACGAGGGCGTGGTCTTCGCCCCGGCGGCGCCCGGCAGACCCGTGGTCTGCTACTCCGGTGACGACGCCCGGTTCGAATATATCTACAAGTTCGTGTCGGCGGGCGGTTTTGCGCCGGGCCAGACCGATGGCGCGATCCTCGATCAGGGGACGCTTTATGTGGCGCGGTTCAATGATGACGGAACAGGCCAGTGGCTGGCCCTGGCGCCCGGGCAGAACGGGCTGACGCCGGCCAATGGCTTTGCGGACCTGGCTGACATTCTCGTCAATACCCGCCTGGCTGCCGACCATGCGGGCGCCACCAAGATGGACCGTCCCGAATGGGGCGCGGTGGATCCCCGCACCGGCGCGGTCTATTTCACCCTGACCAACAACGCCCGCCGCAGGACCGACCAGGTGGACGCCGCCAATCCCCGGGCCGCCAACAATTTCGGCCAGATCATCCGCTGGACCTATGAGGGAGGCGACCATACGGCCACCCGCTTTACCTGGGACCTGTTCCTGCTGGCCGGGGACACAGACAGCTCCAGGCTTGCCAATGGCGGGGCGCTGAACGAGGACAACATCTTCGCCTGCCCCGACGGCCTCTGGTTCGACGCCCAGTCGAGGCTCTGGATCCAGTCGGACATGGGCGATATCGGACCCGACTATAATGGCCCGCTCAAGCCCTTCGGCATGAACATGCTCCTGGCGGCCGATCCCATTACCGGCGAAGTCAGGCGCTTCATGACCGGCCCCTGGGGACAGGAGTGCACCGGCGTGGTCACCACCCCGGACGGCAGGACCATGTTCGTGAACTTCCAGCACCCGGGCGCCCACGCCACCGGGGCCCAGTTCGCCGCTGGCGACTACGGCTCGGGCTTCCCCGACTACAACGGCTCTGTGCCCCGCTCGGCCACGGTGGTCATCACCAAGAACGACGGCGGCGTGATCGGGACCTGAGGCCATGGGCTCAGCCCCGGGCGCGGGGCTGAACTTGTATCAGTCGGTGATGGACGAATAGATCAGGGCCTTGAGCTGGCCGCGGAAGTTGAAGGTGCCCGATGGCATCAACTGGGTCATGAAGACCAGCGTCAGGTCCTCCTTGGGATCGACCCAGAAGATGGTCGAGGCTGCGCCGCCCCAGTAATAGTCCCCGACGCCGAGGGATCCGGTCTCCACCTGGCCCATGGTCGAGGCGAAGCCCAGGCCAAAGCCCACACCTTCGTTGGCGGTTTCGGAGAAGGCGCCGATGGCCAGCTTCGTCAGGTCCCTGCCGCCGGGCAGATGGTTCATGTGCATCATTTCCAAGGTGCGGGGACCCAGGATCCGGTGGCCGTCGATCTCACCCCCCCGGCGCAGCATTTCGGTGAAACGGCCATAGTCGGCCACCGTGCCGGTCAGACCGCCGCCGCCGGACTTGAAGCCCGGCTCACGGACAAACTGGCTGTCGCCGCCGGGATCATCGATCAGCTTCAGCTTCTTGTCGGGACCGCGCTGATAGTTGGCGCAGAAGCGATCCACCTTGTCCGTCGTGACGTGGAAGGCGGTGTCGACCATGCCCAGGGGCTCGAAGAGCTCCTCCTGCAGATACTGGTCGAAGGGCTTGCCGGAGATAATCTCCACCAGGGCGCCGCAGATGTCGGTGGAGAGCGAGTACATCCACCGCGTCCCCGGCTGATAGAGCAGGGGCACCTGGGAAAGCTTGTCCATGAACTCCTGCATGGAGTCCGCTCCGCCGACCGAGCGGACCTTCAGGCTGCGATAGATCTTGTCCACCGGATGCTGCAGGCCAACGCCGGGCAGCCCGCCCCCATAGGTGAAGCCGCCGGTGTGGGTGAGCACGTCGCGGAATGACACCGGCCGGTGCGGCGCCTCAGTGACCAGGTCATCGCCTTCGCCGGAAACCCAGACCCGGTGGTTGCGCCAGGAGGGGACGAAGCGGCTGACGGGATCGTTGAGCTGGAAATAGCCCTTTTCGTAGAGGGTCATGAGCGCCACCGAGGTGATCGGCTTGGTCATGGAATAGATGCGGAAGATGGCGTCGTCGCGCATCGGCTTGGCCCGCTCCACATCCATGGCGCCGAAGGCCTTTTCGTAGGCGATGTGGCCATGGCGGGCGACCTGGACCTGGCAGCCGGCGATCTTCCCGGGATCGATATAGTTCCGTTGCAGGTGGTCGGCGATGCGCGCGAGACGTCCGGTGTCCAGGCCCGTCCACTTTGATTGAGCGTCCATGTCAGAAATCCTCCCGAAAAACGCGGTGCTCTAATTGGCGCCATCATGGGCGGTAGATGCCCTGCGGCCAAGACGTTCATGCTCTAAAGCTGGCGGCGAAAACGGGTGGGAGACGCACATGGGCAATCTGGCGGAACTGGCGACGGCGGTGGGTGAGCAGCTCAAGGCCGGCGGGCAGACGGTGGCGGTGGCCGAAAGTTCCTCCGGCGGGCTGATCTCGGCGGCGCTGCTCGCCGTGCCGGGGGCCTCGGCCTATTATCTCGGCGGCGCGGTAGTCTATACGGGCAAGGCCCGCATGAGCCTGCTGGAGATCCCTCGGGAGGCGGTGGCCGGCATGCGCTCGGCCTCCGAACCCTATGCTTTGCTGTTGGCGCGCACGGTGCGCGAGCGGTTCGGCGCCGACTGGGGCCTTTCGGAGACGGGTGCGGCGGGTCCCACTGGCAACGGCTATGGCGATCCGGCGGGCCACACCTGCATCGCGGTGTCCGGGCCTCTCGAGCTGGTCATCACCTTGAGGACCGGATCGGATGATCGGGCGGCCAATATGGACGCCTTCGCTGCCGGGGCGCTGGACCTGCTGCGCCGGGCGACGGAGGCCTGACCGCCGCAGGCTTTGCGGGCGGCAGAGGGGGTTCAGCGGCGCTTGCCCAGTTCGGTGGCGATGTCCTTGGTCATCCGGCCTACCTTCCGGTGGGCTGCGGTGATCTGGTCGCGGGTGACGCCCCAGCGCTTCATCCAGTATTCGACAGCCTTGCGCTCGGTGAGGTCGAGGCGGTCCTTGTCGATAAAGCCGCGCTTGTCCTTCAGGCCCGCCATGCCGCCGCCCCCCTGTTGCGCCCTGAGCGCCCGTGATCTTAGCGGCAGGTCGAGGAGAGGGCTATCGGCGGTGAGGCCCGCGACCGGGCTTAGCGCCGGCGCTGGACCTGGCGGCGCACGCGGCCGGAACCGGCCGGCGACGGGCCTCCCAGCGCCGCGCCAGCCCCTGTAGCCGGGGACGCAGGCGCAGAAAGCCCCGGTAGGCGATCTCCAGCGCCGCCGGCAGGCGCGGCCAGGCTGTCATCCGGCCCAGGGGGCGCAGGGACGGCAGGTTTCGCCACAGCTCTGCAGAGGCGGCCGCCCCGGACTGGGTGGCGCCGTCTGGCGCGCTGGAAGCCGTCACGGCGGGGGCGCTGGGGACGGGATCGGCGCGGTCTCGGCCGGCCGTGCGGCGCTGGCCTCGGGCACATAGAGGCCGGTGATAAGGCGCGCGCCAAAGCCCTCTGGGCGGAACCGGGCGCCAAACTCCCGGCAGGGGTCGGTCTCAGAGGTGATCGTGCGGGCGGTGTGACCCTCGGGCGTCATGGCGGCGGCTGCGGCGTCGGCGAAGGGCTCGACGAACTGCAGGGCGTCGCCGATCCGGCTGAGGGAGGGATTATCGGCGCCAATGGCGGTGGCGGTGCGACGCCAGACGACGGCGGCCACCTGCTGGCCGGCTGGATCCAGCAGCTCAGCCTCGGCCCCCAGGCCGCCCAGGGCGCCAGGGACACGGATGCCGATGGGGCCAGGGATGAAGAAGGCGGCCGCCGCCGAGGCCGCTGAACCGACCCGGCCGGTGGGGATCACCTCGGTGACGGCGGCGCGCACCCGGTGGGCGCCCGCAGGCGCCGGCGGACTGACGATCTCAAAGCGCTCCGACAGTTCAAAGCATAGCTGGGCGTCCACCTCGCGCAGGACCGCAGTCTGCTCGGTGGGCGTCATCCAGGCGGCGGCCCCGGCGCGGGGGGAAAAGACCGTTGGCTCGATCCGCACGCGCTGAACCTTGGTCAGGGCCACAGGGTCGGTCCGGTCGAGGGCGCCGGCGCGCACCAGGTCGGTGCGGGGGACAAGACCCTCATAGGAGGTCAGGAACTGCCCCTGCACGGGCGGTCCGGCGCAGGCGGCCAGGCTAAGCAGGATGAGCGGCGCGGCGAGGCGGGGGAGGCTCTGGGACATGACGACCTATCACGGGGCGGCCCCGGGGCGGCGACGCCTAGTTCATGTACGCCGGCATCCACCCCTCGTATGCGTCGCGAAGTTGCGAAAGCGGCAGTTGGAACAGACCCCGCACGCCAAACGCCTCGCCGCCGGCTTCACCGATCGGCCTTGCCGCAATGCCGGCCGCGCGCGCGGCGGCCAGGAGCGGCTCGGCGTCAGCGACCGCCAGGAGATAGCGGGCCTGGTCCTCGCCAAACAGCTCCGCATGGGCGGGGAGTTCGCCAGCCAGGGTCAATGTCACGCCCACCCCAGATGCGAGCGCCATCTCGGCGGCGGCGGCGATGAGCCCGCCATCGGACAGGTCATGGACGACGGCGATCTGCTCGCCCTTGATCAGGTCGCGGACAAAGTCGCCCACCTTGCGCTCCTGGGCGAGGTCAACGGGCGGCGGCGCCCCGTCCTCCCGTCCCAGGATCTCGCGCAGATACATGCTGGCGCCCAGGGCCCCACAGGTCTCGCCCACCAGGACAAGTGTGTCCCCCGGCTTGAGGCTGGAGAAGTCGGCCCGGCGCTCATAATTGGCGATCAGGCCGACCGCCCCCACGGTGGGCGTCGGCGGAATGGCCTGTCCATTGGTCTCGTTATAGAGGGAGACATTGCCGCTCACGACGGGGAAGTCGAGCTCGCGGCAGGCCAGCGCCATGCCCTCGATGGCGCGGACGATCTGGCCCATGATCTCGGGGCGCTCAGGATTGCCGAAATTCAGATTGTCGGTGATGGCGATGGGATCGGCGCCCACGGCGGTGAGATTGCGCCAGGCCTCGGCCACCGCCTGCTTTCCCCCTTCGAAGGGATCGTTCAGCACATAGCGCGGGGTGCAGTCTGAGGTGACGGCCAGGGCTTTGCGGGTCCCGTGCACCCGCACGATGCCAGCATCGGCGCCGGTGGCGGAATCTTCCATGGTGTCGGCCATGACGTGGCGGTCGTACTGCTCCCAGATCCAGCGCTTGGAGGCCATGTCCGGGCTGCCCATAAGCTGACGGACGGCGGCGGCGTAGTCCGCCGGCTCGGCCACATCGGCAGGCGCCAGGGCAGGCTGCAGGGCCGGTGCGACCCAGGGGCGGTCATAGAGCGGCGCGTCCTCGGACAGGGGGGCCAGCGGCAGGTCGCAGACCACGACGCCCTGGTGTCTGAGCACGATGCGGCCGGTGTCTGTGGTCTGGCCAATGGTGGCCGCGTCCAGGCCCCACTTCTGAAAAATGCGCTGGCCATCGGCCTCGCGGCCGGGCTTGAGGATGGCCAGCATGCGTTCCTGGCTCTCCGAGAGCATCATTTCATAGGCGCTCATGCCCACTTCGCGCTGCGGGACCGCGTCGAGATCAAGCTCGATGCCCACCCCGCCCTTGCCGGCCATCTCGACGGAGGATGAGGTGAGGCCCGCCGCGCCCATATCCTGGATCGCGGCCACCGCGCCCGAGGCCATCAATTCCAGGGTGGCTTCGATCAGCAGCTTTTCGGCGAAGGGGTCGCCGACCTGGACGGTGGGGCGCTTCTCATCGGAGGCGTCATCAAATTCGGCCGAGGCCATGGTGGCGCCATGAATGCCGTCACGGCCGGTCTTGGAGCCGAAATAGACCACCGGCAGGCCAGGGCCAGGGGCGGCGGAGTAGAAGATCTTGTCCGCATCGGCGAGGCCCACGCACATGGCGTTGACAAGGATGTTGCCGTCATAGCCCCGGTGAAAATTGGTCTCCCCGGCCACGGTGGGGACACCGACGCAATTGCCGTAGCCACCGATGCCGGCGACGACGCCAGAGACCAGACGCCTGGTCTTTGGGTGGCCGGGATCGCCAAAGCGGAGGGCGTTCAGCAGCGCGATGGGACGCGCGCCCATGGTGAAGACATCGCGCATTATGCCCCCGACCCCAGTGGCTGCCCCTTGGTAGGGCTCGATATAGGACGGGTGGTTATGGCTCTCCATCTTGAAGACGCAGGCCTGGCCATCGCCAATATCCACCACCCCGGCGTTCTCGCCGGGTCCCTGAATCACCCGGGGTCCCGTGGTGGGAAACTTGCCCAGATGTTTGCGGCTGGACTTGTAGGAGCAGTGCTCGCTCCACATGACCGAAAAAACGCCCAGCTCCACGAGGTTCGGCTCGCGATTCAGGCGCTTAAGGATCAGATCATATTCCTCGGCCTTGAGGCCGAACTCAGCGGCCGTATCGGCCAGGGATTTCGCAGGCGCAGCGGTCATGGCGCGGTTCTAGAGCGCGTTCGGCAAAAGTGAAACCCGGTATTGCGGTCGAAACGCGCGCAAACTTTTGAATCTAGAGCATGTTTCAAAATTCATGGTTTGAGCGCCGACAGCCCCGAGTTCGGACGAGGCTTGCCCTGTCCAGCGACAGCCTCTTGATGCCCTGACCCAGGACTGAAAGCGCCGCAGAGCCGAGGTTCTGCGGCGCCCGATTGCCGGCGTCAGGCCGGGGCGATTCAGTTCAGCACCAGGGCCTTGGTCTTGCGCGGCGCCTGGGCCTCCTGGCGACGGCCAAGCTCAGCGACGATGACCAAGCCAGCAAGAGTGCCGTTCAGCAGGGTCATGATGATGGGTACATCATCAGGCCGGGCGGCGGCGAGGATCTGCTCAGGGCTGTGCCCCATCTGCAGGCCATTGACCAGAACCTCCTGGGCCGGAATGGCGGCCCCAAGCCACGGGGTCGCGTGCAGGACCACATAGAACAGCGATAAGCCGGCAGCGATATAGCCGCCCAGCAGCCGGGTCCGGCCAATCAGCAGGGTGACGATGGCGGCCAGGGCCACCGCGCCGGCGGCCCAGCGGACATAGGTCTCCATGAAGTCATGGCCGGTGAGGAGCGCGCTCCAACTGAAGACCTGATGGATCTCTTGGCCGGCAAAGAGTTTGGGATAGGCCCAGAGCCACGCGATCAGACCCGCAAGCATGAGGGCGCTGGTCACACTCCACATTTTGCTCAACATCTGTTTCTCCCTTCTCCGCCACAGATGGCGGTTATGAGGGTAGACATGGTGAGGTAGCTGCGACTGTCATCAGGGTGATCGACGATGATTGCCATGAGCCGGCATCATCCCGCTTCACATCAACAGCCATCAGAAACTCATCAGCACAATAACGGTTTGAAATGACGGTTTGGCTTGCATGGGGCCAAACCCTCCGGCCACATCATAGAGCGGGCCGGGCCCCTCTGGCGACCATCGGGGTCGCGATGTCGGACCGCAGCGGGCGCGTCCGGCTGCGAAAAGGGTCTCAAGGTCATTCCCCCCAGTCGACAGGCGGGATCCTCAGGTCGGGCGCGCCCTCTACTTTCGAGGAGCCCATGAATGGACCGGATACGTCTGTACCGTTTGAGGAATGAGCATCGCCGGCTTGATAACGCCATCCGCCAGGAAGAATGCCTCGACGCCCCTGACGCTGCGCGCTTGCAGGACCTGAAGCGTCGCAGATTGGCCCTGAAAGGGCAGATGTTTCTCGCCGAGGCCGGGCTTTCGCCCGTCAGGTTCTAGACCCACGCCAAACCGGACCGACGCGGACTTCGACCTGCAATCGGGCGATCTGGCGATCTGGCGGCGGCGTAATGGTCCGGCCGTTCGGTCTCCGGGCGGATTTGAGTTAGGATAGTTGATCATGTCAGAGCGCGCGCGGTTCGAGACCCTGGACCTGGACCTCGTCCGCACCTTTGTCGCCATTGCAGAGACCCAGAACTTCACCCGGGCAGGGGAACGGCTGGGGCTCACCCAATCGGCCGTCAGCCTTCAGTTGCGCCGCCTGGAGGGGCGACTGGGGGCGACGCTGTTTACCCGCGATCCTCGCCGGGTGGTGCTGACGGTGGATGGCGAGGGACTGTTGCCGCAGGCGCGCCGTCTGCTTCGCCTGAACGACGAGATCATCGCCGGCCTTCGCGGGGATGATCTGGCGGGCGAGGTTCGACTGGGCGCCCCCGAGGACTTCGCCACCCTCTACCTGCCGGAGATTCTGGGCGCGTTCGTCAGGGCCCATCCTCAGGTGGCGATGACCGTCACCTGCGACCTGACCCTGCGCCTCCTGGAAGGGCTGCGGGACGGGGCTTTCGACATTGTGCTGGTCAAGCGCGAGCCCCTTGGACCTGACATGGGCGTTCGGGTGTGGCGCGAGCCCTTGGTGTGGGTTGCTGCGGACGCGGCGGTCATGACCTCCGGGGCGCGCATTCCTCTGGTTCTGGCGCCGTCGCCCTGTGTGTATCGCAAGCGGGCGATCGCCGCCCTGGAAGCCAGGGGTCTGGCGTGGCGGGCCGCCTATACCAGTCCCTCCCTCGCCGGCCAGCAAGCGGCCCTGCGCGCGGGTCTGGGGGCCACGGTCCTGCCACGGGACATGGCGCCGCCGGACCTGGTCGTCCTCGGCGAAGAATGCGGCCTGCCGCCCCTGGCGGACGCTGAGATCGCCCTGATGCGCCCCAGGGGAGCCATCCCGGCTGCGGCCGAGCAACTGGCGGAGCACGTTCTGCAGGCCATGGACCGCCGGACCCAGGCGAGGGTATGACGCGCCACAGTTGAAGCCTCCTTGGGCTGCTCGCCTTTCAGGCGAACATGTCGGCGCCCCATGAACCCGCCGATTAACCTTCATGATAGCTATGGTTAACGAAACTTGTCAGGTCGGGTATTCCCCCCTAACAAGGTTCTGTCAGCGTGGGGGCTGAAGGCCGTTCGCCAGCCCTTGAATGATCAGATTGGGGGATGGTTTCTTATGCTCAAGACAGCGTCATTGGCGGTTTTCGCCGTTCTGGCTACGGCTGGTGCGGCCAGCGCCCAGTATCACCCGACGGCGGCTCAGCCCAGCTATCAGAACTGCCCTCCATCCCATCCTGGCCACCCGGGGCACGCCAACTGCTACTGCCCGCAGGAGCACGTCTTCTATACGCCGGGCGTGCCATGGCATGTCCGCCATACGGGCGGTCCCGCCGTCCGGATTCACTCCCCGCCGGTCTATGTGCCCTCGGGCCGGATCGATATTCAGGGGCCGCCGATCTATGTGGAAGCCCCGCCGATCCGCGTGGCCCCGGCCCAGATCTACCTGCACGCCCCCGATGTCCGGGTGAAGCCGTCGCAGGTGACGGTGGAGCCGCCGCAGGTCCATATCGCCCCCTGTCCCGATGGTCGGGTCTGCGGTCCGGTCGCCCGTCCCTGATCGTCCGCTGGGCCTGACCAGGTCAGGCAAGCCACTCGAATGGAAGCCGCCGCCCCCAGGGGTGGCGGCTCTTTCATGGGCGCAAGGCCGACAGGGCCAGACCCGCGGAGGCAATTCCCTTTCAGGCCTCAGTTCGATGGGGCGCAGAAGGCGCGGATCTCCCGGGCGAGGTCGAAATCTCCCCCTTCCAGGGCCACCTTGACCGCTTCAGGGCATTGATCCTTGGCCACCAGGCTGGCGACCTCCCGTCGCAGGGCCTCCCGCGCCGCGGCCCGCGCCTGCAGGGCCTTGGCCTCCCGGCGATCGTCGGGGGTGCACAGGGACAGCCAGTGGGCATCGGCGCAACGGCTGATCAGGCGGGCCTGACGTGCAGCCTCCGCATCAGCGCTGACACGCGGCGGCTCCGGAGGGGGGGCGGCTGGCGGCCCAGGGGCCGGGGCCGGTAGGGGCGTCACCGGCTGCAGACGGTAGATCGCCTCGGGCGCCCGATAGCGGCAGACCCAGCCGTCCGCCTCCAACACGCAGGACTGCAAGGTGGCCCGACCCTCCTGGGCCAGCAGGGTCAGGGCGAATGCGGAGGCGATCAGTACCAATTCCAGACCTCGTACCGGCGGTTCGGCACGATAGCATCAATGATCCCGCCGGCCCAAGACGGGGGTGCAGGACGGTCGATGGCGCCCGGCTCGCCGGCGATAAGCTGAACCCGTCTCAGCCTCAGTCGGCCACATCTCGAAAGTAGGGCTCAACCTCGCCCTGGAGCTTCACGGTGACCGGGTTGCCCCTGCGGTCCAGGGTCTTGCCCACCGCCAGCCGCACCCAGCCTTCGCTGACGCAGTACTCGTCCACATTGGTCTTTTCGACGCCCTTGAAACGGATCCCAACGCCGCGCGCCAGGATGGCCTCATCATAGTGCGGGCTGTCTGGGTTGGTGGCCAGGCGGTCGGGGGGTGTCTCGGCAGACATGGTCGGCGACTCCAGAAAGAGACTGGTTCATAGGCCGGAATGCCAGGCCAAACCAACCCCCCGACCGTTGCACCGGTCCGGGGTAATGCCAATCGCCGCTGACTCAAGGGCTCGGTGTGCCGGGACATGGGACATCTCCCTTTCTCCCGTCATGCCCGGCCCCCACACGAAATTCCTGACAGTCCCAAGAGGCAGACGGCGGTCAGGATTTGGGGCGGTTGGAATCAGTCAGCCTGGCGGGCGGATTCAGGAACGGGTCTGTCGCCGTGAACCCGTCACCCCATCTGGTGAACAGTCGCCTGCGGGGGCGTCACGCCGCCGGATGTCAACCTCGTCCCTTCAGGCCGATGAGGATCGCGGCCGGCAACATCAGTATGCCGGCCAGGACGAAGGGCGCCCAGGTCCCGATCCCTGAGAACAGGAACCCCGCCATCACAGGCCCAAGGACCCGGGCGGCGGCGCTGGAGGCGTTGTTGGCCCCCAGGGTTTCCCCCTGTCGACCCATTGGCGCGGCCCGGGAGATCAGGGCCGAGGTCGCCGGCTGACTGGTCGTATGGCCGATCACCAGCACGATCATCAGGATGATGGCGAGGGTGGCCGGCGGTCTTAGCGCCTCCAGGAACAGAAAGGCTGCGGTCACGGTCAGGCCGATCAGCACTGTTCGCCGCTCACCAATGCGTCGCACGGCCCATCCCGACAGCAGCCCCTGGCTGGCGGCGGCGGCCACGCCGGTCAGGGCCATGACAAATCCGATCATTTTCGGACCCCAGCCGTACTCCGCCGCGCCCCAGAGCCCGAAGATCGACCACATGGCCGAAAATCCCGCAAAGGAGAGAAATGTCCCGGCCATCAGCCGGCGCAGGGTGGGATCGCCGATGGTCTGGGCCAGGGCCTGAAGCGGGCCAGGCCGCCGGGCAGGGGCCGCCGCCGGCGAGTGGCTCTCGCGAACGAACACCGCAGCCCCCATGGCTCCGGCGATACAGAGCGCCGCCGCCGTCAGCAGGGGCGGCTGAAAGCCCGCAGCCCCCAGTTCCGGTCGCGCCATGAGTCCGCCGAGCAGGGGGCCGACCACAAAGCCGATGCCAAAGGCCGAGCCGATCAGGCCGAGACGACCGGCCAGCTTCTCCTGCGGCGTGACGTCCACGATATAGCCCTGGATGGTGGAGATATTGCCGCTGAACACCCCGGCCACGGCCCGGGCGGCGATGGCGAGCCATATGTTGGGGGCGAAGGCCAGGGCGACATAGCCGAGGGCCGCCATGATGATGGTCCCCAGGATCACCGGCTTGCGGCCGATCTTGTCCGACAGTCGGCCCCAGATCAGCTCGCCAAAGAACTGGCCCGCGGCGAACACGGCGAACATCAGGGTGACCTGCCAGGCCGTGGCGTCGAATACCGTCGCATAGAAGGGCAGCAGCGGGATCACCACGCCAAAGCCGATCAGGCTGAGGAACACCACGCCCATCAGGACCGGGACGGCCAGGGCGCCGGGGGGCGGAGGAGCGGACTCGGCAGACGACATGACACTGCGCATAGCCCGCTTGGGCCGATCAGACCAATCTATTGCAGCGTTCGCTGGACGGGCGCGGTTCGCCCCCTTGCGTCAGGCGCTGGCCAGGGCGCTCTGGAACAGTATGGCCCCGTCGGCGGAGCCCAGCTCGGCCTCAAAGGCCCGGTCGGGGTGGGGCATCATGCCCAGCACATTGCCCCGATCATTGATGATGCCGGCGATGTCCCGGGCCGAGCCGTTGGGATTGTCGCGGTAGCGGAAGACGACCTGACCCTCGCCTTCAAGCCGTTCGAGGGTGGCCTCATCGGCGAAGTAGTTCCCCTCGCCATTGCCCACGGTCATGACCGCCTCGCGCCGGCCGCCATAGCCCGAGGTGAAGCGGGTCTGGGCGTTGGTCACCTCCAGCGCCACGGGCTTGCAGACATATTTGAGACGCTCATTCCGCAACAGGGCGCCGGGCAGGAGGCCGGCCTCGCAGAGCACCTGGAATCCGTTGCAGATGCCCACGGTGGCCACGCCCCGCTCGGCGGCGGCCTTGACGTCGGCCATCACCGGCGACAGGGCCGCCATGGCGCCGCAGCGCAGATAGTCTCCGTAGGAAAACCCCCCCGGCAGGACGATGAGGTCGAGGTCCGAGGGCAGGGCGGTGTCCCCGTGCCAGACCATCTCCACCCTTGCGCCGGTGGAGCGCTCCAGGGCGACCTTGCAGTCGCGGTCGCAGTTGGAGCCGGGGAAGACGATGACGGCGGCTTTCATGTCGCGTTCGAACCTGATCGTTCCAGAGTTGGGCCGGCGGCAGGGCCGGGAGGAAAGGGGTCACCGTGTGGCGGCAACCGACTCCCAATAGGCCAGAAGCTGGTCGTAGGCGGCCCGATCACCCAAGGCGCAGCCCTCATGTTCCATCACCCGGGTTCCGTCACGTCGCGTGGCGGTCTGGATGAACACCGCCGGATGGGCCGGCGCTCCGGGCCGGGTAAGGATGTAGGAGGCCCGGCCGCTGGCTTCATTGAAGATTTCGTAGGGCTCTCCTGGCGAGGCTGGCGCCGGCTTCACGCTCGGACGGGCAATGACCTCGGCGCGAATGGCCTCGAACCCCCTTGTGCAGTCAAGCCCATAGGCCGCGACCGGGTCCGGGTCCGACGGCGCGCAGGCCGAAAGGCCAAGCGCCAGCAGGACAGGCCTCAGGGCGCCCCAGGCCTTCACGCCAGCTCGACCCGATAATTTTCGATCACGCTATTGGCCAGCAGCTTGTCGCACATGGACTTGACCTCGGCCTCAGCGGCGGCGCGGTCCTTGGCGGCGAGATCGAACTCGATGGTCTTGCCGACCCGGACGCCCTCGACGCCGGTCCAGCCCAGACCATGCAGGGCCTGCTCGACGGCCTTGCCCTGGACGTCCAGAACCCCCGGCTTGAGGAACACGTGGATCTTGGCCTTCACTAGTGCAGTCCTCCTTGGATCACGGTGGGCATTTCCTTCATGATGCCCAGGCGTCGCGCCACCTCCGTATAGCTCTCAATCACGTCGCCCAGGTCCCGGCGGAAGCGGTCCTTGTCGAGCTTCTCGTTGGTCGCGGAGTCCCACAGGCGGCAGGAATCGGGGCTGATCTCATCGGCCAGGATGACGCGACTAAAGTCGTTCTCCCAGACGCGGCCGAACTCGATCTTGAAGTCCACCAGGGTGATGCCGACGGCGCCGAACATGCCGGTGAGATAGTCGTTCACCCGAAGCGTCAGGGCCATGATGTCGTCGATCTCCTGGGTCGAAGCCCAGTTGAAGGCGGTGATGTGCTCCTCGGTGACCATCGGGTCGTGGAGCTTGTCGTCCTTCAGGAAGAACTCGATGATCGAGCGGGGCAGGGCCTGGCCTTCCGGCAGGCCCAGTCGACTCGAAAGCGAGCCGGCGGCGATGTTGCGGCACACCACCTCCAGCGGAATGATCTCCACCTCGCGGATCAGCTGCTCGCGCAGGTTCAGCCGCTTGATGAAGTGGTTCTGTACCCCGATGGAGTTCAACCGGGTCATCACGAACTCGCTGATGCGGTTATTGATGACGCCCTTGCCTTCCAGCACGGCCTTTTTCGTCGCGTCAAAGGCGGTGGTGTCGTCCTTGAAGTACTGGATCAGGGTGCCGGGCTCGGGACCCTCGTAGAGGATCTTGGCCTTGCCCTCGTAAATCTTTTTGCGGCGGGTCATCTGCAACGCCTTCTCCCGGAACGAGGGCTTGCCGCCATCGGAAATGAAAAAACGCGCGCAGCGGTCTCCACGCGCGGTTCCGACTCGGCCTCTCGTTCGACATGAGGCGGTGGGAAGTTAGCGGATGGGCGCCTGCGGCGCAAACCTTGCGCGCGCCGCGCACCAGGCGGGCCTGGAGCGCCGATGCGAACGTCAGGCAACTCGCCTGTTTCGATTGCGACGCGCGTCGCCCGGAGGTATGCAGCCTTCGATGTATCGCTTATCGGGGACCGCATGACCACCTTTGACGATCGTGAGAAGGGCTTCGAAAGGAAGTTCGCGCTCGATCAGGAACAGGAATTCAAGGCCAGCGCGCGGCGCAACCGCATGCTCGGCGAATGGGCGGCTGGCCTTATGGGCCTGGCCGATGACCGCGTGGCGACCTATGCCCAGGCGGTGGTTCGCTCTGATCTGGAGCAGCCCGGCGAAGAGGACGTCTTCCGCAAGGTCTTCGAAGACCTGAAGGGATCTGGCGTCCAGGTCACCGAGGGCGAAGTCCGCATGAAAATGGACGAGTTCCTGGCCCAGGCCCGCGAACAGTTCCGCACCGGCCAATAGGCGACCAACCCGGCCGCGGCCGGGAGACCCGCAGACCTCAAGCGCGCGCCGTAAGGACGGTTCTCCGCCCCTGTGGTCGAGCGCGCCTGAAGACATGGGTCCAGACCCTCATCGCCTCAGGCCTGTTCGCCAAACACCCGGGCGAACACCGTGTCCACATGCTTGAAGTGATAGCCGAGGTCGAACAGGGCCTCGAGTTCCTCATCGGCCAAGGTGATTTCTGGATCCTCCTTGAGGAAGTCGAGGAAATTGCCCTCGCCGCGCCAGACCCTCATGGCGTTGCGCTGGACGGCGGCATAGCCGCCCTCCCGGGAGGCGCCCTTCTGGGTCAGGGCCAGCAGCACCCGCTGGGAGTGAACGAGGCCCCCCAGGCGGTCGAGGTTCCTGGCCATGTTCTCCGGATAGACCACCAGCCGCTGCATTACCCCGGCCAGCCGACGAAGGGCGAAGTCCATGTGGATCGTGGCGTCCGGCGCGATGCCGCGCTCCACCGAGGAGTGGCTGATGTCCCGTTCATGCCAGAGGGCGACATTCTCCAGCGCCGGGACGGCGGCCGAGCGGATCAGGCGGGCCAGGCCGGTCAGGTTCTCGGTGAGGATCGGGTTGCGCTTGTGGGGCATGGCGCTGGAGCCCTTCTGGCCCGGATCGAAGGGCTCCTCGGCCTCCAGCACCTCGGTGCGCTGCAGGTGGCGGATCTCCACGGCCAGACGCTCGATGGACGAGGCGACGACGGCCAGGGCGCAGAAATAGGCGGCATGGCGATCCCGGGGGATGACCTGGGTGGAGACGGGTTCCACCGCCAGACCCATCATTTCAGCCACATGGGCTTCCACCTGCGGGGAGACATTGGCAAAGGTGCCCACGGCGCCGGAAATGGCGCAGGTGGCGATCTCGAACCTGGCCATGGCCAGGCGCTCCTGCGCGCGCTGGAACTCGGCATAGTGGCCGGCGAGCTTGAGGCCAAAGGTGGTCGGCTCGGCATGGATGGCGTGACTGCGACCCACGCAAGGCGTCATGCGATGCTCAAAGGCGCGGGCCTTCAGGGCGGCCAGAACCAGATCCACATCCTCGATCAGCAGGTCGGTCGCCCGGCTGAGCTGGACCGCCAGGGCGGTGTCATTGACGTCCGATGAGGTCATGCCCTGGTGCAGGAAACGGGCTTCAGGGCCGACCACCTCGGTGACATGGGTCAGGAAGGCGATGACGTCATGCTTCACCTCTCGCTCGATGGCGTCGATGCGCTCGGCGTCCCAGATCACGTCGCGGCCCCTGGCCCAGATGGTCTCGGCGGCGGATTTCGGGATCACCCCGAGCTCGGCCATGGCGTCGGCCGCGTGCGCCTCGATCTCGAACATGATCTTGAACCGCGTCTGGGGGGACCAGATGTCGGCGGCTTCGGCGCGGGCATAGCGGGGGATCATGGGCGGGCTCCTTGGACACCGGCTGATGGAGGCCAAGGCGCCCGCCTGTCAAGACGAAGGGGTCCGCCCTCTCCTGGAGGCCGCTGGCGCCCTAAAGGGCGCGTACAGGGACAGTCCGCCCGGCGCCGCGCGGGGGCGCCGGGCGGAACGGGATCAGCCCACGTGGTCCTGGCGGATGGTCAGGGTGGCGCGCCAGAAGCAATAGGTCGCCACCAGGCCGACGGTCGCTGAGACCATCAGCGCCCAACGGATGCCTTCCCCGGAGCCCATGTCCATGCCCAGGGCGAAATAGTCGCTGAGCAGGCCGACCGCCAGCGGCCCAAGGCCCAGGCCGATCAGGTTGATGGTGAACAGCAGGACGGCCGAGGCCGTGGCGCGCATGTGCGGCGGCACGATGGACTGGGCCGTACCAAAGACCGGGCCAAACCAGAGGCTGCTCAGCAGGCCATTGATGGTCAGCAGCACCAGCGCCAGGGGCACACTGCCGATGGTCATGGCCGCGATGAAGATGGGGATGGTGACCAGGGAGGCAACGCCCGGGGCGACCATCTGGGCGCGCAGGTCACGGGCGGCGAACTTGTCGGCGATAAAGCCGCCAAGCCAAGAGCCCGCGGCGCCGGCTATGCCCGACATCAGGCCAAGCGCCAGGCCCAGGAAGCCAATGGACTGGAGATTGTAACCGACGGTGGCGCCAACCGTGGAGGCCAGGGACTGCACCTGGTCGGGATAGTTGCGCAGGAAGAAGGAGGCGGTGAACGGGGCGTGGCCGAATCCGATGAAGGCCTTCACGGCGGCGGCAAACGAGATGTACCAGAAGGTCTTCTGGCCGCGCAGGAAGGCCATGGTTTCGCCGAAGGTCGCCGAATTGGCATGGATCTTGGCGGTCCGGCGGGCGAGCTCCTTGCGGGGCTCGGGCAGGGTGAAGATCGCCAGGAGGGCGAACAGGATGCCGGGGGCGCCGGCCACCAGGAAGGCCACGCGCCAGCCATAGGCGTCGGCGACCAGGCCCCCGAGGATCAGGCCCATGAGGCCGCCAATCGGCACGCCCATGGAATAGAAGGCAAGCGCCGTGGAACGTCTCTCCTTGGGCACATAGTCGCTGATCAGGGAGTGCGCCGGCGGGGTGCAGCCCGCCTCGCCAACGCCCACGCCGATGCGGAACAGGATCAGCTGAGTGAAATTCTGCGCCAGTCCGCACAGGGCGGTGAACCCGCTCCACACCGCCACGGCCGTCCCGATGATCAAGGGGCGATTGCCCCGCTCGGCCAGGCGGGCGATCGGAATGCCAAGGATCGTATAGAAGAGCGCAAAGGCCAGGCCGCTCATCAGACCGAGCTGCCAGTCGGCGAGGCCCAGGTCCAGCTTGATCGGCTCGGCCAGGATATTGACCACCTGCCGGTCCAGGAAATTGATGGTGTAGATGCCGAGCAGCAGGCTCATGGCATAGCTACGGACCGGGGAGGTCAGGGGGCGGATGCCCTCCGGCTCGGCCGCTACGGCGTCTGGGCTTATCGCCCCGGGGGCGGTCGTGTCCGTCATTGACGATGTCTCCTGGGCGTCCATTTTTTATGATTGACCCACTCTAGACAGGCTCTGTCCGGGTTGGGCAAGTGCGATACCCGGATTTCGAGGAGGTTGGGATGGAGCTGATTATCGGCACCAAGCGCTGGTCGACCTGGTCGCTTCGACCCTGGCTTGTGCTGCGCAGGACCGGCGCCACCTTCACCGAGACCGAAGTCGAGTTGCGGCGCGGCGAGGCGACCCAGGCCGAGCTCGTCCCCTATGCCCCGTCCGGCCTGGCGCCGGTGCTGAAGCACGGCGACCTGATCATCTGGGACTCCCTGGCCATCTGCGAATATCTCGCCGAGCGCTTTCCGGGGGCGGGGCTTTGGCCCAGGGACTCCGCCGCCCGGGCCCAGGCCAGATCCGCCTGCGCGCAGATGCATTCCGGATTCATGTCTCTGCGCGCGGAATGTCCCATGGCGCTGGATCAGGCCCCGGAGGTCAAGGTGCTGTCGGAGGCGACCCAGGCCGATATCCGTAAGCTGCTGCGCCTGTGGACCATGATGCTGGAGCGGTATGGCGGACCCTATCTGGCCGGCCCCTGGTCCATAGCCGACGCCTTCTTCACCCCGGTGGCCACCCGCCTGCGCACCTATGGCCAGGCGCTTTCGGACTATGGTGATGAGGGAGTCTGCACAGCCTATGTGGAACGGCTATTGGATGATCCGGACTTCAAGGTATGGGAGGCGGACGCCAGGGCGTAGGGCCGGTTCGGCATAGGACGGTCGGGCCTGTCGGTTCAGTTCCGCTGAGAGTCATATGGTCAGGCCCCCGACCGAGCCGTCTGGCGAGGCAGGGTGCTGGCCTTTGCCGCCCTGAGGTGTTAGGGTGCTGTCACATTGCATGAGTTCGGTCGCTCTCCACGCTTGTTCTCCGGATCGAGCCCGAGCCTATTTCGATCCTTGCCCGCACTGCTGAATTTTGAGCGCCGCCGGGCCGGGGGCGCCGAGGCCTTTGCACGACCGACCCGGCCCTGAGCTTCGCCTGGGACCCACGGTCCCGCCGAACTTGAGAGGATGCCCATGTCGACCCTTGAACGCGCCTATTTCCTCGCCCGCTCCGGTGAGGTCGCCGATCTCGCCGACCTGAAGCGTCGCCTCAAGGTCGAGGGCTGCCGCGCGGTTGACGCCCTGCTGGCCACCTATTCCGTGCGCCGCCACCTGGCGGCCATCTGCGCCGCCACCTTCCACCCCCCTGCCGCAGCGGTCGCTTCGGGTGAAGTCGCCGGCTCTGAAACCACCTCCTCCGCGGCCGTCCTGACGGCGCAACCTGATGAGAGCTCCACATGAACCAAGACGAACGTACGGGTTTCACCGAACGCCTGAAGACCGCCGCGGAGGCCAAGAAGGCTCTGCTGGCCAAGATGAAGCCCAAGGCGGCGGTGTCGGACCCGCAGTTCGCTGAACGTGCGGCCCGGCGCGAGGCGGAGCTGGAACGCGTGCGCCAGGAGCGCCAGGCCGCCAGGGAAGCCAAGAAGCAGGCCGCTGCCGAAGCTGAAGAGGCCGCCCGCCAGGCCGAGGAAGCCATGGCCGCTGAGGTCCTTGACGCCAAACGTGGCGAACGCAAGGCCCGCAAGGCGCTGACCAAGGCCGAGCAGAAAGAAGCCCGCGACCGTCGCTACGCCGCCCGCAAGGCGCGCCAGTAGTCGACCAATGCCCGGGCGCGGCGCGTTCCGCGCCCGACGGCCCTCCAAGGCCTCACATCAGCCCCAGGGCCTTGAAGCTCGCCACGCCATCGCGCCCCGCCACCAGGTGGTCGTGAACGACGATGCGCAGGGCGCGGCCAGCTTCGATCACCTGCCGGGTCATGTCCACGTCGGCTGACGACGGGGTCGGATCTCCCGAGGGATGGTTGTGCACCAGGATGACGGCGCAGGCCGAAAGCTCCAGGGCCCGGCGCATCACCTCCCGGGGATAGACCGGGGCGTGATCCACTGTCCCGTGGTTCTGCACCTCATCGGCGATCAGCTGGTTCTTCTTGTCCAGGAACAGGACCCGGAACTGCTCGCGCGGCTCATGGGCCAGGGCGACCTTCACATAGGCCAGAAGCTGGGCCCAGGAGGTGATCACGGTGCGCCGCGCCACCTGTTCGCGGCCGATGCGCAGGGCCGTGTGGTGCAGGAGCTTCAGGTCCAGGGCCACGGCCTCGCCCACCCCCTTCACCGTCCTGAGTTCAGCCACCGTAGCCCCCAGCACCGCGGCCAGGGACCCGAACCTGGCCAGCAGGGCCTTGGCCAGGGGCTTGACATCCCCCCGGGGGATGGAGCGGAAGAGATGCATCTCCAGCAGTTCATAGTCCGGCAGGGCCTCGATCCCGCCCCTCAGGGCGCGGTCGCGCAGGCGCTCACGATGACCCAGATGATGCGGCTTGACGCCGGCTGCGGCCCACAGCTCCGCCTGGCGGGAGACATCTTCAGAGAGGCCGGCGGCGTCGGTCATGGGCATAATGTTCCCTATCCGTTCCAGATTGGCAAGGCCTGTCCCGCAGAACCGGTCGATATGGTTCGAGTGTCAACATGAGTTGACGAACATTCATCGGATGGCCAGGAGATGGTCGGTGAGAGCCGCGGCATGGCGCATGTCCAGCCCGACCGCGCGTCCGATTTTTACATCGGCAATCTCGGCATGCCCCGCCCCGCGCGCCTAAGCCGTCTCGATCGGTGGCTGGAACAGGCCAGCCGGGGAGGCGGTGAAGATCTCCGCCCCGTCCTCGGTGACGCCGATGGAGTGCTCGCACTGGGCTGAGAGGGACTTGTCCCGGGTCACCGCCGTCCAGCCGTCGGCCAGGACCTTCACCGAGGGCTTGCCCAGGTTCACCATGGGCTCGATGGTGAAGAACATGCCCGCCTTCAGCGCCTCCCCCTGACCGGGCAGGCCAAAGTGCAGGATGTTGGGCGCGTCGTGGAACAGCTTGCCCAGGCCGTGGCCGCAGAAATCGCGGACCACGGAGCAGCGCATGGACTCCACATAGGACTGGATGGCGTGGCCGATATCGCCGGTGGTGGCGCCGGGCTTCACCGCCGCAATGCCCCGGGCGAGGGCCTCATAGGTCACCTCCACCAGCCGCCTGGAGCGGGCCGAGACGGGACCGACCCCATACATGCGGCTGTGGTCGCCGTGCCAGCCATCGACAATGCAGGTGACATCGATATTGGCGATGTCGCCCTCGCGCAGGGCGCGCTCGCCGGGAATGCCGTGGCAGACCACATGGTTGACCGAGATGCAGACGGTCTTGGAATAGCCGCGATAGAACAGGCAGGCCGGCAGGGCGCCATGATCGAGGATGAATTCCCGGGCCATCTTGTCCAGATCATCGGTGACGACGCCGGGGACCACATGGGGGGTCAGCATGTCCAGGCATTCAGCCGCCAGCCGCCCGGCCTTGCGCATGCCCTCAAAATCCTCAGGCCCATGGATGCGGATCTGGCCATCGCGGAATTCGGCTTCGAGGACGTCGGTGGTGCTCATGGCGGCGCGAAACTCCCGGTCCGTCTGCGGTCAGCCAGACCGTCAAGGATCGGCGCAGGCGAAACGTCTGAAAGCGGATATGTCGCAATCCTAGCATAGAACTTCAACGCTCGCGGGCTCCACCTGACCGAAACTTCACTTGCGGCCCGGTGGGGATAGCGCCGATATCAGCTTGGCGGCTTCGCCTTTGGCGAGAAGGTCGTCGGCCAAACCTTATTCGTGTCCTAAGCTTCACCGCTCAGATCCAGGGGGTTCAAGCGTCCGCCATGTCGCATGACGATCAGACGCCTGGCGCGGACGCGCCCAAGCCCGACAGCTATGCGGCGCAACCGGCCCCGCCGCCGGGCGCGATCGACATTCCCCATCGGCTGACGCCGCCGGCCACGCCGGCCGCCCGGCCAGAGCCCATCGGCGCGCAGGACGGCATACTGCGTCCCATCCAGGAGAGCGACTATTTCACCCTGGATCCGGCCGCGATCGCGGCCATTTCCGGCAATATCGACCAGTATTTCAACCAGGCCCTGGACATCTTCCCGTTCTGGGAGACCGAGAACAAGCCTGACCGCTTCCACGTCCTGTTCACCCGCCAGATCGAAGACCGATTCCCGATCGACGCGGATATTCGCGGCCGGATCCATGGCTATGGCCGGCGCGTGTTCAATGCGCTGCGGGTGCATGTGGGGATCAAGCGTCTGACCCAGGCCCTGGCCCTGACAGGGTTTGCGGCGATGGCCGTTCTCGGGCCGGACCTGTTTGCCCGGTGGGTGGGCGATGAGGTCCAGGGACTGGGCCTGGCGGTGCTGGGCATGCTGGCCATACTGGGCGCCTTCTATGGGGTATCAACCATCCTGTTCATCCAGTACCGGTTCCGGCTGGAGAACGATTCCTATGAGCTCTCGCGGGAGATCGTCCAGCGGACCCGGGAGCTGCAGAACCTGTTCACCAACGCCAGGGCCATGGCCGATCAGGCCGAGACCCAGTTTCAGATGGATGGCAAAGGCTGGGGCCAGCGCGCCCTGTTCCTCACGCGGCTGGTCATGTGGATCGGGGCGCGCATGGAGTATCTGGAAAAATACGCCCAGATGGAGCTCTGGCGAGTAAGGCGCGAGCGCTACTGGATGCGCTGGGTCGGCCGGATCACCACGCCGCTGGTGCTGATCATCTGGCTCGTCGTCTTCGCCCTCTGGTCCGCGCCCGCCGCCAGCGAGGCCGGGTTCCGCGGACTGCAGGCGGTGGCGCTGATCCTCGCCGTCATCGTGTCGTGGATGTCCTATACCCGGTGGCAGACCCCGACCGAGGCGGTGAAGGACAAGCTCGGCCTGGACGGCTGGGTCCGCTTCGCCTCGCTCGATGTGGACAACACGATCGGCGATCAGGTGCGGCGCGACAAGGAGCGGCTGGTGGAATACCGAGCCCTGACGCGGGGGCGCTAGGATCAGCGCCGCCAGGACAGCCGGCGGTTCAGGCGAACGCCGCTGACTTCGACCTCACAGCCATAGACCAGCACCTCGACGCCCACGTCCGCCGCCGCTTCCAGTCCGCGGGCGAAGGCGGGATCGAGGTCGTGGCAGGCGGAAAAGGCGTCGCAATCGGTGCGCTGGACGACGAAGAGCGCGACGGCCCGCTCGCCCGCGGCCACCATGGCCTCCAGCTCGCGCAGGTGCCGGGTCGAGCGGGCGGCGACGCAGTCGGGAAACTCCGCCAGGGTTCCTGTGCGGCGCAGGTGGCAGTTCTTGATCTCCAGCCAGCAGCGCGGCCGGTCGGACCCCTCCAGCAGGAAGTCGACGCGGCTGGCCTGGCCGTATCTCACCTCCCGGCGGTGGACGGCGTAGCCGGAAAGCTCGGGAATGGCGTCACTGGCCAGGGCCTCGGCCACCAGGCGGTTGGGGTGCATGGTGTTGATCCCCACCAGGCCGCCATCGACCTCCACCAGTTCCAGAGTGTGGGCGAGCTTGCGCTTGGGATCAGGGGAGCGGGACACCCAGACGGGCAGGCCCGGCATGTTCAGCCCCAGCATGGCGCCGGGATTGGGGCAGTGGGCGGTGATCTCCGTCCCGTCCTCAAGCACTATGTCGGCCAGGAAGCGCTTATAGCGTTGGACCAGTTGGCCGCGCTTGAGCGGTTGCGGGAAATCCATGGGGCGCGCTAGTCCGTAGGTCTGATGACGGCCGTGGGTTTAGGCGAGGAAGGCGACGATGGACAGGACCGCAGACACTTCCGCCGACGCGCTGGGGGGCGGCGCCCCCGATCCCTTCACCGCCGGCCGGGTCACCGCCGCGGTGCTGATCATCGGGGATGAGATCCTGTCTGGCCGCACCCGGGACACCAATCTGGGGGATATCGCCAGATATCTCGGCGCCCACGGGGTGGAGCTGGCCGAAGCCCGTACGGTCTCCGACGTGCAGGAGGAAATCGTCGCGGCGCTGAACGCCCTGCGCAGGCGCTACAATTATGTGATCACCACCGGCGGCATCGGTCCGACCCATGACGACATCACCGCCGATGCGGTGGCCGCAGCCTTCGGCGTCGAGCTCTATGAGCACCCGGACATTCTGGCCATGATGACCGCCCGCTGGGGCGGCGAGATCAATGCGGCGCGCCGGCGGATGGCCCGGGTGCCGGTGGGGGGCGAGCTGGTGAACAATCCGGTCCAGGGACCGCCGGGCTTCTCCATCGGCAATGTCTTTGTCCTGGCGGGCGTGCCGCAGATCATGCGCGGCATGCTGCAGGACGTGGGACCCAGGCTGAAGGGCGGGGCGGTGGTGATCTCGCGCACCCTGAGGGTCGAGGGCTCGGGGGAGGGCGCGATCGCCGCCCCCCTGGAGGGTCTGGCCAGGGCCCATCCCGCCCTGTCCCTGGGCAGCTATCCCTTCTACGGCGCCGACGGGTTCGGTTCGAACCTGGTTATCCGCGGCCGCGATCCCGAGGAGGTGGAAGCGACCCTGGCGGAATTGATCGCCCTCCTGGCCAGTCTGGGCATCACCCGGATAAGCGTCGTGAAGACTCCGGCCTGAGGGCATCGGGGCTGAAAGGACGTGGTCGGACACATTCCGACACATGCCTGTAACAGGGCTGCGGGAGGCTCCGCCCGTCAATGGGGCGCCGGATTACGGGGCTCCTGGCGCCCAGATGCGGGGGAGAGGCGAGGTTCGTCTAGGCTCTCGCGGCTTCACGCTGTAGACCCCACGCCATGCTCGACACTCCCTTGGTACAAGACACTGACCGTGCGGGTCCCTCCGGCCGGCGGCGCGCCGGCGCTCCCCTGAGGATCGCCTTCCTCTCCTATCGCTCTGATCCCCGCGTGGGCGGGCAGGGCGTCTACCTGGCCCAGGCGAGCCGCGCCCTGGCGGCCAGGGGCCATAAGGTCGATGTGCTCTCCGGTCCGCCCTATCCCCATCTCGCGCCGGAAGTGCGGCTGGTGAAGATCCCCTCGCTGGACCTCTATGCCCAGCCCCATAACGGTCACCTGTCCCTGCGCCCGCGTCACCTGCTGAGCTGGACGGACCTGGCGGAATATTTCGGCCACCTGTCGGGCAAGTTCATGGAGCCCTACACCTTCGGTCGCCGGGCGGCGCGCTATCTGCGGACCCATGCCGCCGACTATGATGTGGTCATCGACAATCAGTCCCTTTGCCACGGCCTGCTGGATATCCGGCGGGCTGGTCTGCCGGTGGTCGGCGTGATTCACCATCCGATCCGCCGGGACCTGGAACTGGCCCTGGAGGCTGAACCGGAGGTCAAGGTGCGTTGGCTGATCCAGCGCTGGTACAGCTTCCTGACCATGCAGGAGCACGTGGCCCCGCGCCTGGACCGGGTGATCGTGGTGTCCAGGAGCGCAGGCCGCGACGTGGCGTCCTATCTCAAGGTCGCGCCTGAGCGGATCACCGCCATTCCCCTGGGCGTCGACCAGACGGTGTTCCGGCCCCAGCCCGACCTGCGCCGCCGCGATCGCCGCATCCTCACCACCGCCAGCGCCGATGTGCCGCTCAAAGGTCTCGGCATCCTGATCCAGGCCTATGCCGATCTCCTGGCCGTCCATCCCGACCTGGAACTCGTGGTGATCGGCAAGCTCAAGCCGGACGGCCCCACGGGCAAGCTGATCAACGCCCTGGGGATCACCGACCGGGTTAAATTCATCAGCGGTCTCAGCGGCGAGGAGATGGCCGAGCAGTATGCCCGGGCGACCATCTGCGTGACCCCCTCCCTCTATGAAGGCTTTGGCCTGCCGGCGGCCGAAGCCATGAGCTGCGCCGCCCCGGTGATCGTCACCGACGGGGGGGCCCTGCCCGAGGTGGTGGGCGAGGCCGGCATCGTGGTCCGCCGGGGCGACCCGCAGGCCCTGGGGACCGCCATCGCCCAGTTGCTGGATGATCCGGCCAAGCGGCTGGCCCTGAGCGAGGCCAGCCGCCGTCGCGCCCGGGAGGTGTTTTCCTGGGACCGGGCCGGGGCGGCCTATGAGGCGGTGCTGGAAGATGCGGTGATCGCGGCGTGCTGACAGTGGAGATGAACCGCCTGGGCCTTCGCCCGGGGGACTGGGTGCTCGACCTGGGATGCGGCGAAGGCCGCCACTGCCACGGGGTTCACCTGGAGAACGGCGTCCATGTGGTGGGCCTCGACATGGACGAGGCGTCCTTGCGCAAGGCCATGGCCGGGGTCTTCGAACTGCCGCCGCCGGAGGATCCGGGCGCCTGCAGCTTCCTGAAGGGCGACGCCTACCGGCTGCCCTTTGCCGATGGAACCTTCGACGTGGTGATCTGCTCGGAGGTTCTGGAACATCTGGACAATTATCCCGCCGCCCTTTCGGAGATCCGACGGGTGCTGAAGCCGGGCGGGCTGTTCGCCCCCACCGTGCCCAGGGCCTGGCCAGAGGCGCTGTGCTGGAAGCTCGCCCCCGGGGCCGGCGGCTATGCCGACCAGCCCGGTGGCCATGTGCGGATTTTCCAGCAGGACAGCCTGCGCCAGGAGATTGAGCGCCTGGGGTACCGGTTTCTGGGCCTGCACTATGCCCACGGCCTGCACAGCCCGTACTGGTGGCTGAAGTGCGCCTTCTGGAACCGACAGGACGATCATCCGCTCATCAGGGCCTATCACCGGCTTCTGGTGTGGGACCTGATGGAGAAACCTGCCGTGACCCGGGGACTTGAGGCGATCGCCGCGCCGCTCATGGGCAAGAGCGTGGCCTTCTACTTCCGCAAGGCCGCAGGTCAGGCGCCATGAACACCATGAGCTTGACCCGCGCGACCCGCAGAGCCCCGCCCAGGCGCCGCGATCCCCTGACCGGGGCGGTCCAGTGCATTCTGGAGGCCCAGCAGGCCGACGGGGCGATCCCCTGGTTTGAGGCTGGCCCCTGGGACCCCTGGAACCACGGGGAGTGCGTCATGGCCCTGGCCGTGGCCGGCGAATGGGACGCCGCCCGGCAGGGGCTCGACCTGCTGGTCGCCCGGCAGGGGGATGAGGGCGCCTGGCTGGGGGAATACGGCAACATGCTGCCCATGGCCGATCGGCTGCATATGGCCAGGGTGCGCCCGCCGGCCTTCCGCGACAGCAACTTCGCCGCCTATTGCGCCGTGGTGGTCTGGCACAGCTATGTGATCACCGGCGATGCGCGGCTCGTGGCGCCCTACTGGCCCATGGTGCGGCGGGCCATCGACTTCGTCCTGTCCCTGCAGCATGAGGCCGGCGATATCTCCTGGTCGGCCGAGGGGCATCTCACCGGCGCCGATGACGCCGTGCGGGCCGGGTGCGCCTCGATCCATAAGAGCCTGGAATGCGCCCTGCGGCTGGCTGAGCTGATGGATGACGCCCAACCCCGCTGGGCCAGGGGCCGGATGCGGCTCGGCCAGGCGCTGCGAGCGCGGCCTGAGCGGTTCGACCGTACGACCGATCGTTCGGGCTTCGCCATGGACTGGTACTATCCGATGCTCGGCGGCGCGCTCACCGGCCCGGCGGCCGTGGCGCGCCTGGACGCGGGCTGGTCACGGTTCGTGGAGCTGGGCGTCGGCTGTCGCTGCGTGGCCGACCAGCCCTGGGCGACGGTGGCCGAGACCTGCGAGCTGGTCTTGACCCTGGTGGCCCTGGGCCGCCGCGGCGTGGCCGCCGAGGTGCTGACCTGGCAGGACGCCCACCGCGACGACGACGGGGTCTACTGGATGGGCTGGCAGTTCGCTGAAGCGATCATCTGGCCGCAGGAGCGCCCGACCTGGACCCAGGCCGCCGCCATTCTCGCCCATGACGCCGTCTATGATCTGACGGAGGCCTCCCGGGTGCTGGTGGGCCACACGTCCTGCCCCTGACGCGGGCGTCAGGCCCGGCGCCTTGCGCGGCTGCCGGTCAGAGGCGCTTCAGGACCCGAAGGCTCTCGACGGCTTCCACCTCCTCGAACAGGTCCGAGGCCAGGGCCCGTTGATAGATCTCAAGGGGCGGACGGCCGCCGTCGGCGGGGTCGGGGAACACGTCGTGGATGGCCAGCAGGCCGCCCTTCGCCAGATGCGGCGTCCAGCCGCGATAGTCGGCGAGCGCCGCCTCCAGGGTGTGGCCGCCGTCAATGAACAGAAAGCCCAGGCGCCCGCCCCAGTGGGCGGCCACGGCGGCTGAGCGTCCGACAATGGGGATCACCGTCTCCTCCAGCCCCGCCGTCCGCAGGTTCCGGCGCAGGTGGGGCAGGGTGTCCAGGGCGCCCGCAGCCTCGTCCCAGAGGTCGGCGTCGTGATATGCCCAGCCGGGCTGGTTCTCCTCTGATCCCCGGTGATGGTCGACGGTGAACAGGACCGCGCCGAGGTTCTGCAGGGCCGCGCCAATATAGATTGCCGACTTGCCGCAATAGGCGCCGACTTCCAGACAGCCCCCCAGTTTCGCCCCGGCCATGGCGGCCCGTTGCAGGGCCGCGCCCTCGCGCGGGTCAAGAAACCCTTTGATCTCGTCGATGTCTACAGGCAGTGGCGTGGGGAGCGGGGCCATGGTCAAGCTTTCCAAACAGCAGGCGGAGCGCAGGCTTCGCTCATAGACGGCTTCGCGTCAGGATGCGAAGGAGAGGTCGGCCGGTCATCTGGGTCCGGAGCAGTTTCCTTGGGGGAGGGAGCCCGACAAGACAATGAAGCCGTTGTTCTACGACAATCCGGTGACGATCACCCTGCAGCGTCATGGGGCGCTTCAGCTGAGGGCGCCGCTGGACTTCGGATTTGCCCGAAGCGCCAATGCCGTGCCCCTGACCCTGACCGAGATCCCGCTCGCGGCCCAATGGTATCCCATTGGCTTTTCCGCCGCAGATCACGCCAGACCGGTGGCGATCCTGGGTCTGCGCGAGGGGGAGAATCTGTTCATCGATGACCAGGGGGCCTGGCGCGACGGCGCCTATGTGCCGATCTATGTCCGCCGCTACCCCTTCATCCTTCGCCAGGAGGAAGAGGACCTGGTCGCCCTGTGCATCAATGAGGGCGTCGATGTGCTGATCCCGGCGGGGGGCGCGCCCCTGTTCACCCGCGATCAGCCCACCGATCTATTGGAACAGGCCATGCAGTTCTGCCGCGCGGCCCAGGCGGCTGAACAGGCGACCAGGCCCTTTGTGCAGGCCCTGCGCGATCTCGACCTGCTGGATGGCCGCACCGCCGTGCTTGACCTGCCGGGCGGGCGGAGGGAGTCGCTCTCAGGCTTTCTGACGATCGACGAGACGCGGTTCAGGGCGCTCAGCGATGAGCGCTTTCTCGAGCTTCGCCGCCGGGGCTGGCTCAGCGCGATATTCGGCCAGATTCAGTCGACACTGAACTGGAGCCGGCTGGCTGACCGCCTGAGCCCGGCCGTCGCCGCCTGAGGGCGCCGCGGGCGGAGACTTCAGGAAGCGCTGGTCGCGCAGGGCCCTGGCGATATCCCGGGTCGCTGGACGGATCATGAACCAGGGCTCGACGCAGTAGCGGCGCCACAGGCGCACCGGGTCGTGGGCCAGGCGGTAGAGCCACTCGAATCCGGCCCGTCCGACCCAGCGGGGCGCTGCCTTCTGCACGCCGGCCTCATAGTCGAAGGCCGCTCCGACGGAGAAGATGGCGCAGGGGGGCAGGGCTGTCCTGTTCTGCATGATCCAGCGCTCCTGGCGCGGCATGCCCATGCCGACAAACAGGATGTGCGGGCCAAAGGCGGCGATATCGGCCAGAACCGCACTGTTCTCGACGCCCCCCGGCGTGGCGTCGAAATAGCCGTGCCGCACCCGGATGTCGGCGTCCGGATAGGCGAGGCTGAGGCCCTTTGCCGCCTCTGCCGCGACCCCGGGGGCGCCGCCCAGATAATAGATCCGCCAGGCCCTGCGGTTGGCGACGCTCCAGAAGTGGTCGCGCCAGTCCAGATAGGTGCAACGGTGGAAGGGCCGGCTCTGCAGGCCTAGGGCGCGGGTAAAGGCGATCACCGGCGTCGAATCCAGTTCGATCAGATCGGCGTCGCCGAAGAAGGCGGCGAGATCGGGCTCCCGGCGCAGCAGATAGAGGCTATGGAGATTGTGGTTGGCCACCACATAGGGGATCGCGGCCTCCACGGCGGTCTCCACATGGTGCATGACCTCCTCCGGGCGGACGAGATCGACCTGGGCCCCGAGCACCTCGATCCGCTCCAGCGCGCGGCGCGCCTTGCGAAATGGCCTGCGTTCTGCGCGTCGCCGTTCCAACATCCACCTGACCTTTGGGGCCTTGGCCCATGGCCTGACCCTCGCGTTTCTTTGGCCGACTATAGGGTCGGGGAGTTAAGCGCCCCTTTCCCCGGCAGATGTTGTCCGCACAGGCCTCGCCACCTCGCCTGGCCTGTGGCAGGAAGGCCCCACCATGTGCGGACGTGGCGAAACGGTAGACGCAGCAGACTTTGACCATTGGAGTGCGCGCGGGGAAATCCGCGACGTAGAACCGCTCAAACTCGGGGAAGGCTAAGGGGGAGACCTCAAGCTGATCCCGAGCCAAGCCCCCGAAGCCCCGTGCGCCTCGGGGGAAGGTGTAGAGACTAGACGGGCGGCGCCTAAGGCCTCTTCCCAGGCTAGGGCGAAGGGATAGTCCAGACCACGAACGCTCAAAGGCTTCTGAGCGGCGGCGAAAGCCGAAGTGGTACGAAAATCTGCTTTCCGAAAGGAAGTGCGGGTTCGAGCCCCGCCGTCCGCACCAATTCTGCCGACCAGACAGCCGCGGCGATCCGCCGGGGTCCGCACCCGGCCTGCGGCGTCCGGCTGATTCAAGGTGAGGCCCCGCTTCACCGCCCGGGCGTTTCGTGCGAACCCTGGCTCCCGTCCGGCGGCATCGGGTCGACCGGATCATCAAGTGAGTCCCTGGCCAGGCCATGAGCCCCCCCGTGATCGTCACCGGCGCCGCCGGCTTCATCGGCATGCATGTGGCCGAGCGTCTGCTTGAGCGGGGCGAGTCCGTGATCGGGGTCGACGACTTCAACCCCTATTACGATCTTGCCCTGAAGGCCGCCCGGGCCGACCGCCTGGGGCAGAACGCCAGGTTCCGCATGGTGGAGATGGATATCGCCGAGGCGCCGGCCTTTGCCGCCCTGGTCGCCGAGTGCGGCGCGGTTCAGGTGGTGCACCTGGCCGCCCAGGCCGGGGTTCGCTATTCCATCGACAACCCGTTTGCCTATGAGCGCGCCAACCTGGCCGGCCATCTGTCGGTGATGGAGGCCTGTCGCCATCAGCCGGGCTTTGAGCATCTGGTCTATGCCTCCTCCAGCTCGGTCTATGGGGACCGGCCAGGGGACGGGGCGGGGTTTTCCGAAGATGATGCGGCCGCCGAGCCCGTCTCCCTCTATGCCGCCACCAAGCGGGCCTGTGAGCTGATGAGCTTCGCCTATGCTAGGCTCTATGGCTTCCCGCAGACGGGCCTGCGGTTCTTCACCGTCTATGGCCCCTGGGGGCGGCCGGACATGGCCTATTTCAGCTTCACCCGGAAGATCCTGGCCGGCCAGCCCATCGAGGTGTTCGGCCAGGGCCAGATGGCCCGGGACTTCACCTATATCGACGACATTGTTGATGGGGTGATCGGCGCCCTGGATCATCGGCCTGAGCGCGGCGCCAACCGCATCCTCAATATCGGCGACAGCGCGCCGGTGGGGCTGATGGAGATGATCGGCATCCTGGAACAGGCCCTGGGCTGCGAGGCCCGCAAGCTGTTCCGCCCCATGCAGCCCGGCGATGTCACCCAGACCTATGCCGATATCTCCAGGCTGCGGGCGCTTACCGGCTATCAGCCCAAGGTCAGCCTGGCCCAGGGCCTGCCCCGGTTCGTGGCCTGGTATCGCGGCTTCTATGGCTGAGGGGCGGCTGATGGGGCCGTTATGCCGCCGCAACATATTTCGCCGATAAGGGCCGCCGGTGCGGATCGAGCGGCTTTTGACTTGGCCGGCCCGGGAATTGCACAAGAGCCCTTTCCAATCTGACTGTCAGTCAGATTGGTCAAAAAGGGCTCTAATTCAAAAGTTTAGAGCATTTTTCGACCCGGTAACCGTTTCACACTTATCGGAAAATGCTCTAACCGGGAAACGGACGCTGGATCGGCCAGGGTGACAAGGTCGCCCGGGAACGAACCAGCCGCCGTGGGGGACGAACGGCCTTGGCTATCTATCCGGTGATCATGTGCGGAGGATCGGGCACGCGCCTGTGGCCGGCCTCGCGCGCCCGCCACCCCAAACAGTTTCTGTCCCTGATCGGGGTGCGCTCCATGTTCCAGGAGACCGTGCTGCGGGTGGCGGGCCTGGAGGGCGCAGCCGAAGTCGTGGTGGTGGCGGGCCTCGCCCACCGGGACCTGATCGAAGCCCAGTTGTCCGAAATTGGCGTTGCGGCCGCCGTGCTGCTGGAGCCGGAGGCCCGGGACTCAGCGCCCGCCATGGCCGCAGCCTGCGCCTGGATCGGGGCCCGGGACGAAGACGGCGTCGCCGTGGTGGTGGCCGCCGATCACCATGTGCCCGATGCGGGAGCCTTCCGCACAGCGGTCCAGACCGCCGTGGCAGGCGCCCGGCAAGGCCTCATCGTCACCCTGGGGGTGCGGCCCGACAGCCCGTCCAGCGCCTATGGCTATATCCGCCCGGGCGCCCCGGCCGGACCGGTGTTCACCGTCGAGGCCTTTGTGGAAAAGCCCGATGCGGCGACCGCCCAGGGCTATATCGCCGCCGGCTATCTGTGGAACAGCGGCAATTTCGTGGTCCGCGCCGCAGGCCTGCTGGCCGAGCTCGACGCCTTTGAACCGGCGATCAGCGCCGCCGCCCGCCGCGCGGTGACCGACGCCCAGGGCGCGCCAGGCGCCGCCTGTGTGCTGGGCGAGGCCTTTGCGGCTGCGCCGAGGATCTCCATCGACTATGCGGTCATGGAGAAGACGGCCCGGGCCGCCGTCCTGCCCGTGGACTTCGCCTGGTCTGACCTCGGCGCCTGGGACGCGGTCTGGAGCGCCAGCGATCGCGACGCCTGCGGCAACGCCCTGCGCGGCGAGGCCCTGGCGGTGGAGGCCCGCAACTGCCTGGTCCGCGCCCCGGCCGGAACCCAGGTCACCCTGATCGGGGTCGAGAACCTGGCCGTGGTGGTCGATGGGGGCCAGGTGCTGGTCTGCGACCTCGCCGCCAGCCAGCAGGTCAAGACCGCCGTCGACCGGCTGAAGGCCCAGGGCCGCGAAAGCCTGCCCACGCCGGCCCCCTTCCACACCATCGAGGCCGCCAGGGTCTGGTTCGACCGCTGGCTGGCCGTCAGCGCCCTGCCGCTCTGGTGGAGCCTCGGCGCCGACCATGTGCGCGGCGGGTTCCATGAGGCCCTGACCCCTGAGGGCGCCCCCGTCGAGGCCCCCCGGCGCTCCCGGGTTCAGACCCGCCAGACCTATGTCTACGCCACCGCCGGCCAGATGGGCTGGCAGGGGCCCTGGCGACAGGCCGCCTGGCACGGCATGGACTATTTCCTCGCCCGCTACCGGCGCCCCGACGGCCTGTTTCGCGCGCTCGTCTCCAGCGCCGGCGAGCCCCTGGACGAGACCGCCGCCCTCTATGACCAGGCCTTTGCCCTGCTGGCCATGGCCACACTGAACGCCGCTGATCCCGGCCATGTCGACCTGGCGGGCGAAGGCCAGCGCCTGCTGGCCGCCCTCGAGACCCTGCGCGGCCCGGCTGGCGGCTTCCGCGAGGCCGGCGCCCATCCCTTCCAGGCCAACGCTCACATGCACCTGCTGGAGGCCGCCCTGGCCTGGGACGAGGCCGGCGGCGGGCCGGAGTGGCGCGCCATGGCCGCCGAGATCGTCGAGCTGGCGCTCACCCGCTTCATCGACGCGGGCGGCGGTTTCTTGCGGGAATTCTTCGACGCCGCCT
>CAMTXB010000009.1:0-64884 GCA_947085575.1 uncultured Caulobacteraceae bacterium
ATGGTAGGTTGACCGCCCATGACCCGGTACATTTTCATCACCGGCGGCGTGGTCTCCTCCTTGGGAAAAGGTCTCGCCTCCGCCGCCCTTGGCGCGCTCCTGCAGGCCCGCGGCTATAAGGTCCGCCTGCGCAAGCTCGACCCCTATCTGAACGTCGATCCGGGCACGATGAGCCCCTATCAGCACGGGGAGGTCTTCGTCACCGAGGACGGGGCCGAGACCGACCTGGACCTGGGCCACTACGAGCGGTTCACCGGCGTCAACGCCACCCGCGGCGACAACGTCACCACGGGCCAGATCTATAAGACCATCCTCGAGAAGGAGCGGCGCGGCGACTATCTGGGCGCCACCGTCCAGGTGATTCCCCACGTCACCGACGAGATCAAACGCTTCGTCCTGTCCGATCCGGGCGAGGGGGTGGACTTCGTGCTGGTGGAGATCGGCGGCACGGTCGGCGACATCGAGGGCCTGCCGTTCTTCGAGGCCATCCGCCAGCTTGGCCAGCAGCTGCCCCGGGGCCATGTGTGCTTCGTGCACCTGACCCTTTTGCCCTATATCAAGACCGCCGGCGAGATGAAGACCAAGCCGACCCAGCACTCGGTCAAGGAACTGCGGTCCATCGGCATCCAGCCCGACATCCTGCTGTGCCGCTGCGAGACCGAGATCCCGGCCAGCGAGCGGCGCAAGATCGCGCTGTTCTGCAATGTCCGCGAGAGCGCGGTGATCGAGGCCCAGGACTCCTCCAGCATCTACACCGTGCCGCTGGACTATCACCGCCAGGGCCTGGACACCGAGGTGCTGGAGGTGTTCGGCATCACCGACGCCCCGCCGCCGGACCTGTCGCGGTGGGAGACCATCGGCCACACCCTGACCCACCCGGACGGCGAGGTGAACATCGCCATCGTCGGCAAATATACCGGCCTGACCGACGCCTATAAGTCCCTGGTGGAGGCCCTGGTCCATGGCGGGGTGGCCAACAATGTCCGCGTCCGCTTCGACTGGGTGGAAGGCGAGGCCTTCGAGGGCAGTGACGAAGAGCAGATCTCCGAGCGCCTGACCGGGGTGCACGGCGTGCTGGTGCCCGGCGCCTTTGGCCAGCGGGGCTCCGAAGGCATGATCCGGGCGATCCGCTTCGCCCGGGAGCACGAGATTCCCTATTTCGGCATCTGTTTCGGCATGCAGATGGCCATGATCGAGGCCGCCCGGAACCTCGCGGGCCTGAAGGACGCCTCCTCCACCGAGTTTGGCCCCACGTCGGAACCGGTCGTCGGGCTGATGACCGAATGGGTGCGGGGCAATGCCCTGGAGACCCGCGGCGAGGGCGACAATCTGGGCGGCACCATGCGTCTGGGCGCCTATGACGCGGTCCTGACGCCGGGCTCCCGGGTGGCGGAGATCTATGGCGGCCAGGCGATCAGCGAGCGCCACCGCCACCGCTATGAGGTCAATATCGGCTACCGCGAGGCCATCGAGCGCACCGGCCTGACCTTCTCCGGCCTGTCGCCCGACGGCGTCCTGCCGGAGATCTGCGAGCGGGCCGACCACCCCTGGTTCATCGGCGTCCAGTTCCACCCCGAACTCAAGAGCCGCCCCTTCGAACCCCACCCCCTCTTCGCCAGCTTCATCGGGGCTGCGAAGGAACGGAGCCGGCTGGTCTAGGGAACGACGGACGACCGGCCAGTTCGCACGCTGGCTGAGGCAAGGTCGCGTAGTCCCAGGTGACGGGTTACGCCAGCGCCGCGGACACCGCCGCCGGGCCTGGTGTCTATAGAAGGGCTCTGGCTCCCCGCCACGACGCGCCGTTGCCTAGCCTTCTCGGGCGGTTGCAGGATATGAAGCACGAGCGACTCCGGAAAGTGGTGTAGCCCTACTTTCCTACTTTCTGCTTTACTTTCCTACTTGGAATTTGTTACTAGGTTGACGATCTATACACTGCTTGGGCCGCCCGTCACCGCTTTCCACTTCCAGAACAATACCCATGGACAACCATGACGGCAACGGCACAGACGGCGCTTGAAGCCCTGGTGGCGCGGCAGGCGTCCGCCCGCGACGTGACCGAGGTGGTGCTCTGTGCGCACATCGGCGCCAGCGGCACGACATTGTGCGCGGCCACCGGGCAATGGCGAGGGCGGCCCGTCGATGCGCAGACACCGTTCTTTACCGCCAGCGCCGCCAAGCTGTTCGCCACGGCGATGATCATGCGTCTGCGTCAGTCCGGCCGGATCGGCCTCGATGATCGCGTGCAGCGCTTTTTTCCCGGCGGCGAGATCGACGGACTGCACCGCATCGGCGACACCGACCACACGCCCGCGATCACCCTGCGCCATCTCCTCAGCCATACCTCGGGGCTGCCGGACTATTTCGAGGGACGCCGCCGCAACGGGACCCGGTTCGCCGAGGCGCTGCTCGCCGGCCATGACAGCGGCCCGTACGGGCTCGCCGAGGTGCTGGCCTGGACGCGCGAGGAGATGCGTCCGCACTTTGTTCCGGGGGCGGGCCGGCGCGCGCACTATTCGGATACCAACTTCTACCTGCTGGGCGAAGTCATATCGCGCGCCTGCGGCAAGCCGCTGCCCGACGCGCTCAGCGACCTGGTTACGGGACCGCTCGGGCTCCGGCATACGACCTTCGCCGCAGCAGCAACCGAGGCCCTGCCGATGCGCAACGGCGGCGCCTTGTTGCACATTCCCCAGGCCATGGCGTCGATGCCCGTCGATGGCGGCGTCGTCTCGACTGCGAGCGACATGCTGGTTTTCACACGCGCCTTTTTCGATGGATCGCTTTTCCCGGCGACCTATCTCGACGAGATGGCCGACTGGCGGCGCATCTTCTTTCCGATGCGCGCCGGCGTCGGCATGCTGCAGTTCCGCCTTCCGCGCCTGCTGTCGCCGCTGCGTCGCATGCCGGAGCTGCGCGGGCATTCGGGCATTTCGGGCGCGTTCGCGTTTCATTGCCCAGAGCGCCGGATCACCCTGGCGGGAACGGTGAACCAGATCGCCGACCGAAGCCGGCCCTACCGGTTCATGCTCAAGGCCCTCGACGCGCTTCGCGACTGCAGCCTACCTCTTCCCAAGCGTGGCCTATCCGGGAGCATGCAATGACATCGGAATCGAAACGAGCGCGGGCGCGCCGACTTGGTGTGAATTACTCCGGGCGGTGGGGCGATGTCCCCAGACAAGCGCTTGAATCCCCGGGCGGATTGCGTCATACACGCGCGCTCATGTCGGCCGACCCCGTGGCCGCCGTCTCAATTCTTATACGCCTGCGAGATTCCCATGGCCGTTCCTAAGCGAAAAGTATCGCCCTCGCGGCGCAACATGCGGCGCTCTCACGATGCGCTGGGCAAGAATTCCTTCGTCGAAGACAAGGAAACCGGCGAGCTGAAGCGCCCCCACCACATCGACCTGAAGACCGGCATGTACAAGGGCCGCCAGGTCCTGACGCCGAGGGAAGACTGAGACTCATCCGAGCCCGTCATCCGTTGCAAGACATCGAGGCCTCGCCCGGACCGGGCGGGGCCTTTTGCGTGGCCGATTGCCCGCCGGGGCGAAGGTGGCTAAGCCTCCCGGGCCATTCTGCAACCCTGCGCTGACCCGCTTACGAGGACCGCCATGACCGAGATCGTCGACATCACCGCCCGCGAAATCCTCGACAGCCGCGGCAACCCGACCATCGAGGTCGATGTGATCCTGGAAGACGGCGCCCTGGGCCGCGCCGCTGTGCCCTCGGGCGCGTCCACCGGCGCCCATGAGGCGGTGGAGAAGCGGGACGGAGACATGGGGCGCTATCTTGGCAAGGGCGTCCTGCAAGCCGTCGACGCGGTGAACGGCGAGATCTATGACGCCCTGGCCGGCTTCGAGGCCGAGGATCAGCGCCGGCTGGACGCCACCCTGATCGAACTGGACGGCACGGCCAGCAAGGCCCGCCTGGGCGCCAACGCCATCCTGGGCGTCAGCCTGGCTGCGGCCAAGGCCGCGGCCATCAGCGCCAACCTGCCGCTCTACAAATATGTGGGCGGGGTCTCAGCCCGGGTCCTGCCGGCGCCGATGATGAACATCATCAATGGCGGCGCGCACGCCGACAATCCCATCGACATCCAGGAATTCATGATCCTGCCCACCGGCGCCGACACCTTCGCCGAGGGTCTGCGGATGGGCGCGGAGATCTTCCACGCCCTGAAAAAGGCCCTGAAGGACGCCGGCCACAACACCAATGTGGGCGACGAGGGCGGCTTCGCCCCCAATATCGGCAGCGCCGAAGAGGCGCTGGCCTTCATCGTCAAGGCCGGCGAGGCGGCGGGCTATCGCTGCGGCGACCATTTCCACCTGGCCCTGGATGTGGCCTCCACCGAGTTCTTCAAGGACGGCAAGTATGTGCTGGACGGGGAGGGCAAGACCTTCGATCCGGCCGGCATGGTGGACTATCTGGCCGCCCTGGTGGCCAGGTTCCCCATCGTGTCCATCGAGGACGGCTGCGCCGAGGATGATTTCGCCGGCTGGAGGCTGCTGACCGACAGGCTGGGCGCCAGGGTTCAGCTGGTGGGCGATGACCTGTTCGTCACCAACCCTGTGCGCCTGTCGGACGGCATCGACAGGGGCCTGGCCAACTCCATTCTGGTGAAGGTCAACCAGATCGGCACCCTGTCGGAGACCTTGGACGCCGTGGATATGGCCCACCGGGCCGGCTACACCGCCGTGATGAGCCACCGCTCGGGCGAGACCGAGGACGCCACCATCGCCGATCTCGCCGTGGCCACCAACTGCGGACAGATCAAGACCGGCTCCCTGGCCCGCTCCGACCGGACGGCCAAGTACAACCAGCTGCTGCGCATCGAGCAGGAGCTGGGCGACCAGGCGCTCTATATGGGTCGCAAGGCGATCAAGCAGATCTAGCTGCGCCGGCGGCCCCGGGTGAGGATCAGGACGAGCAGGAGGGCGGGCACGGCCGCATAGAGGCCAAGTCCCGCCGCCAGTCCCCAGGCGTCTGACACCCACCCCACCAGGGCAGGAAAGGCCGCGCCGGCCAGGCCGATGGCGGACACCGCAGCGGCGGTCGAACCGGCCTGACCGGGCCGGAGGGTGAGTACGAGGCTCTGCAGGGCTGTATAGAGGACGGCGCCGCTGAACCCGAAGATCAGGCCCCCTGCGACGATCAGCCAGGCCTGCGGGCCGAACGCCATGACCGGCAGGCTGAGCGCGACGGCGATGGCGGCAGGGGTCAGCACGCGTCCCGGCGCCTCTGGAGGAATGAGGCGTCCCGCCAGGCCATGTCCGAAGAGACCACCCACCAGAGCGCCGGTCGACAGGATCACCGCCAGACCCGCCCCGTAGCCTGCGATCTGGTCGAGATAGGCGATCAGGAAGGCCAGCAGCGGCTCATCCAGCAGGCCGAAGAGCCCCATGATCACCGCCAGCAACAGCACCCGCCCATCGGTGATCAGGGCGAGGAGGTCGAGGGCGGGCCGAACCTCGCCCTCACGCCTGTGCGGCGGCCGGAAGCGCTGGCTGGCGAGCCACAGACCATAGGCCAGCATCAGTCCACCGCCGGCCAGGAACAGCCCCCGCCAGCCGTATCCGAGGGCTGCGGCCACGGCCAGGGTCAGGGGAGCCAACAGATCGCCCACCGCAGACCAGGCGTTCACCCGCCCCAGCACCCGGGGCAGATCATCTCCCGCCAGGTCCACCAGGGCGACTTCGCAGCCGTGGACGAAGGCGTCACTGGCCGCGCCCCAGACGAAGGCGGCGGCAAACAGCATGAGAAAGGTGTCGGCGAGGCCAAAGGCGATCATGGCCCCGCCGTAGGCCAGCGCGCCCAGGGCGGCCAACCAGCGGCGGCTGACATAGTCGGCGGCCACCTGGAATACGATCCCGACGGTCCCGCCAAGGCTGAGCGCGGCCAGCACCAGACCTGCCTGGGCGTAGCTTAGGCCGACATCTTCGCGCAGCGCCTCAATGACGCCGGCCGGCAAAAAGCTGAACCACTCATCGGCGAACCCCACCAGCAGCAGGGCGGAGGTCAGGGCATATGGCGCCCGGGCGAGCGAAGGAAGCGCCCAGAACGCGGCGCGCTTCAGCCAGGCGGCTAAGGCCTCAAATCAATTGGGCGGGTGTGTGCGATCCATGCTGACGAGTCTTCACCTCAAGGAGCTGAACTGCAACCCAAAATTAAGCACGGCCGGAGACTGTGAGTCTTCATCAGTGCAGAATCACCGTGCTCAACGCAGTCCGCCCCTATCTGTCCACCGCCGCCCTGGCGTTGTTGCTGGCCTATTTCGCCTATCACGCCTTCGCCGGCGAGCAGGGCCTCTTGACCTCGGCACAGCGGAACCACGCCCTGGCGGTAAAGGTGGCGGAGCTGAAGCAGCTGACCGCCGAACGTCAGGACTTGGAAACCCGCGCCAAACTGCTGCGCGACACCTCCCTGTCGGCCGATCTGCTGGAGGAACGGGCCCGGTCCCTGCTGGGCTACAGCCACCCTAAAGACTATGTGATCCGGATCCGGCACGAGGATGCGGCTGGCGGCTGACGGAACGCCCGGCGCTAGGTTAGGCTGTCTGAACACAAACACGACCCGGGAGACTCACATGGCGCGCGCCAAACAGGCCGCCAAGACCGGCGCTCAGCCGGCAGAGGCGGCAGATAGCCTCGGCAAGGATCGTCTGCTGGGCTTCTACCGGGACATGCTGCTGATCCGGCGCTTCGAGGAGCGGGCCGGCCAGCTCTATGGCATGGGTCTGATCGGCGGCTTCTGCCACCTCTATATCGGCCAGGAAGCCATCGCCGTGGGCGTCCAGTCGATCCAGGAGGAAGGCGATCAGGTCATCACCGCCTACCGGGATCACGGCCATATGCTGGCCTGCGGCATGGACCCCAATGAGGTCATGGCTGAACTCACCGGCCGGGCCGGGGGCTCGTCCAAGGGCAAGGGCGGCTCGATGCACATGTTCTCCCGCGAGGCGAATTTCTACGGCGGTCACGGGATCGTCGGCGCCCCGGCGCCCCTGGGCACCGGCCTGGCGCTCGCCAACCGCTACCGCAACAACGGCAAGGTGGCCTTCACCTATTTCGGCGACGGCGCCGCCAATCAGGGCCAGGTCTATGAGAGCTTCAACATGGCCGCCCTGTGGAAGCTGCCCGTCGTCTATCTGATCGAGAACAACCAGTACGCCATGGGCACATCCCTGGAGCGCTCATCCTCGGAAACCCACATGTACAAGCGCGGGGCCTCCTTCCGCATTCCAGGCGAGGAAGTGGACGGCATGGATGTGCTGGCGGTCCGTGACGCCGCCAGGCGCGCCGCCGCCCATGCCCGCAGCGGCGAGGGGCCCTTCATCCTGGAGATGAAGACCTATCGCTATCGTGGCCATTCCATGAGTGATCCGGCCAAGTACCGAACCCGGGAGGAGGTCGAGGAGGTCCGCAAGACCCGCGATCCCATCGAGCAACTGCGCGAGCAGCTGGAGCGCGACGGGGTCGCCGACGAGGCCGCGCTCAAGGCCATAGACGCCGAGGTGAAGCGGATTGTCGCTGATGCAGCCGAGTTCGCCCGCACCTCCCCGGAACCGGACCTGTCGGAGCTCTATACCGAGGTCTATGTGGAGGCCGCCCCGTGACCGACATTCTGATGCCGGCCCTGTCCCCCACCATGGAGGAGGGGACCCTGTCCAAGTGGCACGTCAAGGTGGGCGACACTGTCGCGGCCGGTGACGTGATCGCCGAGATCGAGACCGACAAGGCGACCATGGAGGTCGAGGCGGTGGATGAGGGCGTCGTGGAGGCCCTGCTGGTCGAGGCGGGCGCCGAAGGGGTCAAGGTCAATATGCCGATTGCGCGCCTGTCCGACGGCGCCTCAGGCGCCAGACCTGCCCCGCAGAGCGCCCTGGCTCCCGAGGCGGCGGCGCCCATCGTCGCCCCGGCGCCTGCCGCAATAGCCGCAGATCCGGAACTCCCGGAGGGGGTCACGATGGTCAGGACCACGGTCCGCGACGCCCTGCGCGACGCCATGGCCGAGGAGATGCGCCGGGATGACACCGTCTTTCTGATGGGTGAGGAAGTCGCCCAGTACCAGGGCGCCTATAAGGTCAGCCGGGGTCTGCTGGAGGAGTTCGGCGAGCGCCGGGTGATTGACACCCCGATCACCGAGCACGGCTTTGCCGGCCTAGGCGTAGGCGCGGCCATGGCCGGCCTGAGGCCCATCGTGGAGTTCATGACCTGGAACTTCGCCATGCAGGCCATCGACCACATCATCAATTCGGCGGCCAAGACCCACTACATGTCCGGCGGCCAGATCACGACGCCTGTGGTGTTCCGCGGTCCCAATGGCGCGGCTTCCCGGGTGGCGGCCCAGCACAGCCAGGACTATGCCGCCTGGTACGCCCATGTGCCGGGCCTGAAGGTGGTCGCGCCCTATGATGCGGCCGACGCCAAGGGGCTGCTGAAGGCGGCGATCCGCGACCCCAATCCGGTCGTCTTCCTGGAGCACGAGATGCTCTACGGCCAGGAGTTCGACGTGCCGGAGGGGGATGACCATCTCGTGCCCATCGGTAAGGCCAAGGTGCGGCGCGCGGGCGCCGACGTCACCCTTGTCGGCTATTCCCGCATGGTGGGCCTGGCCCTCAAGGCCGCTGAGCTCCTGGCGGCCGAGGGGATCGAGGCCGAGGTCATCGACCTGCGCACCCTGCGCCCCATGGATCACGCCACCGTCGTCGAGAGCGTTCGCAAGACCCATCGCCTGGTCACAGTGGAAGAAGGCTGGGGGGCCATGGGTGTCGGCGCCGAGGTCATCGCCCGGGTGATCGAGCACGGCTTTGACGATCTCGACGCCCCGCCGGTCCGGGTCTGTCAGGAGGATGTGCCGCTCCCCTATGCGGCCAATCTGGAGGCCTTGTCGCTCCCATCGGTGGAGAAGATCGTCAAGGCGGCCAAGACTGTGAGCTACCGGTCATGAGCGAAGCCTCGGACCTGACCTGGCGTGGCGGCGGCTGCCACTGCCGGGCCGTTCGGTTCGAGGCGGCCCTGGCGGCGAACATGAGGGTCCAGGCCTGCAACTGCTCGATCTGCGCCATGACGGGGTTCATCCACGCCATCGTGCCTGAGGCCCGCTTTCGCCTGATTTCAGGTGAGGCCCAGCTTACCACCTACGCCTTCAACACCGGCCTGGCCCGCCACATCTTCTGCAGGATCTGTGGGGTTAAGAGCTTCTACCGCCCCCGGTCCAACCCCGATGGCTGGTCGGTGAATGTTCGCTGCCTTGATCCGGTCGAGGATCTGAGCTTCCAAATCGAACCCTTTGACGGCCAGAACTGGGAAGCCCACGCCGCGGGCCTCGCTCACCTCTCCAAGGAATCCCCATGACCGACATCCTGATGCCGGCGCTGTCGCCCACCATGGAGGAGGGCGCCCTCGCCAAATGGCTGGTCAAGGCCGGCGACACCGTCTCAGCCGGTGACGTCATCGCCGAGATCGAGACCGACAAGGCGACCATGGAGATCGAGGCCGTGGACGACGGCGTGATCGAGGCGATCCTGGTCACGGCCGGGAGCGAAGGGGTGAAGGTCAACACGCCCATTGCGAGACTGGCCGGCGGCGTCAAGGCCCCGGCCTCGAGCGCCCCAACCGCACCGGCGCCCGCTCAGGCCCCGACGGAGAGCCAAGCCCCGGCTCGGCCGATCTTAGCCCCGGTCATGCCGGCGCAGCCCCAGGGGACCGGTGAACGGATCTTCGCCTCGCCCCTGGCCCGGCGGATCGCCGCCCAGAAGGGCCTGGACCTGGCGGTCATTCAGGGATCAGGGCCGCGGGGTCGAATCATCGAGCGGGATGTGAAAGACGCGAGGCCGGGGGCGAGGCCCACGACCTTGGCCCCTTCGCAAATTGAGCGCCGGGGAGAGAGCCGCCCGGTTCAGTCCCTGCAGCAGATGGGCATTCCCGAAGGCAGCTACGATCTCATTCCCCTTGACGGCATGCGCAAAACCGTCGCCCGGCGAATGACCGACTCCTTCCGCGACGTGCCGCACTTCCCCCTGACCATCGACCTGGAGATCGACCGCCTGCTGGAAGCCCGCGGCCGCATCAACAGGATGCTGGAGAAGGACGGGGTGAAGGTCAGTATCAACGATATCATCCTCAAGGCCTGCGCCATGGCCCTGAAGCGGGTGCCCGAAGCCAATGCCTCCTATTCCCCTGAAGGGATCGCCCTGCATCACCATGCCGACATCGCCATGGCGGTCGCCGTCGAGGGCGGCCTGATCACGCCGATCATCCGCAATTGCGAGACCAAGGGCCTGGCTCAGATCGCCCAGGAGACCAAGGACCTGGCCGAGCGGGCCCGCACCCGCAAGCTCAAACCGGAGGAGTTCCAGGGGGGCACCTTCAGCGTCTCCAATCTGGGCATGTTCGGCATCAAGACCTTTGCCTCGATCATCAATGAGCCCCAGGGCGCGATCCTGTCGGTGGGGGCCGGCGTTCGGCAGCCCGTGGTTCGCGGCGATGAGCTGTCCATCGCCACGGTGATGTCGGTGACCATGACCTGCGACCATCGGGTGGTGGATGGGGCCACAGGCGCCCGCTGGCTCGACGCATTCAAGGCTCTGATCGAAGAGCCCCTGGCGATGATCGTCTGAAGGGACTGAGACCCATGGACTTCGATCTGATCATCGTGGGCGCCGGCCCCGGCGGCTATGTGGCGGCTATCCGCGCCAGCCAACTGGGCCTGAAAACCGCCATCGTCGAGCGCGAGGCCCTGGGCGGGGTATGTCTGAACTGGGGGTGCATTCCCACCAAGGCCCTGCTCAAGTCCGGCGAGGTCTTTGAGCAACTGCATCACCTGGCCGATTACGGTCTGGCGGCCGATAAGCCCCGGTTTGATTTCGCCAAGGTGGTGGAGCGCTCCCGCAAGGTGGCGGGACAGCTGAACTCCGGTGTCGGCTTCCTGATGCGCAAGCACAGGATCGAGGTCATCGAAGGGACCGCCCGGCTTGAAAAGGGAAGCCCGGCCCCCAAGGTGGTCATCGCCCAGAAGCGGGGCGGTGAGCGCGCCCTCCAGGCCCGACATGTGATCCTGGCCACCGGCGCCCGGGCCCGGACCCTGCCGCAGATCGGTCTGGCGCCAGACGGCGACCGGGTCTGGTCCTACCGGGAGGCCATGGTTCCCAAGGCTGCGCCCAAGTCCCTGATCGTCATCGGCTCCGGCGCCATAGGCATCGAGTTCGCCAGCTTCTATCGCGCCCTGGGGACCGAGGTGATGGTGGTGGAAGCCCTGCCGCGCATTCTGCCGGTGGAGGACGAGGAGGTATCGACCGCCGCGCGCAAGGCCTTTGAGCGCCGGGGGCTGAAGTTCCGCATCGGCGCCGCCGTCAAGGCGCTGACCACATCTAAGACCGGGGTCGAGGTGCAGATCGAAACCGGCGGCTCAACCGAGACGCTCGAAGCGGAGCGGGCCATCGTCGCCGTCGGCATCGTTGGGAATGTGGAGGACCTGGGGCTGGAGACCCTGGGGGTGAAGGTCGAGAAGACACATATCGTCACCGATACCCATGGCGCCACGGGGGTGCCCGGACTCTTCGCCATAGGCGACGTGGCCGGCCCGCCCTGGCTCGCTCACAAGGCCAGCCATGAGGGTATCCACTGCGTCGAGCACATTGCCGGTCTGCCGCCGAAGGCCCTGAATGCGCCGATCCCCGGCTGCACCTACGCCAATCCGCAGATCGCCTCGGTCGGCCTGACCGAGGCCGCCGCCAAGGCGGCAAGGCGCAAGGTCAAGATCGGCAGATTTGCTTTCCGAGCCAATGGTAAGGCCATAGCGGCGGGGGAGACCGAGGGCTTTGTGAAGACCCTGTTCGACGCCGAGACCGGGGCCCTGGTGGGGGCGCATATGATCGGGGCCGAGGTCACGGAAATGATCCAGGGCTTCGCCCTGGCCATGACCCTGGAGGCCACCGAAGCTGAGCTGCACGCCACCGTGTTCGCCCATCCGACCCTGAGCGAGGCGATGCACGAGTCAGCCCTGGACGCATATGGCCTGGCGCTGCACGCCTGACGCCTTGAGGCCAAATTCCGAGGAGATCAGGCCAACCCTCGCAGCTCCGCCTCGGCCATGCGCTGGATCGCCTCATAGTCGGTCTTGCCCGTGCCCAGCACCGGGACCTCTGGCACAGTCATGATTCGCCGCGGCACGGTCAGTTCGGCGGCGCCGATCACCTTGGCATGGGCCAGAAGGGCCTCCACATCGGCCTCACGGCGGTCGGTCAGCAGGATCAGACGTTCGCCCTTGCGCGGATCTGGCATTGCGATCACCGCATGCCGGCTGTCGGGCCAGACGGCGACGGCAAGGTCTTCGGCCGCCGTAAGGGATACCATCTCGCCACCGACCTTGGCGAACCGCTTGACGCGGCCCTGGATCTTTAGCCAGGCGTCGTTGCTCATGCTGACCACGTCGCCGGTGTCGTGCCAGCCGTCCACCGGCGCCTCCACCGTGCCATCGGCGGCAAGATAGCCCGACATGATGTTGGGACCGCGGACAAAGAGCAGACCCCCGCCGGGGATGCCCTCCACGGGCTCCAGCCGGGTCTCGATCCCCGGAAGCAGCCCGCCGACGGTCCCGCGGCGGTTGTCCGAGGGCTTGTTGACCGCGATCACGGGGGCGGCCTCGGTGGCGCCGTAGCCCTCCAGAAGCGGAATTGGCCCGAAGCGCTCTGCGACCAGGTTGTGGGTCTCGTCCCGGACCTTTTCGGCGCCGCAGACCACGAACTTCAGACCCGACAGCTCTCCCGGTTCCGCAGCCCGGGCGTACTGGTTCACAAAGGTGTCGGTGGCCAGCAGAATTGACGCTTGAGAGTCCCGGATGAGCGGTGGGATCTGCTTGGTGTGCAGCGGAGAGGGGTACTGGAAGGCCTTCATGCCGGTCAGGATCGGCAGCAGCACACCCCCGGTCAGGCCGAAACAATGGAAAATCGGCAGGGGATTGAACATCACCCAGTCCGGATCAAGGTCGATGTGGGCGGCGATCTGCTGGACATTGGCCACCAGATTGGCCTGGCTCAGCACCACCCCGCGCGGGGCGCCGAAGCTGCCGGAGGTGAACAGGATGACTCCGGGATCCGACGGTTTGCTGGCGGCGCGGAATTGCCGCGTCAGGACCCCGCCAGCGGCGGCATAGAGCTTGTCGGCCAGTCCCACCTTCTCCCGGACCTCCTCAAGATAGACCACCCTGGCGATGGGTTCGAGGGCGTCCACCAGGTCATGCAACTTGCCCTGCTCGACAAACCGGTGGGAGGTGAGCACGGTCTTCACCCCGGCCAGTTCACAGGCGGCCTTCAAATTGCGGATTCCGGCCGTGAAGTTGAGCATGGTCGGCGTGCGGCCGATGGCGTGCAGGGCGAAGAAGGTCACCACCCCGCCGGCGCTGGACGGCAGCATCACCCCGACGCGCTCCCCCTTTGCCGTGAAGCCCGCGATCTTGCGGCCGAGGGCGAAGGCGGCGCGTATCAGGTCGGTATAGGTGAGGGGATTGCGTTCCTGGTCCTCCAGGATGGGCTTTTTGGCCCCGAACTTCGCCCGCGCCGCGATCAGGGCGTCAAAGACGGATATTTGGCTGTCGCGGGGATCATATATGACGGTCAAGACCGAATGCCTCCCAGGTCCCTGACGCCATTCTTGTGGGCGCCTAGTTGTGGCCGCGACCCTAGTGGCGCCGCTGCCCATTGAAAAGATATGTAGTAGTTCGTGATCGGCGGCGAACTATTCAATAGGGGAGGCGTCTGGCGGTATTGGGCGCCTCACGGCCGGTCGCTCGCCCAGGAACGCCATGATCTCCGCCAGCCAGACGTCACGAACAGGGTCCGTCGCCAGATGCGGGGAGCGCCCCAGGTCAGGCTGAACGACCAGCCTGCAGCCGTTCTGCGACTGGCAGTGACCGGGGGACCCTGCGCCGTCGGGCCTGTCTGAGAGCACCAGCAACCGGACGACCGCGGGCGTGTCAGGCAGCCCCGTCCACTGTGACTGGGTCATGAGGACCCGCCAGCCCAGGCTCACGCCGCTTTGACGCAGATCAGGATTGGCCAGACGCCAGCTATGGATCAGGCGTCCGCGCCACGGATCGGCATCGACAGGGACGACGCGTTCGGACTCGGCCCGCGACCAGGGGCGCCAATCCGGGAACGGCAGACGGCCCAGACCCACCCGCAGGGCGGCCCGCTCCCACGGACGAGGCGGACGGGGGGTGGCCCACTGAGGCGCGCTGAGTATGACGGCGGTGGCTGGCGCGCCAAGCTGCGCGGCCTTCAGGGCGTTGGTGGCGCTGTGCCCCGAAGCGATCAGGACCATGGGTGCGTCCGGGGCGGGGGCTATCACATGGGCGATGAGGGCTGCGATCACCTGCGGCCCGGCCGTCGCGGTCTCAGCGTGAACCATGTCATACGGGGGGAACTGCCGCCCGGAACCGCCATAGGCGCCCCATTCCAGCAACCAGACCACATGGCCTGCCTGGTTCAAGGCGGAGGCCGTCTCGAACCAGACCTCCGCCGGTTCATCGGGATCAGGCAAGATCAGCACCTGCCCCCGCCGTCCGGCCCCTTCGGGCGCGGAAACCCCGTATCTGAGCTCCACCGATCCCTGCGGCTGTATGGCGCCCCAGGCAAAACCCGGAGGCCCGAGGAACCGTGGCGCGATCCCCGGCGGCGGATGGCTGTCGAGCAAGGCCGGTCGCCTGCCCGGCGAATCACACGCCGCCAAGCCAAGGAACGCTGCGGCAAGGACGGCAAGGGGGGCTGGCCAGGGGCGCATCACCCAGTTTCAGCCCAGTTGAGGGGTAGGGCGCAAGGGCGCACAATCGCGCCTTGATCCCGAGCCCTGGAGGGACGATCTAGACCCCATGACCGTCGTCATCGACACCCTAGGAAAGACCCGGCCCCGGCACCCTGAAAAGCAGGCCAGGCCAGATACCCCGCTCCTGCGGAAGCCGGACTGGCTGCGGGTCCGCGCCCCCGGCTCTGACGGCTATGCCGCCACCCGCAGTATTGTGAAGGCCCACGGGCTGATCACCGTCTGCGAGGAAGCGGCCTGTCCCAATATCGGCGAGTGCTGGTCCCAGAGCCACGCCACCATGATGATCATGGGAGAGATCTGCACCCGGGCCTGCGCGTTCTGCAACGTGACCACGGGCAAGCCCAACGCCCTGGACCCCACCGAACCCGCCCGGGTGGCGGACGCGGTGGCCAGGATGGGCCTGAAGCATGTGGTGATCACCTCGGTGGACCGTGACGACCTGGCCGATGGGGGCGCGGCCCATTTCGCCGCGGTGGTGCGCGCCATTCGCGCAGCCGCCCCTACCGCCACCATCGAAATCCTCACGCCGGATTTCCTGCGCAAGCCTGTGGCGGCGATCGAGACAGTGATCGACGCCCGTCCAGATGTCTTCAATCACAACCTTGAAACCGTGCCGCGGCTCTATCTGTCGATCCGGCCGGGCGCCCGATACTACAGCTCCTTGCGCCTCCTGGAGCGGGTCAGGACCCGCGACCCGGCGCAGTTCACCAAGTCCGGCCTGATGGTCGGGCTGGGTGAGAGCAAGGAGGAGGTGATGCAGGTGATGGACGACATGCGTTCAGCCGGCGTCGATTTCCTGACTATTGGCCAGTATCTGCAGCCCACCCGCAAGCACGCGGCAATTGATCGCTATGTGACGCCCGAGGAGTTCGGGGCCTATGAGGAGATCGCCCGGGCCAAGGGCTTCTTGATGGTCTCGGCAAGCCCCCTGACCCGGTCGTCCCACCATGCCGGCGAGGATTTCGCCAAGCTACAGGCCGCCAGACTGGCCCAGGAAGCGCGCGCCGCCAGCCAGGCCGCCGCGCTTCAGATCGCGCCCGAGGCCTAGGCCCGACCTTGTATCATCGTATCAAGAAGGTCCTGCCCTACGGACCAGACCAGCTGTTCGCCCTGGTCGGCGATGTGGATCTTTATCCGGAGTTTGTGCCCTGGATCATAGCTATGCGCAGCTGGAACCTCAGGTCGGTGAGCGAGGGGGTCGACATGCTCGACGCCGAGGCCACGGTGGGGTTTTCGCTCTTCAAGGAACGGTTCTCCACCCGGGTCTCGCGGGACGCCAATACACGGACCATCCAGGTCAGCCTGATTTCAGGCCCGCTTAGGCGGCTTGATAATCGCTGGCGGTTCCATGAGGAGCTGGCGGGAACACGGATCGAGTTCGAGATTGACTTTGAGTTCAAGTCCCGTCTGCTGGCGGGCTTGTTGAGCGCCAATTTTCACACCGCCGTCGACCGGCTGATGGGCTGTTTCGAAGCCAGGGCCGGCAAGCTGTATGGACCCCAGGGCCACCGGGCCTGAGACTCAGTTCAGCCGTTCTCGGAGCATTTCCAGGGCGACCTGGGCGGCGGCCTGCTGGATTTCGAAACGGGTTTCGAACTCAAACAGTTCAGCGCGATGTGTCAGGCCGTGATTTGCGCGCGCTGTTGCGATATGGACGGTGCCCACGGGCTTCATCCGCGTCCCTCCGTCGGGACCCGCAATTCCGGTGATGGCCACGGCGAGATGAGCGTTGGAGTTCTCCAGGGCGCCCTCGGCCATCATGCGCGCCACGGGTTCGGAGACCGCGCCCAGATCGGCGATCAGGTCCCCCGGCACCCCAAGCATCTCCTGCTTGGCGCGGTTGGAATAGGTGATGAAGCCTCGGTCCAATACGTCGGAGGCGCCAGGAATGGCGCAGATGGCCGCACTGACAAGCCCGCCTGTGCAGCTCTCGGCCGTGACAATCCGCAGGGACTTCTGCCGCGCCTCGTCAATGAGCAGCCGCGCCAAGGTCTCGATTTCCAGGGAAAACACGGGCGTCTCCAGGTCGAACGAAAAAACAGGGCCGAATGGACCTGCGGCGGCGGGTGCGCCGGGTCGCTGATCCTGGTCTGATCTGTATAGATCAGAGCAAGGCCCGGGGTCGAAACCGTTCGTGAGCAAAGGCGGCTCCGAACACGCAATCCCTGACGCCGGCATACCTGAATCGCCCAGGCTGTGGATCGATAGCGCCCTAGGCGCCGGGCGGGCCAGACCGCACCATCCCTTTCCCGTCTCAAAGGCCGAATCGGGCGCCATGACCCTGCAGGACACCCTCCCAAAGGCCCAGCCCGCTGTCGCCCCGGCCCTGTTTGGCCTGACGGTGTTTGCCAGCGCGACCCTGGTCTTCATGGTCCAGCCCATGGCGGCCAAGGTGTTGCTGCCCTTGATGGGAGGCGCCCCGGCGGTCTGGAACACCAGCATGGCCTTCTTCCAGGGGGCGCTGCTGGCGGGATATGCCTATGCGCATCTCCTGCAGCGGGCCGGGAGCGTGAGGCGCCAGGCCATGATCCATGGCGGCGCCCTGCTGCTGGCGGCGCTCGTCCTGCCCTTGCGGGTCCACGAGTTGCTGGGTCCCCCAACATCGGAGCATCCGGCCCTGTGGCTGCTGGCGGCCCTGGCCCTGATGGTCGGCGCGCCTTTCGCCGTCCTCTCAGCCACAGCGCCCCTGGCCCAGGCCTGGCACGCCCGGGTCTATCGGGAAGGGGAGGGACGGGGACCCTATGTACTCTATGCGGCCAGCAATCTGGGGAGCCTGATCGCGCTCCTGGCCTACCCCCTGGTGGTGGAGCCAACCCTGGCCGTCCAGGCCCAGACCTTCATCTGGAGCCTGGCCTATGGGGGATTTGTGGTGCTGATGGCCAGCCTGGGCCTGATGGTCGCCCGGGCGCCCAGGGTGGAGATTGTTCCGCCGCCCGCCGCCCTTGCGCCTGAAACCGCCTTGAGCGGCCGGTCCTGGCCTCGGCGGCTGATCTGGATTGGCCTGGCGGCGATCCCCTCCAGCCTGATGCTGGGGGTCACCACCCATCTCACCACGGATGTGGCCTCGGCCCCGTTCATCTGGGTGGCGCCCCTGGCCCTCTATCTGCTGACCTTCATCATTGCCTTTCAGAGCCGGCCGTTGATCGCGCCGGACACCGCCTTGATGTTCCAGGCCGCCGCCGTCGTGGCCTGCGCGGTGATCATGCCCTTCCACACCACCAATCTGGTGATCCAGCTTGCCGTGCACCTGTCGGCGTTCTTTCTGACGGCCCTGGTCTGCCACCAGGCGCTTGTGGCGCGACGCCCACCCGCCGCGCAGCTCACGGAATTCTATCTCTGCCTCTCCATCGGCGGCGTGGTCGGAGGCGGGTTCAACGCCTTTGTCGCCCCCGTCATCTTCACCAATGTCTGGGAATACCCCCTGGTGCTGGCCCTCTCGTGCCTGGCCAGGCCCTGGGTGTGGGATCGGGGAGGCGCCTGGCGGTGGGGATTGCTTGCGATCAGCATCGCAGCGGTTGTCGCCGCTCCGCTGATATCTGAGCATTATGCCGGCAGCGACGCCACAGTGCGCATCCTGCTCGGCGTGGTGACCGTGTCAGCCTTCCTGCTGCGGCAGAACACCCTGCTGTTCACCGCGACGGTCTGCATGCTGCTGGTGTCGGCCCAGCTGGCCGGGGACCGGGTCGATGTGCGCGAGACCTGGCGCAGCTTCTTCGGGGTGGCGCGCCAGTCGGTGATGCAGGTTGAGGCCCTGGGGGGGACCGTCAACATGCTGGCCCACGGCACCACCCTACACGGCGCCCAGGCCCTGGCGCCCGAGCATCGCTGCCGTCCCCTGGTCTATTATGCCCCTGAGACCCCGATCGGTCAGGTCTTCACCGCAAAGCGGGCCGAGAAGGCCAGTATCACCATCGCCGCAGTGGGTCTGGGAACCGGCGCAGTGGCCGCCTATGTCCGCGCCGAAGATCGGATGACCTTCTTCGAGATCGACCCCCTGATGGTGAAGATCGCCAATGATCCGGCCTATTTCACCTACACCTCGGAATGCGCCAAGGGGCCGATCGACTATGTCATCGGCGACGCCCGCCTGACTCTGAAGGATCAGGCGGAGGGCCAGTATGACATCCTGCTGCTGGACGCCTTTTCGTCCGACGCCGTTCCCGCCCACCTGCTCACGGTCGAGGCGGTGAAGATGTATCTGGCCCGCTTGAAGCCGGACGGTGTCCTGGTGATGCACCTGTCCAACCGGAACCTCGACCTGATCTCGCCGGCCATGGCCGTCGCAGACGCCGCTGGAGGTTCGGCCCTGCTACAGCGACATGTGGCCGCCTATGACAGCCCGGTCCTCTGGGAGTCGGCCGAGGATGTGATCATCGTAACCCGGACCCCGGAGGGCCTGCTGCCCTTTGAGAACGACGTCCGGTGGTCACCCATCGATCCAACCCTCGCCGCGCCCTGGACGGACGCCTACACCAACCTTCCAGGCGCGCTCTACAGCCGGATGAAGGAGGTCTGGACATGGTTGCCCTAGGGGCATGACGACCTTCCGTCGAAGATCAGCCGCGCGTCAGATCATGGCGTGAATTCAGAATCTTAGGAGAGTATTCGACCAAGGCCAATCCGGCATTTTTCGACCTGATAGCCGTTTCATGCTCATCGGAAAATGCTCTGAGGCCCCTATCGCGGAAGCTCGAGGGTGGCGATGGCCTGGGCGGCGAGGCCTTCCTGACGGCCTGTAAATCCCATCCCTTCGGTCGTCGTGGCCTTCACGCTGACCCGATCCTCGGAAATGCCCAGGATTTCCCCCAGCCTCCGGCGCATGGCGTCCCTGTGGGGTCTGATCCTGGGGCGTTCACAGATCAGGGTGACATCCACATTGACGATCTCGCCGCCCCTGGCGCGAACCAGGCCCGCGGCGTGGGCCAGAAACTGATCGGACGCCGCCCCCCGCCACTGCCGATCGGTGGGCGGAAAGTGCTCGCCGATGTCCCCCGCCCCCAGGGCGCCCAACAGGGCGTCGGTGAGCGCATGCAGGCCGGCGTCGGCGTCGGAATGGCCCACCAGCGTCTGGTCGTGGTCTATGCGCACGCCGCAAAGCCAGACGGCGTCTCCGGGTCCCCAGCGGTGGGCGTCATAGCCCGTGCCGGTTCGAGACTGCCGGGCGCCGGCGGCCAGTCGCTCGGCCATCACGAAATCCTCCGGATAGGTGAGCTTGAAGAGCAGGGGGTCCCCCGGCGCAAGGACGACCTTTCCCCCTGCGCCCGCGACCACCTGAGCATCATCGGTGGGCTCCTGGGCAAAGTCCCAGGCGCCATAGGCCGCCAGAAGCTTACCGAGCCGGAAGGCCTGGGGGGTCTGGGCCCGCCAGAGGCCATCCCGCGATGGCGTCTCCAGCTGGCTTGCGCCCTCCCGTTTCAGGGTGTCGGCCAGGGGCAGGGCCAGGATCGCGCCGTCGGCGTCTTCAAGCGCCTTCAGAAGCCGATGGATATGGACTGTTGCCAGGAAGGGACGCGCGCCGTCGTGAACAAGCACCCGGTGGGCTTCAGGCTGCGGCGCAAGAACGGCCAGCCCCGCCTGGACAGAGGCGGCGCGGGTGGCGGCGCCCTGAACCAACTGCACCCCTGGCAGCCCGCTGAGGGCGGTCTCGGCGTCGGCCATCATGTCAGCGGCCACGACCACGACCACGGGGCAGGCGCCCGCCGACAGGAGGGCCTCCACCGACCAGCGCGCCACTGGACGCCCTGCCAGGTGTCGCCAGGTCTTGGGCGGTCCCGTCCCGGCGCGAAGACCGCTTCCTGCGGCGACCACTATGGCCGAAAAGCTCATGGGCTGTGTTTAGGCGTTCGCGGGATGTTGTCCAGGCTTTACGGCGCCGCACAAAGTGCCTAAAAAGGCAGCGGTAGAGGTGATCATAAAATGAGCAAACAGCTCAAGGTCGGCACGGTGGCAGTGGGCGGGCGAGTCTGGATCGCCCCCATGACCGGGGTCTCTGATCTGCCGTTCCGTCGTCTGGCCAGCCGGCTAGGCGCGCCCTATGTGGCCACCGAGATGGTGGCGTCCGATGAGTTCGCCAAGGGCCGGCCGGACGTCGTTCGACGGGCGGCGGTCGGCGAGGGCCTGCCATTGATGGTCGTCCAGCTGGTCGGCCGGAATCCGGAGACCATGGCCCAGGGCGCAAGGCTGGCGGCGCAGGCCGGGGCGCAGATCATCGACCTGAACTTCGGATGCCCGGCAAGGGAAGTCATCGGCGTGGCCTGCGGCTCAGCCCTGATGCGAGAGCCTGAACTGGCGGAGTCTATTGTCGGGGCTGTTGTCGCGGCTGCGGGGGTTCCCGTGACCGTCAAGATGCGCCTGGGGTGGGATGAGGCGTCCCTGAACGCCCCCGAACTGGCGCTCCGCTGTCAGGACAAGGGCGCCCAGGCGATCACTGTCCATGGACGAACCCGCAGTCAGTTCTATCGCGGGGCGGCCGATTGGGTCGCGGTGTCGAAGGTGAGGTCCGCCGTCAGCGTTCCGGTCATCGTCAATGGCGACATTGTCGACGGGGCAACCGCCCGTAAGGCCTTGGAAGAATCCCGCGCCGACGGCGTCATGGTCGGGCGCGGCGTCTATGGCCGGCCCTGGATCGCCGCCGAAATCGAGGCGGCGCTCTCGGGACAGCCCTTTGAGAGCCCCGATGTGGAGACCCGGCTGGCCCTGGTGCAGGACCATCTGGATGACAGTCTTCAGTTCTATGGCGAACGCCTTGGGCTGCGGATCTTCCGCAAGCATCTGGCCGCCTACATCGAAAACGCGCCCTGGCCAATGCAGGCCGAGGCCAGGCGGGCCGCCCGCAGGCGGATCTGCCGACTGGAGGATCCGTCCCAGGTGAAACTGGATTTGACCGCGCTATGGCGTGATCCGGAAACGAGGTTGGCCGCATGAACATTGGGACCAGAACCCCCTCGGCTGGCCTGGACTTGAACGCCCTGAAATCCGCCGCCTTTGATCTCAGCCCGGAACCGGCCCTGGTGATCGATGGACACGGCGCCCTTGTGGCCGTCAATGAGGCGGCGGAGGCCTTGTTCGGGCAAGGTTTGGGCCTTCTGGCCCGAGGGCGGTTTCGCGCCGCCCTGCCACCGGATTCGCCCCTGGTCGCCCTGTTGAACCGCGTTCAGCAGGAGGGCGGCGCAGTTCGCCAGCGCGGCCTGGAGATCAGCCTGTTTGGTCAGCCGACCTTTGAAGCCGATGGGGCCGCAGCGCCCCTGGGGGACGGCTCGATCCTGCTGTCCCTGCAAGTGAAGGGCAGCATCTTCTCGGAGTTTGGCGGCGACGCGGCCGGCCTCCGTTCCATCATGGGCCTTGGCCGGATGCTGGCTCACGAGATCAAGAACCCCCTGGCCGGGATCCGCGGCGCGGCCCAGCTGCTCAAGGCCGGCGCCCGGGCCGACGACGTGCCCCTGGCGCAGCTGATCGTCGATGAAACCGACCGGGTGAAGCGCCTGGTCGATCGCATGGAAGTCTTTGCCGACGACGCGCCGCCGGCCCGCGATCCGGTGAACATCCACGAAGTGCTGGATCGGGTCCGCGCGCTGGCGGCGAACGGGGTGGCCGACGGCCTGCTGCTGCGCGAGCAGTATGATCCCTCGCTTCCCGCCACCCCCGGGGACGAGGATCAGCTGATCCAGGTCTTCCTGAACCTGGTCAAGAACGCCTCCGAGGCCGCCCATATGCGCGGAGATGGCCGTGGGGAGGTGCTGATCACCACCGCCTATCGACACGGGGTCCGGGTGCGCTCCAGCAAGGATCGGCAGCTTCGCGGCGCGCCCCTGGAGATCCGCATTCAGGACAATGGTCCAGGCGTGCCGCCGCACCTGCGCGAACGACTGTTCCAGCCCTTTGTCACCACCAAGCCCAATGGCGCCGGGCTGGGCCTCGCCCTCGTCTCCAAACTGGTGGTCAGCCACGGCGGGATGATCGACTTCGACTCCGAACCTGGTCGGACCGTATTCCGGGTGCTGCTTCCCATTGTGAACAAGAAGGACGTTACGGCATGAACGCCGCCGGCAAGAAGATCCTGATCGCCGATGATGACTCCTCCATCCGCCTCGTCCTGTCCCAGTCCTTCACGCGGCTGGGCTACCAGGTCCGCGCCACCGGGAACGCATCAACCTTGTTGAAGTGGGTGTCCGAGGGGGAAGGGGATCTGGTCATCACCGATGTGATGATGCCCGATGAAAACGTGTTCGATGTCCTGCCGCGCATCCGCAAGGAGCGGCCCAAGCTGCCGGTCATCATCATGAGCGCGCAGAACACCCTGTTGACCGCCGTCAACGCTGCCGAAATCGGCGCCTTCGACTATGTGCCCAAGCCCTTCGACCTGGATGACATGACCGCCCTGGCGCGGCGCGCCCTGGCGCGCCCGGTTGATCAGGAAGCCACCCGCGCCCAGGCCCGGGCCATGCGCGACGAACGCCTGCCCCTGATCGGTCGCTCGGCGCCGATGCAGGAGGTCTATCGCACCGTCGCCCGGCTGGTGGGCGCTGACCTCACCGTGCTGATCCTGGGGGAATCAGGGACCGGCAAGGAACTGGTGGCCCGCGCTCTGCACGATATGGGGCGTCGCAAGGACGGCAGATTCGTGGTCATCAATCTGGCCGCCACCCCCCGCGAACGGGTCGAGGCCGAGCTGTTTGGCCGGACTGATGGGGATAGGGGCAAGCTGGTGGAGGCTGACGGCGGCACCCTGTTCCTGGACGAGATCGGCGACATGCCCCTGGACGCCCAGACCCGTCTGCTTCGCGTGATCGATGGCTCAGATCCGGCCCTGAATCCGAAGACCGGACGGCGGCCCAACGCCCGGCTGATCGCCGCCACCAACCGTGACCTGCGGGCTCTGATCGCCCAGGGGCTGTTCCGCGAGGACCTGTATTTCCGACTGAATGTGGCGCCTATCCGACTGCCGCCCCTGCGGGATCGCACCGAGGACATCCCCGATCTCGCCCGGTCCTTCCTGCTTCGCGCCAACCGTGAGGGGCTACCGTCCAAGACCATTGACCAGGCCGCCCTGGAGCGGCTGAAGCTGCATGGCTGGCCAGGCAATGTCCGTGAGCTTGAGAACCTGATCCGCCGGGTCTGCGCCCTCTATGCTGAGGAACTGATCACCGCCCGCATCGTCGAGAAGGAGCTGGCCGATCAGCAGCCGAGCCAGCCTGGGCAGGAGGGGCCGCTGACCCTGGCCCAGCTGGTGGAGCGACACCTGGGCGGCTATTTCGCCGAACAGGCCGACGGTGTGCCCCCGGTGGGTCTGTATGACCGGGTGCTGGAGGAGGTCGAACGCCCCCTGATCCAGCTGACCCTGGCGGCGACCCGGGGCAATCAGGTCCGCGCCGCCGAAATCCTCGGCCTGAACCGCAACACCCTGCGCAAGAAAATCCAGGATCTGGGGGTCGATCTGACCCGCGGCCGCCGCTGAGCCGGGCGACTGCCCATGGGCGGTCAACCTGGCGTAAACAAGCAACAACCGTGTTGAGTTCCCGTCACACTTAGGCCTAGGCTAGGCCTGCATGCCGCCATCGACCGGGAGATTGGACACCGCCAGACCGACCGCCTTTCTCTGGCGGGCGATGCAGTCTCGCTATGTGCTGGGGGGCGGCTATCTTCTGGCGGCAATCCTGACGGCGGTCGCCATCCTGTTGGCGGCCTCGCCACCGGAAGCGGGTCCCTTAAGGCCGGCCTCGACCACGATCCTGACAGTCCTCAGCCTTAATCTGGTGCTGATCCTGACCCTGGCGGCGATTGTCGGGTTCAGACTCTTGGCCCTGCTGGACGCCAGGTCCGTAGATGCCGGGGCCCGGCTACATCTGCGCTTCGTCACACTCTTCGCTGTGGCCGCAGTGGCGCCGGCCGTGGTGGTGGCGCTGTTCTATGGCGTTCTGGTCAACCGGGGGTTCGAGAACTGGTTCAGCGAGCGGGTGCAAACCGTGGTGGAAAACTCCGCCACCGTGGCCCGATCCTATGTGCAGGACCAGAAGCGCTATATCGGCGAGCATGTGACTCCCATGGCGGTGGATCTCAATCGCGCTGCGCCGGCCCTGGCGACTTCGCCGGTGACCTTCACGCACTTCCTGTCCTATCAGGCCGCCTATCACGCCTTTCCCGCCGCCTATGTCATCGACCGGGAGGGGCGGGTCTTGGCACGGGCGGAGGCGCCTGACGCGCCGCCCTTCGTCATGCCGCCGGAGTCGAGTTTCCAGGCGGCCGATGAAGGCGACATCTCAGTCCCGGCCTTCGATTCCTCTGACCTGATGCGGGCGCTATTTCGCCTGAAGGACTATCCTGACGCCTACCTCTACGTGGCCAGACCCGTGGAGTCGGGGATCATCACCCACCTGATCGAGGCCGAGGGCTCCCTGATCTCCTATCGGGAGGCCGCCCAAAGCCGCGCCCGGATCCAGACCGTGTTTGTCCTCAGCTATGTGGAGACAGCCCTGCTTGTCCTGGTGGGTGCGGTGTGGCTTGGCATGTCGGCGGCCAATGCCATCTCCGGTCCCGTTGCCCGGTTGGTGCAGGCGGCCGGTCGCGTGGCCGCCGGAGATCTGAGCGCCCGAGTCGACGCGAGCAATGACCCCGAGGAAATTGCCGTTCTTTCTCGTGCTTTCAATAGCATGACCCATGATCTTCAGGCACAGCAGGAGGCGCTTCGACGGGCCAGCCATGAGGCTGAAGGCCGTCGGGAGTTCATCGAAACCGTCCTGTCGGAGGTGAGCGCAGGGGTTATCGGCCTCGACAGTCGGGGCCGGATATCTGCCCTGAATCGTCAGGCGGCTAGGCTGCTGGATCTGGGCGCCGGGTCCGTGGAAGGACTGACCCTGGCGGAACTGGCGCCCGAACTCAGCGCCGTGGCCGGTGAGGCGGCGGTGTCCGGCGAGGCCGAAGCCGAGGTGGATATCCAGCGGGCCCGGGAGAGCCATCGACTGAGGGTGCGGGCAAGCCGCAGCGAGAGCGGCCTCGTTCTCACCTTTGACGACATCACCCGGCTGGTCGCCGCACAGCGAAACGCCGCCTGGAAGGATGTCGCGCGGCGCATCGCCCATGAGATCAAGAATCCCCTGACGCCGATCCAGTTGTCCGCCGAGCGCATTCGCCGGAAGTTCCGTAAGGACGTGGCCCCGGCCGATCTTGAGACCTTTGACCGATGCACCGACACCATTGTTCGCCAGGTGGGCGACATTGGCCGGATGGTCGATGAGTTCTCCGCCTTCGCCCGCATGCCTGCTCCGCGATTTGCGACCCAGGATCTGGCCGAGCTGGTCCGCGCCCAGGTGTTCGCCCAAGGGGTCGCCAATCCCAATCTCAAGATCGTCCTGGCCGAGCCGGCGCCGGACGTCACGGTGATGGCGGATGGGCGAATGCTAGCCCAGGCCCTGACCAACATCCTGAAAAATGCCGCCGAAGCGGTAATGGCGCGGCTGGAGACGATCCCTCGACCCGGCGGCCGCATCAGCGTCAGGATGACGGCGACCGCCGACAAGGTCAGCATCGCCATTGAAGACAATGGCGTCGGCCTTCCGGAAAAGGACCGCGACCGGCTCACCGAACCCTATGTCTCCACCCGGGAAAAGGGCACAGGACTCGGCCTGGCCATCGTCAAACGGATCCTGGAGGACCACGGGGGCGAGCTGCTGTTGACCGACGCCGCCCGTGGCCGTGGCGCGCGGGTGATCCTGACGCTGCCCATCGCCCATCGCACGGCCAGCCCTGCCCATGACCCCGCACTGATCTTCGAAGGAGAAGCCCATGGCCGCTGATGTGCTTGTGGTGGATGATGAGGCGGACATCCGCGACCTGGTCGCCGGCATTCTCTCCGACGAGGGCTACGAGGTCCGCACGGCCTCCGACTCCGAGGGCGCCCTGGCCGCAGTTCGCGCGCGGCGGCCCGCCCTGCTGATCCTGGATATCTGGATGCAAGGGGGCGGGATGGACGGCCTTGAGCTGCTTGACCTGCTCAAGGCCCTCGATCCTGACCTGCCGGTGATCATGATTTCCGGCCACGGCAACATCGAGACCGCCGTCAGCGCCATCAAGCGCGGCGCCTATGATTTCCTGGAGAAGCCCTTCAAGTCCGACCGCCTGCTGCTGGTGGTCGACCGGGCCCTTGAGGCGGCCAATCTGCGCCGGGAGAACAGGCGCCTGCGGACCCAGGCGATCATGCCCGAGGGGCTGATCGGCAGGTCCATGCCCGCCCAGCATCTGCGGCAGATGATCGCCAAACTGGCGGCGGCCAATAGCCGCGTGCTGATCGCGGGGCCCCCAGGGTCGGGCAAGGAAACCGTGGCGCGGCTCATTCACGCCGCCAGTCCCAGGGCCAAGGGCGAATTTGTGGCGATCAGCGCGGCGGGCATGACCCCCGAGCGGATGGACGTGGAGCTGTTTGGCGTCGAGGGGGAGGGGGGACGGCCGGGCAAGATCGGGGTCTTTGAGCGCGCCCATGCGGGCACCCTCTATCTCGATGAGGTGGCCGACATGCCCCGGGAAACTCAGAGCCGGATCCTGCGGGTGCTGGTGGAGCAGCGGTTCCGGCGCGTGAACGGGGATGGCGACGTGCAGGTGGACGTGCGGGTCATTTCCTCCACCTCGCGGAACCTGCGCGAAGAGATCGCCGAGGGTCGTTTCCGGGAGGACCTGTTCCACCGCCTGAACGTGGTGCCCGTCGCCGTGCCCGGGGTTTCGGAGCGCCGGGAGGATATTCCCGAACTGGTGGAAAACTTCATCGCGCGAATCTGTGAAGCCAGCGGCATGCCCCGGCGGGTCCTGTCGGAGGACGCCATCGGCGCGCTGCAGGTTCGCCCCTGGCCGGGCAATCTCCGGCAGCTGCGCAATGTGGTGGAGCGGATGCTGATCCTGAGTTCCGGAGATCCACGGGAGCCGATCACCGCCGACATGGTGCCGTCTGACGCGCCGCCGGCGGACGGCGGCGGCCTATTGGGCGCCGACAAGATCATCGCCCTGCCGCTCCGGGAGGCCCGGGAAACCTTTGAACGGGAATATCTCAGCGCCCAGATGATGCGGTTCTCGGGGAACATCTCCCGCACCGCCGCCTTCATCGGCATGGAACGCTCGGCGCTGCACCGAAAACTCAAGTCCCTGGGTCTGTCAGGGGCACGCGCGCTTGAGGAGGGCGTGGATTAGTCATGGGGCGCATCGCTTATGTGAACGGCAGATATTGCCGCCATGCGGACGCCGCCGTCCACATCGAGGACCGGGGCTATCAGCTGGCCGACGCGGTCTATGAGGTCTGGTCGGTGTTTGGCGGCAAGCTGGCGGACGCCGAGGGGCACTTTGCCCGTCTCAAACGCAGCCTTGGCGAGTTGCAGATTCCCGAGCCCATGTCCCGCGCGGCCCTGACCATCCTGCTGCGCGAGGTGCTCCGGCGTAATCACGTCCGGGAAGGCCTGATCTATCTGCAGATCAGCCGTGGCGTCGCGCCGCGAGACCACGGCTTTCCAGAGTGCCCCGTCAGTCCCTCCGTGGTGATCACCGCCAGATCCCTCGACCGGGAGGCCTCGGAGGCCAAGGCGGCCAAGGGCATAACGGTGATCACCACGCCGGAGAACCGCTGGGGGCGCTGCGACATCAAGACCGTCGGACTTCTGCCCAATGTCCTGGCCCGCCAGGCGGCGCGCGCTCAGGGCGCGGGCGAGGCGCTGTTTGTCGACGAGATGGGTCTGATCACCGAGGGCGCGTCGGCCAATGCCTGGATTCTGGACGGCGACGGCGTGCTGCGAACCCGTGACACCCAGGCCAACATCCTGCGCGGGGTCACCCGGAACACCTTGCTCGACGTGATCGCGAAGGCTGGTCTGAAGGTCGAGGAACGTCCCTTCACCCCCGAAGACATGGCCCAGGCCCGCGAGGCCTTCATCACCGGCGCCGGCTGCCTGGTCCTGGCCGTTACGGCCATTGATGGGCGGCCGATCGGCCATGGCGCGCCTGGGCCGGTGGCGCAGCAACTGCGAAGCCTCTATATCGAGCGGGCAAAGCAGACCGCCGTCTAAGGCGCCGACCGTGATTGCACGGCGGCTCAGGGTTGGACTAGCTTGCCCTGTGTGTGTGGGGGCGCATGGCCCTCAAATTGGAGAAAAGAGCGAAAAGCCATGAGCGAAAAAAAGCAGAACCTGCAGGACACCTTTCTCAACAGCGTCCGCAAGGCCAAGACTCCCCTGACCATCTTTCTCGTCAACGGCGTAAAGCTGCAGGGCGTGGTCAGCTGGTTTGACAACTTCTGCGTGCTCCTTCGCCGGGACGGCCAGTCTCAGTTGGTCTATAAACACGCCATCTCCACCATTATGCCGGCCCAGCCTGTGCAGCTGTATGAGCCGGCAGAAGACGAGAACGATTGAGTTCATTCCCCATCGACCATGAGGCGCCGGTCCAGGGCGCCCTGATTGTTCATCCAGAGCGCGACGGGCGCGGCGGGGCAAGATCCTCCCTGGCTCGCCTGGAAGAAGCCGAGGGCCTGGCCCTGGCCCTGGATCTTGAGATCCGCCGGGGCCTGGTCACCCCGGTGCGCAGGCGCATGCCCGCGACTCTGTTCGGGAAGGGCAAGGTGGCCGAGATTGGCGAGCTCTGCGACGAGCTTGAGGTCGATGTGGCCATCGTCGATGACGCCCTGACCCCGGTTCAGCAGCGCAACCTGGAAAAGGCCTGGAAGGTGAAGGTCATGGACCGCACCGGCCTGATCCTGGAGATCTTCGCCCGGCGGGCCAGGACCCGGGAAGGCCGCCTGCAGGTCGAGTTGGCCAGACTGTCCTATGAACGCTCCCGGCTGGTGCGCACCTGGACCCATCTGGAGCGCCAGCGGGGGGGCTTTGGGGTGATGGGCGGTCCCGGGGAAACCCAGATCGAAACCGACCGTCGCCTGTTGGCCGACAGGATCGGCCGCCTGAAAAAGGACCTGATTGAGGTCCGCCGGACACGCACCCTGCAGCGCGCCGCCCGCAAACGCAGACCTTATCCGGTGGTGGCCCTGGTGGGCTATACCAATGCCGGCAAGTCCACCCTGTTCAATCGCCTCACCAAGGCCGAGGTGATGGCTGAGGACATGCTGTTCGCCACCCTCGATCCCACATTGCGGATGCTGCATCTGCCCGACGGTCGGTCCGCCATCATGTCGGATACTGTGGGCTTCATCTCTGGTCTGCCACACGAACTGGTGGAAGCCTTCCGGGCCACCCTGGAGGAGGTGCAGGAGGCTGATGTGATCCTGCATGTCCGCGATATAGCCAGCCCCGACAGCGCCGCCGAGGCCGCCGATGTCCGTGAAGTGCTCGAACGCATGGGCGTGGAGATCGACGAGCGCCGGGTTCTGGAGGTCTGGAACAAGGTCGATCTGACGCCGTCAGAAGACCGGCCAATCCTCGAAGGCGACGCCCGTCGCGCCCACCCGCCGGCCCTGCCGGTCTCGGCCGTGACGGGGGAGGGGATACCCAGCCTGTTGGCGGCCATAGCCGGGATGGTGGATGAATCCCCTCCGGTGGAGGCGCATTTGCCGGCCGGTGAAGGGGCCGCCATGGCCTGGCTCTATCAGAACGGCCGGGTAATCGAGCGGCATGGGGATGCCGACGGCGGGATGCGCCTGGCCGTCCGCCTGACGCCTAAGGCCCTCGGTCAGTTTGAGCAGCTGTTCCCCAGGGTTGCGCTCGGGGCGGCGCCAGGTCCGAGGGGCTAGGCCTTTTCGGCGGCCTTTGCGGCGTCCCAGAGGGCGTCCATTTCGGTCAGATCGGACTCCAGGGCCGTGCGGCCGCGCTTCGCCAGGGCGGCTTCAATGAACTGGAACCGTCGGGTGAACTTGGCGTTTGTGGCCCTCAGGGCGTCTTCCGGTTCGATGTCGAGCTTGCGGGCCAGATTGGCCATGACGAACAGCACGTCGCCGATCTCGCCGCGCAGGGCGTCCTTGTCTCCGGCGGCGATCTCGGCCTCCATCTCGCCGACTTCCTCCCGCAGCTTGTCCAGGACGAAGGTCACGTCTGGCCAGTCGAACCCCGCCCGGGCGGCGCGCTTGGTGAGCTTGACCGCCCGGGTCATGGCCGGGAGCCCGGCCGGCACATCGTCCAGCAGACTGACATCTCGCCCCTTTCCCGCCCGCTCCTGCGCCTTCATCGCCTCCCAGGCCGCCGTCTGGGACGTCCCTGAGGCATAGACCTCCTCGCCGAAGACATGAGGATGGCGGCGGATCATCTTGTCACTGATGGCGCGAGCCACATCGTCGAAGGCGAAGGCGCCCTGTTCCTCGGCAATGCGAGCAAGGAACACCACCTGCAAAAGCAGGTCGCCCAGCTCATCCCTCAGGTCAGAAAGATCATTCCGCTCAATGGCGTCGGCCACTTCATAGGCTTCCTCCACCGTGTAGGGGGCGATGGTCGCGAAGGTCTGCTCCAGGTCCCAGGGACAGCCGCTGGCCGGTTCCCGCAACCGCGCCATGATGGCCAGGAGGCGCTCCAGCGGTGGAAGCTCACTGGGCGGAGGCGGTAAAGGCATGACGACGTCTGACCTTCAAAGGCATGAATCTTCAAGGTCCGATCCGGTTCCGGAGCCGACTCACACCGGTTCGTCTCCGACCTGCAAACCTTTGTACAGGAGCAGGCTCCAGATCTCTTCTGCGGTCTCCGCATAGCCGAACAGGTCCAGATCCTGCGGAGCAATCATGCCGTGCGCCGACAGGGCGTCAAAATTGATGATCTCCGACCAGTAGGCGCGGTCGAACAGGACGATGGGGATGGCCGGGCTCTTCTGGGTCTGGCGAAGGGTGAGCAGCTCGAACAGCTCATCCAGGGTGCCGAAGCCCCCGGGAAAGATCACCAGGGCGCTGGCGCGCATCGCCAGATGCATCTTGCGCATGGCGAAATAGTGGAACTGAAAGGTCAGTTCCGGGGTGGAGTAGGGATTCGGGACCTGCTCGTGGGGCAGAGTGATATTGAATCCGATCGAAGGCGCCCCGACCTCAAAGGCGCCGCGATTGGCGGCCGCCATGATCCCGGGGCCGCCGCCGGTGGCAATGACATTGCGCCGTCCCTCCAGGGCGTTGTGCAGGGCGCCGCCCGCCTCGGAAGCCAGCCGGCCAAACCCCCGGGCGGCGGCGTACCACGCACCCTGGCGACCTGGCCCGTCTGGGGCGACCCGCGCACTGCCAAACACCACAATGGTGGAGATCACCCCCCAGGCGCGCAATGCCTCTTCCGCCTTGGCGAACTCCAGGAGAAACCTCACCCCGCGCATTGAGTCACCCAGCAGAAAATCCCGGTCCAAGGCGGCAAGGCGATAGGATGGCGATGCCAGCTGGGCGGCGCCATCGGGCAGGGGGGAAGGGGGGCTCGACATATGAGAAACCTGGCTGGAGTCGACATCCATCGTCTACCGATGCTTGCCTCAAGCCCAAATGGGTAGCTGTCTTCACCGTGGAGGTGAAAAATTCCCTTGAATCGAAAGCGATTGGGCCATTTGCTCAGGTGACACCGGCGCCCGCCCTTGGCAGTGTCGACAACTGATTCCCAACCTGGAGCCATCCATGAACACCTCCGACATCATCGATCGCGTCGCCGCGGCCGACGACAGGCTGACCAAGGCTCAGGCCAAGCAGGTCGTAGACGGCGTCTTCGCCGCGATCCGTGACGCAGCCGTTAGTGGCGAGGAAGTGTCCCTGCCGGGCTTCGGCAAGTTCAAGGTGCAGAACAAGCCGGCGCGGACGGGCCGCAACCCTCAGACAGGCGAAGCCGTGCAGATCGCCGCTTCCAAGAAGGTGTCCTTCCAGCCGGCCAAGGCCCTCAAGGACGCTGTCAACGGCTAAGGCCTTGCCGACGCGTCTGGCCCGCAAGGCAAAGATCAAGGCCGGCGTTCTCGACGCCGGCCTTTGTCATGTATGGGTCCTGTCGACCCGCAGCGGGCGGCCTCGTCGCCAAGGCAGTTCAGACCGGTGCGCGGGCTACGGAGACGTCTTGAGCTTCATTGTGCGCTTCACTCGGATGGCCTTGCCAGGGCGCCAATCGCCTATGGGTCTTGGAGGCCAACTCAGCGCACTGCCGCAGCGCTTGAGCCAGACCAAGGGCCCGGTCCAGTTGCCCAACAGGCAGAAGGCCCCGGGCTGTCGCCTGCAACAGATCGATCTTTACCCCCTGATAGGCCTGCTCAGCCTCCTGGATAGGGCGGTCGTACGCGAACTCGCCCCTACCTTCCGCCGCCCCGCCGCCTACCAGGCTGTTGGACAACGCCTGCTGCAGGTCTTGCCAGCAAGTCGAGGCGGCGAGAGCGTCTCCGCTCACCTCATCAAGCCGCAGGCTGACGCGCTCCAGCTCCTCAAGGTGCTGAACCGCTCGGATCACGTCCGGGATCGCCTCCACCACAGACGCGGGAAGGGTGCTCAAACCCATCTCTCCAATAAAGTTTCGGATGGCCTGGCCCAAAGGCTGCAGGTGGCTGCCGGCCGGCGCCGAACCGCCTTCCCAGCCAAGCCGTCTACGGGTGACCATTTCGAACGCCGCATCACGCATGCGCTCGACCTCCAGGATCAGCCCGCGCAGCGCGAGCGCCGGCACCGAAGCCAAGGTGGGGTCCAGGTAGCGGGGCCTTGAGAGGCTCTCGTCGGCCGAGACGAAACGGCCTTGAAGGAAGCCGATCAGGCCGGTCCCGACCAGGGCCATGAGCATGACCCCGAGCAGATTGAACAGGGTGTGGAACATGGCCAGGGTCGCAGGGGTGTCGCCCTCCAGATCGAGGCTCGCAATCAACCAGCCGCTGAGCCATAGAAGCTGTGAAAGCAGGATAAGCGCAGCTGCCGCCGCAACAGCGTTGAAGGCGACATGGGCGCTCGCCACCCGTCTTGCAGCTGGCGTGGCGCTGAGGGCCGCAAAGATCGCCGTCGATGTAGTTCCGATGTTGGTGCCCACGACGGCCATTGCGGCGATTTCCAGGGGGACGCCACCACTGGCGGCGGCCGTCAGCGTGAGCGCGACAGCGGCGCTGGAAGACTGGGTGAGGACCGTGACGACGATCCCCATGCCGAGGGCGGCCAGCAGGCTAAGTCCCGTCGCTCTTGTGGGAACCAGATGGCCGATCTGATCCAGTAGATCACCAAATCCTGCCTGCAACACACTGACGCCAAGGAAGAATGCGCCAAATCCGGCGATCGCCTGGCCGGCGCCAAATAGGCGCGAGCGACCGCGAAACGCCAGGCGACCCAGCATGCCCAGGCCAATCAAGGGAAGTGCCAAGGCGCCGACATCGATCTTTACGCCAACCATGGCGACCAACCAGCCCGTCATGGTGGTGCCGACATTGGCCCCGATGATCAGCCAGACGGCTTGAGCGAGGCTCAAAAGCCCGGCGTTCACAAACCCAAGGGTCGCGACGGTGACAGCGCTGGACGACTGCAACAGAGCCGTAATGAGCGCACCAGCCAGAAATGCCCGAGGGGCAGATCGCGTCCAGGATTCCAAGACCGCCTGCAGGGCGCCGCCCGCCGCCAGCTTGAGACCTTCGGTCATCAACCACATGCCCAGCAGGAACAGACCGATCCCGCCAACCAGCGACGCCAACACATCAAGGTTCATATGTGGTCGCTCACACGCTGCGCTCTACATCCAAGAGCAGGGTGGCGCCATACAGGGACCTGCGGAAGACATGGTGCGCCTGTGGGTCCTCTTAGACTTTGAGAATCCACGCCCCTGAAATCCTTCAGCATTTTCGTTGTCGCACACCTCAAACGCATGAGGATTTCCTGGTTCATCTCGAAGATCGCGAGAGAGACTCCTTCTAGGGCGCAGCGCGGATTCGCATGTTGATGGGTATGCCTTCGACCGCGTGGTACTCTCCGCGGCCTCCTGAGCGTCGAGGATGGGCATGTCTGCCATGTCAGGTTGGCGATGAGATCGGCGTCTCGTTAGCGGTGCCTATCCCGTCAGTGCGCCGCGGGGCAGTCGAAGCTGCACTTCGCCTCGGGCACAATCCGCTATGACCGCGTTGGGCTCTTAGCTGTTGTTCAGAACGTCCGCTTTCAGGCGGGCCTTTATCTGGCTGATCGCCATTCCCTTCGCGCTGGCGGCCGGAGTGCAGGCCTGGGCGGCGAGACGCACGGCGGGGGAGCGAGTGTCAGCCTAGCTCGGCCTGGCGCCCAGGCTTTCGACGGTCCTGCTGTTGTTCATCGTGGTCGCCGCCGTCGTGCCGCACTTCGGGCCGAGCCTGGACGGACATTGAATGTCGTGCCGTTCTATGTGGCCTTCGCCGTGCTTGCCCTATCATGGGTTCGGCCGTCTCGCGAGGCGCGTCTCACGCCGGAGGCCGTCGCACCGTCGCCTTCAGCGCCGGCAGCCGCAACTCGCTGGTCGTTCCGCTGGCCGGGGTCCTGCCGGGAGCCATTCCCCTGGTTCTGGCGATCATCGTCACCCAGACCTTGATCGAACTGCTGGCCGCATTGACCTACATCCAGCTGATTCCGAGGCTTGGCGGACGGGGTTCCGCAAAGTCAGCCTGAACTTTCGTTGCCGTTGAAGGTAATTTGCCACTTGTGGAGAGAAGGACGCAGATGCAGCGCCTAGACCGCACCTGGGCGGAAGAGCGCGCCTCGCCCGTGGGCCAAGCTCAAGCTCTAAAGTCCGCGACCGTGGACGCCCGGTGATCCTCCGCCGCGCACAGATCATGATCGTGCAGCACCTCGATCACCTTGCAGGCCGAGACCCGGCCGCCAGCGCATTCCGCCGACATCCGCGACAGTTCGGTGCGCAGCGCTTGGAGTTGCGCGATCTTCTCCGTGACGTCGGACAGATGACGCTCGGCGATCGCATTGGCCTCGCCGCAGGGTCGGTCCGGATGGTCGGACAGATCGAGCAGGGAGCGGATGGCGTCGAGGTCGAACCCCAGCTGACGCGCATGACGGATGAAGGACAGCCGGCGCAGGGCGGCGTCGTCATACAGCCGCCGGCCGCTGGCTGTCCGGGGCGGTGGCGCCAGAAGCCCGATCTGCTCATAGAAGCGGATGGTCGGGACCTTCACGCCCGTAGCCGTAGCCAGCGTGCCGATGGATCGAAGAGGCGAGGGGACGGAAGAAGCCATGGCGTGAAGAATAACCGCTTGATCCTCTAGCCGCTAGAGGATGCATAGGTCGTCCGACGCCCAGCCGGAGCCTCTGATGACCGAGCCCCTGATCCAGGACAGACCCGCCGCCGCCTGTTGCGGCGCGACCGTCAAATTCGACGGCGCCTCGCCCGCCTACCGCCGCATCCTGCTGGCTGTGATCGCCATCAACGCCGTGGCCTTCGCGGCCGTGGCGGGCGGTGCCCTGGCCCAGGGCTCGGCGTCTCTCGGGGCCAATGCGCTGGACTTCCTCGCCGACAGCGCGACCTACGCCATCAGCCTGTGGGCGATCGGCAAGTCCGTGCAGGTCCGTTCCGGCGCCGCCCTGCTCAAGGGCGCAAGCCTGGGCCTCCTCGCCGTGTTCATCCTCGGCTTCGCCATCTGGCGGGCCGTTTCGGGCGCGCCGCCCGAAGGGACGGTGATCACCGGCCTGGGCCTGTTTGGTTTCCTCGCCAACGCCGTCGCCGCCCTGCTGCTCGTGCGTCACCGCGACGGCGACGCCAATGTCCGTTCGGTCTGGCTCTGCACGCGCAACGACCTGATCGAGAGCCTGGTCGTGGCCGCCGCCGGGGGCCTGGTCTGGCTGACCGCTTCGCGCTGGCCCGACCTGATCGCCGGCGGCATCCTCGCCGCGGTGTTCCTGCAATCCGCTTGGTCGATCGTCAGCCAATCGCGGGCAGAGCTGAAGGCGGCCTCACTCCAGCCGCAGACCCAGTCATGATAAAAGGACGCAACGGGTCTGCGACTATGGTGCAATTGCAGTGGCGGCGGACCATGTTATGGGAGGCCATGGGATTTTTCTCGGCCAGACAAGGTTGGATGGCGGCGCTACTCGCGTCGTTCCTGGCCCTGTTCGTCCTCGTGTCCGCCGTCGAGGCCGCGACCTGCGCCCCGGAAATGGCGACCGCCCACGCCTCGGAGACTGTGAGGGAAACCCCGGCCGATCCTGTCGATGATCTGGACAGTCACGCCATCTGCTCGCACGGCCACTGCCATCACGGCGGCACCGCGATGCCCTCTTCGATCCAATCCGTCGCGATGACGGCGACAGTCGCTCCAAGCCTGTTGCGACCGACTGACGAGCCCTTGGCGTCTCGCGCGCCCAGCGGCCTGGAACGCCCTCCCAGAGCCTGACGATGCCCTGCGCCCTTTGGCGCGCGTCAATCGTCTGGAATTGCTGGGATATGGAACATGCCACCCCTGAAATCTGGTCGGTCGCGTCTCGCGATCGGCTGCGCCGTAGTCGCAATGGCGACGGCGGTCACCGGCCCGGCCTGGGCCGATCCCGCGCCTTCGTTCGAGGCGCTGCTTGAACGCATCGGCCTGGCGCCGACCACTGTGGAGGCCGACGCTCTGCTCGACGCGGCCGAGGCGCGCGTCCGTCAGGCTCGGGTTCGCCCCAACCCGGAACTAGGGCTTGAGGCGGAGAACGCCTTCGGCAGCGGTCCCTTCTCCGGCTACGACAATGCCGAGACCACGCTGTCGCTCACGCAAGACCTTGAACTGTGGGGCCGTCGTGGCGCGCGGGTCGACGTCGCGAGGGCTGAGGCCGGCACGGCCGGGCTGAGGCGTGATCTGGCGACCCTCGAGGCGGGAGCCAGACTGGCGCTGGTCTATGCCGAAGCCGAAGCCGCCCAGCGGCGGTTCCAGCTGGCCGAGGAGGCCTTGACGGTCACCATCGCCGACACCCGCGCGGCGCTGATCCTGGTCGAAGAGGGGCGCGAGCCCTTGCTGCGCGGCATACAGGGCGAGAGCGAAGCCGCCGCTGCCCGCGCGACGCTCGATGAGGCCGAGGCGGAACGGGACGCGGCGTTCGCGCGGCTGACCGCCGTGGCGATGCTGCCAACGCCGGTCACCTCAATCGACACCAGCCTGATCGACCGGGTGCCCGCCGCAGCGAGCGCGATGCCCGGCGCGACGCCGCAGGTCCGCGTGGCCGAGGCCGAGCGGGCGGCGGCCGAAAGCCGGATCGAGGTCGAACGCATCCGCGCCCGGCCCGACGTCCGCGCCTCGGTCGGGGTGCGTCGCTACGAGGCCGAGGACGCGACCGCCCTGACGTTCGGGCTTAGCGTCCCCCTGCCGCTGTTCGACCGGAACCGGGGCAATATCGAAGCCGCCCAGGCGGACTTCCGCGCCGCCGACGCCCGTCTGATGGGCGCGCGTCAGGAAGCGGAGGCGGATCGCAACGCCGCCGAAGCGCGTCTGAGAGCGTCCGTCAGCCGCGTCACCGCCAGCGACGCCGGCGTCACGGCCGCGGAGGAAGCCTATCGCCTCTCGCGGATCGGGTTCGAGGCGGGACGCATCTCCCAACTCGAACTGCGGTCTTCCCGCGCCGCCCTCATCGCCGCCCGCAACGCCGCCGTGGACGCCCGCCTTGCGCGGGTCCGGGCCGAAATCGACCTCGCGCGCCTGCAAGGCCGCGCCCCATTTGGAACATCGCTATGAAACGCACATCACCGATCAACAAGACTTGGCTGATGGCCGGGGTCGCCGCCGTCGTCGTCCTGGGCGGCGCCGGGCTCTATGCCATGACCCGCCCACCCGCCGAGGCTCCGGTGGCGGAGGGTGAAGCCGGACATTCCGAGGAGGAAGGCGAGCACGCCGAGGGCGAGGAAGAGGGCGGCGAAGAAGGGGTCGTCGTGCTGACGGCGGCCCAGATCACCGCCGCCAACATCGCGATCGTCGCCGTGACCGGCGGCGGCGGCGGCGAAACCCGCCTGTCGGGCCGGGTCGAACCGATGATCGACGCCAAGGCCGCCGTCGCGGCGTCCGTCGGCGGACGGGTTGAGCGCGTTCTGGTCGCGCCGGGCCAGTCCGTGCGCGCCGGGCAGTCTCTGGCCATTCTCTTCAGCGGCGACGCCGCCAGCCTTCGCGCTGACGCCGATGCGGCCGAGGCCAACGCCATCGCCGCCGAACAGGCGCACAGTCGCGAAGAGAGCTTGGCCGATCAGGGCGTCGTGGCCCGTCGCGATGCCGAGGTCGCCCATGCCCAGGCGCTCAGCGCCCAGGCGGCGGCCCGTGCCGCCCGCGCCCGCGCATCGGCGGCCGGATCGCCCAACGCCTCCGGTCGGCTGAGCGTGACGAGCCCCATCTCGGGCGTGGTCACCAGTGTCCAGGTCGGGCCGGGCGGTTTCGCGGCCCAGGGCGGGGTGATCGCAGAGGTCACCAACCCCGCGCGGGTCGAGATCGTCTTCAACGCCCCGCCGGCGCTCGCGGCCCAGGTGCGCGCGGGCAGCGCTATTCGGGTGCAGGGACCAGCCGGGGAGTTCGACGCCGTGGTAACCGGCGTCGCCGCCGGAGCCGGCGCCGAGAGCGGCGCGACCGTCATTCGCGCGCGTCCGACGGGAGGCGTGCTGCCCCCGGCGGGGTCGGCGGTGTCCGGTAGCATCGTCACCGGCCAGGCCGTCGGCGGCTTCACCGTTCCGTCCGAGGCCGTGCAGACGGTCGAGGGGGCCAACGTCGTATTCGTTCGCACCGGTGAGGGCTTCCGGGCCGTTCCGGTCCTCGCGGGTCGGCAGGCGGGAGATCGCACGGAGATCCTGAGCGGCCTGACCGGGGCCGAACGCATCGCCGGGGCTAACGCCTTCCTCCTGAAAGCCGAACTCGCCAAGGGCGAGGCCGAGCACGGCCACTAGGGGCGACGACCATGTTTACAGCCATCATCCAAGCGTCGGTCCGGTTCCGCTGGTTCGTCATCATCGCCGTCAGCCTTGTCGCGGCCCTGGGTCTTTTCGAACTTACCAAGCTGCCCATCGACGCGGTGCCCGACATCACCAACCGTCAGGTGCAGATCACAACGGTCGCCCCGGCCCTCGCGCCCGAGCAGATCGAGCGCCAGGTCACCTATCCGCTGGAGACTGCCCTGGCCGGCATCCCAGGCCTGACTAGCACCCGGTCGCTGTCGCGAAATGGCTTCAGCCAGATCACCGCGATCTTCACCGACCAGACCGACATCTACTTCGCCCGCCAGCAGGTCGCCGAACGGCTCGCTGCCGCGTCGGAGGGCCTGCCCGAAGGCGTGGAGCCCGGCCTGTCGCCGATCACCACGGGCCTGGGCGAGGTGCTGATGTGGACGGTCGATTATGTGCCGTTCACGACCGAAACCTTGGCCCGACCGGGCCAGCCGGGGTGGCAGGCGGGCGGGGTCTATCTGACGCCCGAGGGCGAGCGACTGACCACGCCCGAACAGCGCGCGACCTATCTGCGCACGGTCCAGGACTGGATCATCGCGCCGCAGATGCGAACCACATCCGGCTTGGCCGGGGTGGATACGGTCGGCGGCTACGTCAAGGAATACGCCGTCCGACCCAATGCCTCGCAGCTTGCCGCCTATGGCCTCGGCCTCGCCGATCTGGTCGAGGCGGTCGAGCGCGCCAATACCCAGGCCGGCGCTGGCTATATCCAGCGCGCGGGCGAGGCCCTGGTCGTCCGCACTGATGCCCTGGCGCTGACCATCGACGATCTGGCTCAGGCCCCGGTCGTCAATCGTGGCGGTCTGGTCGTCCGGGTCGCCGACGTCGCCACGGTCGAGATCGGTCAGGCCCCGCGCCTGGGCGGCGCCAGCCGAGACGGGCACGAAGCGGTTCTCGGCACGGCCCTGATGATCGCGGGCGGCAACAGCCGGACCGTGGCCCAGGCCGCCGCCGAACGGCTGGCGGAGGTGGACGACAGCCTGCCGCCGGGCATCGTCGCCCTGCCGGTGCTGAACCGCAGCGAACTGGTCAACTCGACCATCTCGACCGTGGCCCGGAACCTGACCGAGGGGGCGCTTCTGGTCGTGGTCGTGCTGTTCCTGCTGCTCGGCAACATTCGCGCCGCAACGATAACCGCCCTGATGATCCCGCTGTCCTTCCTGTTCGCCGTCATCGGCATGAACCGGTTCGGCATCAGCGGAAACCTGATGAGCCTGGGCGCCCTCGACTTCGGCCTGATGGTCGATGGGGCGGTCGTCGTGATCGAGAATACCCTGTTGATGCTGACCCAACGTCGCGCGGCGGTCGGGCGGATGCTCACCCGGCATGAGCGTCTGGACGTCGCGGTCCAGTCCGCGCGCCAGATGGTCAAGCCCGCCGCCTTCGGCCAGCTAATAATCCTGCTCGTGTTTGCGCCGCTGCTGATGCTGGAAGGCGTCGAGGGCAAGACGTTCCAGCCCATGGGCGCCACTGTCATGCTGGCCCTGGTCGGAGCCTTCATCTTCTCCTTCACCTTCGTGCCCGCCATGACGGCGTTGCTCGTGCGCGATCCCAAGTCCGTTCACGTCGGTACTGATGGACAGGCCGTCGAACACGAGACCCGCATCCTGCAGTTCGCCCGCCGGTTTATCGAGCCCGCTATCGAGGCGGCGGTCGCAAGGCCCAAGATCGTGCTGATCTCGGCGGTCGCCACCCTCGTCATCGGCGCCGTCTCCTTCATGTCACTGGGGCGCGAGTTCATCCCGACACTCGACGAAGGCGACATCGCCATGCAGGCGCTGCGCGTGCCCTCGGCTTCGTTGGAGCAGTCTCTAGCCATGCAGATGGCGCTCGAGCGCGCCATTTCGGCCCAGCCGGAGGTGGAGACCATGTTCTCTCGCACCGGCACGGCTGAGGCGGCCGTGGACCCGATGCCGCCAAATATTTCCGACAGTGTCATCGTGCTGAAGGATCGGAAGGACTGGCCCGATCAAGGCCTCGAAAAGGAGGCTCTAATCGAGCGGATCGAAGGTGTCGCGGCCCAGCAAATCGGCAATAATTTCGAGTTCAGCCAGCCGATCGAACTGCGTTTCAACGAGCTGATCTCCGGCGTCCGCACCGATCTGGCCGTCATGGTCTACGGCGACGACTTCGACACGCTTCAGCGCGTGGCGGATCAGGTGGCGGCCTCTCTGCGTGAGACGACCGGCTCTGCGGACGTGCGGGTGGAACAGGCTTCCGGCCTGCCCACCCTGACCGTCGGCGTCGATCGCATCGCCGCCGCCAGCTACGGACTGTCGGCAGCGGACGTCAGCGAGGCGGTTTCGATCGGCATCGGCGGCGCCGAGGCCGGGCGCATTTTCGAGGGCGACCGCCGCTTCGACGTCGTCGTCCGCCTGCCCGACGACGCCCGTAACGACCCGGCGGCGCTGGCGGCCCTGCCGATCGTTTCGGACACCGGCGTCATCGTGCCGCTGTCCTCGGTGGCGCGGATCCAGACCGGCGAGGGCCCAAACCAGATCAGCCGCGAGAACGGCAGCCGCCGCATGGTGGTCCAGGCGAATGTTCGCGGCCGCGACCTGGGTGGGTTCGTCGCTGAGGCCCAGAACCGGGTGGCGGAGATCGAACTTCCAGCCGGGGTCTATCTGGATTGGGGTGGTCAGTTCGAAAACCTGAAGCGGGCTGAGCAGCGCTTCGGTTTGGTCATCCCGGTCGTCTTCGTCTTGATTGGTGTGTTGTTGTTCGTGGCCCTGGGTTCGTTCGCGGAGGCTGGCCTAGTCTTCGCCTGCGTGCCGCTGGCCCTCGTCGGCGGGGCCTTGGCGCTCCTGTTGCGGGGCATGCCATTCTCCGTCTCGGCGGCCGTCGGCTTCATCGCAGTGTCCGGCGTGGCCACCCTGAACGGGCTGGTGCTTATGCAGGCCATCCGCCAACGGCTTGACGAGGGATTGTCCGCCCATATGGCGGCGATCGAAGGCGCCGCAAGCCGACTGCGCGCGGTGCTAACGACCGCGCTGGTCGCTATCGTCGGCTTCATTCCCATGGCCTTGGCGCATGGCGCCGGCGCCGAGGTGCAGAAGCCGCTCGCGACTGTTGTCATTGGTGGTCTTCTGACCGCGACGGCTTTGACCCTGCTTGTACTGCCGACCTTCGCCGCCAAGGCCGTTCGGCATCGAGCTTCTGAAGGACTGGAAGATTGAGCAAACCGATCTCGACGAACGAGCAGCAACGGCGGACGTTGCTGGTCGTTCTGATCCTCAATGCGCTTCTGTTCCTGGGGCTCGGTGTCGGCGGCATCCTGGCTGACTCCAGCGCGCTGTTGGCCAACGCGGTCGACAATGCGTCGGACTCTGTTGTCTATCTGATCAGCCTTATCGCGATTGGGCGCAATGTCGTCTGGAAGCGTCGCGCGGCGCGTCTATCAGGCATCCTTTTGCTGGTGTTCGCTGCAGGGGTGCTGGTCGATGTTACGCGGCGATGGTGGTTCGGCACTGAGCCTGTCGGCTGGACCATGATGGGGCTGGCCCTCGTCGCAGCTGCCGTGAACCTGAGCTGTCTCGTCATCTTGCGGCGTGACACGTCGGGCGATGTGAACATGCAGGCGGCTGAGATTTTTAGCCTGAACGACTTTGCCTCCAATGGCGGCATTCTGATCGCCGGGGCTTTGGTTTTGTGGCTGAACCAGTCTTGGCCAGACTTGGTGGTTGGCATCCTGGTCGCTGGGATTGCCATCAAGGGTGGCGTTGAAATCCTGCGTGGCGCCTCGGGCGATGATGGGAACGCTACGGCGTAGCGGCCAGCGACCGCCGTGAGTTCAAAGAGCGCGCCTGAGTGGCCTGCGGGCCTCGTCATCTCAGTTTGGGCAGCGCTCGGATGTAGATGACGCACGCGACTAGCTCGACCAGAGTCTGAGACCTGGTCACCGCGGGCATGGACCCGGTCCAGACTCCGTCAGCATCGAGGAGATGGCTGAGCCTAGGACTTGCTGCAGCGGTTGTTAGCCAATGAAGCAGCAGACCCACTAAACGTCCGCGGTGGGTCGGATTAAGCCGTGGCTAGTGGACTGGAAACCGGACCTTCGTCCCGGCTGAGGAATGTCCGGAATCCGGCCGTCACCCAATGACCGCAACTGGCGCATCACTGCCATCGCCCTTATCGCCGAGCGGGCGGCCGCTGTGCGGACGGCGTGAACCGCCGATGGGGGTGGAAAGTGGACGTCGGCTGGACGGGATCAAAGGGGTAGCGTGCCTCATAGATGCGGCTAGCTGAGTGCTTTTCCAATCACCAGCACCGGCTGACGCTCCATGCCCAACTCCTCGTAGAGGCTCACAGCTGCTGCGTTCGACTCTCGGACCATGAGGTTGAGCCTCGGCGCCCCGCGCCCACGAGCCCACTCCTCGGCCGCACGCATCATTATGCGGGCCAAGCCTTGGCGCCTGAGAGTGGGTTCAATGGCCAGGAAATAGACCCACGCACGATGACCGTCGAACCCCACCATCACCGTCGCGACGAGCAAACCGTCGGATCGCCCGACGAAGACGGTGGCGTCGGGCGAGCCGACGCACCGGCGAAAGTCCTCGCCAGGGTCACTCATGGGACGAGCAAGGCCGCAGCGCTCCCAAAGTGCGGCCGCCGCATCGACGTCGCTCAGAATGGCTTCAGAAACTTGCACTGCAGGAGGCTAACAACTCACCCCGCCCGTGAATAGCCGCCTGCCGAGAAGCCGGCCACCCGAAGGCCAGCTACGGTCGATTTCACCCGCCGTCGGGCAGCAAGAAACCGGACGCCCTTCCTCGCTGAGAATGGTGTGGAATGGCTAGGAGCCAATGTCGGCAAGTGGCGCCAAGCGGAGTCGGCCGGGCCCATCCGACCCGGCCCCCTATATCCAGCCGACTCCTTCAGCCGACCTCGAGCACATCCGCACGCGGCTACGCCGACGGCCAGTCTTAGGTGGCGTGACCTGCCCTGAGTGGCTTTTTGTGCGCTGACCTAAGTTGCAACGACAGCGATGACGCAAAACGCGCAGAAATCAAAATAGGGATTATACACCTTAAAGCACGAAGAGAACGGGTGCCCATCCTGTGAAGTTAAAGCCTAGGTGCGCCCGTCATGCGGCACTGCCGAAACGCGTCGCACCCAGAATCCTACGCGCTTATACCTTATAAGGTATAATTCCGGATACTTCCGGACACCCCTCGTCGATCCGACTCCACTTGCGAAACTGGCTGTTTCGTCGGATGGTTCGCGGTTACCAGCCCGCAAAATCGCGCGCTGCGCAGACCAATGTGAAGGAGGAAACGATGCCGAGCGGGTAACCCTCAAAGACGAAGACGACGCCCTGCCCGGGGCGCCGTCGAGTCTTCCACTTCGGTGTCGATACCCGAAGTTTCCCCACCAGCAGGAGGATGTCAAGGCCGCGCACGAGCGCGATTGCGTCCTCATGCCTGATCGCAAATCAACCGCTAGGAGCGGAGCCGCGCCGCGGCTCCGATTGCCCTCTCATGTCCCAGCACCGGATGCCGAGTGATACCTTAGAGAACCGCACCCCAGCCTTTGTCTACAATCCCAGACTTACCACCCTGTCGGATCGTTCGTGGGAAAGCCTACGCACCAGAGCCGAGATAGCGAAGGCGATCTCCGCACTCCCCCCAGGCAAGCGAGCGCGGGCGGTCGAAGAGGGCGCCCGAAGAGCAAAGGTCAGCAAGGCTACGCTTTACCGTGACCTGGCTAAGTTCAATGGGACTGTCGGAGATCTCATTGGTCTAAAGCCAGGCTGCCCGGCTGGCTCCACCAAGTTGCTCGCGGAGGTGCGCGAGATAGTCCGAAGGCATCTCGAGGATAGCTACCTCAGAAAGGAGCGGCGTTCGCTCCAATCGGTAGTCCGGAAAATCCGCGAGGAATGCGCGGCGCGCGCCCTCCCGGCCCCGGCTTACAGCACAGTGGCAAGGGCAGTAACTAGGTTAGATCAGATCATGGTGGCTAGGCGGCGCGGTGAAGATAGTAAGGCGCGATCTATGATCCTGGCCCCCGGATCATACGACATCACCACGCCGATGAGTGTCTGGCAGATTGATCATACCAAACTTGACGTCATCATTGTCAGCGAGGTGAACCGAATACCAATTGGACGCGCGTGGGTCACATTCATCATCGACGTCGCGTCTAGAATGATCGCCGGCTTCTATCTAACACTTGAGTCGCCTAGCCGCCATACTGTCGCCAAGGCACTTATTAATGCAGTGATGCCGAAGGAAAAATACCTCCGCTCACTTAATGTCGTTGGGGTTTGGCCAATTTTTGGGCTGCCTCGCGCACTCCACAGTGACAATGCAGCTGAGTTCCGACCCGATGGTGTCTACGGGCGAGCGTGTGAGAACCACTTTATCAAAGTCATTCTGCGCCAGGTCGGCAAACCTCACCACGGCGGACACATCGAACGGCTGATCGGCTCCATGATGGGGCGTGCAAAATTACTGCCTGGCGCCACCAAATCTAACCCAAAGGAGCGCGGCAGCTATAACAGCGTGAAGCAGGCTCGCATGTCGTTCAGGGATGTCGAACGATGGCTAGCCGAACAAGTAATTGACTACCATTCTGCGCGTCACTCGACGCTCGGTCGCCCGCCGCTGGTTGAGTGGCGTGAATTGTGCCATCAGCAACGGATTGTCTGCGAGCCGCCGGCGCATCCAGACGCATTCTATCGTGATTTCTTGCCTGAGGTCTCGGTGAAGATCGGAAGGCGAGGCTTCCATTGGAAGACCCTCAACTACTGCGGGCCGGTCGTCCAGCAGCTAGTCAGGTCCGGCGAGCGGTCGGTCACGTTCAAGTACGATCCCAGCGATCTCTCCCAGGTTTTCGTCAGGCTAGGCGAAGCCTATCACGCGGTAGGCCTCAACTATCCTGGAAGTCCACAGATCACGCTATGGGAGGTTCAGTGTGAACTTGCCCGTCGGCGGGAGTGCAAGGCTGGTCCGTCAACTAGCGCGCTCACAGTAGCCGGCATCTTAAACGCGAGAGTGGAGGAACTTGATCAGCCAAGCCGCGAGCGTCAATCGGAGCGGCTAAAACTCGCAGGGATAAGCCTCGGAAAAGTCGCCTCCTCGTCAAAGGCCGGAGCATGGGGAGAATTTTTCTCCAGTGGCGGCCGCCATGATTGATCTCAAGCATCTAGACCCAAGTGTGCGTGAGGTCGTCTTCTCGGGGCCTAGCGACCGCAAGCGGGTCATCAGCGATCTGCCATACATACGCAGCCCGATCGCAGAGCCTGCGCTTGATGCGATACGTCATTGGGGCAACTCACCCCGAGGCGGCGGATCGGAATTCGTTTTGATCGAGGGCGACCCTCAAACGGGGAAGGGGGCCTTGCTCGAGGAAGCGCACCGGAGGTTTGCGGCCGACTACCCGCTGGAGCGCCGGTCTGTACTCTACCGCGCGTCAGGGGCCCCGACGAGGTCGCGGCTGATCCATCAGCTGATCGTAGCCGGGGAGGTGCCACATCTCTGGAGTAACCAGCTTGAGCGCCATTTTAGTCGAGTACGCGCCTCTTTCGAACGGGAGAATGTGCGGGTCCTGCTGGCCAACAAGCTTCATGATCCCGCGCCAAGGAGGGCCGGTCCATACTTGACCATGTGGCGTGGCTGTTGCGAGGAGCTTGGCATTCACGGCGCTTTCTCAGTCGGGCGCCGTGCCAAGAAATTCCTGGCTGATGATCCCACCCTGGGCGCGCGCACGGTGCCCTTTGAACTCATCGCCTGGCCGGCAGCGACTCGTTGGGTAATCGTCGCGCTCGAGAAGGCTCTCAGCTTCGTTCCCTTGCCTAACGCCACAGAGATCGATGCGGACTTCATGGAGACGCTCTACGGTCTTACTGGAGGCTATCCCGGGCGGATTTTCACGCGCCTCAAGCTTGCTGCTGCCCTGGCGATAGACCGTGGCGACGGCAAGCTGAATCCAAGTCATCTTGTCGAGTCCGCTCCAGGACGGGCATGGACATGACCCAGCCAGAACGACCCACGGCAAATCGTGCGAACTGGTCGCTCTCACCTGCTCCTCCGCCCTTTGAGGATGAGGCGCCTTCGTCATGGCTAGCTAGAGCGGCCCACTGCCACCACCTTGGGACGGTCGAGATGGCGGCAATATATGGGATCGATATGGCCGCGGCCGACCTCGGTTGGCACGAGAGGCAGCTCTCCGAGATCGCCCGACGGTCTAGGCTGAGCGACTGGCCAGCTGTGCATCCGGTTGTTGATGGACTGGCCCTTATTGGTCGTCTGGAGAGGCGGTTTCCGCGTCGGGTGGAGGATTGGTGGGCGTACTGCCCGCGCTGCCTGGAGGCTGATCTCTCGGGCGCTGGCGGAGTCTATCTCAGACGACAATGGTGTGAGCCGTTTTCGGTCGTATGCTCACACCACAAGGTCTGGTTGAGGCCGTGGCCGGCATCCTCTGAGACGCGGACGTTCGACGGCCAAGCGAGCTTTGTGTTCACCGAAGGAGACTTCGCATCCCAAGAGGCTGAACCAGCCGTCATTCAGACAGCGACACTCCTCCGTCAACCGGCGATCGCTGGCTGGGATCGCTGGGCGACGATGGTCATGGATCTTGGCGATGCACTACTCTGCCGTTGTGGACCCCAAGGTCAGCAGCAGGCGGCGCTGTTCGAATTCACTGACTTTGAGCCCTGGAGCGGAATAGGTACCCGCCGCCTTGGAAGAAACCAGCTTTCAAGTTGCGACGCCTCACTTAGGCTCACGCTGATGAGGACAATCATCTCCCTGATGTCTTTTGATCCCGCGGCCGCCACTGCGCCTCCAAGTTGGCTTCGGGAGATCGTTCGGGCAAACTCGCGAGCGGGCGTCCGAAGAGAGCTTCTGCCCGGGTGCGGGGACCCACTCTTCAGGCTTTTTGCTCGACTGAATGATGACGCTGCTAATGCGCTTTCCAGGCGTGTCGATGACTGGCCGGCTGAGGCGAGGATTCGAGTTCACGCTGCGATGGTAGTGGGCGCTCTAGCCAATCATGCGTGAAAATTGCTGATGTTCGGCATCAAGATGGTTCGCTGATGATGATCCGGTTCACTGCTACGAGGGTCCTACGTCAGTCTTGTGCTGGTTCTGATCACGGGGCTTCCTGCCCACTGATCGATACAATGTCGACCGTGCAATACCGAACGTCTCAGCCACCTCGGCGCCTGTTGTGGTTGGATCCGCCAATAGCCTCTTAGCGTGGCTGATCTGCTGTGCTGTGAGTTTGGGCCTGCGGCCGCCCAATCGACCACGGGCCTTCGCCGCACTGAGCCCAGCCTTCGTCCTCTCACGAATTAGATCTCGTTCCATCTCCGCAAGCGCAGCCATGACGTGGAAGAAGAACCGGCCCGCTGGCGTCGAAGTGTCGATGCCGTCGGTTATGCTCACAAACTGAATTCCCTGGCTCTGAAGGGAAGCCACCATATCGACGAGCTGTCGAACGGTCCGTCCGAGCCGGTCGAGTTTCCAGACGACGAGGGTATCGCCGGTCCGGAGGTGTGACCGCGCCGCATCAAGACCGGGACGCGTCGTCCGCCCTCCGCTGGCTTGGTCCTCGAAGACGCGTTGACAGCCTGCTCGCTTCAAAGCGTCCAGCTGCAGGTCAAGCCGCTGCTCTCCTGTCGATATGCGTGCGTAGCCAATAAGCATGAGCTGGAATGTCGCAAAACTCACTTCGCTCGCATAGCGGCGGCTTTTGATTTCGCTACAGAGTTCTCGGCCCCCTCACGTTCTGGTGAGCCGGGGGAGGGGTGTTCGACAAAAGAGGGGACCGACAAACCCTCGTTTGAGGGACAGTCACACCGGGGCCGCGCCGCGCTTACACGGTGGAACGGTCCGAGCCAGAATTTGCGGGTGATGTTGAGCATGTGAAGGGAAGCGTGATCACCTGTCCCTCTGAAGCTGGCCTATCCGTTATCCCGGCCCGTCCGATAGCTCTGCAAACCCGCGCTCCAAGAGCCTGGGTCTAAGCGTAACGAACGCCGCCTCCGGCACGCCGAGCCAGAGCAAATCCGTAGCCCGGGTCACCGCGACATAGCCAATGCGGCCCTCTTCAGTCCCGACGCCTGCTAGCAGGGCTTCGATCTGAGGCTTGGTGGCGATGTAGAGGACGCCGTCGAGGCTCTCCCCTTTGACCTGGTGGACGGTATCGATGCGTAGGGGCGCGTCGCCGCCTTTACCTTCGGTAAGTGTGAAGACGGGATTAGAGTCCAAACCCTTCTTCGCCAGGCGCTGGCCGAGGTTTTCGCCGGTCGCCAGTCCTGCGGACGACGCCAAGGCGGCAAGAAGCGCCCGAAGGCGCAGGCAGAGCTGGGGATGCCACTCGGTGTCGGCGGGGAGGGCGGCGGAAGGGAGACCGGTCTCCGGGCTCCGCGTGAACGCCCAAATTAGCCGACGGGCGACGACCATGTCCGGGTATCGTTCAGGCTGCGAGACCTGGGCCACAAACCCCGCGGGCGGTTTGGCCAGCAAGGTCGCCACCACGCCTGCGACCTGCTGAAACGCCCTGAGATAGTCCTGTCGCTCATCCCGGAGGATCGCGGCCTTTGCCAAGCCCTTGATGGCGCCGACGCCTACGGGCGTACCAACGCCGGACAGCTCGCCCGCGAGCTTGATCGCCCGGCAGACCACAGCCGAGTTCGCCGGCCGCAGGCCCGCCGTCGTCAGGGCCACGCCGAAGCGGCTTAACAGCGCGTTCTCCTTGCCGCTGGCGTAGGGGACGACATAGGCGCCATGCGGCGCGGTGCGATGCGCGCGCTCGGTTTCGTCACTGCGCGCCGAAAGAGCATTCGCAATTGTGGTGATGGCCGGGATCGAACGATAGTTACGGGTGAGCTCGTAGACTTTGACATTCGGCTGTTTCGCATGGCTCGCGAGGTAGTCGCCGTCGGCTCCCGCGAACTCATAGATGCCCTGGTTGGGATCGCCAATCAGGGTGATCTGTGAGCCGGCGGCGGCAAGAAGATCGAGGATGGCGCGGTGCAGCGCTCCAATGTCCTGGGACTCGTCCACCAGGATATGCGGATAGCGATGGGCCAGGACCCGAAGCAGTTCGGGCTGTTCCTGCAACGTCCGTAGGCACCAGTATCGGCCGAGTTCGTGCGTATAGGCACCCGTCTGCGCAAGACGTTGGATCAATTTGAGGGACGCCGGCCCGTCGAGTTCAGTGACGGCCTCGAAGTAAGTGTAGAAGAAATGATAGGCCCCGTTCTTCAGTCCGACCCGAAGCGACGAGATCGCCTGCGGAAAAGGCTTCGCTGGAATCGTGAAGCCTTGCAGAAACGGCTCTTCGCCTGACACCAGATAGGCTGCCTTTGTGGCGCCCATGCTGCGGTGCGCGTGGGGGCGCAATACATGGCTGGTGATGAAGCCGTCGACCGTGTCGATCTCGACTCGGCTGCGGGCCGTCGTGGTCGGCAGGCGACTGGCCAGGGCCGCGTAGCTAGTCCGGAAGGTGTCGACGGCCACGTTGGAGAACGACAGCAGCGCGACGCGGCCGCGGTGGGTGTCGATACGGCGACGCAGCTCAGCCAGACGATGCACCGCTGTCCGAGTCTTGCCGCTGCCGGCGCAGGCGATGACGCATAGTGGTGCCAGCGGCGCCCCCACGACGTCCTGCTGCTCGGCGGACAGCTCCATCATGTGGCGGTCATCGGTCTGCAGACATGCGCGACCGCGTCGCGGATGTAGTCAGGCACTTCGCACTCGGCGTCCTTGGCCAAGAAGGCCTGCGCGAGGGCCTGGCCGTAGCGCCCCTTCTGCACATTGTTCTGCGGCCGCTCGAACATGCCGCCGAATAGCGCCCGGGCGGCGGCTGCGTCATTGGCGGCCGCAGCGACCTCGGCTTCGACCATCAGCCCGATCTGCGGGTGAAGCTCCTTGAGCGCTGCGATCATCGCTTTGCGGTTCTTCGCCCGCAGCGCCAGATCGTACTCGAACGTCTTGACGCCGTGGAAGACGCCCACCAGGCTGTCCTCCTGCTTCTTCATTTTCGCGGTGTTGGCCGAGACCGTGATCACGTCGCCCAGGGCAGGATAGAGTGGCGCGGCTTTGCCGCCCTCGCTGGCCTCCCCCTCCGGGTCGGCGTCGGTGATCACCGCCACGGGGATCTTGAGGGCCTTCTCGCCGAAGAGCGGCAGGAAGGAATCAAAGTTCAAACCCTCGACGCTGATCAGGCTCACCCCATGCGCACGCAGGTTGAACCCGGCCTTCTCGGCTAGCACGCTCACCAGCATGAGTTCGGCGGCGCCCTCCACGAAGATAACGCGACGTGCGAAGAAGAGCTCGGCCCTGGTGACGTCCAGATATCGCTCCAGCTTCTCGCCTTTGCCCTTCTCGAAAGCGATCGTGCGGGGAAAGAAGGCTTCGATCTCGCCGCCGGCATCGACAAGGCACGCCAGGGTGTCGAGCTTGGCGATGCTGGCGAAGTTGGGGGAGTGGCTGGTGACGAAAACCTGCACTGCCTTCTCGCCGTCGACCACCGTCTGGATGTCGTGGAGATAGCGCAGCAGGACCGACTGCAGTTGCGGGTGCAGGTGCGCCTCGGGCTCTTCGACGATCAGGCCACGATAGGCGGCGTCTGGGTTCTTCGCGAGCTCACTGAGCACCACCGCCATGTAGATCAGGTTGTTGAACCCGAGCCCGTTCTGCTCGATCTCGAACCGATCGACGATAAGCGAGAGCCTGGCGGACAGCCGCTGAAAATCGCTCGCGCTTAGACCCACCTCGAGCGCCTGGGCCAATTGCTCTCCAAGCATGTCGCCGTGCCGGCCAGCGATGGCTTTTTGTGTGTCGATGATCGGCTGGTGCGTTTTGAGCGTATCGTCGACTGCCTTCAGCGCCGCGTTGATCGTCTCTCGGCCAGGCTCGTCGGCCAGTAGTTGGAGTAGGCGCGCGAGCTGGCTGCCGCGGCTCGGCTTCAGTCCCTGCGACGCGTCCCGCAGGGGCGGCAGGTACACACCGCGCAGGTTTTCGGTCATGTCGCTGGTGAGGCCGTTCTCCTCGTGATCGCCGCACCAGCGTTTGACGCGGAGCCGCCCAACCTTATCCGCCTCGGAATAGCGCACCGTGATATGGGCTTCGAGCTTACCGCCACCGCCCGGCTTCAGCGCAGACATGAAGTCCGCCTCGTCGTCGGGACCTAGATCCCGAAACACATAGTCGAACCGAATCGCGCCCTCCGGCTTGCCGCCCTTGGGGTGATGAACGTCGTCCATCGACAGGCGCGGATAGGGCTCGTCGTATCCGGCCAGCAGCGCCCGCATTGCGTCGACCACCGCCGTCTTCCCGACGTTGTTGGGACCGACGAGCACATTGAGCCCGGGGCGAAATTCCAGGGTCGTATCGACGAGCTTGCGGAAATTTACGATCCGCAGTTGACCCAAGTACATGACGGCGTCAGCGCTCCAGGGTGAGGCGCGTGGCCTCGACGACATGCCGGTAGGCTGAGGTGCGGCAACTGAGAACGATGACTTGCATGCGTGACGCGGCCTCGGTGAGGATCTCAGTCATCGTCTCAAAGCGGTCGTCGTCGGCGAACACCAGGGCGTCGTCGAGCACCAGGGAAGCCGGCTTGCCACGGGCGAGCAGCAGGTCGGCGAAGGCGAGCCGGGTCAGCACCGCGAGCTGCTCCTGAGTCCCCTTGCTGAGGTCGTCGGCAGACTCTTCAAGGCCCCCGCGGGTTAACCGGCTTGGCCGAAGATCCTCCCCGAACGCCAGGGACGCTGTCGGTAGCAGACGCCGGATATAGGGGGCGACGCGCTCGGTGATCGGCGCCAAATACCGCCGCGACGCCTGGGCCTGGGCGGTGTCGATAGTGGTCTTCAGCAGTTGAAGCACCGCCGCTTCTTCGGCGAGACGGGCCGCGTCCGTCCGCGCCAGATCGGCAGCCTCCTGGGCGGCCTGAGCGCGCGCGGCAGGACCGGCGGCGCCGAGCGTCTTCGCCTGCTCCTCAAGCCGCGCGAGCGTCTGGGCGAGCTCAAGCTGGGCGTCGAGCAGGCTTTGGCGGCGCCGCTCCGTGGTTTCAAGGCGCCGCGCCAAAACGGTCGGGTCTAAGCCCTCGGCGGCCCTCTGTGCCGCGGTCAGAGCGTCATTGGCCAATGCCTCCGCTGCGGAGGCTCTGCGGAGCGCCTCGCCCAGGACTTCGTCACTCGCCTGCTGCTCGGCTGTCGTGAGCTCCGAGGCCATTCGATCATGATGGGTCTTGGCCGCGTCCAGTACGCCGGCAAGTCGAACCTCGGCCAACTGGGCAGCCTGCAACGCCTCCGCCGATCCGTCGCGCCGCCCCAGCGCCGTCTTCTCCGCCGCCCGCCCCGCCTGCAGATCCGCGTCGGCAGCCAGCGCCGCCGCCTTGAGGGCCGCGTCGTCGGCTTGCTCCGGCGCAGGACGGGCGATATCGGCCAACCCCGCCCGCAGGGCCGGAAGCCCTGCCGGGAGGCCGAGCGCCGAGTCCGCTGGGCATTCGCCGCTGAGCCGCCCTTCAAGGGTCTCATGCTCGGCCTCCGCCTCGCGACGACGACGGGCGCCAGCCCGGGCGGCGGCCACGTCGGCATAGCCGATCTGAGCCAACAGAGCGCCGCGATCCTGCTCCGCCGTGCGCAAACGGACGGCCGCCGCCTCGCCCGTGGCAGGCGGGGTGACGTCAATGCGCCCGACACCATCAATCATCAGCGACAGGGGGTGGGCCACCGCGCGGCGCAGGTCACCACGAAGCAACTCGCCGTCGACGTGGACCTCCGCCGCTCCCGGCTCAAGATGGACTTCAACCACGGCCGCCCCGGCTTCACAGGCCGATCGCGCATCGAGCACCGCTCGATCCAATTGATCCAGGCGCTCAAGCCGCCCCTCATCAATTGCCTCGGCCTTGATGATCGCTTCCTGAACGACCAGTGCTTCGGCGATCGCCTTACAGCGATCCAGCCTGGCGAAGGCCGACTGCAGAGCGCGCGTCCGATCAGCGGCAAGCTGCGCACGGACCGCTGACTCCCGTGCGGCTTCGGCTTTGGCCAGTGCCTTCCGCGCCTGTTCAAGCGCCTGCGCGTGGGACGTCTCTGCCGACTTCGCGGCGCTCAGAACCTCGCCGTGCTCGTCGGCCTTCGCCTGCGCCTGCGCATGGCTTATCGCGGCCAATTCAAGACGCGCCCGCTCCTGGACCCTGGTCTCGACCTGGGTCTGGGCACGAGCGCGTTCCCCAGCCGCCCGCTCAAACAGCAGTTCGGCGTTGTGCAGGCGCTCCGCGGCCAGCCGGGCGCGGTCCAGATCCGCGCGTAGGGCGTTCGCCTGCTCTGTGGCTTCGGCGTCGCCGAGATCGCGCACGACACGGCGCAGTTCACCGCGCTTGGCCTCGAGCTGAGCCAGCACCTCCTCGAACTGACGAAGTTCCGCCTGGGCTTCGTTGCATGCCTGCTCGGCCTGGCCCGCCGCCTGCTGCCCTTCGAGAAGACGGCGCGTCGGCTTGCCGGTGGGGGTCAGGAATTCCGCCAGGGCGCGCTCGACCGCCTGCACGACAGCCACGGTGCGCCGCCCGCCGGTCACGGCGCCGACCTCGCCGGCCAAGACATCCTCCAGGGTGCGACGCGCCGTTTGGCCGGGCGGTCCTAGGATGAAGGACTGGCCCTGCTCGACCCAGAGCAGACCGAGGGCGCCGCGGCTGTCATCATCGGACCCGCGATTTCCCGCCCGCGCGAAACCGAGGAGCGACTGCAGCTTCTCTTCGGCCTCATCACTCTGGTGGCGAGACCTGGGGCCGGTGAGGCTGACGCTGGGATGCTGGAGGAATTGCTTAGTGACGGTCCAGGTCTCTCCAGCCACCTCGAAGACGACGGTCACCGTCGGGGCCACCTCGTCGCCGTGCGGTCTGAACGACTTGATCCGTTCGCTCTTGGCGCCGTGGCGCTCGAAGAACGCCGCCCGGACCGCCTCCAGAACGGTCGACTTGCCGGTTTCGTTGGCCTCGCAGACCAGATTAAGCCCCGGGCTGAAGCCCGCGATCCGCACCGGCGCCCGAAACTTTCGGAAATTCTCGATCGTGACTTCGCGGATTAGCATCAGGCGGCCCCCATCCGCTGGGCCTTCTGATGTTCGACGTAGAGGCGTTCTAGAGCGGTCATGGCCCGCAGGCCCTGTTCGCCGGGTTCACCGGCCAAAGCGCGGAGTCGCTCTGCCGCTTCGCGCAAGACTCCCTGCGCGTCGATCTCGGCGAGATCGTTGTCGGTGGGGCGGGCGAAGAGATCGGTCATGGATAGGTCGAGCCAACGGACTTCATGCGCCAGGCCAGTTTCCAGCCGCTCGCGGACGGCGACCCGTTCCCCAAGCGTGAGCAATCCCGCAAGCTTTATCCGAGCGACCAGGTGTTTGAGATCCTGCCCAGCGCTCAGGGCCGCCAACGGCGCATCAAGGTCTGCCGCCGTCGATAGGGTCCAGATGTCGGTGATCCATTGATAGCGGCCGATGGGCACGGGTGTGATGCGCGGCACCTCGCCCGGCGAAGCGAGTTCGACTAGCAGTGCCTCGCCGCTGGCTTCGCGCCCGAAGTCGTCGGGCTCAGGCGTGCCGCAATAGGCGGTGCGAGGGTCGATCTGTCGTCGGCTGTGCCAGTCTCCCAGCGCCAGATAGTCCAACCCCGCGCGTCGAGCCCGATCCGGGGCAATCTGGTTGGTCGCTGTCTCCCCGACGCCGAAATCCTGGATAGAGCCATGCGCCAAGCCGAGGCGCCGAGCGCCAGCCGGTGTTTCCGCCGCATCGAACCAGGCGGTGGGATCTTGCACGGTGCGCTTGAAGGCGAGGGGCGCCGGCAGAAGATAGACGTCATCTAGAAGCGCGACCGGCGTCGGCTCGGTTGCGGCGATGACGTTCTGCGGCGCCTCGGCCGCAAGCCTAGACCATAGTCCATCAGGACGGGCCGGATCGTGGTTTCCTGGCAGTAGAATCCAGCGCAGGTCCGCAGCGCCGGCCATGCGAGATAGGGCCTGGCGAAAAACCCTATCGCCCGGTTCGGCGGAATCGAAGACATCGCCGGCGACGAGGACAAAGGTCGCGTCATGCGTGCGCGCTGCCGCCGTTAGCGTGTCGATGGCGTCGAGGCGGGCTTCTTGAAGCGCCAAGCGCGCGTCGTCCGGCGCCTTCCCGAACGGTTTGCCGAGTTGCCAATCGGACGTGTGGATGAAGCGTGTCATCGAACCTGCCCCTCCCTGGCGGCACCGGCGTGGCGCTGCACTCTTTTCGACAGACTGCATCGGTAAGTGAGCCGAAAACAGGTAATTCCCCAAGCAACATGAAACCGAGGGGCAACGTTTCGATACCTTTATCACTCGCCAATACCGCCTAGTCGAGCATGCGTCTCAACCTGAATCTGCGATATCAACGGGACGTTAGCTGCGCCTCAAAGATCACGCAGGACCTCCAAATCGGTCTCCAACCGCACCCCGAACCGTGTCTCAAGAGCGGCTTGGCGGGCCAAATTAGTGAATTGCTTTTCGGCGACCACAACATCGGCGTAGTGGAGGACCGTGGTGAAATTCCGCATGTCCCGCATGTCGTTGACGTGGATCGGCCGGGCCTGATTCTCCAGCTTTAGCCCGATCTCTCGTTCGATCAGGAACGCAGGCGTCTCGTTGATGACGCACCTTATCGTGGCTCCGTTGTTGTCCTCGAAGCAGCGCCAGGGAAGGGCGAGTTGGTCTGCGACCGCGATCAAAATCTCCTGATCGCCGTGGGCTAGGAGCATGCTGTAGATCCTGCGGCGCATCGAGAGGCTTTCGTTTCGGTGTCGCAACCTTCGTTCTTCGATCTCCGCCTTTAGGCCGTCACAGCCTTGCTCGAACCTCGCTACAGCCTCGCGCCGAACCCCGTCATCGCTCTCTATAAGGTAGTCGATGAGAGCGGCCTGCGGATCGCTGCGGAAGGATTCTAGCACGCGGTCGGACATCTTGAGGCCCAGGCGCGGGTCGCCGAGCTCGGCCTGAGATTCGAAGAACAGACGCGAGAACATCCATTCCGGGTGCGGCTCTTTCCATGGCAGGCCGTAGAGTTCGCAGAGGACCCGAGCGACCTCTACCTCCAGACGCCGCCGACGCCCACGGAAGACCTCCGCTTTGCTGAGCATAGCCTGGGTGTAGGCGATAGCGGCACGAAGTTCGGCCTTCTTGACCTTATGTGTCTCGTAAAGGTTGGAAGCGGTGAGCGGTAGGCGCACCCCTCCGGTCCGTACCTTGGCGCACAGGATTTCCAACAATTCCCGCTCACGTGGATGGTCGTCCGGGGCCTTCGTAGCCCGCGCAAGGTCAATCCACATGTTTTGGTCGAGGTAGATGACAGTCGGCCGTGACGAAGAATGTACTTCAAGAGAGCCGGGCGATGGGGCAGGGACCATGACGAAGCGTAACGGGGTCCAGTCAGACCGCCGAGCCATTTCGAGTCCGATCCTCATTTGGTCTGGTGTCGCCGCGGCGACAAGCCTCAACAGCCATAGCCATCAGAATTCAGTTCGCCAGCCGCGCCCGGCGGCGCAGCACACCCGGCGCGTCAGCACTGAGTCCCAGGATTATCGAGAAGAGGGTACCAGAATGGCGCTCTGGAATTGAGATTCCGACATTCGCACCGGATTCTCAGCATCAGCGAGAACCCACAGCGCCAGATCGCCAAGTTTCTCGCCTAAGATATATTATCGGAAATTGTAATCGACCTCAGATCGGTGATCCTGTCGGTCAAGCTGCGGGTCCACGCCTGGCCGGGGTCCCTAGAACAGGTCGAGATCGCCGTCCCCATCGCCCGCCCCATGGCTGACGCCGGTAGCGGCCCCTTCGATGCGCCTCACAACATCCCCCAGCGTGATGTGGCTCAAGGCCGAAGTGAGATCGACGGCGGCCTCTTCGCTGGCCTGAAGGCCAAGGTCGCGGGCAAAATTCGCCAGGGCGGTCAGGTGCTGGTTCAGCAGATCGACGGCGTGCAGATCCCGCATCACCTTCAGGCGCTCCTCCGGCGCGATGAGTTCGAGCATCTTGCCCAGGGTATCGTCCAGATGCTGGGAGGCATGGCCGGCCATGGCGATCTCGCCGGCCAGCAGATCCAGCGCCATCGCCGGGCTGATGCGGACGCGTTCCGTAAGCGTGGCGGCCGTTGCGGACATGAATCACCCCCCTAGGTCCTCGCACCCTGCCCCGCCGGCGCTTAAAGGCAAATGAATGATGTTCGGCGAAACCTCGCGCCAAGGCCCGGCTTATGATGCCCTGGAGGTGATCAGACCTTAGGGAGGACCCGTTCGCCTCGGACGATTTCCTGCAAGGTGCGGAGATAGAACGCCGGTTCCAGGGCGCTCAGACGGACCTCCAGGCTTTCCGCCGTTTCGTCCGGCTCCAGGGGAAGCCACATCCTCGCCACCTCGGGACCATGGTCGTACTCCCCGTCGACCAGGTGAATTACGGCAGCGCTTTGCCTCAGGCCGCTGGCGATCACAGCCTCATGAACCCGGCGACCGTACATCCCCTCCCCACCGAAATCCGGCAGGGGTCCCGGATGGATGTTCAGAACACGGCCACGAAAGCGGTCGAGAAAAACCGGCCCCAGCCGCCGCAGATAGCCGGACAGAATCACCAGATCGGCCTGGGCTGCGGCCATGGCCTTCGCCAAGGCTCGATCCGCCGCCTCGGGGTCGGATCTGGTGGGGATGACCGCCGTGGGAACTCCGGCGGCGGCGGCATAGTCGAGCGCCGGAACGTCGCGGACATTGCTGACCACCAGACAGGCCTCGGCCCTCAGGGCCCCATGCTCAATGGCGTCGAGGATCACCCGCATGGATGCGCCATTCTTTGTGGCGAGAAAACCTAGCTTAATTAGTGGTTTTTTCACAATAATTCAGTTCTCAGCTCATGCGAGAACCTAAGACCGTCATAGGCCGGCTCCACCCCGCGGGGCAGGCGGGCGGCAAGGTCGGCATAGTCCAGATCAATGTGCAGATTGGTCAGGATCGCCCGTCGGGGGGCAAGCTGCGCAATCCAGGACAGGGCCAGATCCACGTGGGCATGGGTAGGATGGGGGCGCCAGCGCAAGGCGTCGACGATCCAGACGTCGAGCTGCTGCAGGGCTGCGAAGGACGGCTCGGGCAAGTCAACCAAATCACTGGAATAGGCCACATCACCGAACCTGTAGCCGACCGAACGTACCCCGCCATGATCCTGATCGAAGGTGGTGACGGGGATGGCCCCGGAAGGTCCTTCGATCCTGAAGGCTTGCCCCATGGGTGGGAGGGGAACCGCATTGCAGATGGCCGGATACCCGGACTCGGCCTCGAAGATGTAGCCAAAGCGACGCTGCATCGTCACCCAGGTGGCGGAGTCCATGTGGCAGGGTATCTTGGCCCGCTGACGAATGAAAAAGGCCCGAACATCGTCAATGCCATGAACCTGGTCGGCGTGGTCATGGGTCAGCAGAACCGCATCCAGCCGCTTCACCCCGGCCGCCGCCGTCTGCAGTCTCAGGTCTGGGGAGGTGTCCACCAGCACGGTGGTCACAGGCTGTCCGTCAGCCTCTTGGGCACGGCCCCCGCGTCGGACCAGCAATGAACAGCGCGAGCGCTGATTGCGGGGTTCGCTGGGATCACATGCGCCCCAGTCACCATCGGCCCGCGGCACGCCCCCGGACGAGCCGCTGCCGAGAATTGTGAACTCCAGGATCTCGCTCATGGGCGAGGTATCCGATCGAACAGGTCGAAGAAGGCCGCCTCGGTTCTCGCCTCGGTCTCGGCCAGCGACCATCGCCGCACCTCGGCCAGCTTGGCCAGAACGTGGGGCAGATAGGCCGGTTCATTGCGCCGCCCCCGGTACGGAACTGGCGCCAGGTAGGGGCAGTCGGTTTCAACAATGATCCGATCAGCGGGCATCTGCGTGATCACCTGACGGACCTCCTCGGCGGCCTTGAATGTGGCGATCCCCGAGACGGAGAACCAGGCCCCCAGGGCGGCGGCCCGCCGGGCGAGGCCGGCGCCGCTGGTGTAGCAGTGCATCAGCATCCGGAAGGCGCCCCTGGCATATTCTTCTTCCAGGATGTCGCCCATGACGGCGTCTGCCTCCCGGGTGTGGACCACCAGGGGCAGTCGGGTTTCCCGCGCAGCCGCAATGTGGGCGCGGAACACCCTGGCCTGGATGTCCCGAGGACTTAGGTCATAGTGAAAGTCGAGGCCCGTCTCGCCGATGCCGACCACCTTGGGGTCCGCAGCCAGGTCAATCAGCGTCTCGGCCGAGAGGTCGGGGTTTTCCTTGGCCTCATGGGGATGGGTGCCGACGGTGCACCAGATGTCCGGCGCTTCGGCCACAGCACGCACCGCGCCGAAGCCCGAGACCTTGTCGCTGATATTGACCATCAGGGCGATGCCCGCCGCCCGCGCCCGGGCGATGACCTCCGCCCGGTCTTCGTCGAACTGGGCGGCGTGCAGATTGACGTGGCTGTCGATAAGCATGGGATCAATGACGATGGGTCAGGCGCGGGCGGCGGCCCGCAGCTCGCGAAGCGCCGTGAACAGGGCGTCGGCGCGGTCGAGATTCAGGCCCTCGACCTCGCGCGGCAGGGCGGTCAGCCTCTCCCATGCCTGCGCCCAGGGATCAAGGCCGCCCCACCCCGCCCCCGCGCGTTCCCGCGCCAGGACATGGACCCGCTCCCCCAGCCGGTCCATGAACAGGGCGAAGGTGGCGGCCCCCTCCCCGCCGCGGAACCGGTCGCTAAGCGCCAGGACTGCGGCCTCGTCCAGATCTGGCAGGCGGGCGAGAATCTCCCGGGCGGCGTCATCCAGGGCCATGGCCCCGACGGCCGCCAGACTGAGCGCCCGTCCCGGCGCCTCCCCCGCCATCCTCGCCAGGCGCAACGCCTCCTCCGGATTGACCCGGGCATGGTCACGGACAAAGGCGGCCGTGGCCTCCAATCCGATGGGACGAAACAGCAGCCTGCGGCAGCGGGAGCGGATGGTGGGCAGAAGCCGGCCTGGTGAATGAGAGACCAGGAAGATCACGCCCCTGGGCGGGGGCTCCTCCAGGGTCTTGAGAACCGCATTGGCGGCATGGACGGTCAGATCATCGGCCGGATCGATGATCGCCACCCGGTGCGGCGCGCTGGCCGGCGACTTGGAGAAGAAATCCGACAGCTTGCGCGCCTCCTCCGCGGGAATGGATTTGCGCAACTTGCCGTCCTCGCCCATTCGCTCGATGACCAGCAGATCCGGGTGCGACCGGGCGGCCACCTGCCGGCTCACCGGATGGTCGGGATCGGCGCCCAGCACACCGCGCCCCTTCACGGCCGGCGCGCCCAGCAGCCGACGGGCTGCGCGATAGGCGAAGGTCGCCTTGCCGACCCCTTCTGGACCCGTCAGCAGCCAGGCATGGTGCAGCCGGCCCCGGGATCGGACGTCCTCGAAGGCGGCCTCTGGACCCTCATGTCCGCGGAGGTCGTAAACCTCCCTGGGATGGGGCGGCATGGCCAGCTCAGCCATGGATCTTGTCCAGATGCGGTGTGACGAGCGTCCAGACGTCGGTGCTGACCGTCTCAAGGGGCTGGCTGGCGTCAATGATGCGGCACCGGGCCGGCTCCCGGTTGGCGATCTCCAGGAAGGCCTGGCGCAGCCGCGCGTGAAAGGCCTGGCCCTTGGACTCAAAGCGGGTCTCAGCGCCGGCCCGACGGGCGGCGCGCGCCAGCCCCTCCTCAGCGGGAAGGTCGAGGATCAGGGTCAGGTCCGGGCGGATATCGGCCAGGACGTGGTGCTCAAGGGCGGCGATCAGAGCCTCGTCCGTACCGCCCCCCGCGCCCTGATAGACCCGGGTGGAGTCGGCGAACCGATCGCACAGCACCCACGCCCCCCGCGCCAGAGCCGGACGGATCACCCGCTCCAGATGATCGCGCCGGGCCGCGTACATCAATAGCGTCTCAGTGACGGCCGACCAGCGGTCAGCATCGCCGCGCACCAGCAGGTCGCGGATGGCCTCTGCCCCAGGGGAGCCGCCCGGCTCCCGGGTGGCGACGACCTCCAGGCCCAGCGTCCTCAGACGCTCCGCCAGCAGGCGCAGTTGAGTGGACTTGCCGCCCCCCTCCCCGCCCTCGAATGTGATGAAACGGCCCTGGCTCACGGCTCTCAAATTGGCCGTTTCGCCGCGTAAGTCCAGCCAAAGCCACGCAGCAAGGCAGGGGTTTCAGTAGGGGTGGATCACCCGGGCGTCGACAAAGCCGGCGCTGGCCACCTGATCGCGCACCACCCAGGCGCTGCCCTCGTCGGCGCCGGCCTCCAGCACCACCCGATAGAGGCCCCCGCTGGTGGGCTCGATCCTGGCGACCCCCGCATGGGCCAGTTGGCTCACTGCCCGCTCGGCATTGAGCCGGTCGCCAAACGCGCCGGCCTGCACCCGATAGCTGGCCATGGACGCCCCTGTTGTTGGCGCAGTCGGCGGCGGCGGCGATGGCGCCGGCTGCGGGGCGGCTGCAGCCAGGGACGGATAGGAATCAGGGGCTGGAGGCACGGGGACCGGCGGCAGCGGCGCTTGAGCCCGGCGAACCCCAGGGTCGCCGCGCCCTCCCAGGGGAGCGGGTCCCACATAGCGCACCCGCACCCGGGCCAGCCCCTTGGACTCAAAATCGAGCTCCCGGGCCGCCGCCCGGGACATGTCAATGATCCGGTCGCCCACGAACGGACCGCGGTCATTGACCCGGACCACCACCTTGCGGCCATTCTCCAGGTTGGTGACCTCCACCAGGCTCGGCATCGGCAGGGTGGTGTGGGCCGCCGTCATGGCGTCCATGTCGAAGGTCTCGCCATTGGCCGTGGTCTTGGCGTGGAACTGGGCGCCATACCAGGATGCGATGCCCACCTGATTGTAGCTGGGGTCTTCCTTGGGCACGTACCAGACGCCGGCCACCTGGTAGGGCTTGCCCACCTTATAGGTCCCGCCCGCGCCGCCAGGCGCCTTGCCGGCCGCCGGGGGCTCCTGGGGCAGGCGACTGGCGAGCTTGGGCTTGGGCGCCGCACAGGCGGTGATCACCAGGGCGCCGAGACTGACCCCCACCAGGGTTCGGATCGTTGCCGATGGTCCCCGCCGCTCAGCCAGCATGGCCCGCCTCCTCTGCGCGTCCTTAGCGGAGTGTGAACACGGAGCCTTGAGACGAGGTTAAGCCCGGTTGAGGCCTTGGAACTTCCGCCCGGCCCCTGCTATAGGCCGCCCCTCCGGACGGGTGGCCGAGTGGTTTAAGGCAGCGGTCTTGAAAACCGCCGTGGGTGAAAGCCCACCGTGGGTTCGAATCCCACCCCGTCCGCCACGCCCGATAGTGATGATCACTACGACTTCGCCATAGCGCCCTGACGCAGATATTTGACGAAGGTGGTGGTCTGCCGGCGGGCGGGCGGGACCTTGTCAAGCAGCCGCTGCCCGCGGGGGCTGCGGTCGTAGGGGCGGACCATGTTGTCCTTGGCCCAGGTCCCGTCGACAAATACCAGCCGGCTGACATCGATCGTGGGATGGGCCTTCTCCGGCGATCTCAAAACCAAGGTCGTCCTCGACGCTCTCGACATGGCGCTCCAGCACCCGCTTAGGCGCCGCCGTCACGCGGATTGCATCAAGGGCTTCGCTCGATCGATCCGCTGGCGCACCTTAGGACTGTGCATAGCGTTCCAAAGGTCATTGCGTCGCTGGACGTTCAGCCAGAAATCGGGGCTGTTGCCGAATACGCGCGACAGGATCAGCGCCGTGGCGGCGGTGACGTTGCGGCGGTCATTGCACAGTTCGTTGACGTGCTTGCGCTGCACGCCCATCGCCTCGGCGAGCGCCGCCTGGGTCAACCCCATCGGCTCCATGAACTCCTCGGTCAGAATCTCGCCCACGCTCACCGGCTTGGCCTTGGTCATCAACATGGCATCACCTCAATCATAGCTGTGGTCGTCCAGATACAGGTCGCTCGCTTCACCCTTGCTGCCGTCCCATCGAAAGATAATACGCCATTGCTTGTTGACGCGGATCGAATGGAACGCCTCAAGCTTGCCCCGCAGCTTCTCGAAATGGTTGCTCGGCGGGACGCGCAAATCCTGATCCGTCATCGCGTCGTCGATCATCTGGAGCTTGCGAAAGACGCGGCTTTCGAGGTCTGGGGGGACTTTGCGGGAGCGAACATTGAGGTGGCGCCGGTTGTCCGTACAGCCCGGCGGCTTGGCTAAGGTCGGTTCAGGTTCAGATCACGCCGCCAGTTTGTGTTCAGGGTTGGCCCTATCCGGGGCGAGCCCCGGATAGGGCGGCGCCTGGATTTGCCCATAGG
>CAMTXB010000010.1:0-15562 GCA_947085575.1 uncultured Caulobacteraceae bacterium
CGAGAGCACCAGGGGATCGCCGCCGGTGACGATGACCTCCCAGATCTCCTTGTGCTCGGCCACATAGGCCAGCGCCGCAGCCAGTTCGGCCGGCGTCAGGGCGCCCTCGCCGCCGGGTCCCACCATCTCCCGGCGGAAGCAGAAGCGGCAATAGACCGCGCAGACATGGGTGATCTTCAGAAGCGCCCGGTCGCCATAGCGGTGGACGATCCCCTTGACCGGCATGTGGGCGTGATCGCCGATGGGGTCGGCGCGCTCTTCGGGCCTGATCTCCAGCTCGGCAAGATCGGGCAGGTACTGGCGGGCGAGCCCCGGCCCGCCCTCGGCGATCTGCCGGGCGAGATAGGGGGTGATGGCCACGGCGTAGCGGGCGGCCACGGCCTCCAGGGGGGCGATGTCGGCGGACGCGATCAGCCCGGCCCCGGCCAGGGCTGCGGGCGTGCGCAGGGTCTCTTCAACGCACAGGTTCTGGGCGTCCGGGCTCGTCATCGGCGGCATATGGCTGAGATGCAGCCCCCCTGCAATGCGCAGGCGCCTCAGACCTGCGCCACCGGGGTCCAGATCACCTGCTCGATCCGCTGGGCGCCGGCGGCCAGCATGACCAGGCGGTCGAAGCCCAGCGCCGCCCCGCTGGCGGGCGGCATGTGGGCCAGGGCGGCGAGGAAGTCCTCATCTATGGGATAGCGCTCCCCATAGACGCGGGCCTTTTCGTCCATCTCGGCGATGAAGCGGCGGCGCTGCTCGGCGGGGTCGGTGAGTTCGCCAAAGGCGTTGGCCAGCTCCACCCCGCAGGCATAGAGCTCGAAGCGTTCGGCCACCCGGGGATCGCCGGCCACCGGCCGGGCGAGCGCCGCCTCGGCGGTGGGATATTCGCAAAGGATCGCGGGCCGGCCGAAGCCCAGCCTGGGCTCCACCTTCTCCACCATGATGCGGCTGAAGATGTCGGCCCAGGTGTCATCGGCGGCCACGCGGATTCCGGCGGCCGCCGCCGCACGCGCCAGGGCCTCCCGGTCGGTGCTCCCGTCCTCAGCCACCGTGGCCAACAGGTCGATGCCGGCGAAACGCGCATGGGCCTCGCTGACCGTCACCTTCTCCGGCTCGGCGAAAGGATCGGCGGTGGCGCCCCGCCAGGTGAGCGTCCGGGCCCCGAGGGTCTCCGCCGCCAGGGCCAGCAGGCCCGCGCCATCGGCCATCAGGGTCTCATAGGGTTCGTCCGTCCGGTACCATTCCAGCAGGGTGAATTCCGGATGGTGCAGGGGGCCGCGCTCGCGGTTTCGCCAGACCCTGGCCAGGTCAAAGATCCTCGTCTCGCCGGCCGCCAGCAGCTTCTTGCAGGCAAATTCCGGGGAGGTGTGCAGGTGCATCGCCCCGCGCCGCCCATCCGGCCCGATGGCTTGGGTGGAAAAGGCGTGCAGATGGGCCTCATTGCCCGGAGAGACCTGCAGGGCGGCGGCTTCCACCTCGGTGAACCCCTGGTCCTCGAACCAGCGGCGCACCGCTCTGACGATGGCGCTGCGGGCGGTCAGGAAGGGCCGGCGATCCTGGTGAGCGCCCTTGTCCCACCAGGGTGTGGTCGTCTGCGTCATGGGAGAAGCCGTCCAGGGGAAGTGGAAAATGGGCGCAGACGCTGGCGGAAGCCCCGGCGATCCTATAGGTGCCCGTGAACCTCTTGAGGTTTTGAGATCAAGCGGGTCGCCGCCGGCCCGACCAGGTTTGAGGAAGACATCACGTGAAGGTCGCCGCCAGCTCGCTCCGCAAGGGTAATGTCGTCGATATGGACGGCAAGCTCTACGTGGTCCTGACCGTCGAGAACATCCACCCCGGCAAGGGCACGCCGGTGACCCAGCTGAACATGCGCCGCATCTCCGACGGGGTGAAGGTGTCCGAACGCTACCGCACCACCGAGCAGGTGGAGCGGGCCTTTGTCGAGGAGCGGGAGCACACCTACCTCTATAATGACGGCGAGGGCTATCACTTCATGAACCCGGAGAACTATGACCAGCTCGTGGCCTCCGAGGAGGTGATCGGCGACGCCAAGGTCTATCTGCAGGACGGCATGAAGGTGCAGCTCTCCACCCATGAGGGTGTGCCCATCGCCATCTCCCTGCCCTCCCGGGTGACGGTGGAGATCACCGACACCGAGCCGGCCATGAAGGGCCAGACGGCCTCGTCCTCCTACAAGCCGGCCATGACCGATGTGGGTCTGCGGGTGATGATCCCCCCCTACATCACCGCGGGCACCCGCATCGTCGTCCTCACCGAGGACGGCTCCTATGTGGAACGCGCCAAGGATTAGGCGGCCTCCGTCGAGCCCGGCGCCGGCTACTTCGCCGGCAGGGCCAGGGTCGGCAGGGTGAACTGTTCCAGGGCGTCGAAGGGGCGTCTTGCAAGGCCCTGGCGCAGGCCGGTTTCGGCGCCGAATTCCAGCAGCTGGTCCTCCACCGGGTCATAGGCCGGCCAGGGCTGGCCTTCGCATTGCGGGACGCCCGTCCGGGCGAAGGCCACCCAGCAGCCGTGCATCAGCCTGGCCATGGCCCGGTCCTCCTCGCCGACCATGCTGTCGGGGGTGCGGCGGCCCCAGTACTCGAACACATACTGGATCTCGGCGGCGTGGTGGGCCCGGTCCAGCATCCCCCGGAACCGCTCGCCCACATAGGAGAAGTGGTAGAGATAGGCCGGCGCCCCTGCTGCGGCCTGGCCGGCGACCCAGCGGGCCGGGGCGCCGAACACCCGGTCGGTGAACACCGCGCGGCCGAAGGCCTCGTCCCCCTGTCCCGCCGCGTCCGGATAGAAGGCCCTGGCCAGGGGGGGCAGGCCTGCGGCGAACCGCGCCCCGCCGCCCGGCCCGCCCAGCAGGCTGTCCTCGCCATTGTTCCAGCCGATGATCAGCGGCACATCGGCGGCCTCCCCGGCGGCAAAGGCCTGGCTTGCGGTCCTGGTCAGGAGACGCCCATCGGGGAAGGGGCCGAAGTCCCCATCGATCCTGTCGATCAGGGTCTGGGCCGGCACGGCGCGCAGGGCTGCGGCGGTGACCCGATCGGTCAGGCCGAGCCGGGCGGCGGCGGCCTGACCGATCTTTTCCCGGGCGGCCAGGCTGTCGGGTTCGAACCAGCCGCCTCCGGACTGGACGATGGCCTTGTGGAACAGGCCCCTGGCCTGGGGGGTGGCCAGAATGGCCAGGGTGCTCATGCCGCCGGCGGATTCGCCAAACACCGTCACATTGTTCGGATCGCCCCCGAAGGCGGCGATGTTGCGCTGGACCCATTTCAGGGCCGCGATCTGGTCCATCAGCCCATAGGACCCGAGCGGCGCCTTGGCGCCGGCCGCCTTGGTCAGGGCGGGGTGGGCGAAATAGCCCAGGGGACCCAGGCGGTAGTTGATGCTCACCAGCACCACCCCGTCCCGGGCGAAGTTCTGACCGTCATAGACCCAGCCGGCGCCCGTGCGGTGCGAGCCCCCATGAATCCAGACCATGACCGGGGCGGGCTTGGCCCCCGGCGCCGCCAGGGGGGCGAAGACATTGAGCTGCAGGCAGTCCTCGCTGGTCGGTCCATTGGCCCCGCCGGCATTGGGGGCGCCATCCTCGCGCATGGGCTGGGGACAGGAAGGTCCCGCCGCCGCGGCGGGCCGCGGCCCGCTCCAGGGGGCGGGCGCCTGGGGCGGCGCCCAGCGCAGCTCCCCCACGGGGGGAGCGGCGAAGGGAATGTTGCGGAAGATCCGCGCCCGCTCGGTGGCCTCCCCGGCCAGGACTCCGCTTTCGACGGTGGCCCGCACCGTCTCAGCTCCCGCCGGCGTCCCCAGGAGCGCGATGGCGGCCGCCACAACCCAAGCCCGCATGCCCAAGACTCCCTCCCTGTCCGGATGAGGAGGAAACGGGGCGGCGGCGGCGGGGTCAAGGGGGGCGAGGTCCGGAGATTCCTAGACCTCTACCGCCTTGCGCAGAAGGCCGTTGATGCGGCCCTGCCCGCCCGGTCCGGTGGACCGGAGCCGGTCCAGGAGGTCGCTGTCCAGCCGGCCCTCAGTGAAAGTCCCGGCTGCGGATCAGGCGGCCGGTGACCTTGGAGCCGGCGCGGATCTCGGCCCTGTCCTCCCGCAGGCGGGAAAGCTGGGGGGTCAGGTCCTCGAAGCGTTCGGCGACCACATGGATCACCTCGCCCGCCTTCTGCAGCCGGCCGTGGACCAGCAGGAAGGCCGAGGTCATGACCAGGCGGCGGTTCGCCTCGAAGGCGTCCTTCCAGATCACCAGATTGGCCGGTCCGGTCTCGTCCTCCAGGGTGACGAAGGTCACCCCCTTGGCCGTGCCGGGGCGCTGGCGGACCAGGACGAGGCCGGCCACACAGACCTTGGCCCCGTGCCGCAGGGCCGAAAGCCGGGCGGCGGCAACCGCGCCCCGGTCGGCCAGCCCCCGGCGGAAGAAGCCGCAGGGGTGGGCCTTCAGGGACAGGCGCGTGGTCCGGTAGTCCTCGGCCACCTGGTGGGGCCGGCTCATCAGGGGCAGGTCCGCCTGGACCTCCGTCGCGCCCAGCCCCCCCCGGCCGGCGAACAGGGGGGCGGTGTTCTCCACCCGGCCCTCGCCCGTCAGCCCCTTGGCCAGCCACAGGGCTGCGCGCCGGTCGAGGGCGAGCGACCGGCAGGCGTCGGCCTCGGCCAGCAGCTCCAGGGACCGCTGCGACAGGCGGGCCTGGCGGGCCAGCTGCGGCAGGGTGTCGGCGCCGGTCGCCCTGGCGTCGACCAGGCGCTCCATCTCCTCGCGGTTCAGGCCCTTGATCATGCGCAGGCCCAGGCGCACGGCCTTCAGCCGTCCCGCCACGTCCCGGGTCTCGAGGGTGCAGTCCCAGGCGCTGGCCAGGACGTCGGGGCCGCGCACCTCCACCCCGTGGTCGCGGGCGTCGCGGACCAGCTGGGCGGGCTGGTAGAAGCCCATGGGCTGGCTGTTCAGGAGGGCGGCGCAGAACACGTCGGGCCAGCGCTGCTTGACCCAGGCCGAGGCATAGACCAGCAGGGCGAAGCTGATGGCGTGGCTTTCGGGGAAGCCATAGGCGCCGAAACCCTCGATCTGGGCGAAGCAGCGCCTTGCGAAGTCGGGGTCATAGCCCCGGGCGACCATGCCGTCGATGAACTTGACCCCATAGTCCCCCACATTGCCGTGGTGGCGGAAGGTGGCCATGGCCCGGCGCAGACCATTGGCCTCGGCGTCGGTGAACCTGGCCGCCTCGATGGCCAGGCGCATGGCCTGCTCCTGGAACAGCGGCACGCCCAGCGTCTTGCCCAGCACCTGCTTCAGCTCGTCGGCCGGCCCATGGTCGGGGTGGGGGGCGGGAAAATGCACCGGGTCCCTGCCCTCCCGGCGGCGCAGATAGGGGTGGACCATGTCCCCCTGGATGGGGCCTGGCCGCACGATGGCCACCTCGATCACCAGGTCATAGAACCGCCGGGGCTTGAGCCTCGGCAGCATGGACATCTGGGCCCGGCTCTCCACCTGGAACACGCCGACGGAATCGGCCCGGGACAGCATCTCATAGACCGCCGGGTCCTCCTGAGGGATGTCGGCCAGGTCGTGCAGGGGCTGGCCATGGTCGGCCCGCAGCATGGCGAGGCTCTTGCGCAGGGCGCTCAGCATGCCGAGCGCCAGGACATCGACCTTCATCAGGCCGAGCGCATCGATGTCGTCCTTGTCCCACTCGATGAAGGTGCGGTCCTTCATGGCCCCGTTGCCGATGGGCACGGTCTCGTCCAGCCGCCGCTTTGTCAGGATGAAGCCCCCCACATGCTGCGACAGGTGGCGGGGAAAGCCGATCAGCGCCGTGGCCAGCGTCGTGGCCCGGCGGATCTCGGGATTGTCGGGATCCAGCCCCGTCTGGCGGATGTGGTCGTCGGAGGCGCCGGCCCCGTAGCTGCCCCACACCGTGCCGGCCAGCGCTGCGGTGACATCCTCGGTCAGGCCCAGCGCCTTGCCCACCTGGCGGATGGCCATGCGCGGGCGATAATGGATGACGGTGGCGCAGATCGCCGCCCGGTCGCGGCCATAGCGGCCATAGACATACTGCATCACCTCCTCCCGCCGCTCGTGCTCGAAATCCACGTCAATGTCCGGGGGCTCGCCGCGCTCTTCGGAGATGAAGCGGGAAAACAGCAGGTCCTGGTCGGGCTTGGTGGGGTCCACCGCGGTGACGCCCAGACAGAAACAGACGCAGGAATTGGCCGCAGATCCCCGTCCCTGGCAGAGGATTCCTTGAGATCTGGCCCAGGCGACGATGTCGTGGACGGTGAGGAAATAGTTGGCGTAGTCGAGCCGTTCGATCAGATCGAGCTCATGGTTCAGCAGCCTGCGGACCTTGTCGGGCACGCCCCGGCGGTAACGCTGAGAGGCCCCGCGCCAGGTGATGTCGCGCAGGTGGGCGATCGGGGTCCTGCCCGGCGGCACGGGCTCGGCGGGATATTCGTAGCGCAGCTCTGATAAGTCGAAATCGATCAGGCCGGCCACCACCGTCGACTGGGCCAGGGCCTTTGGGAAGCGGGCGAACAGGCGGGCCATCTCAGGCGGCGACTTCAGGTGCCGCTCGGCATTGGCGGCCAGGCGCCAGCCGGCCTGGTCGATGGTGGTCCTTTCGGCGATGCAGGTCAGCACGTCCTGCAGGGGCCGCCGCTCTGGCCCGTGATAGAGCACGTCATTGACCGCCGTCATGGGTGCGCCGCTCGCCGCAGCCAGGGCCTCCAGCTGGGCCAGCCGGGGCAGGTCGCGGGCGCCATAGCCCCTGGCCGCCGCCAGCCAGACCTGCCCCGGAAAGTCGCCGGCCAGCCTGGCCAGGGCCTGAGCGAATATCTCATCCAGGCGGGCGGGGGGAACCGCCAGTACGACCTGGCCCTCGGCATGGGCGGCGAAATCCCCGTAGGAAAGTTCGCAGCCTCCCTTTTTCGTCCGCCGCTGGCCGAGCGTCAGCAGGCGGGTCAGGCGGCCATAGGCCTCCCGGTCCTTAGGATAGCAGACCAGGCTCGGCGTCCCGTCGGCAAAGTCCAGCCGGGCGCCGGTCAGGACCTTGATATTGCGGCCGCGGCCCGCGCTCCAGGCCCGCACCACGCCGGCCAGGCTGTTGCGGTCGCAGATCCCCAGGGCCGAGATGCCCAAAGCTTCTGCGGTGGCCACCAGCTCCCACGGGTGGGAGGCGCCCCGCAGGAAGGAGAAATTGCTGGCCGCCAGCAGCTCGGCATAGGCGGGCATGTCAGCTCAGATCGGTGAAGGGATTGTAGGCCACTTCCCAGAGGTTGCCTTCGGGGTCGGCGAAATAGCCGGAATAGCCGCCCCAGAAGACCTCCTGGGGCGTCTTGATCCCCTGGGCTCCCACGCTCAGCGCATGATCAAATACGCTGTCCACCTCGGTGCGGGAGGGCGCGTTGTGGGACAGGACCACGCCCGAAAAGCCGGACCCCTCTGGAGAAACCCCTGCGTCCTCAGCAGAAGCCTCACGAGGGAACAGGGCCAGCCAGCTGCCCTCCAGGGCGAACATGCAAAAGTCCTCCCCCTCCTGGAAATTGTGGGTCGGGAAGCCCAGTCCGTCGCGATAGAAGGTCAGCATCCGTGGGAAATCGCGAACAGCCAGGGTGATCAGTGAGATCTTGGGTTTCATCGGGTCCTCGCGTCTGAAATCTGGGTCAGGGAAAAAGGCCGTGCAGCCACCACTTGGCCGGAGCGCCCGCCGCATAGAGGCCTGAGCGGAAGATCCAGAAACGGCCGCCCGCCTGGTCTTCCACCCGGTAATAGTCCCGCACATGGGCGGTGGAAACCGCCCCGATGGGCGCCTTCCACCATTCCTCGGCGATCCGTTCGGGTCCCTCGGCCAGGCGCACCCGGTGCAGCCGGCCCCGCCAGCGGAACTGCACCGGCGGATCGTCGGGCACAGGCGCCGTGGCCTCGATGGGCTCGGGCCGCCGGAACAGGCGGATGGGCCTTGGCCGCGCCGGGTCCCAGCGGGGGGTGGGGTCTGGGGTGAAGGGCGCCCGCCGGACCACCGCCCGCTCGGGCACATGGCTCTCCACCGCCCGGCTGGTCCAGACCCGCCCAGGCCCCAGGCGGTTGGCCAGGCGGTCCACCAGGGGGGCGATCTCGCCGGCGCCTGCCGCGCGCTCGGGGGCCAGGGCTGTCTGATGGGCGTTCAGGGCCTCCACCTCGAAGGCCGCCAGGGTCACCTGCTCCACCCCAAAGCCCGGATCCACCTGGGCGAGCCTGGGCAGGAAGAGGCGGGTGATCCGCGCCGCCTCCCGGGCCCCCACGGCCAGGCCCACCTCCACGGTCTGGGGCTGGCCGTCCACCCGGTGATAGGCGATCTCGAAGCGCCGGGCGCCCCGGCCCTCGGCGGTCAGCCGGGCGCAGAGCCGCGCGACAATGTCCCCACAGACCCGGGCCAGATCCTCAGGCGTGCTGATCGGCTCGGCCAGGGCCAGGCGGTCGAACCAGGGATTGGCCGGCCGGCGGAAGGCCAGGGCCTCGGGCGCCTCGCCCATCGCCTGGTCCAGGCGGGTGATCAGCTCCAGGCCAAAACGCCTGGCCAGCTGGCTGCGGGGCAGGCGGCGGATCTCCCCGATCCTGCGCAGACCCAAGCGGTCGAGCTGAGCGCAGGTATCGTCCGAAATCCGCAGGGCGCTGGGGGGCAGGTGGTCCAGCACCTCGCCCTGCCGGCCCGGCGGGCAGAGGCTGGCGCCGTCCCCGTGGCGGGCCAGGGCCCAGGCGGCGCCCGGCGTGTCGGCCACCCCGCAGACCACAGCCAGGCCGTTGCGGGCCAGGCGGCGGCGGAAGTCGGCCACCAGGGCGGCCTCGCCCCCCCACAGATGGGCCAGGCCCGTCACGTCCAGGAACAGGCCGTCGGGGGGATCGGGCGCCACGGCCGGGGAAAAGCGCACGCACCAGTCGGCCAGGGCCAGCAGGGCCTGGGCGTCGGCCTCCGGCTCGGCCTCGGCGGTGACGAGGTCCGGGACATAGGCCAGGGCGTCGGCGGCCTTCTGGCCCGGAAACAGGCCCAGGGCCGCGGCCGCCCGGTCCACGGCGGCCAGCCGGCGGGTCCCGCGACGGGTCTCCACCAGGGCCAGGGGCGCCTCAGGCGCGGCGACGGGCGCCGCCGTCGGCCCCGGCGGGGAAGGGGGTGGCGGGGCTTGCGGGGCGGGCGGGCGGCGCCGGCGCCGGTTGTCGATCGCCCAGGTCGGCGACCGGGCGCAGAGGATGCGCGTCATCCTGGAGCTCCGTGTCTGAATAGGCGCCGGGACTTTCAAACAGCCAGGCGCCGGGACGCCCGCCGCGACAGCGCTCCAGCACGGCCCGCCAGCGTGGCGGGCCGAGGCCGGGTCGCCCAGGGGCTGGCCGGCTGGGCGCCGGGGCGATGGACCAGCGGGTGGCCGCCGCCGATCCGCCGGCCGTCCCCTGCGCCCCGCCGCCAAAGGGCCGTCGGGCGATCAGGAAGCCGGTGGCCTGGCCCTTCTCGCAGGCCAGCTGCAGCCGCCGGCCCGCCGTCAGGTCACAGGCCTGGGCCTCCACGACCACCGCCCCCACCCCGGACGCCCCCAGGGCGTCCTCGGCGGCGGCCAGGGCCTGGGCCTCGTCCCGGACCCAGACCTCGATCAGCCCGCCTGCGGGGAAGCCCAGCCCCGCCAGGCCGGGTGGATGCAGGTCGTCCCGCCGGGCGATCCACACCGCCGGCCCCTTCTCCAGCAAAGGCCGCGCCAAAAGGGCGACGAAGGCGGCGGGCGCAGCCGCGGTCTCGTCCTCCATGCCTTCGCCCCCCAGCTCATGCCAGCGATGGAGGGGCAGACCCCGGCCCCCGGGGAAACAGCGGTCGATGCGCGGATCGCCGAAGGAGAGCGCTGCGGAATCTCCCCGTCCGCCTGTCTCCAGGGCGGCGATCTTCGCCCGCACGACGTCCAGAGCGCTTCCCGTAAGGGTGGAGGCTGGCTGCTCCTGGCGTCCGCTGCGAAAACCGGCCATGGCTCCCCATCCTTGTTCTAGCTTTGTTCTAGTCCAGGGTGCGCCAGAGTCAATCAACCCAGAAAGAATCCCAAGGGCTCTGACCGGCCCGTCCATCCTCGCCATGGGCGGCGAATCTGATACCCCCGAGGATCGTGGGCCGCTCCAATCCAGAACTGGGGGCCTGCGTCTTGCGTTGCGTCCAGGGGGCGCCGCATCGCCAGGAAGGGCGCGCAGATGTTGCGATGGATCATCAGCCGGTGGCGGGGGCTTGCGCCGATCTCCCAGCCCGCCCCCGAGGCCTCAGAGCCGCCCACGCCGCAGGCCGGGGCGGTGCCCTATCGCGTCACCGACAAGGGGCTGTCGCTGCTGCTGGTCACCTCCCGGCGCACCGGACGCTGGGTGTTTCCCAAGGGCGGGCTGATGAGCGGCCGCACCCCCTGGGAGTCCGCCGCCCAGGAGGCTCGGGAGGAGGCCGGCGTCGAGGGGGAGGTCGAGGACGAGCCGCTGGGCGTCTATCCCTCGGTCCGGATTCGGGGGGAGCGGCCGCAGCCCCTGGAGGTCACCCTCTATCTGCTGCGGGTCACCCGCCAGCTGGACCGCTGGCCCGAGCGGGGCCAGCGGCGGCGCCAGTGGATGAGGCTGCCCGAGGCCCTCGCCCGCCTGGGGGACCCGGGGCTGATCGCGGCGCTGGAACAGGCGGCCCCCCGCCTGGAGGCCCTGGCCCCGCCCGCCAGACGGGGCAAGGATGGCGGCAAGGGTGCGGACAAACACCAGACCAAGACCGCTTCGGGACGCTCCATCTGAGGGGTTTCGGCGAGGGGGAGCGTGCGCCCTGCTGAGGGACGGACGAAAATGGACCCCATCCATTCCTTGACCAAAACGGATACTCTAGAATTCGTCTTCCACCACCGAGCGGAACTGTTCGAAGATCTCGGCCGCCCGCTGGTTGTTATAGGGCTCTGGCTCGTCCTCGATCACCGGCTCAGGGGCGGCGGCGGCGTGCAGGCGGCCGGCCACCGCCCCCCCCTGGACGAGGATCAGTTCCTCCCCCTCGCCAAGGCCCGTAAGCAGCTGGGCGATCCTCGGGGGCAGGTCATCGAGATCAAGGCGCTTCATGACGGCGGAATCTAGCGGCAAGGGGGGTCCGCGCAAAGGGTGACAGCGGGGCCGCTGATCCCTAAGTCCCTTATCTGCGTCACCCTGGGAGGGCTCATGGCCTATCGGTCGCTGCGGGAATTCATCACCAAGCTGGAGGCCGCCGGGGAGCTGGTGCGGGTGAGCGAACCGGTCTCCACCGTCCTGGAGATGACCGAAATCCATCGAAGGCTGCTGAAGCAGGGTGGCCCGGCGGTGCTGTTCGAGAACGTCATCCGCGCCGATGGCGAGCGTTCGACCATGCCCTGTCTGGTCAATCTGTTCGGCACGGTCAAACGGGTGGCCATGGGCGTCACCCTGGAGGGCCGGGAGCGGACCACGGCGGCCGACCTGCGCGAGGTGGGCGAGCTGCTGGCCTTCCTGCGCAGCCCTGACCCCCCCCGGGGACTGAAGGACGCGCTGGACATGCTGCCGCTGGCCAGGACGGTCATGGCCATGCGCCCGGCCACGGTGAAGAAGGCGCCGGTGCAGGAGATCGTCTGGACCGGCGACCAGATCGACCTGACCAAGCTGCCGATCCAGACCTGCTGGCCCGGCGAGCCGGCCCCGCTCATCACCTGGCCCCTGGTGGTCACCAAGGGGCCGTCCACCGAGCGGGAGGACGGCTACAATCTCGGCATCTATCGCATGCAGGTGCTGGGCAAGGACCGCACCATCATGCGCTGGCTGGCCCACCGGGGCGGGGCCCAGCATCACCGGCGCTGGAAGGCGGCGGGCAAGCCCACCGCCCTGCCCGCCTGCGCGGTCCTGGGCGCCGATCCCGGCACCATCCTGGCGGCGGTGACGCCAGTGCCCGAGACCCTGTCGGAATACCAGTTCGCCGGCCTGATGCGCGGCGCCAAGGCCGAGCTGGTGGCGGCCAAGACCGTGCCGCTGATGGTGCCGGCCGAGGCCGAGATCGTCATTGAGGGCCATGTCCTGTTGGACGAATACGCCGACGAAGGGCCCTACGGCGACCACACCGGCTACTACAACTCCGTCGAGAAGTTCCCGATCTTCCAGGTCAGCGCCATCACCATGCGCCGCGACCCCATCTATCTGACCACCTTCACCGGCCGACCACCCGATGAGCCCAGCGTGCTCGGCGAAGCGCTGAACGAGGTCTTCATCCCCCTGCTGCGCCAGCAGTTTCCGGAGATTGTCGACTTCTGGCTGCCGCCGGAGGGCTGCTCCTACCGGATCGCCGTGGTCTCCATGAAGAAGGCCTATCCCGGCCACGCCAAGCGCGTGATGATGGGCGTCTGGAGCTATCTGCGGCAGTTCATGTACACCAAGTGGGTGATCGTCGTGGACGACGACATCGACGCCCGCGATTGGAAAGACGTCATGTGGGCCCTGTCGACCCGCATGGATCCGGCCCGGGACATAACCCTCGTTGAAGGCACCCCCATCGACTATCTCGACTTCGCCTCGCCCGAGAGCGGTCTGGGCTCCAAGATCGGCCTGGACGCCACCAACAAGTGGCCGCCGGAAACCCACCGCGAGTGGGGTGAGAAGCTGGACATGGATGAGGCTACCGTCGCCCGGGTCACCGAGCGGTGGGCGAGCCTGGGCCTGCCGCCGCTGAAGGGCTGAGGGCGAGGTCGTCGACCCCGATTCAAGGCTTGCCCTTGCCCCGGAGCCATTTTCGCAGTCCAACTGCGGCGCTTGCGCGGGGGCGCGGGGCGTCAGGGAAGAGCTTCATGAATCTGGTGACATCGGGACACGCGGCCGCACTCTGGACGGGCCTGCATCTCTTTCTCCTGTTGACCCTTTCCCTGCTGGTGGTCCGCCAGCGACAGCGGCACAAGGTGGCCTTCGGCGACGACGGCATTCCTGAGCTTGCCCAGGCGATCCGGGCCTTTGGCAACGCCACGGAGTACATCCCCGCCGGCCTGATCGCCATCGCCGTACTGGCCCTGGTGGAAGCCCCGCCCCTGGCCGTGCACCTGGCGGGCCTGGTGCTGTTCTCGGGCCGGGTGATGCACGCCATCGGTCTCTCCCGGAGCGGCGGCGCCTCTTTTCCCAGGGCGATCGGGGTCACCCTGACCTGGATCTCCTACGTCTTCGCTGGCGTCGCCCTGTTGTTCTTCGCCATCGCCTGAAGGCCTGCGGCGCGCTTGCCCGACCGCCTGAGGTTCGCCATATGGCAGGCATGGATCAAAACCTGCTCGCCGAGCTGATCGCCGCCGCCCGCAAGGCTGGCGCCGATGCGGCCGAGGCCGTCACCGCCGAACGCCAGTCCCTGTCCATCTCCGTTCGGGCCGGCGCCCTGGAGGAGGTTGAACGGGAAGAGAGTCGTGATCTCGGCCTGCGGGTCTTTGTTGGCCAGCGCCAGGCCACTGTATCGGGCTCGGACCTCTCGCCAGATGCGCTCTCCAAGCTGGTCGACCGCGCCGTGGCCATGGCGAGGCTCGCGCCGGAGGATCCCTATGCGGGCTTTGCGCCGGTCGAGCGATTGGCCCAGGGGCCGCACCTCGACCTTGATCTCTACGATCCCACCGAACTGACGCCGGAAACCCTGGAGGATAGGGCCCGGGCCACCGAGGCCGCCGCTCGAGCGGTCGATGGGGTGGTCAATTCCGACGGCGCCACCGCTGGCTGGTCCACGGCCAAATGGCTGATCGCCACCAGCCATGGCTTTGTGGGCGCCCACCAGGCGTCTGGCTTCTCCCTGGGGGCCTCCGCCATCGCCGGCGACGGCGAGACCATGGAGACTGGTTATGACGGGCGCTCGGTGCGCTGGCACGCTGACCTCCCGGGCCCCGAGGGCATCGGCGCTGAGGCTGGTCGGCGGGCGGCGGCGCGCCTGGGCTCGCGTAAGATCAGCTCGACCACCGCGCCGGTGATCTTCGAAAACCGACTGGCCATGTCGATCATCAGCCCGATGATCGGCGCCATCTCGGGCCCGGCCATCGCCCGGGGCTCCTCCTTTCTGAAGGACAAGCTGGGCCAGCAGGTCTTCGCGCCCGGCGTCACCATTGCCGATGACCCCCACCGCCGCCGAGGCCTGGGCTCTAGCCCCTTCGACGACGAGGGGGTGGCGACAGAAGCCATGGACCTGATCGACAAGGGGGTCCTGACCACCTGGCTGCTCAATTCCAGCTCCGCCCGTCAGTTGGGCCTGGAGACCACGGGCCACGCCTCCCGCGGCCTGGCCGGTCCGCCTGGAGTCGGCGTCTCCAACCTGACCCTGCAGCCTGGCTCGGAAGATCAGGCGAGCCTGATGCGCAGCGCCGGCAAGGGCCTGCTGATCACCTCGATGTTCGGTCCATCCCTGAACGGCAATACCGGCGACTGGTCGGTGGGCTGCTCGGGCTTCTGGTTCGAGGACGGGGAACTGGCCTATCCGGTCAGCGAGATCACCGTGGCCGGCAACCTCATCGAGATGTACGCCCGCCTCGTGCCCGGCTCGGACCTCGAAATCCGCGGGTCTTCCAATGCGCCGTCCCTGCTGATCGACGCCCTGGCGATCGCCGGCAAGTGAGCCCGAGCCCCGCCCAGGACCTGGAGCTTCTGGTCGCTGCGGCGGTGGAGGCTGGGACCCTGGCCCTGGATCTGCGGGCCCGGGGGCTGAAGATCGCCTGGAAGGAAGGCAATTCCCCGGTCACCAACGCCGACTTCGCCACCGACACGCTACTGAAGGCCAAACTGGGTCACGCGCGACCGGACTATGGCTGGCTGTCGGAAGAGACCGCCGACGATCTGGTGCGCCTGGGCCGTCGCCGCGTCTTCGTGGTCGACCCCATCGATGGCACCCGGGCCTACATGAAAGACAAACCCTGGTGGGTGATCTCGGTAGCGGTGGTCGAGGACGGCCAGCCCATCGCCGGCGTCGTCTATGCCCTGCAGCTGGGAGAGGTCTATACGGCGCTCGCTGGCGGCGGGGCCAAGCTCAACGGCTCCCTGATCGTGCCGGCCCCCACCTTGCGCCTGGACGGGTGCGGCATGGTCGGCGACCCGCGGATGTTCGACCACCCGTCCTGGCCCCAGCCCTGGCCGCGCATGCGGGTCGAATCGCGCAACTCGACGGCCTACCGCATGTGCCTGGTGGCCTCAGGTCAGTTCGACGCGGCGCTGGCCCTGGTCGCCAAGGCCGACTGGGACTTGGCCGCCGCCGATCTGGTGGCCCGTGAGGCCGGCGCCTATTGCGGTGACCACCTCGGGCGCGGCTTCGCCTATAATGAGCAAATTCCGGCCCAGCTGAGTCTGCTTTGCGCGGCGCCGCGATTGGCCCCATTGATCCTGGAGCGTGTCTCGCATATCGCCCTTCCAAACATAGCCCTCATCTGAGGATTCCATGCCCGATAAACAGCTGTTGCACATCGTCATTGGTGGAGAACTGGAGGAAGTGGAGCACGTTCGTTTCCGCGATCCATCCAAGATCGACCTGGTAGGCGCCTACGCCACCTATGAGGAGGCGCTGTCGGTCTGGCGCTCCAAGGCGCTGGCCACGGTGGACAACGCCCTGAGATC
>CAMTXB010000011.1:0-83360 GCA_947085575.1 uncultured Caulobacteraceae bacterium
ATGGTCGGAGCGGCGGGATTCGAACCCACGACCCCTTGACCCCCAGTCAAGTGCGCTACCAGGCTGCGCTACGCTCCGTCGCCAGCGGCGAGGTCGCGTCTTATAGGCGGGCGCCCCGCGCCGGGCAACCCGCAAAGTCAGCCGCGATCATCCCTGTCCCCAAGACCTTCATCAAGGCGTTGCCTGGCCGCTATAAGCTCATCGAGCACCGACCTGAGCCTTTGCCGCGCAGCGCCATCCAGGGGCTGATAGTGCGCCCGCTGGTCTCTGGTTTCCCGGGCCGCATCGTCCAACAGCCGGCGAATGCCCTGCTCCTTGTGCAGCTTCTGGACACCCTTGATGGTGTAGCCTTCGTCATGCAGCAGGCGGCGTACGCTCTGAAGGACGGCGATGTCCTGGGGCCTGTAAAACCGCCGGCCGCCCGCGCGCTTCATGGGGCGAATGAAGGAGAACTTGGTCTCCCAGAATCTGAGGACATGCTGAGGCACGTCCAGCTCCTCCGCGGCTTCCGAAATCGTTCGGAAGGCTTCGGGGCCCTTGGCCACGGCCTAGTCGTCCCCTGCGAGCGCCTTGTCGACCCTCGCCTTCATGACCTGGGATGCGCGGAACCCGATGACCCGGCGAGGCTCGATGGAGGCGGGCTCGCCGGTCTTGGGATTGCGCCCCATCCGGGCGCGCTTGGCGCGAACCTGAAACACCCCAAACCCGGACAGCTTGACCTGCTCGCCGGCCTCCAGGGCCTGGATCATCAGCTCCAGAGTCCGTTCCACAAGGGTGGCGCTGTCCTGACGCGACAGTCCCACCTCGTCGTGGACCGCCTCGCAAAGATCAGCCCGCGTCAATGTCGAGCCCTTCATCCGCCCCCCCACTCCACACAAACCTGTCGTCCCGTCATGCCGTGATTGTCACACAAGGTCAAAGGGTTCCAGACGGATTCTGTCGCCGCGCTCAGAAGCGCAGCACACAGGCGCCCCAGGTGAGACCTCCGCCCATGGCCTCCAGCAGAAGCAGGTCGCCCGGCTTGATCCGCCCGTCCTCAACCGCCACCCACATGGCCAGGGGTATCGACGCCGCCGAGGTATTGGCGTGCTCAGCCACCGTGGTGATCACCTTGGATTCCGCGATTCCGAGACGTTTTGCGACTCCCTCCAGAATGCGCAGATTGGCCTGATGGGGGATGAACCAGTCCACTTCAGCCACCTGGACCTGTGCGTCATCGGCGGCGGCGACGACCGCCTCAGAGATGTTCACCACGGCGTGGCGAAAGACCTGGTTGCCCTGCATCCGCAGCTTGCCCACCTCGCCATTGGTCGAGGGGCCGCCATCCACATAGAGCAGGTCCTGTTTGGTCCCATCAGCGCGCAGGGCAAATCCCAGCAGACCCCGGTCCGCCGTCGTGCCCTGGCCCATGACCGGCTCGACGACCACGGCGCCGGCCCCGTCGCCAAACAGGACGCAGGTCCCACGATCAGTCCAATCCATCAGACGGGTCATCACTTCCGCCCCGATGACCAGGGCGCAGCGACTGCGCCCAGCGGCCACAAATCCGTCGGCCACCGAGAGTGCGTAGACGAAACCCGAACACACCGCCTGGATGTCGAAGGCGATGCCCACAGGACAGCCCAGCTTGCGCTGCACGATGGCGGCCGTGGCGGGGAAAGTCAGGTCCGGCGTCGTGGTGGCGACAATGATCAGGTCCACCTCGGCTGCCGTTCGCCCCGCCGCCGCCAGCGCCCGTTCAGCGGCCACCACGGCGAGGTCGGAAACCGCCTGGTCTGGCGCCGCCCGCCGACGCATCTGGATGCCGGTCCGCTCGCGGATCCATTCATCACTGGTGTCGACGAACTGGGCGAGGTCGTCATTGGTGACGATATTTTCCGGGAGATAGCCCCCTACGCCACAGACGGCGCTACGACGCACGGAACTCAAACTACTCGCCTCCCTGGACCGCCGCAGCGGTCATCGGACGGGCCGCAAAGCCCAGCTTGGAAAGGCTGCGGGTGATTTCTGCGGCAAAGTCGCTCCGCGCGAGATCTGCAGCAACCTGGATGGCGTCAGCAAACTCACGCACATCAGCCCCCCCGTGACTCTTAACCACCACGCCGTTCAGGCCCAACAACGGCGCCGCCGCAGGCGGATTCAATCGCTCCCGGAACGTCTGGAGGGACTTGCGGGCCAGCAGGGCGCCCAACTTGGACAGCAGGGTCGAGGTCAAGGCCGTGCGGAGCTCTCCAGAGATGAATCTCGCCACGCCCTCAGCGGTCTTGAGAGCCACATTCCCGGTGAAGCCGTCCGTCACGACCACATCCACGATTCCGCGGGTCAGGTCATCGCCCTCCACGAACCCATAATAGTTGAGGCCCGTCCCGCCTTCCCGCAGAATTCGGTGCGCCTCGCGGACCTCCTCGTGACCCTTGATGTCCTCAGAGCCCACATTCAGCAGACCGATGGTCGGGCGCTCAACCCCGTGGGCCGCCCTGTGGAAAGCCTCGCCCATGACGGCGAACTCCACCAGCCGCGCAGCATCGCAATCCACATTTGCGCCGACATCGAGCACCGTGGTGAAGCCCCTGACCGTAGGCCAGCTGGCCGTAAGGCAGGGCCGGTCGAGATCGGCGGTCATCCGCAGAATTAGCTTGGAGATGGCCATGAGCGCGCCGGTGTTTCCGGCTGAGACGGCGCCGCTCGCCTCCCCCAGCTTCACCGCCTCAACCGCGTTCCACATGCTGGAGCCCTTGCCCCGACGCAGCGCAACGGCAGGCTTCTCATCGCTGGCGATGGACTTTTCGGTGTGTCGAACCTCGACCCTCCCGGCCAGTTCCGGCCACCGGGCGAGTTCGGCATTGATGCTGGCCTGGTCCCCATGGGCCAGGAAATGCGCGCCGTCGCCCAGGCGGCGAACCGCCTGAGCCAGGGCCGGTATGGTGACACCCGGCCCGCTGTCGCCCCCCATGGCGTCTATGGAGATCGTGAAGGTTTGGCTCACAGCGTGGTTACAGCCCCATCTCGCCCGCCGGGAGAATCGTCATGACGATATCCAGCCGATGATCACCCATTACCGTCTCTCAACCGCTTAAGCACGGCGAAGGGCGAGTCGTCATCCTGCGGCGGCGTGTACTCAAAGGTTTCCCCGGGCCGCCTGGGGAAGGGATCAATCTCCACGGCCAGATGTTCCACCACATAGGCCGCGACGTCGATCGCGTCGCCCCCCAGGATTTCAGGCGGATCGGGCGCTTCTGGGTCAAGATCGATCTCCACCTCAGGATCTGGAGCATTGGGACTCCCGGCCGGAACCAGCCGCCCCTCCAGGGGACCTTCGACCCGCTGATCAAACACCTCCAGGGAGACGCATGACTCCTGCTCCACCAGGGCCTCGAAGCGACCGCCGATCTCAACCCCGTCCAGCCAGGGCCGCAGACGGACCTCAGCAGTAAGGGATTTGAGACTCCTCACCCCGATATGGCGGGCCAGCGCCCCCCTGACCGCCGCATCGGCTTCCAGCTTCAGCACAACAGGGCCGCGCGCCAGATCACCCATGCGGAACAGGTGCGACCAGATCGGGGGCTCACTCATGGGGCGGTCCAGATGACATCTCCGGCCAGGATCGACGCCAGCGGTTGCTCCGCGAGGGACTGACGCTGACGCAGCACATAGGCCACAAAGGGTTCGGCCTGGGCGACCTCGGTGTCGGCATAGACCGTCCTGACGATCAGGGCGGCCAGGGGCGACTCGTCAGGCAAGGCCTCCAGGGCGCTCTCGTAGGATTTGACCCGGCCATAGAAGGCCTCGCCGAGCTTGCGCATCTTCTTGCCGACGGACAGGTCGCCGACCCCCATTTCTCGCAGGGCGTCATCCAGGGCCGAGACATAGGCGTCAAACAGCGCCTGGGCCGTGGCGCCGGCGCCCGCCCCCTCCTGCTTCAGCCGGTCAAGCAGCAGCACCACATGCAGGGAATAGAGCTCGAATCGCCCCTCCACCGTGTCGGGACAGCAGAGCTGGCTGTAGAAGTCAGGCCGGCGGGCTTGCGAGACCACCCCGGCATAGAGTTTCTGCCCGGCGATTTTCGCGGGCTTGGGACGAAAGAGACGCTCCAGGATCATCTTGGCCTCGATTTCGCCGCCACAGGGCGGTAACGGCGGGCATTGAACTAAGGCCCTGCGGGCGATAGGTCAAAGTCTTGAAATCCTGAACAGGTCCGGTCCCCCCATGTTTGCCCGTGTCGCCTTCGCCGTCTTGTCGGTCGGATTGCTGGCCACCAGCGCCTGCGCGCCGATCACAAGCTATTCCGGGTTCCAGGCCATCGACGCAAATCCCACCGACGTGAAGGTGGGCGAGGACACCAAGTCCATCGTTCGCGGACGGCTCGGCTCGCCCTCCGCGACCTCCACCTTTGAGGACGATATCTGGTTCTATATCTCTCAGGTGAAGGCGCGGGTGGCCTTCCGCAAGCCGCAGGTGGTGGAGCGCGAGGTGGTGGCCATCCGGTTCAACGCCGACACCGAGGTGGTCGAGGCGGTGGACCGCTACACCCTGAAGGACGGCAAGGTCATCGCCTTCAACGACCGGGAGACCCCGACCCGCGGCCGCGAGCTGACCGTTCTGGAGCAGTTGCTGGGCAATGTGGGCCGCGGGGGCATGCTGCCCCGGGATGATGAGGGCGTCCCGGGCAACCGTCCGGGTGACCAGCGCTAGATTTCCGGCCTGGCCCCAGGGGCCGCCCACGGAAAACGCCCCGGAGAGCGCTCTCCGGGGCGTTCGTCTTTCTGGCTCAGACCTGGGTCAGTCCTAGCCGCCCACCCCGTGGGCCAGGATCGCCAGCAGCAGCAGGGCCACGATGTTGGTGATCTTGATCATCGGGTTCACGGCCGGACCGGCCGTGTCCTTGTAGGGATCGCCGACGGTGTCGCCGGTGACGGCGGCCTTGTGCGCCTCCGATCCCTTGCCCCCGTGATGCCCCTCTTCGATCAGCTTCTTGGCATTATCCCAGGCGCCGCCGCCGGAGGTCATGGAGATGGCCACGAACAGCCCGGTGACGATGACCCCCATGAGCATGGCGCCCAGGGCCGAGAAGGCGTCAGCCTTGCCGGCGATGGCCATGATTACGAAGAACAGCGCCACCGGTGAGACCACCGGCAGGAGGCTCGGCACGATCATCTCGCGGATCGCGGCCTTGGTGAGGATATCCACGGCGCGACCATATTCGGGCTTTACCTCGCCCGTCATGATGCCGGGGTTTTCCTTGAACTGCCGACGAACCTCGACGACGACGGCCTCGGCCGCACGCCCCACGGCGGTCATCGACATGCCGCCAAACAGGAAGGGCAGCAGACCCCCGAACAGCAGGCCCACGACCACATAGGGATTGGACAGATCGAAGGCGACCACTCCCATGCCCTCGAAGAAGGACCCGGGCGCGGCCGTGGCGGAGAAGTACTTCAGATCTTCGGTGTAGGCGCCAAACAGCACCAGGGCGCCCAGGCCCGCCGAACCGATGGCGTAGCCCTTGGTGACGGCCTTGGTGGTGTTGCCGACGGCGTCCAGGGCGTCCGTGGAGACGCGGACATCGGCGGGCAGGCCCGCCATCTCGGCGATGCCGCCGGCATTGTCCGTCACCGGGCCGAAGGCGTCGAGGGCGACGATGAAGCCGGCCAGGGACAGCATGGCTGTGGTGGCGATGGCGATGCCGAACAGGCCCGCCAGGCCATTGGCCGCGATAATCCCGGCGATGATCACCAGGGCCGGAAGGGCCGTGGATTCAAGACTGACCGCAAGACCCTGAATGACATTGGTGCCGTGGCCCGAGACGCTGGCCTTGGCCACCGACTTCACCGGACGGAAGGCGGTGCTGGTATAGTACTCGGTGATGACCACGATGGCGGCGGTGACGGCCAGGCCGACGACGCCGCAGTAGAACAGCGACATGCCATCGAAGCTGCGGGATCCCAGGGTGACCGTGTCCGGGACCATGCGGGTAGTGACCCACCAGATGGCGCCGACGGACAAAAGGCCGGTGACGATCAGGCCACGATAGAGTGCGCCCATGATGTTGCGGGACTTGCCCAGGCGGACGAAGAAGGTGCCGATGATCGAGGTGATGATGCAGACGCCGCAGATCGCCAGGGGCAGCATCATCATGGTCTCAACCAGGGGGGTGCCCCGGAAGAAGATCGCTGCCAGGACCATGGTGGCCACCGTGGTCACCGCATAGGTCTCGAACAGGTCGGCGGCCATGCCAGCGCAGTCGCCCACATTGTCGCCCACATTGTCGGCGATGGTGGCGGCGTTTCGCGGATCATCCTCGGGAATGCCGGCCTCGAGCTTGCCCACCATGTCGCCGCCCACGTCGGCGCCCTTGGTGAAGATGCCGCCCCCCAGTCGGGCGAAAATTGAGATCAGCGAGGCGCCAAAGCCGAGGGCCACAAGCGAATCAACCACTTCACGGCTGGTCAGCTCGAAACCGAGAGGACCGGTGAGGACGAAGAAGTAGCCCGCCACACCCACCAGGGCGAAGCCCGCCACCAGCATGCCGGTAACCGCGCCCGAGCGGAACGCAAGCGAGAGTCCCTTTTCCAGGCTCTCGGAGGCGGCCTGGGCGGTGCGGACATTGGCCCGCACGGAAATCCACATGCCGGCAAAGCCGGCCGCGCCCGACAGGACGGCGCCGATCAGAAAGCCGATCGCCGGGTAAGCCCCCAGCAGAACGCCCACACCGATCAGGATGACCACGCCGACCATGGCGATGGTGGTGTACTGGCGCCGCAGATAGGCCTGGGCGCCTTCCTGGATCGCCGCAGCGATCTCCTGCATGCGGGGGTTGCCGGGGGAGGCCCGCATCAGGGACGCGGACTGGACGATTCCGTAAAGCACCGCCAGCAAGCCGGCGACAATCACCAGCATAAGCTCGAGACTCATAGTTCAGACGCCCCTATTCAATGGCGCGAACCCACGCCTCCCCGCCCTAGCGGCGGGAAGTACGGGCCGCAACGTTTCCTCTGATTTGAGGCGCCGTCACTGCGGCGCCTCTATATTCTTGGTCGCGGGCAGACTGTGCCAAGGTTGCGATAGGGGCGCAACGGATTGTGGCGCAGGGGCTGGAAGGCCTCAGGCGCCCGGATGCTTGGGAAGGCCGCTCTGCCGCTTGGCGGTCTGGGACATCACGACGACCCCCACCACGTCCTTGCCCCCCAGCCGGACGGCCTCTTTCAGCATCACGGACTTCAGGCGGGCCTCATCGAGGGTGACGAAGTCCTTCTTGCCCGTGAAGGGCGTGCGATGGCCTGCTCGCACCAGAGCGTCCCGGAAGAAAGGTTCCCGCGCCTGTATCTTCTGGACATTGGCCATGGGCGCGAGGGTCAGGCGAACACTGACAAAGATGTAGTTGACCACCCGGCTGCCCAGGACCACGGGCAGGGCCAGCGGTGAGATGTCCAGGTGCTGAGTGTTCGCTTCCTTACCCACAGGCTTGCCGGCCGCCGAAGCCTGACGGGCAAACACCAGGACCGGAAGGGCGGCGAGGAGGCTTCGACGATGCATGCCGACACCCTAGGCCAAACAGGGTTGCCGCATTCTTACGATCAGGGGTGTGTCCAGCCCGCTTTGCCAATGACCAGGGGGACGCCTGCAAGGGTGACGCTGACGCCCGAACCGGCCTCCACCGTACCGATGACCGGAAGACCCAGGGCCGCTGCGGCGTCCGGGCGCGCTGTGATCAGCAGCTCATAGTCATCCCCAGACGCGGCCAGCGCCAACCGCGCGGCAGCCGCGTCGGGCTCGGCGGCGATCCACAGGTCGGCGGCAGAGGACACCGGCATGAGGGCGAGGTCCAGCCGAAGGGCGACCCCACTGGCCCTGGCCACATGGCCGGCGTCAGCGATCAGGCCATCAGAAATGTCTGCACAGGCCGAGGCCCACAGGCGCAAAGGCGCTCGCAGGTCCAGCCTTGGCTTCGGCAACTGGTAACGCCCGACCAGATAGCCCTCCGGGTCAGGCCAGCGGCCTTGCACGGCGGCCAGACCCAGACCCCCATCCCCGATCGGCCCGCTGACCATGACCAGGTCGCCCGGCCTGGCCCCGGAACGCAGCACGGCCTGGCCCTCAGGGACCCAGCCCAGCAGGGTCAGGCTGGCCACAAGCGGACCCGACGTGGACACCGTATCGCCCCCGAGAAGGCTCAGGTCGAAGGCGGCCCCATCAGCCTCAAGTCCCCGGGCGAAGGCCTGACGGGCGCGGAGATCTGCGGCCCCCGGCCACGCCACGGCGAGGAAGTAGCCATAGGGCTCAGCCCCCTTGGCGGCGAGATCAGATAGATTGGTTCGCAACAGCTTGCGCGCGATGAGGTCGCAGGCCTCGCCCAGCGGGACGTGCACGCCCTCGACGACCGCGTCCTTGGTGATCACCAGGTCGTAGCCCGCCCTGGAGGGGATCACAGCTGCATCATCCAGCAGGCTCAGCGCCTCAGGCGCGCCCCGGGTCAGGGGGCGATAGAGCCGGGCGATCTGTTCGAACTCCCCCGGCGGCGGGCCGGGCTCGTCAGGTTCGGACATCCTGGGCCACGCCGTCCAGGGCGCCGTTGACGAAGCCTGGCTCTAGTCCCTCAAAGAAGGACTTAGCCAGTTCCACATACTCGTCGATCACCACCTCAGTGGGGACGTCAGGACGGGCGACAAGCTCGTAGGCGCCCGAACGCAGTATAGCCCGGACAGTGGCGTCAAGGCGTTCCAGACGCCAGCCCTGGGCCAGACGCCGGACAACCGCTCGGTCCACCTGGGACTGATGCTCCACCACCCCCCGCAGGAGCTCTGCGAAAAACACCTCATCGGCGCCGAAAAGGGCGAATCCTTCCACATCCCGCTCAAACCGGTGATCGGAGAACTCACGGATGACGGCCTCAACGCCGGCCCCGGAAACCTCCATCTGATAGAGGGCCTGGACCACGGCCAGGCGCGCTACCGACCGGGCCTGCCGCGCTGGCCGCGCCGGCCGAGGTGCGGACGAAATGTCCGTGGTCATTGGTCGTGTCCAGACAGCCGGGCCTTCAGGCTGATCATCGCCAGACAGGCCCGCGCCGCGCCGCCACCCTTGTCGGCCTCGCTGGCCCGGGCCCGGGTCAAGGCCTGGGACTCCTCGTCCACCGTCAGGATGCCATTACCGATACAGAGCTTGCGGCTCAGCGTCAGGTCCATCAGGCCCCTGGCAGATTCATTGGACACCACCTCGAAATGGTAGGTCTCTCCGCGGATGACGCAGCCCAGGGCCACATAGCCGTCATAGGCGACGCCTGCCCCCGCCCCAGACCCGTCAGCGATAGCGATGGCCCCCGGAATCTCCAGGGCGCCCGGCACTGTCACCACCTCGTAGTCGACATCGTGCGCGTTCAGGACATCTGTGGCCCCGGCCAGCAGGGCATCGGCGATTTCGCTATAGAACCGCGCCTCGACCACGAGGACGCGCAACTTCTCGTCTTGCATCATAGATTCCAGTGATCGCGGAACGCGACCGTCCCCCAGCCTTTAGGCGGTTTCGCGCCAGCGCGCGAGATAGCGCGCCAGCATGTCGATCTCCAGATTTACCCGGGCGCCGGGTTTCAGGGTCCCCAGGGTCGTCACATCCCAGGTGTGGGGGATCAGATTCACCCCGAAGACGTCATCCTCCACCTCGTTCACGGTGAGCGACACGCCCTCCACGGTGATGGAGCCCTTAGGGGCGACATAGCGATGCAGCGGCCTGGGAACCCGTACCTGCACCCGGTGCGAACCGCCTTCCGAACGCACCGATATCACCTCGCCGACCCCGTCCACATGACCCGAGACGATGTGCCCGCCCAGTTCGTCGCCGACCTTGGCCGAACGCTCCAGATTGACCAGATGGCCCTCGGTCCACTGCCCCAGGGTCGTCCTGTCCAGGGTCTCACCGGAGACCTGTACGGCAAACCACCCCTCCCCCTTCTCCACCACGGTCAGGCAACAGCCCGCATGGGCGATGGAGGCGCCGATCTCCACCGTGCCGAGGTCAAGGCGGGTCTCAATCTCGAACCTGCGATCCCGGTTGGTGTCGCCGACGGCGCGCACCTTGCCGATGTCCGTAATGATGCCGGTGAACATTCAGATCCTTTCGTAGGTTTCCCAGAGGTCCTCGCCCAGAACGCGAACCTCAGTTCGTCGCAGGCGGGGCGCATCGGCCAGGGTGTCAAGGGCCAGGGGGGCTATGGCGGGCCGGCCTTCCCCGCCGAGAATGATCGGGGCGCGGAACCAATCCAGTCGCGTGACCAGCCCGCGCCCGAGAAGACCGGCCGCCACCTCGCCGCCGCCCTCCACGAACAGACGGTGAAGGCCAAGACCGTCCAGGGCCGACACCGCGGCCCCGAGGTCGGGCCTTCCGGCCTCATCCCTCGCGGCCAGCACCCCCCTCACCCCGAGCTGCGCCAGGGCAGGTGCAAGGGGCTCGAGGCTCACCACATAGGTGGGGATGTCCTGGGCCGACAGGGCCAGCCGTGAGGTGACGGGCAATCTCTGATGACTGTCGAGGACAATGCGGGCGGGCTGTGGCCCGTCATAGGCCGGCAGACGCACGGTCAGTTCGGGGTCATCAGCCAAGGCCGTTCCGACCCCGATCAGCACGCCATCATGGGTGCTGCGCAGCCGGTGAACCTGTTCACGGGCCTCTGGCCCGGTAATCCATCGGCTCTCCCCCCGGGCAGTGGCGATGCGCCCGTCCAGGGATGTGGCCAGTTTCAAGGTGATCATCGCCAGATGCCAGCGCCAGGCGGTTGCCCCTAGCGCTCCTCCTCGGAGGGTTCCCCAAAGCCTTCGCTGCCCAGGAAATCCGCGAAGTCACGGGTCTCGCGGAAGTCCCGATAGACCGAAGCGTAGCGAACATAGGCCACGTCATCGAGGGACTTGAGCGCCTTCATCACCAGTTCGCCGACCACCTGGGAAGGAATATCGGTCTCGCCCATGCTTTCCAGCTGACGGGTGATGCCATTGACCATCCGGTCGACCTGTTCGGGGTCGACGGGCCGCTTGCGAATGGCGATGTCGATGGAGCGCATCAGCTTTTCACGATCGAACGGCGTCCGCCGTCCTGATCGCTTGATGATGATCAGCTCTCGCAGTTGCACCCGTTCAAAGGTCGTGAAGCGACCACCGCAGGCGGGACACAGCCTGCGGCGGCGGATGGCCGTGCCGTCTTCCGACGGGCGGCTGTCCTTCACCTGGCTTTCGGCGTGGCCACAGAACGGGCATCGCATCGGTTCAGCCCCTCCTGGCCACTGCCTCTATGCCTAGGTGTAGATCGGGAAGCGGCGGGTCAAGGTCTGAACCTCGGCGCGGACCTTGGCTTCCACCGCACTATTGTCGCCGCCAGCCGCGAGGCCGTCGATGACTTCGGCGATCAGCTGGCCGATCCGCCGGAATTCGGCCGGACCAAACCCCCGCGAGGTCCCGGCCGGAGACCCCAGCCGCAGGCCCGAGGTCTGCATGAAGGGCAGCGGGTCGAAGGGGATGCCGTTCTTGTTGCAGGTGATGTTGGCCCGCTCCAGGGCCACCTCGGCGCCGGCGCCGGTAACCCCCTTCGGGGTAAGGTCCACCAGCATCAGGTGGCTGTCAGTGCCGCCCGAAACGATCTTCAAGCCCGAGGCCGCCAGGGCGTCAGCCATCGCCCGGGCGTTCTCCACCACCTGGCGGGCGTAGAGCTTGAACTCGGGCCTCAGAGCCTCGCCAAACGCTACGGCCTTGGCGGCGATCACATGCATGAGCGGTCCGCCCTGCAAACCTGGGAAGACCGCGGAGTCGATCTTCTTGGCCAGCTTCTTGTCGTTGGTCAGGATCAGGCCGCCCCGGGGACCCCGCAGGGTCTTGTGGGTGGTCGAGGTCACCACGTGGGCATAGGGCACGGGGTTGGCATAGACGCCCCCGGCGATCAGGCCGGCATAGTGGGCCATGTCCACCATGAGAATAGCGCCCACGCTATCGGCGATTTCACGGAACCGGGCCCAGTCGATCTCGCGGCTATAGGCCGAACCCCCGGCGATGATCACCTTCGGCCTGGCGCTGAGGGCGATCTCTGTAGCCTGATCATAGTCGATCAGCTGGTCCTGCCGGCGGACGGTATAGGCCACCGGATTGAACCACTTGCCCGACTGGTTCACGTCCTTGCCGTGGGTCAGATGGCCGCCAGCCGCCAGATCCATGCCCATGAAGGTGTCCCCCGGCTTCATGGTGGCCATGAAAACCGCCTGGTTCGCCTGGCTGCCGGAGTGAGCCTGGACATTGGCGTACGCCGCGCCGAACAGCCGCTTGGCCCGCTCGATGGCCAGGGTCTCGGCCACATCGACCTCGTCGCAACCGCCATAGTAGCGCTTGCCCGGATAGCCCTCGGCATACTTGTTGGTCAGGACCGATCCCTGAACCTCGAGAACCGCCCGCGAGACGATATTCTCCGAGGCGATCAGCTCGATCTGATTCTGCTGACGCTTGAGCTCCTGGCTCAGGACATGGGCGATCTCGTGATCGCCTTCGGCCACGCCCTGGCTGAAGAAGGCGTCCGTGGCGGAGGCGGTATGGGCTTGTGCGGTCAAGGGCGGGCCTCGGGTCGGAATCTGGTGGGGGGCGGTGGCGCCTTTTACTCCCATCCCCCTCAGGTTCCAACCAAAGCCGGCGCCCCAGGGAACGAAGTCCAGAGGTGTGCGTTTTTGGGCCGTGCGTGGCTCCCATTGGGTGCTGCGACGGCGTTGCCGACCGGCAGGGGACCAGGGTTCATGAGTTTCGAAGACGACGCAGCGGGACGCTCGCGCGAAGCGCTTCGCCTGAGCGCACATATTGTCACAGCCTTTGTCAGCCGCAATGCCGTCGGCTTCGACGCCCTGCCAGACCTGATCAGGACCGTACATACGGCGATGAAGGGCCTCGGCCAGCCGCAACCCGTCGTCGCGATGGCGCGCCCAAAACCTGCCGTGCCCGTGAACCGCTCGATCCAGGAGGACTATATCGTCTGCCTGGAGGACGGCCGAAGATTGAAGATGCTCAAGCGCTACCTGCGCACACGCTATGACATGAGCCCTGAGGACTATCGCCGCCGGTGGGGGCTACCGGCCGACTATCCCATGGTGGCCCCGGCCTATGCGGCCAAACGTTCGCAGTTCGCCCGGCAGATCGGCCTGGGCAGGGGCGTGCGGCGGCCCAGCTGATGCCCGATACCTGCAAGGCCCGATACCTGCAAGGATCGAGGCTGATGGAAACCGGGTTGAGCCTCGCGCCTAGGCGGCGACGCCGCCCACCCGCTTGATGTTGCAGTGGACCCACAGGGTCTCAAGCGACCGGGCCAGATGATCCATCATCTCGTCAGTATGAGCCGGCGACGGCGTGAAACGCAGGCGCTCGGTCCCCCGCGGGACGGTGGGGTAGTTGATGGGCTGCACATAGATCCCGTGTTCGCTGAGCAGGATATCGGAGATCATCTTGCAGTGGACCGGATCGCCCACCAGAACCGGCACGATATGGCTTTCCGACGGCATCACCGGAATGCCCGCCTTGGCCAGCCGAACCTTCAGGGCCTCCGCCCGCGCCTGATGAACCTGGCGGACCTCGTCATGTTCCTTGAGGTAGCGGATTGAGGCCACCGCCCCCGCCGCCAGGGCGGGCGGAATCGAGGTGGTGAAGATGAACCCGTCCGCATAGGACCGGATCGCATCGACGATCACCGCATCGGCGGCGATATACCCCCCCATCACCCCGAAAGCCTTGCCGAGGGTGCCCTCGACAATGTCGATCTGGTCCATGACCCCATCGCGCTCGGCGACGCCGGCTCCGCGGGGGCCATACATGCCGACCGCGTGAACCTCATCGAGATAGGTCATGGCGCCGTAGCGCTTGGCCAGGGCGACCATGCCCTTCATGTCGGCGATGTCGCCATCCATGGAATAGACGCTTTCAAAGGCGATCAGCTTGGGCGCATCGGCCGGCGCCGCCGCCAGCAATTCCTCGAGGTGCGCCAGGTCGTTATGGCGAAACACCCGACGCTGTTCCCGGGCCCCGGCGCGAATCCCCGAGATCATCGAATTGTGGTTCAGCTCGTCAGAGAACATGATCAGGCCGGGCAGGATCTTGTACAGCGTCGAGAGCGAGGCCTCGTTCGACACATAGCCCGAGGTGAACAGCAGTGCGGCCTCCTTGCCGTGCAGATCGGCAAGTTCCTGTTCCAGCTCCACATGATAATGGGTCGTGCCCGAGATGTTGCGGGTGCCGCCCGAGCCGGCGCCGGCCTCGTCAATGGCCTGCTTCATGGCGTCAATGACGACTGGGTTCTCGCCCTGCCCCAGATAGTCGTTGGAGCACCAGACCACCACATCCTGGCTCGCCCCGTCAGGCCGCGTCCAGGTGGCCCTGGGAAATGCGCCGCGATGCCGCTTGAGATCAGCGAAAACCCGATAACGCCCCTCAGCGTGAATCCGCTCAAGCGCGTTCTGGAAGGCGGTCCTGTAATCCATCGCAACGAAACCCGGTCGCGCGCTCGACGATCTCACGCCGCAACCGTTCCCCTATGATCCGCCCCGGTTTTTGGCGCCGGGTACGGAAATTGTCTACATGGCGCCGCGTCGCGCCCGCTTGATCTACGTCAATGGCCGTCAGCTCTGCGTGATCGGTCAGGTCAATTGATCCAGCCGACCGCGCAGAAGCTGAAGTAGGCCTGAAAAGTCCTTTTCGCCATAGCCCAGGCGATCAAACAGCGCATAAAGCGCTTCTGCCTGCGCCCCAAGGGGGGTTGAGACGCCGGCTGTAGCGGCGGCGCCCTGGGCCAGCTTGAGATCCTTGAGCATCATGGAAACGGCGAAACCGCCCTCATAGGCCCGGTTCGACGGCGCCGTCGGCACGGGACCTGGCCAGGGACAATAGGCGGTCAGGGACCAGCACTGACCCGATGACGCCGAGGCGATCTCAAAGAAACGCTCAGGATCAAGGTCCAGGCGCTCAGCCAGGGCCAGGGCTTCGCAGACGCCGATCATCGACACGCCGAGCAGAAGATTGTTGCAGATCTTGGCCGCCTGCCCGGCGCCGGCCCCGCCCGCCCGGACCACGGTCCGGGCCATGGGGGACAGGGCGGTCTTGACAGCAGGGAAGTCCCCCTCGGCGCAACCGACCATGAAGGTCAACGTCCCGGCGGCGGCGGCGGCGGCGCCCCCGGACACCGGGGCGTCGGCGGCCAAGAATCCCTCAGCCTGCGCCTGGCGGGCGAGATCCCGCGAGGTCTCCACATCAATGGTCGAGCAGTCGATCAGCAGGGCCTTGGGGTCGGCATGGGGCAAGACCGCCTGTTCATAGACCGCTCGCACATGGGCGCCGGCCGGCAGCATGGTCAGCACCACCTCAGCGCCGCCCACCGCGTCTGCCGCCGAGCCACAGGGGATGGCCCCGGCCCCTGCGGCGCGCTCAAGGGCCGCGGCCGACAAGTCGAAGGCCTGGACCTGGCGGCCGGCCTGCGCCAGCACCGCAGCCATGCCGCCGCCCATGTTTCCCAGGCCGATAAGCGCGTAACGGATCATGCCCAACCCCGTGGTTCTCGCCGACGCATCACAGGTCTCCCCTGAACGGGCGGTCCGTCGCCGCCTCAGTCCAAGGGTATCGGTCGCCAGGCCTGGGCGGAAGGCAGGGGGGCGAAGATCTCATCGAGCATGGCCTCGGTGACCCCGGCCAGCTGGTTGGGATTCCAGCGCGGGGCATTGTCCTTGTCGATGATCACCGCCCGGACGCCCTCGATGAAGTCATGGAGCCCTACCACCCGCGCGCCGATCCGATATTCCATCTCCATGTTTTCGGCGAAGGTGGACGCCTGCGCGCCCAGGACCAGCTGTCGGAACGCCACCTTCAGCGTCTGGGGCGACTTGGTCTTGAGCACGGCGAGCTGCGCGCGCCCCCAATCCCCACCGTCCGCCTCGAGGGCCGCGAAGATGGCCTCGACGCTGTCGCCGGAAAACAGGTGATTCATTTCATCCCGGTGCGCTCCTATCGGCGGGCGGCCGGGGTCAGCTTCCAGTAGGGTGAGGTGGGTCTCAACGGCGGCGGGATCGGCCAGGATCCCGGCCTTCAGATCGTCCAGCTGGCTCGACAGGACGTAATCGGTGGCCAGGCCCAGCAGCGCGCAGTCCGCCGCCTTGATCCGGGTCCCGGTCAGGGCGAGCCAAAGACCGGCCTTGCCCGGCAGCCGGGGCAGATGCCAGCCGCCGCCCACGTCGGGGAACAGGCCGATCCCCGTCTCGGGCATGGCGAAGGTGGTGCGCTCGGTGACCACCCGATAGCGCGCCGGCAGGGCAAGACCCACCCCGCCCCCCATGGTGATCCCGTCCATGATGGCCATGACCGGCTTCGGATACTCAAAGAGCAGGTGGTTCAGGCGGTACTCGGTGAAAAAGAACTCCCGCGCCTCAAACCCGTCCCCGGCCCCGCTGGCGGCCAGCATGCGGATGTCACCGCCGGCGCAGAAGCCGCGCTCGCCGGCATGGTCGATCAGCACGAGCGCCACCGTCGGATTGCTGCGCCAGCCGACCAGGGCGTCGATCATGGTCTGGCACATGCCCGTGGTCAGGGCGTGTAAGGCGTCCGGCCGGTTCAGGGTCAGCCGACCCACGGCGCCTTCGATGCGAGCCAGAACCTCGGACGCGTCACTCATCTGAACAACTCCCGGGCGATGATCACCCGCATGATCTCGTTCGTCCCCTCCAGGATCTGGTGGACGCGAAGGTCGCGGACGATTCGCTCCAGCGGATAGTCGGCAAGGTAGCCATAGCCGCCGTGCAGCTGCAGCGCCTCATTGGCGATCTGGAAGCCCGCATCGGTGGCGAAGCGCTTGGCCATGGCGCAGAGCTTGGTGGCGTCCGGGCGACCGGCGTCCAGGGCCGCCGCGGCCCGGCGGACCATCAGCCTGGCGGCCTCGAGCTCCGTGGCCATGTCGGCGAGCTTGAACTGAAGGGCCTGGAAATCCCGCAGGGGCCGTCCAAACTGCCGCCGTTCGGCCAGATAGGCCTGGGCGGTGTCCAGGGCGAGGGCGGCGCCGCCAAGCGAACAGGCGGCGATGTTCAGCCGGCCCCCGTCCAGCCCCATCATGGCAAAGCGGAACCCCTCCCCTTCAGCCCCGATACGATGATCGAGGGGCACGCGAACCCCGTCAAAGTACACCTGTGCCGTGGGCTGGGCGTTCCAGCCCATCTTGCGCTCCAAGGCGCCGAAGGAGAGCCCCGGCGTCCCCTTCTCGACCACGAAGGCGGAGATGCCGCCGGCCCCGGCCTCGCCCGTCCGCGCCATGACCACATAGAGGTCCGAGACTCCGCCGCCGGAGATGAAGGCCTTGCCCCCGCTCAGGACGTAGGTCTCGCCGTCGCGGCGGGCCGTTGTGGCCAGGGCCGCGGCGTCCGACCCCGCCCCAGGCTCGGTCAGACAATAGGAGGCGATCAGCTCCAGGGTGCAGAGACGAGGCAGATAGAGACGGCGCAGATCATCGCCGCCGAACCGGTCGATCATCCACGCGGCCATATTGTGGATGGTCAGATAGGCCGTGCTGGCCACATCCCCATAGGCCAGGGCTTCGAAGATCAGGGTCGCGTCCAGGCGCGACAGTCCAGACCCGCCCAGCTCCTCCGAGAGGTAGAGGCCGGCAAAGCCCAGTTCCGCCGCCTTGCGCAAGGTCGGGGCCGGAAAGTGTGATTCCCGATCCCAAATGGCCGAAAATGGCGCCAGTTCAGCCGCTGCAAAGGCCTCGGCCGCCGCCTGCAGGGCCCGTTGATCCTCCGAAAGCTCAAAATCCATGGTCTCGCCCCTCCATGGGCTTGAGGAACTTGCCCGGGCGGCGCACCCTGTCAACGACAGGGGGAGACAGCATGACCTTTGACGGCATCGGCACGGCGGCGCGTGACTCGGCCCGTAACCTGGCCCTTTTGAATTATGGCCTGTTGTTCGCCTCGTTCTTTTTCGCCGGCGTGCCGGCCCTGGCGGCGGTGATCATCGCCTATACCCAGCGGCCTTCGGCCACCGAGCCTGAGCGCAGCCATTTCACCTTCCAGATCCGCTGCTTCTGGATCGCCTTCGTCCTCGCCCTGCTGGCGGGGATCAGCGGATTGGCGGCGGTGATCCATGTGATCGCGTCCCTCTATGGGGTGGCCAACACCCTGGGCTGGGACGGCTTTGACAAGATGGAGGTGGTGATTGGCCAGATGGCCATCGACGCCTCCCTCCTGGCCCTGATCGTCGGCGCCATCGCCCTGGCCTTCCTCTCGGGCCTGTGGCTGGTGGGAACCTCGGTGATCGGCGCCATCAGGCTTGCCTCCGACCAGGGGATCGGTAAGAGCCGGACCCCATGAGCCACCCGCCCCTCGCCGCCTATCCCGCCCTGCGTCTGCGCCGCCTGCGCCAGGCCGACTGGATCAGACGCCTGGTCCGCGAGACGGTTCTGACCCCGGCCGACCTGATCTGGTCGATGGTGGTCCATGAGGGCGAGGGCCAGGTTCCCGTCGCCTCCATGCCCGGCGTCGCCCGCCTGTCCGTGGCCGAAGCCGCCAAGGCTGCGGTGGAGGCGAGGCGCCTGGGCATCCCGGCCGTCGCCATCTTCCCGCACATCGACATGGCCCGAAAGGACGCCCAGGGGTCCCTGGCAGCTGACCCCGACGGGCTGATCTGCCGGGCGGTGAAGGCCATGAAGGACGCCGCCCCTGAGGTCGGGATCATGTGCGACGTGGCCCTTGATCCCTTCACCAGTCATGGCCACGATGGCCTGATTGAGAACGGTCGCATTCTCAATGACTCCACCGTCGAGAGGCTGGTGGAGCAGGCCCTGGTCCAGGCCAGGGCCGGCTGCGACATCCTTGCCCCCTCCGACATGATGGACGGGCGGGTCGGCGCCCTGCGCACGGCCCTGGAGGCCGATGGCCTGCAGGACGTGATGATCATGTCCTATGCGGCCAAGTACGCCTCAGCCTTCTACGGCCCCTATCGGGACGCCATCGGCTCGGGGAAACTGGGCACAGGGCCTGTGGATAATCCTGGGGACAAAAAGACCTACCAGATGGATCCCGCCAATACCGAGGAGGCCCTGCGGGAGGTCGCCCTCGACATCGCCGAGGGCGCCGACATGGTGATGGTCAAGCCCGGCCTGCCCTATCTCGACATCCTGCGCCGCCTGGTGGAGGCCTACGCCCTGCCGACCTTCGCCTTCCAGGTGTCGGGGGAATACGCGATGATCAAGGCCGCCGGGGCCAATGGCTGGATCGATGAGGACCGGGCCATCCTGGAAAGCCTCGGCGCCTTCAAGCGGGCCGGCGCGGCCGGAACCATCACCTATTTCGCCCCCCATGCGGCGCGCCTGCTGGGGGCCTAGGTCTTCAGCCAGTCGGCCAGGATGGCGTTCACCGCCTCGGGGGCCTCCTGCTGCACCCAGTGGGAAACTCCCGGCAGTCGTTTGATCTGCAGGTCTGAGACAAGGCTCTCCGTCCCCTCCAGGGTCTCAAGGCCCAGCGCCGCATCGGCCTCGCCCCAGATGACCAGGGTCGGGATCTCGATCTTCGCCCAGGGCTCGCGCATGAAGCCCGGATGGCGGGCCGCGGCCCGATACCAGTTGATCATGCCGGTCATGGCGCCCGGCCGCCGGGCGTCGGCGGCATAGCGGTCCAGCACCGCATCAGGGAACCGGCTCTTGTCCTTGGCCATGCCGGAGAAGGCGCGACGGATGGCCCGGGCGTCCCTGGCCAGCAGCATCTGCTCCGGCAGTCCGGGAATCTGGAAGAACGCCATGTACCAGGAGCGCAGCATCTGTCTCGGCGAGCGGCGCAGCACCTGGGCGAACACCGCCGGATGGGGCGCATTCATGATCACCAGGCGAGTCAGCGGCCGGATCTTCCGGGCCGCAAAGGTCCAGGCGACGGCAGCCCCCCAGTCATGGGCCACCAGCATGACCTCCCGGGCGCCGGCGGCGTCGATCAGGGCGGCGACATCCTCCAGCAGCCGCTCCATCCGGTAGGAGTCCACATCTTCGGGCTTGGGTTCGGTCTCCCCATAGCCGCGAAGGTCCGGCGCCCAGACCCGGTAGCCCAGAGCCGCCAGCACCGGCATCTGGGCCCGCCAGGAAAACCGGCTCTCAGGGAAGCCATGCAGGCAAAGGGCCAGCCGGTCGCCCTCGCCGGCCTTGTCTATGGCGAAGGCGAATCCGTTCGCCTCTATCATCTGTGTACTGATAATCATGACTCCTCCAATGGCTCCAGACGCGCCACAAGGCTGGAGGTGTCCCAGCGGGCGCCGCCCATAGCCTGAATCTCGCCATAGTAGCCGTCCACCAGCCTGGTCACATCCAGCCGGGCGCCGTTGATCTTGGCTTCATCCAGCACAAGCCCGAGGTCCTTGCGCATCCAGTCAACGGCAAAGCCAAAGTCGAACCGCCCCTGCGCCATGGTGGGCCAGCGGTTGTCCATCTGCCAGGACTGGGCCGCGCCCTTGGAGAGGGCCGCCAGCACCTCGACCGGATCCAGGCCCGCCCGTTTGGCGAAGTGCATCCCCTCGGCCAGTCCCTGGACGAGGCCGGCGATGCAGATCTGGTTGACCATCTTGGTCAGCTGGCCCGCGCCCGGCGGACCCATGAGGCGGACCGCCTGGGCGTAGGCCTCCATGATGGGTCCTGCCCGAGCAAAGGGTTCGGGATCTCCGCCGCACATGACGGTCAGCCTGCCGGCCTCGGCTCCGGCCTGGCCCCCGGAGACCGGCGCATCGATGAAGCTGTGCCCGGCTTCGGCGGCCTTCTGCGCCATCTCCCGCGCCAGCACGGCCGAGGTGGTGGTGTGGTCAATGATCACGGCCCCGGGCGCCAGGGCCTCCAGGGCCTCGCCCACCACCTGGCGGACATCGTCATCCTTGCCGACGCAGAGGATCAGCATCTCAGCCTGATCGGCGGCCTCGGCGATCGTCTGGACGCAATGTCCCCGATAGGTCCCAGCCCAAAGCTCAGCCTTGGCCGGAGAGCGGTTGAAGACCGCAACCTCGTGGCCCGCCCGGGCCAGATGACCGGCCATGGGAAAGCCCATCACCCCGAGACCCGCAAACGCCAGCTTCATGACCGCTCCCCAGACTCAGATTTCGCAACGCCATCTTAACGCCGACCAGAGACCCTAACGCAGAATTAGCGTTAACCGGGGTGCGGGCGATGGCGTCGGGCGAGCGGCCGATCATCATCAAGAAGATCAAGAAGGTGGCCCCCGGGCACCACGGGGGCGCCTGGAAGGTCGCCTATGCCGACTTCGTCACGGCGATGATGGCCTTCTTCCTGCTCATGTGGCTGATCAACACCACCAGCCCCGAGCAGAAGCGCGGCATTGCCGACTATTTCGCCCCGGCCAGCATCTCCTCCACGACCTCGGGTTCCGGCGGCATTCTCGGGGGCACGGCCCTTGGGGAAGATGGCGCCAAATCGTCGGGCTCCATGTCCATCATTGAGCAGATGTCGCCGGAATCTCCCAACCCCGACGAGGACGGGGAAACCCAGGACCAGTCCGCCAAGAGCCGCCTCCAGGACGCCAGCACCGAAGCCCTGCGCGACGCCCTGCACAAGCGAGAGGAGGCCGCGTTCCAGTCCGCCGCCCAATCCCTGCGCCAGGCGCTGCAGGACATGCCTGAGCTCGCCGAACTCTCAAGGAACATCATTGTCGATCAGACCCCGGAGGGCCTGCGCATTCAGCTGGTGGACCAGGAAGGCCGTTCAATGTTCGCCGAAGGCTCTGGCCAGCCCAATGATCGGGCGCGTCTGCTGCTGCGGGCGGTGGCCAAGATCGTCAATCAGCTTCCCAATCGGGTCAGCATCTATGGCCACACCAGCGTCAATATGAACGGCGCGCGATCAGAAGGAGACTGGGCGCTCTCCGCCACCCGCGCCGATTCCTCCCGCCGGGTTCTGCAAGGCGCCGGGGTGGCCGCTGACCGCATCTACCAGGTGTCGGGCAAGGCCAATTCCGAACCGCTCTATCCGGACGACCCCACCTTGCCCGGCAATCGCCGCATCGCCATCGTGCTGCTGCGGGAAGCCCCCGTCCTGCCGCCGGACGTGCAGCCCTGACCAGCTCCCGGATATGGATGAACTGGCGCGGCTTCACTGAAATGTGCGGCTTGCCTGATCGGGCTCATTGCCGCCTAATCACCGGAGACACAGAGGCTTAAGGTCGATATCCGCTCCGTGACGCAGCATTTCCCGACACGACAGCTCAGGTTCTTCCTCACTGCGCCGGCGCCCTGCCCCTACCTGCCTGATCGCTATGAGCGAAAGGTGTTCGCGCACCTGCCTCTGACAGACGGTCCCAGCGTCAACGATTCCCTGACTCAGATGGGCTTTCGTCGGTCTCAGAACATTGCCTACCGGCCCGCCTGTGAATCCTGCATGGCCTGTATCTCAGCCCGTCTTCCCGTCGCGAACTATGTTTTCTCAAGGTCGGAACGACGGATCATTGGCCGCAACGGGGACATTCAGCGTTCCGTGGTTGAAGCCGAGGCGACAACCGAGCAGTTCGATCTGCTGCGCCGGTATCTGATGACCCGTCATGTGGACGGCGGCATGGCCGAGATGAACTGGCCAGACTATGTCGCCATGGTCGAGGACACGGCGGTGCGCACCCATATGGTTGAGTATCGGACACCGTCAGCCGAGGGTGGCCCAGGCGACCTCATGGCCTGCGCGCTCATCGACCTGATGGGGGACGGGCTGTCCATGGTCTACAGCTTCTATGATCCCGATCAGGCCCGACGGAGCCTGGGATCCTTCATGATCCTCGATCATGTGGTCCAGGCGGGCCTGCTGGAATTGCCTTATGTCTATCTGGGCTACTGGGTCCGCGGCAGCGGCAAGATGGACTATAAGGCCCGCTTTTCACCCATTGAACTCCTGCGTCCGGAGGGCTGGATCCGGGTCATCAGCCCCGAAATCCGCAGCCCGCAGCGCCGCTGATTTCACGGTTCAGTGATAAAGTCCGTCCGTCATCGGGGTCGACCCCACCTCAGCCCACTGTCCGAATTTCCGGCGCCACCTCTCCAGACGGCCGGTCGGGCTGCATCGACCCCCTCGGGGGAGCCTGCTAGGCTGGAAGCCGTTTTGCGTAACCTCTGTGGATAGGAACCATGGCCCGGCAGCTTCGGCTGAAGCTTCGACGTCCGCCGTCCTATGCCCGGGATGACCTCGCCGCCGGACCGTCTAACGCCGCAGCGCGGGAGGCCCTGTCGGCCTGGCCTCACTGGCATGGCGGCTCCCTGGTCCTGGTTGGGCCGACGGGCGTCGGCAAGACTCACCTGGCCCGGCTGTGGACCGAATCAGTCAGGGCCCGTGAGCTTTCCCCCCGCAGCGGCGACCTGGATCTCACAGGTCCCGTGCTGATCGAGGACCTCGACCAGGGGTTTGACGAGGAGTTCATCTTCCATCGCATCAACATGGCGGGCCGGGGCGACAGCGGGCTACTGCTCACCGCCCGTACCCTGCCGTCGGTCTGGCCCGTTCAGCTGGCCGATCTGCGCTCCCGGCTCAACGCCCTGCAGGTGGCTGAAATCGACCCACCAGATGATGAGGTCCTGGAGGCCCTGCTTAGGGGACAGTTTGCACGCTGCAACATAACACCGCACGACGACGTCATCCCCTATCTGGTCAAACGCATTGAGCGTTCCGCAACTGGCGCCTGGACCGTGGTTCAGCTTCTGGACGCGGTGTCGGGCGAGACCCATCGCCCAGTGTCCCGGGTCCTCGCCCGACAGATCCTAGAGGGCGAAGTGGAGAATCTTGACCTTTTTGAGTGATCCTGACGGCATGATCGGCGAGGTTTCTGGTCACTCTGGCATTTCGAGGTCCCCATGTCCGACATCACGTCCCCATCCCCGGCGAGTCGGCCATCGACCGGTGGGGTGCTTGGACGGGATATGGACCTGGCCCAGTCGGGGGACCGGTTCTTCAATCGGGAACTTTCCTGGCTGGCCTTCAATGAGCGGGTGCTTTCGGAAAGCAAGAACCTCCGACATCCCCTGCTGGAGCGGCTGCGTTTCCTCGCCATTTCGGCCAACAATCTCGACGAGTTCTATATGGTCCGCGTCGCCGGTCTTAAGGCCCAGGTGCGTGAGAAGGTTCGCAGTGTCAGCCAGGATGGACTGACCGCCGCAGAGCAGCTTGAACGGGTCAATGCGGAGGCCGCCATGCTGATGACCGACCAGCAGACCCGCTGGCGAGATCTGCGCCAGGAACTGGCTGGGGAAGGTCTCAGGTTGGTGGAGGCCGACGAGGTCACGCCATCGGAGCGCGCCAGCCTGGAGGAGGCATTCCTCAGCCTGGTCTTTCCAACCCTGACGCCCCTGGCCATCGATCCCGCCCACCCATTTCCCTTCATCCCCAACCTTGCCTTCTCCCTGGCCCTGACACTGCGGCGCGACGCCGACGGTCGGAAGTTCAACGCCCTGGTGCCTATTCCCGCCCAGGTCGCCCGTTTCTGGCAGCTGGAGTCGGGCCGGCCGGGGCGAAAGCCCGCCAAGCCCCAGCGACGGTTCATATCCCTGGAGGGGATGGTGGCCTGGTTCATCGATCACCTGTTTCCCGGGTGCGATGTCGAGGCCAGCGGGGTCTTCCGCCTGATCCGCGACTCCGACGTGGAGATCGAAGAGGAGGCCGAGGACCTGGTTCGGGAGTTCGAGGCCCGGCTGAAACAGCGTCGCCTGGGATCGGTGGTCCGGGTGGAAATCGAACAGACGATGCCGGAGGCCCTGCGCGGCTTCATCTGCGAAAATCTCAATGCCCAGCCCGATGACGTGCTGCTGATCGACGGGCTGCTGGGCCTGGACGAGCTGTCACAGCTGATCCCGTCGGATCGGCCTGACCTCAAGTTCAAACTCTTTGCCGCCCGGTTCCCGGAACGGATTCTCGATCACGGGGGCGACTGCTTCTCGGCGATCCGGGAGAAGGACATCCTCGTGCACCATCCCTTCGAGAGCTTCGATGTGGTGGTGCAGTTCGTCCGGCAGGCGGCCCGGGACCCCCATGTCCTGGCGATCAAACAGACGCTTTACCGGACCTCATCCGACAGTCCGATCGTCGCAGCACTCATTGAAGCGGCCGAAAACGGCAAGAACGTCACGGCGGTCATCGAGATCAAGGCCCGGTTCGACGAGGAGGCCAATCTCAAATGGGCGCGGGATCTGGAGCGGGCTGGGGTCCACGTGGTGTTCGGCTTCGTGGAGTATAAGACCCATGCAAAGCTCTCGGTGGTTGTCCGCCGGGAGGGCGACCAGGTGCGCACCTACTGCCATTACGGCACGGGGAACTATCATCCGGTGACGGCGCGGATCTATACCGACCTGTCCCTGTTCACCACCGACCCCGCCCTGGCGCGGGATTCCTCGCGGGTGTTCAACTTCATTACGGGTTACGCCCAGCCCACCAAGCTGGAGCGCCTGTCGTTCTCCCCGATCACCATGAAACGGGACCTGATCGCCCTGATTGGTCAGGAGGCCGCCAATGCCCGGGCCGGTAAGCCTGCCGCCATCTGGGCGAAGATGAACGCCCTGGTCGATCCGGTGATCATCGACGCCCTCTACGCCGCCAGCCAGGATGGGGTGTCCATCGATCTGGTCATTCGCGGAATCTGCTGCCTGCGACCCGGCGTGCCTGGCCTGTCGGAGAACATCCGCGTCAAAAGCATAGTTGGCCGCTTCCTGGAGCATTCCCGTATCGTCGCCTTCGCCAACGGCCGCCCCATGCCCTCGGGCAAGGCGCGGGTATTCATCTCCTCCGCCGACTGGATGCCACGCAATCTCGACCGTCGGGTCGAGAGCCTGGTGCCCGTGGAAAATCCGACGGTTCACCAGCAGGTTCTCCATCAGATCATGGTCGCCAATCTCAAGGATGAAGCTCAGAGCTGGACCCTGGACCCCCAAGGGGGCTACACCCGCGATCCCAACTGGGATCATCCCAGCGCATTTTCCGCGCACGAGTACTTCATGACCAATCCCAGCCTCTCCGGGCGAGGCCAGCGCGTAAAGGACATGCCGCGCGCGATCGACCATGCCGCACCCCGAGCCTAGGGCTGACAGCCGCCAGGCGGCTGTCATCGATGTCGGCTCCAACTCGGTCCGTCTGGTCATTTATCGCCTCGAAGGCCGCGCCATCTGGACGGTCTATAATGAGAAGGCGCTGGCTGGCCTCGGCCGCGACATGGCCGAGTCCGGTCGCCTGGCGCCGGACGGAATCGAGGTGGCCGTGGGCGCCCTTCGCCGCTTCCGGGCCATTCTGCAGGACTGGGCGCCCGACGATGTGATCGCGGTGGCCACCGCCGCCGTGCGGGAGGCCGAGGACGGCCCAGCCTTCACTGAATTCGTGCGCACCGAGCTCGGTCTTCCCCTGTGGGTCCTGACCGGGGAGGAGGAGGCGCACTACGCGGCCGCCGGGGTCCTCGCCGGACATCCCAGCGCCGAGGGCCTGGTCGGCGATCTGGGCGGATCGAGCCTGGAACTGATCCGGGTTGGTCCAGACGGGCTTGCGCCGGGCATCACCTTGCCCCTCGGCCCCTTCGCCCTCGGGGCCCCTCGGATTCTGGACGTTGAGGCGACGCGAGAGACCATCATACAGAGTCTGGCGCCTCTGGACCGGGACATCGGCAGCCGGGAATTCCACGCGGTGGGCGGCGCCTGGCGGAACCTTGGCCTGCTGCACATGATCATGACGGACTATCCCCTGCGGGTGGCCCATCAGTATGAGATGTCCCGGACCGAAGCCCTGGACCTGACCCGGTTCGTCGTGCGCCAGTCCCGTACGTCCCTTGAGCGGATCGTCGGCCTGTCCAAGAAACGTTACGAGACCCTGCCCTATGCCGCCCTGGTGCTGGAAACCCTGATCGAACAGCTGGGTCTGGACCGCATCGTGGTGTCGGCCTTCGGACTGCGCGAGGGGCTCCTGTGGAACGGCATGGACGCCGAGGTCCGCCGCCGCGATCCCCTCCTGGAGGGCTGTGAGGCGTTGAGCGTCATGCGCGGCCTTTCGGCTGGGGACATGCCCCTGGCCCTGGAGCGCTGGCTGACCCCAGTCTTTTCCCAACTTGAACCACAGTTTGGCGCCCGCGATCCCCTGCTGATCGGCGCAGCCTGCCGGCTGTCCGATCTCGGGGGGCGACTGCACCCGGATCACCGGGCCGAACTGGCCTTCGCCCAGGTGCTACGCGCGCCGATCGCCGGCATGTCCCACGCCGAGCGGTGTTTCCTGGCCCTGGTGACCTTCGCCCGGCACTCAGCGTCCAGCACCTTGCCAGAACCCGACACCTTGAACCGGATCCTCAGTACCGAACGCCGCGCCAGGGCCAGGGCGCTGGGGGCGGCCCTTCGCCTTGGGTGCGATCTGTCGGGACGTAACGACCGTCTGTTGGGTAAGGCTGACCTGGCGATTGAGGGTGATACCCTGCGGCTCAGCGCAGCCGGAGGGTGGTCGGACCTGCTGCTGGGGGAACAGACCGCCAAGCGCGCGGCCACCCTGGCCGGATCCCTGAGGCTCAAGCTGTCCTTGAGCTGAACCTCAGCCGGTGGGCGTCGGGGCCCGCCGGACCTCCACCACCCGCACCCGGGCGCCGTCGAGGACCAGGGCCAGTTCGCCCCGCTTGATCCGCAGGGCGTCAGCGCCAAAGGCCTCCAGCCGCCAGCCCTTGAGGGCGGGACTCTCGGCCTCATCGTCATTGGCGATCATTTCAAGATCCGACACCGTGGCGATCAGCTTGGAGGCGACGCCGGTGTCCTCCGCCCGGGCCTTGAGCAACACCTTCAAAAGTTCCACAACCGCGCCGGCGGCAGGGGAACTGACGCTCCTGGACCGCTCCACAGCCGGGGCATAGGCCTCGGGGTTCTTCAGCGCCTCGCCAATGGCTTCCAGCAGATCAGGCCCGAACCTGGAGCCCGAAAAGCCCTTGGGCACCGAGCGCAGACGGTCCAGGCCCGCGGCGTCCGTGGGCGCCTGGGTGGCCACCTCATCAATGGCCTCATCCTTGAGAATCCGGCCGCGGGGCTGGTCGCGCAGCTGGGCGGTGCGTTCGCGCCAGGCGGCGACCGCCTTATAGACCGCCAGATACTTCGCCGTGTGGCGACGGGGCTTCAGCCGCTTCCAGGCATTCTCCGGAATCACATCATAAGTCACAGGATCCGTCAGGGCCTGCATCTCGTCCGTCACCCAGACCAGCCGTCCCTCCTTTTCAAGCCGCTCGCGCAGCATGGGGTAAAGCCTGGCCAGATGGGTCACATCGGCCAGGGCGTAGGTCAGCTGGGACTCGGCCAGGGGCCTGCGGGCCCAGTCGGTGAAGCGGCTGGACTTATCAAGCTCGATCTTCAGCATCTGACGCACCAGGGCGTCATAGGCAATCTGCTCACCGAACCCTGCGGCCATCCCCGCCACCTGGGTGTCGAACAGCGGCCGGGGCATGGCCTTCAGATTATTGAAGATCTCCACATCCTGGCGGGCGGCGTGGAACACCTTGAGGATGGTCTCGTCGCGCATGATGTCGAGAAACGGCTCGAGATCCATGCCCTCGGCCATGGGGTCAATGACCGCTTCATCCGTCGCCGTTGCCGCCTGGATCAGGCAGAGCTTTGGCCAGTAGGTGGTCTCGCGCATGAACTCGGTGTCTACGGCGACGAAGGGCTGGCCTTTCAGTCTGTCGCAGAACGCCGCGAGTTCGGCGGTGGTTGTAATCGGCGTCATCCCGTAGCTATAGCCTCGCGCGCAACCGAGTCTGCAAGCGCCCGATGCAGGGGCGCATCACTTTATTTACGCCCCTTTGGGCGAGGGCAATTAAATGACCGAACGGCCAAACGGGCTGACCTATGCCCAGGCAGGCGTGAACATCGACGCCGGCAATGCCCTTGTTGACGCCATCAGGCCCCTGGCCAAGGCGACCCGCCGGGCCGGCGCGGAAGCCGCCCTGGGGGGGTTCGGAGCACTGTTCGACCTGAAGGCCGCCGGCTACGACGATCCGCTGCTGGTCACCACCACCGATGGGGTCGGCACCAAGCTGAAGATCGCCATCGAGACCGGCTTGCACGACACCGTCGGCATCGACCTGGTGGCCATGTGCGTCAACGACCTCCTGGCCCAAGGGGCTGAACCCCTGATGTTCCTGGACTATCTGGCCACCAGCAAGCTCGACCTAGCCGTGGCCACCCGGGTGATCGCGGGCATTGCCGAGGGCTGCAAGCTGGCCGGGGCGGCCCTTGTGGGCGGCGAAACCGCCGAAATGCCGGGGATGTATGCCGGGGACGACTACGACCTGGCCGGCTTCGCCGTGGGCGCCGTGGATCGCAACCAGGTGCTGCCGCGGCTGGACGATCAGCAGGCCGGCGATCTGCTTATTGGACTGGCATCCTCAGGACCCCATTCCAACGGCTACTCCCTGATCCGCAGGATCGTCGATCTTTCGGGCCTGGCATGGGACGCCCCAGCCCCGTTTGCCGAGGGCCAGACCCTGGCCCAGGCCCTGCTGATCCCGACCCGCATCTATGCCCTCAGCCTGATCCCCCTGATCAAGGCCGGGCGGATCAAGGGCCTGGCCCACGTCACTGGCGGCGGCCTGACGGAAAACCCGCCCCGGGCGATCGCAAAGGGCCTCTTGCCGCGCTTCGACTGGGACGCCTGGGCGCCGCCCCCGGTCTTCACCTGGCTGCAGGACACCGGCGGCGTCGCCCTGGAGGAAATGCGCCGAACGTTCAATTGCGGCCTGGGCATGGTGCTGATTGTCGGCGCCGCAGAGGCGCCCGCCGTGCTTGAAGCCCTGCTGGCCTCCGGCGAAGACGCCTTCGTCTGCGGGGAGCTGACCGCCACCTGAGGGACCCTGCCTCTCACCTATGAAAAGGACCGCAGCGGGGTGCGCTGCGGCCCCTTCCGGCTTCAGGCGATGACGCCGATCAGCCGACGATCTGGTCTTCGGTGAAGAACTGGGCAATTTCCAGCTTGGCGTTGTCCTGGCTGTCGGAGCCATGCACCGAGTTTTCGCCCACATTCTTGGCGAACAGCTTGCGGATGGTGCCCTCAGCGGCCTGCTCCGGGTTGGTGGCGCCCATGATCTCACGGTACCTGGTCACGGCGTTCTCCCCTTCCAGAACCTGGACCACCACCGGGGCAGAGGTCATCTGACCGACCAGTTCACCATAGAAGGGGCGCTCCTTATGGACTTCATAGAAGGTCTTGGCCTGGGCTTCGGTCATGCGGATGCGCCGCTGGGCCACGATGCGAAGGCCGGCGCCTTCGATCACCGCATTGATCTGGCCGGTCAGGTTCCGCTCGGTGGCGTCCGGCTTGATGATCGAGAAGGTGCGTTCGGTCATGGGATTTTTCTTCAGAAATGGGGTCTAGGGGCGGGGTTTCGCCCAGAGGCGCGCGTGTATAGCCCTGAGACCCGCAGTCGCCAAGCCGCGCCGGGCGATGCCCCCTGACGGAGGGGCCTTACCTCTGGTATGAGCGCCGCCACGGTCGGGATGGCGGCGGCGCAGATCTCGGAAATCCCGGCCCTCCCCCTCCCACGGCGTGTTTGACCGTGTCGCTGCCTCCGCCCCTGGTGGACTGCTCCTCAAGTGTTGTGCCTGACCGACCATGCTGCTGATTCAAGATCTTGTCTTCGACGCCTGGGGCCGCCGATTCTTTGACGGCGCCAGCGTCACCGTGCCCCGGAACGCCAAGGTCGGCCTGGTGGGCCGCAACGGCATTGGAAAATCCACCCTGTTCAAGCTGATCAGGGGCGAACTGGTGCTGGGCTCGGGCGAGATCAGCCTGCCCAAGGGCGCAAGGCTGGGGTCGGTAGACCAGGAGCATCCCGCCACGCCGGTCTCCCTGATCGATACGGTTCTGGCTGCAGACGAGGTTCGCCATGGCCTGCTGGGGGCTCTGGAGACCGCCGAACCCGAGCAGATGGGCGAGATCTATGCCCGCCTGATCGAGATCGACGCCGATCGCGCCCCGTCCCGGGCGGCCGAAATCCTCGCAGGCCTCGGCTTTTCGACTGAGGATCTGGAACGGCCGATGGCCGAGTTCTCCGGCGGCTGGCGGATGCGGGTGGCCCTGGCCGCCGCCCTGTTTTCTGAACCGGACATGCTGCTGCTCGACGAACCGACCAACTATCTCGATCTGGAAGGGGCGCTGTGGCTGGAGGCCCGCCTACGCACCTATCCCTATAGCGCCCTGGTCATCAGCCATGACCGGGAGTTGCTGAACAACTCCATCGACCACACCCTGCACCTGGCGGACGGGAAGCTCACCCTCTATGCGGGCGGCTATGACGCCTTTGAGACCCAAAGGGCGGAGAAGGCGCGCCTGCAGGAGGCCATGCGCTCGAAGATAGAGGCCAAGCGCGCCCATATGCAGGCCTTTGTCGACCGCTTCCGGGCCAAGGCCAGCAAGGCCACCCAGGCCCAGTCCCGGCTCAAGGCCCTGGCCAAGCTCCCGGTGATCGACGCCGTGGGCAGCGAGCATGTGGCGCCGTTCACCCTGCCCTCGCCGGAGCGGCCCCTGGCCCCGCCGCTGATCCGCCTGGAAGGCGTCAGCGTGGGCTATGGCGGCCCGCCGGTCCTGCGCGACCTGAACCTCAGACTGGATGTGGACGACCGGATTGGCCTTCTTGGCGTCAACGGGGCGGGCAAGTCCACCTTCGCCAAGATGATCGCCGAGGCCCTGGCCATCGAACACGGCCATATGCACCGGGACCGCCGCATGCGGGTGGGCTGGTTCCATCAGCATCAGATCGAGGCCATGGACCCTACGGACACGCCGCTGGACATCATCCGACGGGCCATGCCCGAAGCCTCTGAGGCGTCCAGGCGCTCACGGCTGGCGCAGTACGGCTTCAACCGGGACAAGGTGGAGACCACTGTCGCCGACCTTTCCGGCGGTGAGCGGGCGCGCCTGCTGTTGAACATGGTGGCGGCCGAGGCGCCCCACCTGCTGATCCTCGATGAGCCCACGAACCATCTGGATATCGATTCCCGCCGGGCCCTGCTGGAGGCGCTGAATGAGTTCGCCGGCGCCGTCATCCTGATCACCCACGACCGGTCGCTGATGGAGATGGTGGCCGACCGCCTGTGGCTGGCCGCCGACGGGACCATTGTCCCCTTCGATGGGGATCTCGAGGACTACGCCCGCTATGTCATCGAAAGGGCCAAGGCCCGGGTCCGGACGCCCACCCAGGTGCGCGAGGCAGCCCCACCGCCGCCCGCGCCGCCCCCTGCTCCTGTTCGCAAGGCGCCCACCGGCAACGCCCGGCGGCGAGCTGAAGCCGCAGAGGCCGCCCTGGCCCGAGCCACCGGGGCGGTGGCCAAGATCGACGCGCAGCTCAGCGACCCGGAGGTCTTCGCCCATGGACCTGAGACAGCCGCCGCCCTCGGCCGCCAGCGGGCTCATGCACAGACAACTCTCGACGCGGCTGAGGCTGAATGGATGGCGGCTGTCATTGCCTATGAGGCGTTGAAATAGACCCAGGGGTGATTGAATACTACTTGTCTGGCGGATCAGCTTTTGGCGTATTTCATGTTTGTTCATGACCAACGCCTAACCTCAACCACGCAATGCGGCCTGACGCTCAGATAAAATCACAGTTCCAACCGACTGCGGCATCGCAACAGGATGGACGTCTGGCCCGGGCCCTTGCGACCGTGTCCCATGGAATAGCCCTGATCAACCTCGCCGGTCAGGTCATCTGGATCAATGACGGCTTCACCGCCGTCACGGGATACTCCGCCGTCGATGTCATCGGGCGCTCGGCCATCGACACCCTGCTGGGTCTCGATGACTGGACAGAGGCCACCGGCCTTGCCAGACAGCACCCGGCGTTTGGCGGTCACCGAATTGAGGCCACCGCCAAACGCAAGAACGGCGAAACCTATTGGCTGGACGCCGATCTCCGACCGGTCCGGGACGCGGCCGGCGAGCTTGAGGGCTACGTCCTCACCCTGTCCGATATCACCCAGATCCGCGAGGACCAGCATCGATCCGAGGCCGCCTCAGCAGCCCTGCGTGACGCCGCCCGACTGGCCGGCCTTGGGGGCTGGGAGATCGATTTCCGCACCCAGGAAGTGCGCTACAGTCCCGAACTCTGCGCCATGATGGAGATCAGGGAGCCGTCAGCCCCCCTGACGGAGGCCCTGGAGATCTACACCCCTGAACACAGGGCCGTCGTCCAGGCCGCCACTCAGGCCTGCGTCGAGACCGGCGCCCGGATGGACTTCGAGGCTGAGGTGCTGCTGCCCAATGGCCGGCGCTGCTGGCTGCGGGTCATGGGGGTGCCTGAGGTGGTGGACGGGGCCTGTGTGGCGATCCGCGGCGCCAGCCAGGACATCACCACCATGCGCCGGGCGCTCACCGAGCTCCAGGAGTCCGAAGGCTTCGCCCGGGGCGTCATCGATGGAATCGCCGCCATGGTGGCGGTCATCGATGCTGATGGAAAACTGGTCGAGGCGAACCGCAGCTTTCGAGCCGCCAGTGTGAGCATGCAGGAAGCGTCCAGGTCGACCGTGCGGCCAAGCATGTTTGAGATCATCAGGCGGCTGCCGCGCAAGCACGCACCGGCCCTGGAACGAGGCATTCGCCAGGTGATCTCAGGTGAACGCGAGACCTTCACCCGCGCCTATGAGGCCCAAGGCGGCGAGTGGTACCGCATGAGCGCTTCGCGCTTTGTCGGTGAAGGCCCGGTGCGCGTGGTGATGTTCACCCAATCCATCGCCGATCTGAAGCGCTCGGAACGGCGACTGCGCAACCTCAACGAGAACCTCAAGCGGGCCCGGGATCAGGCGGACGCCGCCAATCTGGCCAAGAGCGGCTTCCTGGCCACCATGAGCCATGAAATCCGGACCCCTCTCAATGGGGTGCTGGGCATGGCGCAGGCCATGGCCCGCGAAGACCTGCCGCTCCCGCAGCAGGAACGGCTGGGGGTCATTCGGCAGGCCGGGGAAACCCTGCTGGTGCTGCTCAATGACCTTCTGGATCTGTCCCGCATCGAGGCCGGCCGACTGGAACTCGAAGACGGGGTGATTGATATTGCCCGCATCGCCGCCGGCGCCCAGTCCACATTCACGACCCTGGCGGCCGAGAAGGACCTGTCCTTCGATCTGGTGATCGATCCGCAGGCCCCCGCTTTCTGGCGCGGCGATCCCACCCGGGTGCGCCAGATTCTCTATAACCTCGTGTCGAATGCGGTGAAGTTCACCCCCCGAGGCTCGGTGCGGGTTTCGGTGACCGGAACATCCGGCGACCTGGTGATGACCGTATCGGACACCGGCCTGGGTATAGCTCCGGAGAGACTGGGGGTGCTGTTCGAGAAGTTCGTCCAGGCGGACGCCTCCATGACGCGGAAGTTTGGCGGCTCAGGCCTGGGCCTGGCCATCTGCCGGGAACTCACCGGCCTGATGGGCGGCGTCATCGAGGTCAGGAGCGTTGTCGATCAGGGGTCGAGCTTCATCGTGAGGCTCCCTTTGCCTGCGGTCGATTCTCCTGCACGCGACGACCTCCGGCAGGAGTCCTGCCGTGGCCATCCGCAGCTTCCAGTGAGCCCGCTCAGGATCTTGGCGGCCGAGGACAATCTGATGAACCAGCTGGTTCTGAAGACCTTGCTCGCGCCCCTGACGATCGATCTCCACGTCGTCAATGACGGCGAAGACGCCGTGGCGGCCTGGTCCGATTCCCACTGGGACGCCATTCTGATGGACATCCAGATGCCCCGCATGGATGGACCAACGGCTACCCGACTGATCCGAGCCCGGGAGGAGGCCGAGGGGCGAGCGAGAACCCCAATCATCGCCCTGACCGCCAACGCCATGTCGCACCACGAGGTTGAGTATCTCAGCGCCGGCATGGACGCCTTGATACCCAAGCCCATCGAGCTGGAGCGTCTGCTCGGCGCCCTGGACAAGGTGATCTCCGGCGCCTCATCCTCGGTTGACGTGTGATGGAGCCACCGGCCGATGCCTGAGTGGGCGCAACTGATCTATCTGCTGATGGCCGCCGTGCTGGTGGGTCCCGCCGCCATCGCCATCATCATCCGCTGGATAAGGCGGCCGCCCCGGGACTGACGGCGGCAGGCCCCTATCCGCAGCGGACCTCTTTGATCAGACCCGTCTCCGCGTCATAGAAGAAATTCAACCGGCGGGGGTGGAAGTCCATGGTCACCGGACAGGTTGTGCAGGCCACCCGCTGCAGGCCGGGGTTCACCGGCACCGGGATTTCGCTGCGATGCCGGCCAATGAGGCCCTGCGCCTGGCTTGCGCCGCACTGATCGACCGGCGCGGGCGCTGGCCGTGGGGGCGGATCCTGAGGACGGGGGGGGGTAGGAGCGGAAACCTCGCTGGCGCAGGCTCCGAGAAGAACCAGGCTGGCGCTGAGGGCGAGGGCGAGCTTGTTTATCATGCCTGTTTCTCCCAACCACGGGCCATTTGTTTCCAGTAACTCACCGGCAGCCCGGATGTCTTGATCGCACGCCATTGCGCCCGCGCTGTGGCGAGGGCGGCTTCATCTCGACCATCGAACAGGACGATGCATCGGATATAGCCGTCAAGGGACCCCGGCTCAGCGCCGTCCAGCAGAAACACCACATCGGCGCCATTGGCATTCTCCATCTCGGTAGTCAGCAGCACCGGCTGCTGCGCCGCGTGGGGCTCGTCAACCCGCCCATGGGCCAGGAAGCTGTCGTCCCGATAGGTCCAGAGATGGGTGTCCAGCTGCTCCAGCCGCTCGGACAGACGTGAGCGAACCAGGGCCTTCCAGTTTCGCCCAAGGGTCCGCTCCAGCAGATCGGGCAGCACCTGCTCCAGGCTCGAGCGCTCCATATGGTAGAACCAGACGTCGCAGGCTCCTTCAGCCACGGGCCGGCTCCACCAGGGCCTGCCTCAGGGCCGGGGTGCGACAGAAGTCCCCCTGATCCTCGGCCACAGCCCGCCAGGTCAGGGGACCCAGCCGTGGGCCGTGCAGAAAGACGAACCGCACCGGCTCTTCTCCGAACCCGCCGACCGCAATCAGCCCTCGTACTTGTCGGCCACCATGCGGTTGAGCAGCCGGACCCCATAGCCTGTAGCGCCTTCCGGGATGGTCGGCACGGTGGACGGCTTTTTCCACGCGGTCGAGGCGATATCCATGTGCGCCCAGGGCAAGTCGTTGACGAACCGCTGCAGGAAGAGCGCTGCGGTGATCGACCCGCCGGGCCGCCCGCCGGTGTTCTTCATGTCGGCGATCATGCTGTCGATCTGCTTGTCATAGGCCGCGGGCAGGGGCATGCGCCACAGGGGCTCGGCCTCGGCTTTTGACGCCGCCAGCAGGTTGTCGGCCAGTTCGTCATTGTTCGAGAAGACCCCGGCATAGTCATTGCCCAGGCTGATGATGATGGCGCCCGTCAAGGTGGCCAGGTCGACCATGAACTTGGGCTTGAAACGATCCTGGCAGTACCAGAGCGCGTCAGCCAGGACCAGGCGGCCTTCAGCGTCTGTATTGATGATCTCGATGGTCTGGCCCGACATGCTGGTGACCACATCGCCGGGGCGCTGGGCGTCACCGTCAGGCATGTTTTCCACCAGGCCGAGTATGCCGACCGCATTGACCTTGGCCTTGCGACCGGCCAGCACGTGCATCAGGCCGGCCACGGCGGCGGCGCCGCCCATGTCCCACTTCATGTCCTCCATGCCCTCGGCGGGCTTGATGGAGATGCCGCCGGTGTCGAAGCAGACGCCCTTGCCCACAAAGGCCACGGGCTGAGCGGACGGATCAGCCGCGCCGTTCCAGCGCATGATGGCCAGCTGGCTGTCCTTGGCGCTCCCCTGCCCCACGCCCAGCAAAGAGCCCATGCCCAGGGCCTTCATCTCCGCCTCGCCGAGGATCTCCACCTCCAGCCCGAGGCTCTCCAGGGCCTTCACCCGACGGGCGAACTCCTGGGGAAACAGGACATTCGGGGGCTCAGACACCAGGTCCCGGGCAAAGCTGATGGCCTCGGCCAGGGCGGCCTGGTCGCCATAGGCCGCCTGGGCGGCCGCAGGGTCGGCGCAGACGATCTCCGCCTTGACCACGGACGGCTTCTTGTCCGCCGGCTCCTTGGTCCGGTAGCGGTCGAAACGGTAGGCCGCCAGACTGATCCCCAGGGCCGCCCGCCCGGGCTGGGCGACAGCCTCATCGGCGAAGGCCACCCGCAGGCTGGTCAGGCCGGAGAGCTTGACGGCGCCATAGGCGCTGGCGGCCGCGTGTTCAGCGCCGATGGCGTCAAACCCCTCTCGCTTGCCGGCCCCGACCAGCAGCAGACGCCCGGCCGGATGACCGACCGGCGCGGCCAGATCAAGAACCTGTCCCTTGGCGCCGGTAAAGCGCCCCTGCGCCAGGGTTCTGCCCAACCCGCCGGCGGTCAGGCGATCGGCCTCGGCGGCGGCGCCCGAAAGCACTTCGCCTTCAAAGACGATAATGGCCAGGGCGGAGGCAGGGGCGATTTCCGAGGTGGCCGTGACGAATTGAATGTCCATGCGAGATCTCAACCAAGGCTAAGCTGGAGGCGCTCCACCGACAGGACGCCCGGTCTGGCGTCACCTGCGGCGGTTGTGTGGCGCGGCGACGCATGGTTTAGAACAGCTTCGCGCCGAGGGCGCGCCAAATCAGCCCGGCGACGCCTTTTTTCCATGCGCCTGATCGACCGATATCTGCTTCGCCAGCTGCTGGGCCCGACCCTGCTGGCGGCGCTCGCCCTGACGGGGGTGGCCCTGCTGAGCCAGAGCCTTTCGGCGCTTGATGTGATCATCAATCAGCGTCAGAGCGCCGGCGTCTTCCTGAAGATCACCCTGCTGGCCATGCCGCAGCTGATAAACATGGTCCTGCCGCTGGCCCTTTTCGTCGCCGCCCTGGTGGCGCTCAACCGGCTCCAGAGTGAGCAGGAACTCGTGGTCTGTTTTGCCGGCGGCATGAGTCGCTGGCGGGTGATCGCCCCCCCCATGCGGCTGGCCGTGATTACGGCCCTGCTGGCCCTGGTCCTGAATCTATTCATCCAGCCGGCCTCATACCGGGAACTGCGCAACACACTGTTCGATGTCCGCACCGACCTGGCCGCCACCCTGGTCCGGGAGGGGGAGTTCACCGAACCGGTCCCTGGCCTGACGGTCTATGCCCAAAGCGTCGACAGCCGCGGGCGGTTGGGAAACCTGTTCATCCACGTGGCGGAGAGTGATGGATCAGCCACCACCTACACCGCCGATGAGGGCCGCATGGCGACCCGGGCCGGCGCCCCCGTGCTGGTCATGCAGCGCGGCTCCACCCAGGAGTTCAGCTCTGACGGCGTGCTGAACTACCTCACCTTCGATGAGTATATTTTCGACCTCGGCCCGTTGGTGGCTTCCGATGAGCTGGTGCACTACAAGCCCTCCGACCGGTATCTCCATGAGCTGTTTTTCCCGGACCTGGAGCAGGACTGGGAGCGTCGGAACCGTCTTGAAATGTTGGCCGAGGGCCATGCCCGCCTGGCGACTCCTCTCTACAATATTGCCTTCATGGCCCTTGCCCTGGCTGCGATTCTGGGAGGCGGCTTCGATCGCATGGGTTATGGACGCCGTATCGCCTGGGCCAGCGGCGCCGCAGCCTTGATCAGGATCCTCGGCTTTGTCGTCCAGGCCGCTTCAGAGGCTGGCGCCTGGCTGAACCTTCTCCAGTATGCGGTGCCGCTCCTGACCATCGCCTTCGCCCTGCGCGGGGTGTTCCGTCAGCGGGTGTCGCCGTTCATCGACATGCGCAAACGTCCGGTGCGGATCGCCCGGGGGGGAGCCTCGGCATGAGGTTTGGTCGGATCGAGGCCTATGTCCTGTCACGCAACCTGTTCAGCGTGAGCGTCGCCCTGGCCGTGATCACGGCTGTCATCATCCTGGTGCAGTTTGTCGAGCTGTCGCGTTCCGTGGGCGTCAGAGCTGAGATCAGCGTCGCCGGACTGTTCGGCCTCACCCTCCTGAGCATCCCGAGCCTCGTACTCGTCCTGCTGCCCTTCATCTTCCTGTTCGGCTGCATGGCGGCCTATGTCAGCCTGAATCGGCGCAGTGAACTGGTAGCCATGCGCGCCGCCGGCGTCTCGGCCTGGCGCTTCATCCTGCCGACCGCGGCGGCGGCGGCGATGATCGGAGCCCTTTCGGTCACCCTGCTCAATCCCCTGGCGGCGGCGGCCAATGCCCAGTTCGGACTGGAGCGCGCCAGGATTATGGACAACTATCTCGTGGATGCGCCGGAGGACATCTGGCTCCGCCAGGGGGATGAGCGCAGCCAGATCGTCATTCATGCCCGGGATCGGGAGATCGTCGACGGGACCGTGCTTTTGCGCAGGGTCTCCCTGTTCATCTATCAGAAGAACGAGGCCGGAATCCCGGAGTTCAGACGGCGGCTGGAGGCGGCTGAGGCCCGCCTGCTGCCGGGCTTCTGGCGGCTGACCGATGTCCGGGAAGCCGCCGCCGGCGAGAGCTCGGTCCGCTCCGAGAGCCTCTCCCTGCGCTCCAGCCTCGACAGTGAATCGGCCCTGGAGCGGTTCGCCTCCCCCCAGGCGATCGCCTTCTGGCGCCTGCCCGCAGCCATCCGGACCACGGAACAGGCCGGATTCAGCGCCAGTCGTTACGAACTGCGCTTCCAGCAGCTGCTGGCTACGCCGCTGCTGTTTGCGGGCATGACGATCCTGGCCGCCGCCTTCTCCCTGCGCCTGGCCCGCCTGGGCGGACTGGCGGGACTGGCCGGCGGCGGGGTGGCGCTGGGTTTCGTCTTCTTCTTCCTCAATGAGTTCGCAGGAGCTCTGGCCAATGCGGACATCATCCCCCTGGTAGCGGCGGCCTGGGCCCCGCCACTGATCGCCCTGCTGTCAGGCCTCACCCTGCTCTGTTACACCGAAGACGGTTGAAAGACGCCGCCACCCCGCTATTGCGTCAGCGAACGGCGCGGCAAGAAGGGAAACACGCTTGAAGACGTCACCTCGGCGCACCTCGCTCGCCCCGGTCAAGCGCAGCCTCCTGGCGGGGGTTGCGGTGGCGAGCCTCTGCGTCGGCAGCGCGTGGGGACAGGTCGCGTCTGGGCCTGGGGCGACGTCGAAGCCCGGATCTGACGGCCTTAGCCCCGGCGCGATTTATCTGGAGGCCGATCACGTCCTTCGGGAGGACGCCGGGCCGCGGACCAAGGCCGCTGGTGAGGTCGAGGCGCGCTATGACGGTCGCAGCCTTCGGGCTGACTCCCTGGTCTATGATGAGGCCAAGGGCGTGCTGGAGGCCTCAAACGTCCAGATTCTCAATCCCGACGGGAGTGTGGAGTTCGCCCGCGAACTGGTCATGGACGATCAGATGCGCACCGGGGTGGCCCGAGGCTTCGCCGCACGCCTGTCCGACAATGTGAAGATTGCCGCTGGCAGCGCCGTGCGGCGAAGCGAGACCATCAATGAGTTGAACCGGGTGATCTACACCCCCTGCGACATCTGCGCCGACAGCAAGTCCAAGACTCCCACCTGGTCGATCCAGGCGGAAAAGGTGGTCCAGGATGGCGAACGGCAGCTGGTGCACTACCGGCATGCCGTTTTCCGCCTGTTCGGGGCGCCAGTTTTCTACCTGCCCCTGTTCTGGCACCCTGACCCCGATGCCGAACGGACCTCAGGCCTGCTGACGCCGGCGATTTCCGCCTCCGACCGTCGCGGCTTCTCCTATGAACAGCCCTATCTTTTTGTGCTTTCAGACTATTCCGACCTGACTCTGAGTCCTCAGATCAACGCCAAGGTCGAGCCGTTCCTGAACGCCCGCTATCGCAAGCGGTTCTATTCCGGCGAGATCGATGTCCGGGGCGGATACACCTACGCCCCGGACTTCGACGCCACAGGCCAGTTTGGCGAGACCACCTCGCGCAGCTATATCCTCGCCGGGGGCGCCTTCGCCATCGACGAAAACTGGGACTGGGGATTCACCGCCGAGCGCGCCTCGGAAGACCTGCTGTTCGACAAGTACGAGATCGGCGAGGTCTACCAGTCCCGCGGACCCTATATCGCCGATGATCGCCGTCTGATCTCGCAGGTCTATGCGGTCCGCCAGGATGACGACAGCTACCTGTCCCTGGCGGCGTTCGACATTCAGGGCCTACGCCCGGACGATGACGACCGGACATTCCCCACGGTCGCGCCGCTGATTGAGGGCCGTTGGAGCCCTGATCTCCATTTGGCGGGGGGAAGGCTGAGACTGAGGGCCAATGCCGTGGCCCTGGAGCGAGACCTGGCCCCCAGCAGCACCTCGGCGGTCCATGTGCCTGGCCTCGACAGCCGACGGGTGGTGGCCCAGGCCGACTGGCGGCGCACCCTCACTACCCCCGGCGGCATCCGGCTGGAACCGTTCGCCAATCTCCGGGCCGACGCCTATAGCCTCGGCGATGTTCCCCTGGAGGGTTTCGGGGGGCGTAACGAAACGCGTTTGATGGGCACGATTGGCGCCGACATGAGCTGGCCATTCTACCGTCGCTTCAATAAGATGACAGCTGTTATTGAACCACTGGTTCAGGTCATGGCATCCCCTCAGCCAGACCAGATCCAGACCGGTCTGAACGCTGGCGGCGACCCCATCTATCTGAATGAGGACAGCCTGGCCTTTGAGTTCGACGAGACCAACCTGCTGATGGCCAATCGCTTCCCCGGGTTCGACCTGATGGAAGGCGGCATGCGGGCCAATGTGGCCGCCCGGGGCAGCCTGCTCTGGGACGACGGGCGTCGGGCGACTGTGCTCGTCGGCCGCAGCCTCCGCGACCAGGAGGAACGGGCTTTCCCGGAGCGCACCGGCCTTCGAGACACCGCATCAGACTGGATCGTCGCGGCCCAGGCCCAGCCGATTCGGGGGGTTTCAGCCTTTGGCCGCGCCAGACTGGATGGGGATAGCCTGGACGTTCGACGCGCCGAGGCCGGGGCCAATCTGTCCTTGGCCCGAGGCTCGGGCTTCTTCCGCTATCTCTGGGACGACCTCGACATCAACGGGGTCAAGCGCGAGAACCTGGACCTGGGCGGAGAGGTCTTCCTGACGCAGAACTGGGGCCTTACCGCCTACGGCAACCGCGACATGGTCCAGGATGGCTGGGTGGTGCGAGACATCGGCGTGGTCTATCGGGACGAGTGCACACGGATCGAAGTCATTTACCGGCGCGAGGACACGGTTGTGGGACGCCTGGGTCCCAGCGAGTCTGTGGCTGTGCGCCTAACCCTCGCCACATTGGGCGAACCTATCTATGCAAATTAGGATCAGCGGCCGTTCAAGCCGCCACGAAGGAATGACCCAAGCGATGTTGTCTGCGCGTTCAGTCCGCGGCCGAGCGGCCTGCGGCGTCGCCCTTGCGGCGCTTATAGCGTCTGGCGCCCTGTCTAGTGCAGCGCTGGCCCAGGACACCCCGCCCCCCCGCCCAGCGCCCGCAGCCGGTCTCTCCGAATATGCCGCCGCTGTGGTCAATGATGAGATCATCTCGACCTTTGACCTGGCTCAGCGGATGCGACTGCTGATCGCCACGACTGGCGTGCAGCCCACCGAGCAGAATCTGCCGCAGATCCAGCAGGAGGCCCTGATCGCCCTGGTGGACGAAGCTCTGCAAATGCAGGAGCTGCGGCGGGTTGAGCGCGAACAGAAGTTCAGCATCATCGCCAGCGATGAGGATGTGGACGAGGAACTGGCTCAGCTGGCCCAGGGCAACAACATGACCCCCGAGCAGTTCAGCGGCATGCTCCACACGCAAGGCGTTCTCGGCTCGTTCCGCGGACAACTGCGGGCCCAGACCAGCTGGCAGCGCTGGGTCCAGGGCCGCTATGGTTCAAGGCTTCGCATTGGCGCCGATCAGGTCCGCGCCGTGCTGGAACAGCAGCAGGCCCAGGCCTCTCGCACCCAGTACCAGATGAGCGAGGTGTTCATCGACGGCGCCCGGGTTGGCGGGATGGATGTGGCCCTGCGTGGCGCCGAACAGTTGGTCAGCCAGATGCAGCAGGGCGCGCCGTTCCAGGCCGTGGCCCGTCAGTTCTCCGCCGCCCCCACCGCCGCAGCCGGCGGAGACGCCGGCTGGGTGAGCACCGGGGAAGTCCCCAGCGAGGTCGAACAGGCCCTGGAGCAGATGCGGCCGGGTCAGCTCTCCAGGCCTATCCCCGTGTCGGATGGCGTCTATATTGTCTATCTGCGTGACAGGCGCTCGGGGGCTGGCGCCACAGTGGTCAATCTGAAGCAGGCGGCGGTCGGCGTCGCCGCCGACGCTTCGGCGACCCAGGTTGAGGCTGCGCGGAGCCGTCTGCTGGCCCTTCGCGCCCGCATCACCGGCTGTGACGACCTGGAGGCTGTGGCCGGCCAGGAAGCCGGCATTGTCGCAGGGGATCTGGGCGAGGCGGAGATCGGTGATCTGGCGCCGGCCTTCCGGGCTGCCGCCGAGACCCTTGAGGTCGGCCAGTTGTCGGAGCCCATCCGGACGGAAGCCGGCATGCATATAGTCGCGGTCTGCGGTAAGCGGTCCTCGGGCGCCGCCGACCTCTCGCCGCAACTGGTGGAGCGCCGGTTGTTCTTTGACCAGCTCGGCCTCATCGCCCGGCGTTACATGCGCGATCTGCGGAACGCCGCCACTATCGAGACCCGGTGAAGAACCGTCCCCTGGCGATCAGTCTCGGTGATCCCGCCGGGATCGGGCCAGAGATTGTGTTCAAGGCCTGGAGCGCCCTCCGCCACACCGGGCCAGCCTTTGTGGTGGTCGGCGACCTGAATCAGGTGGCGTCCGCCCCAGGGGGCGCAAGCGGACTCGTCAGACCAGTCAGCTCTGTGGACGACGCCGCCCAGGTCTTCCCTCATGCCCTGCCGGTGATCGATGTTCCCCTGACTGAACCCGTGGTGGCCGGTTCCTCCTCCCCTAGCGCCGCCAAGGCCGTGATCGCGTGGATTGAGACTGCGGTGGGCCTGGCGTTGTCGGGCGCCGCGGGCGGCGTGGTCACCGCGCCGATCGCCAAGGAAACCCTTTATAGGGTCGGGTTCCCGTTTCCAGGCCACACGGAGTTTCTGGGCGAACTGACCCTGGACCATCGCTATGACGGCGCCAGGGGTCCAGTCATGATGCTGGCCGCCCCCGGTCTGCGGGTCTCCCTGGTGACTGTGCACACGCCCCTCGCCGAGGTCTCGGCGAGCCTGTCGGTGGAGAAGATCGTCGCCGCCGGACTGGTGACCGCCCAGGCCCTGCGCCGCGACTTCGGCATTGAGGCGCCCCGGCTGGCGGTGGCCGGCCTCAATCCCCATGCCGGGGAAGGCGGTACAATCGGGCGCGAGGAACTCCAGATCGTCGGACCGGCGGTGCGCGCCCTGCGGGATCTCGGGGTCGAGGCCAGCGGCCCCCGCCCCGCCGACAGCCTCTTCCATGAGGCGGCCAGGGCGACCTATGACGCGGCCCTCTGCCTCTATCATGATCAGGCCCTGATCCCCGTGAAGATGCTGGACTTCTGGGGCGGGGTGAACATCACCCTCGGACTGCCCATTGTGCGGACCTCTCCCGATCACGGCGCCGCCTTCGATATCGCCGGACGGGGCCAGGCGCGGCCCGACAGCATGATCGCCGCGATCCGCATGGCTCAGGCGATCGCAGAGCGCCGCCGATGAGCGCCCTCAGTGACCTGCCGCCCCTCCGCGAGAGCCTGGAGGCCCACGGGCTCATGGCCGACAAGGGCCTCGGCCAGCACTTCCTGCTCGACCTCAACATCACACGGAAGATCGCCCGGCTCGCAGGACCCCTTGAGGGGCGCGGGGTGCTGGAGATCGGTCCTGGCCCTGGGGGCCTGACCCGGGCCCTCCTGGAGGCCGGAGCTGATGTGACAGTCATTGAAAAAGATCAGAGATTTCTGCCTCTTTTAAACAAGTTATCGCAGATTGCTGATGGCAGACTTAAGATTGAGATGGCCGACGCCCTGAAGGTTGATGAGACCGCCCTGACCGGCGGAACACCTGTGACGATCGTCTCGAACCTGCCCTACAACATCGGCACGGCCCTGCTCATCAAGTGGCTCACCGGGACCTACAGGCCGGCGTCCATGACCCTGATGTTCCAGAAGGAAGTGGCGCAACGCATTGTCGCCCGACCTGGGGATGACGCCTATGGCCGGCTGGCCCTCATCGCCCAGGCGACGGCCCAGGCCAGGATCGTGATGGAGGCGCCCGCCAGGGCCTTCACCCCGCCGCCCAAGGTCGACTCCGCAGTGGTCCGCCTCGATCCCCTGGCCCATCGCCCTTCAGAACATCTGATCGCGGCCCTGGAGCGCGTCAGCCAGGCCGCCTTTGGCCAGCGGCGGAAGATGCTGCGGTCCAGCCTGAAGACCCTGGGCGGCGCGGGCCTGTGCGAGTCCGCGCAGATCGATCCTTCCCGACGGGCCGAGACCCTGGCGCTGGAGGAATTCATGGGATTGGCGGCAGCCTTGCTGACCCGGGAATCCGCCCCTGAGCCTCGATAGGGCCTGTAAATCTTCATAGTCCTCTCAAGCACGGGAGGCTCACCTTCTGGTCGACCAATTCCCTCAGGCCGCAAAACACCCTAGGACCAAGCCATGTTGGACCTGGAACAGGCCCTCGCCGGCCTCGGTGACCACCCCTATCTTCAGACCGTGATCGGTCTTGCCCTGCTTGGCGCCCTGGCCGCTGTGGTCAACTGGCTGACCCATCACGTGCTGTTGCGCCTCATACGACGGGCGGTGGGCCTGTCCCTCAAGGACGACGCCGAGACCTTCTTTCGGGATGTGATCGCCCGGCTGGCCAATGTGGCCCCGGCGGTGGTGGTCTATCAGGGGGTCCTGCTGGCGCCCCACCTGCCTGACGCCGCCGGGACCGTCATCCGTAATGTGGCGGCAGCCTTTATGATCTTGACGGTGATCCTGGCGATCACCGGTCTTCTGAACCTGCTCAACGCCCTCTATGCGAAGCGGCCTGAAGCCCGGCAGCGACCCATCAAGGGCTATATCCAGGTGGGCAAGATCATTCTCTTTGCGGCCGCCGCCATCCTGGTTGTGGCGACTCTGCTGGACCGTTCGCCCCTGCTGCTGATCTCCGGCCTCGGCGCCATGGCGGCGGTGCTGCTGCTGGTGTTCAGGGATACGATCCTGTCCCTGGTGGCTTCGGTTCAGCTGACCAGCAACGACATGATCCGGGTAGGTGACTGGATCGAGATGCCGCAGCTCAACGCCAATGGCGACGTGATCGACCTGGCCCTGCACACGGTGAAGATTCAGAATTTCGACAAGACGATTACGACCATCCCCACCTGGCGGCTGATCAACGAGTCCCTCGTCAACTGGCGCGCCATGCAGGAATCGGGGGGACGCAGGATCAAACGCGCCCTCCTGCTCGACCAGACCACCATCCGTTTTCTGACGCCCGAAGAGCGGGAAGATCTCAAGCGCTTTGCCCTGCTGGATGTCTATCTGGCGGCCAAGGAGAAGGAGTTGGGGGCCTGGAACGAGACCCTGGTGAGGTCAGGACGCGACATGGTGAATACGCGACGCCTGACCAATGTGGGCACCTTTCGCGCCTATGTGCTGGCCTATCTCAAAGTCCAGCCCGGAATCGCCAGGGAGAAGACCCTGCTGGTCCGCCAGCTTGACCCGACCCCCGAGGGTCTGCCGCTTGAGATCTATGCCTTTGCCAACACGGTCCAGTGGGAGGCCTATGAGGCGATCCAGAGCGACATCTTCGATCATGTGCTCTCGATCCTGCCGGAGTTTGGCCTGCGCCTGTTCCAGGCGCCCACCGGGCGGGATATGCGAGGGCTCACCGACAGCCTGATGGCGGCGTCCGGGGACCAGCCCTAGCGGTTGCTAGACCTGCTCGTCGAGCAGCCGCTGGATAAAGGCGGCGAGGCCAGGATTACGAACCCGCTTCTGGCGTTCGGCGTGATAGATGTGGGCGAGATCGGCATAGGCGCGGTCATAGTCGTCATTGACGATCACATAGTCGTAATCGACCGCGTGCTCGATTTCCCCATAGGCCCGCCCCAATCGGCGCTGGATGACATCTTCCCGGTCCTGAGCCCTGGCGTGCAGGCGGCGGGACAGCTCGGCCATGCTGGGAGGCAGGATAAACACCCGCACCACGTCCTCCGGCGCCCGAGAGGAGATCTGGGCCGCCCCCTGCCAGTCAATGTCAAACAGCACGTCCCGTCCGGCGCCCAAGGCGTCCATCACCGGCGCGCCGGGGCTGCCATAACGATGTTCGTGCACATTCGCCCATTCGAGGAAGGCATCCTTGGCCACCATCTGGTCGAAGGTCGGGCGATCTATGAAGTGGTACTCACGGCCATCTTTCTCCCCTGGGCGAGGATCCCGGGTAGTGGCCGACACCGACAGCTCCAGATCGGCATGATCGGCCACCAGCCGGCGGGACAGGGATGTCTTGCCCGCACCGGAGGGGCTGGAGATCAGCAGCATGAGGCCGCGGCGGGGGACGGAACTCTGGATCATCGGACTCGGATCTGGGCCGGACAGACCCCGGGGGGTCTATTCCACATTCTGAACCTGCTCGCGAAGCTGCTCGATGACCGCCTTGAGCTCGAGACCCACGACCGTCAGGGCCGAGAGGGCGGACTTGGAACACAGGGTGTTGGCTTCGCGCATGAATTCCTGGGTCAGAAAGTCCAATCGCCGGCCAACGGGGCCATCTCCGAGAAGCATGGCGCGGGCGGAGTCCACATGGCCAGCCAGGCGGTCCAGCTCCTCACGGACATCCACCTTGACGGCCATGGCCGCGGCCTCCTGGACGATCCGCTCCTCAAGGCCGACGGGATCGCCGATCAGTTCGCGCATGCGGCGCTCAAAGCGCGCCTTGATCACCTCGGGCTGGCCCTTGGCCAGGTCTTCGGCCTGACCGGTGAGGTCGGCGATCTGATCCGTCAGCCCCATCAGTACGCCGCCCAGCGCCGCACCCTCGCCGTCGCGGGCGGATTTCAGGGCGTCCAGTGCTGCGGCTATGGACGCGGCCATCGCCGCCTCCACCTGGGCCATGGCTTCCGGATCGGCGTCAGCCCCGGCCACCTCGATCACCCCCCGCAGGGCGAGCAGGCCGTCCAGGCTGGGCGAGGTCGCCCGCCCGTCTGCCACCAGAACCGCGCCAGCGACCAGATAGCGTTCGGCCTGATCAAGATTGATCCGCACCTGAGCCGCGGTCTCGGATGGCTTGGCCTGCAGGCCGACGGTGATCTGACCCCGCTGGAATCGCCCCTGGGCCCCTTCACGGGCGACCCGTTCCAGGGTCTCAAATCCCGGCGGGCCGCGAAAGCGGACGTCGAGATTGCGCCCATTGACCGACCGGGCCTCGGCCGCCCAGGTCCAGTCACCGGCGGCGCCTTCCACGCGGCCAAAGCCTGTCATGCCCGACAGCGGCATGGTCAGGGACCCCGGAGCGAGCGTGAGGGGCGTGCGCCGGCGGCTGTCATGGCGCCGCCGCCACCGGGGCGTCCAGGGGCGCTGCAGGCGCAGGGTCGGCCGGCGCGGCCCTTGCCCGCTCGATCCTTCGCCAGCGCTCCACATGGCCGCGGTGTTCCGCATAGGTGGTCGAGAAGGCATGCCCCCCGCTGCCGTCGGCGACGAAGAACAGATAGTCGGTCTGGGGCGGGTCCAGCACCGCGGCAAGGGCGGCGCGACCCGGATTGCAGATCGGCGTCGGTGGCAGGCCATCGATCATATAGGTGTTGTAGGGGGTCTGGCGCCGCAGCTCCGACAGGCGGATTCCCCGTCCCAAGGGCTGTCCCTTGGTCAGGCCATAGATGATCGTCGGATCGCTCTCCAGGCGCATGCCCCGGCGCAGACGATTGACGAACACCGACGCCACCTGGGGGCGCTCAGAGCCCAGGGCGGTCTCCTTCTCGACCACCGAGGCCAGAATCACGGCCTCCTGCGGGCTGTTGATGGGCAGGCCCGGCTGACGCCTGGCCCACAGCAGGGCCAAGACCTGGTCATGGGCGTCCATCATGCGCTGGAGAACGGCGGCGCGGTCTTCGCCCCGCTCGATCTGGTAGGTCTCCGGCAGCAGGGTCCCTTCGGGCGGCGAGGGCGCCACACCGGTGAGCAGGGGATTTTCCGCCAGGATCTCCACCACCATGTCCGAGGTTACGCCCTCAGGTATGGTGACAAAATGGCGGACCACCCGACCTTGACGAATGTCCTCCAGGACTCCCGCCATAGGGCGTCGGGCGGGAAACTCGTACTCCCCCGCCTTGAGGCTGCGGGCGGCGCCGGTGACCTGGGCGGCCGCCAGGAAGATCGGCGCCGAAGAGATCACCCCGGCCCCCTCAAGCGTCGAGGCGATCTCCGGCAGGCCCGCGCCGCGACGCAGAATCACGGTGGTGGTGTCTGTCTCGGCTGCCGGGCCGGGTCCCTGGAACATCCACAGGACCCATACCCCGGCCAGGGCCAGAACCAGGCCGAAGGTCACCGCGGCGCTGACCAGGGTGACCATCAGGCGCCGAAGGGGAGAAGCGCCGGCGTCCGACTTGGCCGGGCGGGCGCGGGGCGTGCTGGGCATGGATCAGACTTGCTTGAAAACCACGGAGGCGTTGGTGCCCCCGAAGCCGAAGCTGTTGGAAAGGGCCACCTTGATCTCCCGGGGCTGGGCCACTTTAGCCGCCAGGTCAATCGGCGTCTCCACCGAAGGATTGTCCAGATTGATCGTCGGGGGCGCAATCTGGTCGCGGATCGCCAGGCACGTGAAGGCCGCCTCTACGGCCCCGGCGGCGCCCAGCAGGTGTCCGGTCGCCGACTTGGTGGAGGACATGGTCACCCTGGAGGCCGCATTGCCGAGTATGCGCTCCACCGCGCCGAGCTCGATCTCGTCGCCCAGGGGAGTCGATGTGCCATGGGCGTTGATGTAGTCAATGTCGGCTGGCGTGATGCCGGCGTCCTTGATCGCCGCCTGCATGGCCCGGAACCCGCCATCGCCGTCCTCTGACGGGGCGGTGATGTGGTAGGCGTCGCCCGCCAGGCCATAGCCGGCCACCTCGGCATAGATCTTCGCGCCGCGCGCCTTGGCGTGCTCGTACTCCTCAAGCACCAGAACCCCGGCGCCCTCGCCCATCACGAAGCCGTCGCGGCCCTTGTCATAGGGCCGGCTGGCCCTGGTGGGGTCGTCATTGAAGCCGGTAGACATGGCGCGGCAGGCGATGAAGCCCGCAATACCCACGGGGCAGATCGCCGCTTCGGCGCCCCCGGCGACCATGACATCGGCGTCGCCGTACTTGATCATGCGCGCCGCATCACCCACCGCATGGGCGCCGGTGGCGCAGGCGGTGACCACCGAGTGGTTCGGCCCCTTGAAGCCGTGACGGATGGAAACCTGCCCCGAGGCCAGGTTGATCAGGGCCGAGGGAATGAAGAACGGGCTGACCCGGCGGGGCCCTTTCTCATGCAGCTCGACGCTGGTCCTCTCAATCGTCGCCAGGCCGCCGATACCCGAGCCGATGATGACGCCGGTCCGCTCACGCCCCTCGTCGTCCTGGGGCGCCCATCCGGAATCCTTCACAGCCTCGTCGGCTGCGGCGATGGCGTAGAGGATGAAGTCATCGATCCGGCGCTGGTCCTTCTGGGACATCACGCTGTCGGGATCGAAGGCCCCTTCAACATCAGGGCCGCCGCCGCCACGACCATCCACCCGGGGCACCTCGCAGGCTACGTTGCAGGCATAGGCCGAGGCGTCGAAGGTGGTAATGTTCCCGGCGCCGGACTTGCCGTCCAGGATCGCCTTCCAGGTGACCTCGACGCCAGCACCGAGCGGGGTGACCAGGCCAAGGCCCGTGACGACGACGCGGCGGGTGTTCGCGGTGGACATGGCGTTTCTACTCCCAGGGCCGGCCCCAAAAGAAAACCGCCGCGCCTCTCCGGCGCTGGGGCCTAAGGGACGCGGCGGTCATGTGTCATGACATCAGACAAGGACGCCCAGGCGTCAGGCGCCCAGACGTTCCTGGATGAACTTCACGGCATCGCCGACCGTCTGGATGTGCTCCGCAGCGTCGTCGGGGATTTCGATATCGAATTCTTCTTCGAAGGCCATGACCAGTTCGACGTTGTCGAGGCTGTCAGCGCCCAGATCGTCAATGAAGCTGGCCTTCTCGGTAACCTTCTCGGGATCGGCGTCGAGGTGCTCGATGACGATCTTGCGCACGCGTTCCAGAATGTCGGACATTCGCTTTTAGTCCCTCTAAATTCAACCGATGCATCCGCGACGGACGACGCCTTGTCAACCTTCGGCGGTATTGGGTTTGAGACCCCTGAAGTGGTCCCAGGCAGTCCGGGCCAGTTAATCGGCGTGCGCCGTAGCATGTTCCTTTCGGCGAGGCCAGCCGCCAGCAGGCCCAGGTCAGATCATCGCCATCCCGCCATTGACGTGCAGGGTTTGCCCCGTGACATAGGCGGCTTCTGCGCTGGCCAGATAGACGCAGGCGGCGGCGATCTCGTCCCCGTTACCCAGCCGACCGGCAGGAATCGTTGAGAGGATCTGGGCCTTCTGCGCCTCGTTGAGCGCGTCGGTCATGGGACTCTCGATGAAGCCAGGGGCAATGCAGTTGACGGTAATTCCCCGGCTGCCGACCTCCTGGGCCAGGGCCTTGGAGAACCCGATCATGCCTGCCTTGGAGGCTGCATAGTTGGTCTGGCCCGGATTGCCCATCACCCCGACCACCGAGGTGATGCCGATGATTCGGCCATAGCGGCGCTTCATCATCCCCTTCATGGCCGCTCGGCACAGTCGGAAGTAGGACTCCAGATTGACCCGGATCACCGCATTCCAGTCCTCATCCTTCATCCGCATCAGCAGACCGTCCCGGGTGATGCCCGCATTGGCCACCAGGATATCCAGGGGCGCGCCCGCCGCAGCCTCAGCGGCCGCCACCAGCCCGTCCACTGAGTCGGGATCAGACAGGTTGGCCGCAGCCACGCTCACGCGGGCCTGAAGTTTGTCCGCCATCTCGTCCAGCACCGCAAGGCGGGTTCCAGAAAGCACCACATGGGCGCCCTGAGCGTGCAGCGCCTGCGCCAGAGCCGCGCCTATGCCGCCTGTAGCCCCTGTAACCAGGGCGGTCTTATCCGACAGATCGAACATCTCAGCGTCTCCTGAGGCGGTTAGCAACTAGAGGGACTTGGCGAAGGCGTCCAGGTCGGCGGGGGTGTTCAACGGAGTCGCTTCCGCGTCCGGGGCGATGCGCTTGGCCATCCCCGACAGAACCTTACCGGCGCCGGCCTCGGCGAAACGGGTCACCCCGCCGGTCTCCACCAGCCAGGAAATGCTCTCGCGCCAGCGCACCCGCCCGGTCACCTGCTCAATCAACAGCTGGCGGATCGCCTCGGGCTCATGCACCGGTCTTGCGGTTACATTGGCCACCAGGGGCGCGCGGGGGGGGATAATTGTGGCGCCGGCCAGGGCCTTGGCCATTTCGTCGGCGGCGGGCTGCATCAGAGGACAGTGAAAGGGCGCAGAGACATTCAGCGGGATGGCCCGGGCGCCCAGCTCCCTGGCCTTCTCAATGGCGCGGTCGACAGCGGCCTTGCCGCCGGAAATGACCACATTGCCCAGATTGTTGTCATTGGCCACGACGCAGATCCCCACCTCGGCGCCGGCGGCGGCGGCGGCCTCGGCCAGGGCCACGTCGGCTTTGGGACCGATCAGGGAGGCCATGGCCCCCTCGCCCACTGGCACGGCCCGTTGCATCGCCTTCCCGCGCAGCTTCAACAGCCGGGCGGTGTCGGCCAGGCTGACGGCGCCGGCTGCAGCCAGGGCGGAATATTCCCCGAGACTGTGGCCCGCGACGAAGGCGGCGCGGTCAACCCCAAGGCCAAACTCCTTCTCCAACACGCGACTGACGGCCAGGCTGACGGCCATAAGGGCCGGCTGAGCGTTTTCCGTGAGAGTCAGATCCGTCTCTGGGCCATCCCGCATCAGGGCAAACAGCTTCTGTCCCAGGGCGTCATCCACCTCCTGGAAAACCTCCCGGGCCGCCGTGAAGGTTTCGGCCAGGTCCGCGCCCATGCCGACGGTCTGGCTTCCCTGGCCCGGAAAGATAAAGGCGAGGCTCATGGCGTGGGCTCCCTGGCTGGCGGCGTCCGAACCCCGGTGCGCGCATTCGGTTCCGAGCCGCGAGGGTTAGGGGATTAGGAGAAGGGCGGCAAGTATGGCGCGGTTCAGGCGCTCACCGGGGTGACGGAGCCAGGGGGATGGTTCAGACTCTCCATGCCGAAGGGATCAAACGGAGCCCCGTTTCGCCGGAGCCAGCTGTGAGCGACCGACACCTGATCTATTTTGCCGACCCCATGTGCTCGTGGTGCTACGGGTTCTGGCCGGTGATCAGCGCCGTGCGCGCGGCCTTTGGCGATACCTTACCGGTGCGGGTGGTCATGGGCGGTCTGCGGCCTGGAACCACCGAGGTCATGCCCGAGGTGGCCAAGGTCAGACTGCGCGGCCACTGGGCTGAGGTAGCGGCGGCCTCCGGACAGCCGTTCAGCGAAGCAGCCATGGCCGGAGAAGGCTTCGTCTATGACACCGATCCGGCTGCGCGCGCGGTGGTGGTGATCCGCCGGGAGCGTCCCGACCTCGCCCTCGACTATCTGGGCGCCCTCCAGCTCGCCTTTTATCGGGAGGGACGGGACATCACCCGGGAGGATGTGCTCAGGGAGATTCTCGGCGAGATCGTACCCGGCGCCGACCTGAACGCCTTTGGGCTTAACTGGAGCAGCGAGGACGCCAAGAGTGAGACCTGGGCCGACTATGCGGTGTCACAGAAGTCAGGGATCACCGGCTTTCCGACCCTGGTGGGCGGTCCCGACGATGCTGGCCGATATGGGATCGTGACCCGGGGCTATGCGCCGCCCGACCAGGTTCTGCCGGTGCTGATCGACTGGATTGGCGGGCCAGTTCACTGAACCTGGTCACCCCGATGGGTTCAACGGGCGGCGGTGGGCGCACAGTGCAGATAGCCGCGCTCGACCATGCGGCGCATGGCTTCATAGACTTCGGTCAACTCCTCGAAGGTCGCGCGCAGTTCGGCCAGGCGCGCCGTCTGTTCAGGTGTGATCAGATGCGAGCGCCCGGCCAGTGCGAGCCCCTCCCCAACCCAGGCGGCCCGGGCATGGGCGGCGGCCAGGGCCAGCCGTTGAAACTTGGCCACATCCACCGGGCCGATCATCTGCGCCACCAACTCACGGTTTGAGGCGAACGCCGTGTAGTCAATCTGCTCCAAAAGCCCGCGCAAGCGACGATGGGCGGCAGGATCGCTCACATCCTGCGGCTCGAAATGGTCCGATACAGTCCGGCGGTAGGACGACCTTCTTCCGGAAGACATCTCTTCCTCCTTTGCGGAGCAATGGGACTCCGAGCCGCTACCTTACCGACATCGGATTAACAGAGATTTTCTGCATGCCAGGCCTTCATGCAGGCTGGCATTGGCCCGCCCGCCAGTGAGCGCAGGCCAGAGCTTGCCCTGACAGTGAAATTGGCGTAGTGGCTCGCCTCTTCACGGAAGGCGGTCTCTTGCCGGAACGCGAACGGGTCGGGGCTCGCCCGACCGCCGCGCCAGAGATCCATCGTGGCCGACTGACTTCCGCCGTCGATCACGCCGCCCTCCCCAACGGAAGAGGAAAAATGGCGCTTTACGAACACGTGGTCATTTCGCGGCAGGATATCTCCCCGCAACAGGCCGAAGCCCTCAATGACCAGCTCAAGTCCATGATCGAGGAAAGCGGCGGCGCCGTGGGCAAGATCGAGTACTGGGGCCTCCGCAACCTCACCTATCGCATCAAGAAGAACCGCAAGGGGCACTACTCGCTGCTGGCTATCGATGCGAAGCCCGAGGCCGTCAAGGAGATGGAGCGTCTGCTCTCCCTCAATGAAGATGTCCTGCGCTACATGACCGTCCGCGTCGAAGAGCTCGACCTGGAACTGTCGCCGGTGCTGGCCCGCCGCGACCGCGAGCGCGAACCACGCCGCGAAGACAGTCCCCGTCGTGATGGCGAGTCCCGCCGTGACGGCGAACCGCGCCGCGACGACGTCTAAGGGGAGGATCTGAAACCATGACTGACATCAATGACGCCGCCGGCGCGCCCGCCGGCGCGGCTTCGCCCCGCCGCCCCTTCTTCCGTCGCCGCAAGGTTTGCCCGTTCTCGGGGGCCGGCGCGCCGAAGATCGACTATAAGGACGTGAAGCTCCTGCAGCGTTACGTCTCGGAACGCGGCAAGATCGTGCCGTCGCGGATCACCGCCGTTTCGGCTAAGAAGCAGCGTGAACTGGCCCGTGCGATCAAGCGCGCCCGCTTCCTCGCCCTTCTTCCCTATGTCGTGAAGTGAGGGACCAGAGGCTATGAAGGTCATCCTGCTTGAACGTGTCGAAGGCCGTGGCGCCCTCGGCGAAGTTGTAACCGTCAAGGACGGCTACGCCCGCAACTATCTCCTGCCGCGCCGCAAGGCCCTTCGCGCCACCACGGCGAACCTAAAGGTCTTTGAGGCCCAACGCGCGACGATCGAATCCCGCAACGCCGAGGCGCGCGCCGAGGCGGCCACGACCGGCGAAGGTCTCGACGGAACCAGCTATGTGCTGATCCGCCAGGCCGGTGAAAGCGGTCAGCTCTACGGGTCGGTCTCCGGCCGTGACGTGGCTGATGCGATCAATGCCGACGGCGGCAAGGTGGAGCGCCCCATGGTCGTGCTCGACAAGCCGATCAAGACCCTGGGCATGCATGCGGTGAAGATCCGTCTGCACGCCGAAGTGGTCGTGACGGTGCATCTGAACATCGCCCGCAGCCAGGACGAAGCTGATCGTCAGGCCCGCGGCGAGAACATCATCGCCTCGCAGTTCGAGGAAGACCGCGCCGCAGCCGAAGAGGCCGCAGCCGATCTCCTGGAAGGCGGCGCAGGCCAGATCGAAGGCGACTACGTCGAGTCCTGATCCTTGACCCTCTCCATTGACCGATCCGGTCATACGCAAGTGAGGCGATGACGATCAACGGTCCGGAACCCCAGGTTCCGGACCGTTTTTCATGGGTGAACGCGCCCGCTCATAGCCGTTGAGCGAAGGCGTTTGGGCGGTCATCCTACAGCTGTCCACAGGGGCGGAGTTTTCCTGTGCACCAGGAAAGATCCCTGCGGGCCGCCAAGGCGGCGTTAAGGTATCAGCAACCCATGGCCCTCGTTCCCGCCCTTGATCTGCGGCTGCCGCAGGACGATCAGACCCGCGTCACCCACGCGCCGGCCAATATTGAGGCCGAGCAGGCGCTTCTAGGGGCGCTGCTCTATGACAACGCCATTTTTGAGCGCCTGGGGGACAATCTACAGGCGCGACACTTCTTCGAGCCGTTCCATGGCCGTCTCTACGGCGCCATCGAGACCTCGATCCGCAAGGGCCAGCTGGCCGAGCCGATCCTGATTGCCGAACAGTTCGCCAGAGACCCGGCCTTCGAGGAGCTGGGCGGCCTGCGCTACCTGGCCAATCTGGTGGACCGGGCGCCGCCGTCGACCCACGCCCCCGACTATGCGCGGGCGGTCTATGACCTGGCCCTGCGCCGCGATCTGATCCGCATTGGCCAGGACATTGCCGCAGGCGCCCAGACCGCCGACGGAGAAACCTCGGCCCGCGATCAGATCGAGGCCGCCGAGCAACAGCTCTACGCCCTGGCGGAGACCGGATCGGTCAGTCAGGGCTTTATCCCCTTCGCCGACGCCCTGCATGGGGCAGTGGCCATGGCCGCCGAGGCCCACGCCCGGGATGGCGGGCTCGCCGGTCTATCCACCGGGCTGATCGATCTCGACCAGAAGATCGGCGGCCTGCACCCCTCCGACCTTGTGATCCTGGCTGCTCGCCCCTCCATGGGGAAGACCTCCCTGGCCTGTAATATCGCCTTCGATGTGGCGCGGAACTATGCCTGGGAGCCCCGCCCGGACGGGACCCGCAAGACCGTCAGCGGCGGCGTGGTGGCCTTCTTCTCGCTGGAAATGTCCGCCGAACAGCTGGCCATGCGCCTGCTGGCGGAGGCCTCCGGGGTCTCCGGCGACCGGATTCGCAAGGGCGAGATCGACGCCATGGAGTTTGGCCGGGTCCGCGACGCCGCCCTAGAAATCCGGGAAGCCCCCCTCTATATCGACGCCACGGGCGGCCTGAGCCTCGCCAAGCTCACCGCCCGGGCCCGGCGCCTGAAACGGACCACCGGCCTTGACCTCATCATGGTCGACTATCTGCAGCTGGTGACCGTGAGGTCGGATTCCAGCGACAACCGGGTTCAGGAGGTCAGCGCCATCACCCAGGGGCTCAAGGCCCTGGCCAAGGATCTGTCGGTGCCGGTGATCGCCCTGTCTCAGCTGTCGCGTCAGGTGGAGAACCGTGAGGATAAGCGCCCGCAACTGTCGGATCTCCGCGAGTCCGGCTCCATCGAGCAGGACGCCGACATGGTCATGTTCATCTACCGGGAAAGCTATTATCTCAGCCGCACTGAGCCTCGGGAGGGCACCGAGGAGCACTTCAAGTGGCAGGAACAGATGGACCAGGTGCGGGGCCTGGCGGAAATCGTCATCGGCAAGCAGCGCCACGGCCCTATCGGCACCGTGAAACTCTCCTTCCATGAGGACCTGACCAAGTTCGGAAATCTGGCCCGGGACGGTCGCTACGACCCCCGCTGACCCTGGCGGACTTGCGCGATGGCCGACCGCGGTTCAAGGGGAACAGATGGCTCCCTCCTCCCGCGCCAGGCTGAGCATCGACCTCGACGCCCTGGCTCACAATTATCGTGTGATCGCCCGCGAGGCCCATGGCGCGGAAGTCGCCCCGGTGGTCAAGGCTGATGGCTATGGCCTGGGGGCCGGACCCATCGCCAGGCGGCTCTGGGACGAAGGCGCGCGGACCTTCTTCGTGGCTCGCCTGGAGGAGGGCGAGGCCCTGCGTCGGGACGTGGCCGGGGACGCCGCGACCATCCTGGTGCTGGACGGGTTCACCCCAGACGCCGGTCCACGCCTTCAGGCCGGCCGCCTGACCCCTGTGCTCAACAGCGCCGCCCAGATCACCGCAGCCCAGGACTTCGCCAAGGCCCATGCCGGGCCCCTGGTTTGCGCGCTGCAGGTGGACACCGGCATGAACCGTCAGGGCCTGGCGTCGGCCGAGGCGCGACAGCTCGCAGAGACCGACCAGCTGTCAGGTCTGCAGATCGACCTGATCATGAGCCATCTGGGCTCCGGCGCCGATCCGGCCCACCCCCGCAACCGGCGGCAGCTCAGCGCCTTCGCCGCCCTTCGCGCCCTGTTTCCCGCCGCCCGGGCCAGCCTCGCGGCGTCGGCGGGGACCTTCCTGGGGCCGGACTTCCGGTTCGACATGGTGCGTCCCGGGATCAGTCTCTATGGCGGCGGACCGCAGGAGCGCCCTGACCCCCGTCTGCGCGCCGTAGCCTGCCTTGAAGCCCCCATCCTCGACATTCGCCCCGTGGCGGCCGGGGAACTGATTGGCTACGGGACATCCATTCAGGCGGAGGCGGCGACCCGGGTCGCCCTCGTCGGGGCGGGTTATGCCGATGGACTCATCCGCGCCACCCGAAGGAACGGCGAGGCCTGGGCGGCGGGCGCTCACCGCAGGCTTTACATCTTGGACATGGATCTGGCGGTCATTGATCTGGGAGACGCCGAGGCGGCGCCCGGGGACATGGTTGAGCTCTTGGGTCCGCACATCTTGCTGGATGATCAGGCCAGGGCGGCCGGCAGTATCGCCCACGAGTGCCTGGTGCGCCTGTCATCCCGCGCTGAGCGGGTCTATCTGGGGGCGGTAGGGTCGCACCTCCGCCTCGGGCGATCAAACCCGGTCGCAGGACGTTAGACTGTCGCTGCAGCGAATCAGGAGTTCGGCTTGGCCAGAGACGGCGCGGTCTATGTCTGCCAGTCCTGTGGCGGGGTGCACGGCAAGTGGGCGGGGCAATGTCCCGCCTGCGGGGCCTGGAACACCATGGTCGAGGAGGCCCAGTCACGGCCGCCAGGGGCCCTCGCCCCCGCCAAGGCCGGGCGGGGGCAGCGGGGCCTCGTCTTCGAAACCCTGGAGGCCGAGACACCCGCCCCCCAGCGCATCCTGACCGGGGTGGCCGAGTTTGACCGGGTTTGTGGCGGCGGCATCGTGCCGGGATCTGCCCTGCTGGTGGGCGGCGATCCAGGGGTGGGCAAGTCCACCCTGCTGATGCAGGTGGTCGGCCAGGCCGCCCTGCGCGGCGCCCGCTGCGCCTATATCTCGGGCGAGGAAGCCGTCGAACAGGTCCGCGCCAGGGCCCATCGTATGGGTCTGGCCCAGGCGCCGGTGCGACTGGCGGCGGAGACCTCGCTGCGGATCATCCTCGACGGACTGAAACGCGACGCCTTCGACCTGGTGGTGATCGATTCCATCCAGACCATGTGGAGCGACGCCCACGAAGCGGCCCCGGGGTCGGTGACCCAGGTCCGGGCCGCCGCCGGCGAGCTGGTCCGTATCGCCAAGAAGCGCGGGGTGGCGGTCATTCTGGTGGGCCATGTGACCAAGGAAGGCGCCATCGCCGGCCCGCGGGTGATCGAGCACATGGTCGACGCCGTGCTGACCTTCGAAGGCGAGCGCGGCTACCCCTTCCGGATCCTGCGCGGGGTGAAGAATCGCTTCGGCGCCACCGACGAGATCGGGGTATTCGAGATGGCGGACGCTGGCCTGATGGAGGTGGTCAACCCCTCGGCCCTGTTCCTGAACACCGCCGGTGAGCGGGCGGCCGGGGCAGCGGTGTTCGCGGGGATCGAGGGCTCCCGTCCGGTCCTGGTGGAGATCCAGGCCCTGGTGGCGCCAAGCGCCTATGGCACCCCCAGGCGCGCGGTGGTGGGCTGGGACTCAGGCCGCCTGGCCATGGTTCTGGCTGTGCTGGAGGCCCGCTGCGGGCTGGGGTTTGGCGACCGGGACGTCTATCTCAATGTGGCCGGCGGTCTGAGGGTGACCGAGCCTGCTGCGGATCTGGCGGCGGCGGCCGCCCTGGCCTCGTCGGCCCTCGATGTAGCCCTCCCCCAGGACTGTGTCGTGTTTGGCGAGATCAGTCTTTCAGGGGATATCCGCCAGGTCAGCCGGATGGACGGTCGGCTCAAGGAGGCCGCCAAGCTGGGATTTGGCCAGGCCCTGGGTCCCGTGGAGGCCGAGGGCGGCGGCGGCATGAACGTCAATGCCGTGGCCCGGCTCGCTGACGCCATCCGGCGGATCGGCGAGCAGGATTGGAAAGGTCGCTCGTGACCCTGTTCGACATGATCGCCCTTTCCCTGCTGGGGATTTCAGGGGGGGTCGGCTTCCTCCGCGGCGCGGTCCGGGAGATGGTCACCGTGCTTGCCCTTCTGGTGGCGGGCGCCGCAGCCCTGTGGGGCCTGCGCCTGTCAGGCCCCATCTTCCGGGAATTTGTCGATCCGGCCTGGGCCGCCAATGTCGCCGCCGTCCTCGTGGTCTTTGTAGTGATCTACGGCCTGCTGCGTCTGATGGGCGCCCAGATGGCCAACCGGGTCCAGGCCACTGAAGTCCTGGGTTTTCTGGATCGCACCATTGGCGCCGGGTTCGGGCTTGTGCGCTCCCTGGCTGTGCTCGGCGCCTTCAGCTTGGCTTTCCACGCGGCGACCCCGCCAGAGCGAATCCCGCAGTGGATCGGCGGTGCGGCGCTTTATCCCTTGACCAAGGCGGCCGGCGAGGTGCTGAAAACCATCGCGCCCAAGGGTCTGGATCTGGCCCAAAGGCTGCGCCCAGCCATCACGGGCGCGGTTCGAAGCGGCGCAGGTGATCAGCCCTCGGAAGACGGCTATGACGATCGCGCCCGCGACGACATCGACGATCTGGTGGAGAAGTCCCGATGAGCCCCGCTACCGCCACCTGGTCCGTCCCCGTCCGAGACCCCGATGACGACAGACTGCGACTGGAGTGCGGGGTCTTCGGGGTCTATGGCGCGGCCCAGGCCGCAGGCCTGACGGCCCTGGGGCTTCACGCCCTGCAACACCGCGGGCAGGAGGCCTGCGGGATCGCCAGTTTCGACGGGCAGCGGTTCCACACCGAGCGGCATATGGGCCGTGTGGGAGAGGCCTTTGGGGATGCCGACCTGGCCCAGCGCCTGCCCGGCGGGGCCGCCATCGGCCACACCCGTTATTCCACGGCCGGCGGCAGCTTCATCCGGAATGTCCAGCCCATGTTCGCCGACCTGGAGAGTGGGGGCATCGCCCTGGCGCACAATGGCAACCTGACCAACTTCCTGACCCTGCGTCAGCACCTGGTGGCCGAGGGCGCGATCTTCCAGTCAACCTCGGACTCCGAGGTGATCCTGCATCTGGTGGCGCGGTCGCGGAAGGGCCGCATGACCGACCGCTTCATTGACGCCCTCTCGATGATCGAAGGCGGCTATGCCCTGGTCGCCCTGACCAACAAGAAGCTGATCGGGGTGCGCGATCCCCTGGGGATTCGCCCCCTGGTTCTGGGCATGATCGACACCACCTTTGTCCTGGCCTCGGAAACCTGCGCCCTGGACATGATCGGCGCCCGTTTCGTCCGCGATATCGAACACGGCGAAATGGTGGTGATCGACGAGAACGGGGTGGAGAGCCTGCGCCCCTTCCCGGCTGCCCGGGCACGGCCCTGCATCTTCGAATATGTCTATTTCGCCCGACCGGACTCGGTGGTGAATGGCCGCTCCGTCTACGAGGTGCGCAAGCGCATGGGCCGACGGCTGGCCCAGGAAAGCGCCCCTCCCTGCGATGTGGTGGTCCCCGTACCGGACTCCGGAGTGCCGGCGGCGCTGGGCTATGCACAGGAAACCGGCGTGCCCTACGAGATGGGCATCATGCGAAACCACTATGTCGGTCGCACCTTCATTCAGCCGACCCAGGGCGCCCGGGAACTGGGGGTGCGCATGAAGCTGTCCCCCAACCGCGCCGTGCTGGCCGGAAAGCGGGTGATGCTGATCGATGACTCCATCGTGCGCGGCACCAACTCCCTGCGCGTGGTGCGGATGGTGCGAGAGGCCGGCGCCACGGAGGTCCATCTCCGTTCGGGCTCGCCGCCGATCAAGTGGCCTGATTTCTATGGCATCGACATGCCAGAGCGCGACCAACTTCTGGCCGCCAACAAGAGCCTGGAGGAAATGGCCAAGCTACTTGAGGTCGACAGCCTGGGCTTCCTGTCGGTGGATGGTCTCTACTGGGCCATGGAATCCGAACCTCGCAATCCTGCGGCCCCGCAGTTCACCGATCACTACTTCACCGGCGACTATCCGACCCGACTGCTCGATCGTGAGATCGCAGAGGGGCGCAACGCCGCCGATGAGCGCCAGCTGACCTTCCTGGTTGACGCGTGATCGGCGCCGTTCGCAGCGCACTCGCCCGGCTCCGGATCGACCCCTACATCCTGGCCATCCTGGCCACGGTGGTCTTCGCCTCCCTTGTCCCTGCCCGGGGTCAGGCCGCCGACGTGGTGGCCGTGGCGACCAAGATCGGCGTCGCCCTGGTGTTCTTCCTGCATGGCGCCAAGCTGTCGTCCGAGGCCGTGGTGGCGGGGATCGCCCACTGGCGCTTACACTTGGTGGTGTTGCTGACCACTTTCGCACTGTTCCCAGTGGCGGGACTGCTGTTCTCAACCCTGCCAGGCTGGATCGTCCCGGTGACCCTGGCGCCGGGGCTCATCTATCTGGCCTGCCTGCCCTCCACCATTCAGTCCGCCGTGGGGTTCACCGCCGTGGCGCGGGGCAATGTGGCGGCCGCCGTCTGCGGCGCCTCGGCCTCAAACCTGCTGGCGGTGGCGATCACGCCGCTGCTCGTGGGCCTGCTGCTCAGCGCCCAGGGCGGTGGCCTGTCCTGGGGCGCCTTCGAGGCGATCCTGCTTCAGCTGCTGGTTCCCTTCGTCGCCGGCCAGTTGCTGCGTCCCTGGATAGGCGGGTTCATCCAGCGCCATGCCAGGCAGGCCAGCCTGGTCGATCGCGGATCCATCCTGCTGGTGGTCTACAACGCCTTTTCCGGCGCGGTTGCGGTGGGGATCTGGAGCCAGGTCTCCATGGGCGACCTGGTTCGACTGTCCCTGATCTGCCTGGCGCTGCTGGCCGCGTCGGTCGGTTGGACCGTCTGGATCAGCCGGCGGCTGGGATTTCCGGTGGAGGATGAAGCGACCATCCTGTTCGGGGGCTCCAACAAGAGCCTCGCAGCGGGCGCGCCTATGGCGGCTGTGCTGTTTCCAGCCGCGACAGTAGGCTTCATTCTGCTGCCGATCATGCTCTATCACCAGTTCCAGCTGATGGCCTGCGCCGCCATTGCCGGACACTATGCCCAACGGGCCGAGCGCCCCTCAGAGACCAGCTAGACAGTTCCCATGACGGATATCTCCTCCCCGCCGCTCGCCGGCCGCATCGCCCTCGTCACCGGCGCCAGCCGCGGCATCGGCCGGGAATGCGCCATCGCCCTGGCCCAGGCCGGCGCCCATGTGGTGGCCGTCGCCCGCACTCAGGGCGGACTGGAAGTGCTGGACGACAGGATTCGCGCTGTGTCTGGCCGGCCGGCCACCCTGGTTCCCCTGGACCTGGCCCATGGGGATGGCATCGACCAGCTGGGTCTCGCCATCCACGAACGCCATGGCCAGCTGGACATCCTGGTTCATGCCGCGGCCATTCTCGGGGGGCTCTCCCCCGTGTCGCATATCGACCCGTCGGCCTGGGACAAGGCGGTGGCGATCAATCTGACCGCCACCTTCCGCCTGCTGCGGAGCACAGAGCGCCTGCTGAAGGCCGCCCCCGCCGGACGGGCGCTGATCTTCACCAGTGGCCGGGTCGCCCGTCCCAAGGCCTTCTGGGGCGCCTATGGCGCCACCAAGGCCGCCACCGAGCATCTGGTGCGCACCTGGGCTGATGAGCTGGAGAATACCCGCGTGCGCGCCGCCCTGATCGACCCCGGCGCCATGCGCACCAAGATGCGCGCCGAGGCCATGCCGGGGGAGGATCCGGAAGACCTGCCCGATCCCGCCGAGATCGGTCCGATGATCGTCGAACTGGCGGGCGCTGAACTGGGCCAGCCCCATGCGCCGGTCAGCTTTTCCGCGTGGAAGGCTTCGAAGGTGTCTTCCGGCCACTGACCGGTCGGGCCCGGGTCGGTCGGGCCGTGGCGCCGCCAAAGCCTGAGGACTTGGCGGGCCGGGCGGGTTTGCCGCCCTTGGCGACCCTGGCGCTCTTCGCGCCGGCGGGCTTCTTGGCTCCACCCTTGCCAGACGACGGCTTGGCCTTGCGCGGCGCGGTTCTCGACGGTCCCGGGGAGCGCGCTTCCCCGTCGGCATAGGGATTGGCGCCGGACTTCACGGTCAGCCGCACGGGCACGCCGGGCAGATCGAAGCTCTCGCGGATCGAGTGGATCAGATAGCGGCGGTAGCTGTCGGGCAGGGTGCTGGCGCGGCTGGCGAACAGCACAAAGGTTGGCGGCCTGGCCTTGGTCTGGGTGATGTACTTGGGCCGAACCCGGCGGCCGTTCACCGCAGGCGGCGGGTGGCGCTGCACCGCCATGGCCAGCCAGTCGTTGAGGTCGCGGGTCTTGACCTTGGTCGACCAGTCATCATGGGCCTTGAAGACCGCCGGCATCAGCCGGTCGAGATTCCGCCCGGTCTCCGCCGACAGGGCGATCATCGGCGCTCCGCGAACCTGGGGCAGCTTGCGGGAGACCTCCTCCTCAAGGTCCTTCAGCCGGGTCTGGGGGTCGTCCACCAGATCCCACTTCGCCAGAACAAAGACCAGGGCGCGACCCTCGCGCTCCACCAGGTCGGCGATCTGCAGGTCCTGGATTTCCAGGGGGTGAGTGGCGTCCATGACCAGCAGCACCACCTCGGCAAAGGTGATGGCCCTGATCGTGTCCTGGGTGGAAAGGCGCTCCAGCTTTTCCTGAACCTTGGCCTTACGGCGCAGCCCGGCGGTGTCCACCAGCCGCACCGCCCGATCATCCCAGGTCCAGTCCACCGGAATGGAATCCCGCGTGATACCCGCCTCCGGCCCGGTCAGAAGCCGGTCTTCCCCGATCAGCCGATTGACCAGGGTCGACTTCCCGGCGTTGGGACGCCCGACAATGGCCAGCTGGACGGGTTTCACCGCGCCGTCGTCCTCGTCCTCCCCAGCCTCGGGAAAGCGACGCACGACCTCGGCATAGAGATCGGCCATGCCTTCCCCATGCTCGGCCGAAACCGGCAAGGGCTCCCCGAACCCGAGGCGGAAGGCGTCCAGGGTCCCGTCATCGCCCTGACGGCCCTCGGCCTTGTTGGCCAAGAGGATCACGGGCTTGCTCGACTTGCGCAGCAGCTCGCCGAACACCTCGTCCATCGGCGCGGCTCCCTGGCGGGAATCCATGACGAACAGTATGAGATCGGCTTCCTCAATGGCGAGCTCGGTCTGCTGGCGCATCCGCGCCTCCAGGCTTTCGTCAGTGACGTCCTCAAAGCCTGCGGTGTCGATCAGTTCGAGATCGATGTCGCCCAGGCGACCCGAGGCGAACTTTCGGTCGCGGGTCACACCGGGGAGGTCATCCACAATGGCGAGCTTCCGCCCGGCCAGCCGGTTGAACAGGGTGGACTTGCCCACATTCGGTCGACCGACGATGGCGATTCTAAGCGGCATAGGCGCCCCCTGGCGCGCTGAAACAGTTTCGGGCCTTCATAGACCAGAAGCTGCCTGAGATCGTGCGAAACCGCCTGGGCGGATCAGAACTGAAGCGGGCCCCAGCCAGGCGAAGCCCCGTCCCTCGGGCGCTTCCCGCCAGAGGGGAAATCCTTAACGGCCCCCGAAGTGCTCCAAACTCATGGGTCAGAGCCAAATCCATCCCCACTGGGGCAGGTCGTCTGCGGGGATGAGGCCTATCGGAGGGCGATCAACTGAGCGGTGTCGGTGACCACATAGATCATGCCATCCACGGCGATCGGCTCCAGCAGGACCGGCGAGCCCAGGTTCAACTTGCGGTCCACCGCCCCCGTCCTGGGATTCAGCACCGCAAGCTGCCCTGCGGTGGAGGCCATGATCAGCCTGTTGGAGGCCAGCAGCGGCCCGGTCCAGATCGGCTTGGCGCCCGGTTGGGCGCCAATTCCCAGCACGCCGCCAACTCTCTTGGGGGTCGCGCCCTCGTTGAGGTCACGGATCCAGTAGACCTGGCCCGTCTCGCGGGAGACACAGATCACCTCACCGGCCTTGGAGACCACATAGACCACATCTCCGGCCGGCCAGGGGGTAGTGGTGGACGTGACCGGGAGGGTCCATCGCGGCACGCCCGTGCGCAGATCGATAGCCGCAAAGGCGCCCGAATGACTGACTGCGAAGACATCGCCACGATAGATCGTCGGGCGCCCGGCGATGTCACGGATCTCCGACAGGGCGTTCGTGCGGCTGCTCCGCGACAGACCCTCATTCCAGAGGTCGTTGCCATTGCCGCTGCGCAGGGCGACCAGTTCGCCCGAGCTGAAGGCGACAACAACGGTCTCCCCTGACACGGCCGGGCTGGAGGCGCCGAGGATCCGGGCGGGTTCACTGAGCGCCTGATAGGTCCAGCCGGGCGCCCCCGTGGCTGTGTCAAAGGTCAGCAGGGTATTGTCCACCGCCACCGCCATGACCCGACCCGCCGTCACCGTCGGCGCGGCATGGATCGGCTGGTCGGTGGCGCGGCGCCATTCCGTCGCCCCCGTCGCGGCGTTAAGCCGGGTCACGAAGCGATAGCCTGAGGTGACGTAGAGCTTTCCGTCGGCAAACGCGATGCCGCCGCCAAAGCCCTCCCGTTCTTCCCGCCTGGGAGGTCCCAGATTCACGCTCCAGATCGTCCGACCGCTCTTGAGATCAATCGCCGATACCTGGGCCGACCCGTCCATTACATAGAGCCGACCATCTGCCGCTACCGGTGGAGAGGTGACGTGAAAGCCGCGATTGGACCCTTCGCCAAAGTCTCGACGCCAGGCGATGTCAAAACTGACCGGGGCTTCGACATGCTCGGGCGACTGTTCAAGGACGCCGCCGGGCAAAGGCCAAGCCGTGCGGGCATGGGGGGTAGGGATGAAGAAATCTGCGCCACGCAGGGTTTCCGACGGCACGATCGTGTCGTCCAGGGCGAGAACCGAAATCCGCTCGCCGCCGCTGGCGATCTCCTGCGGCTCATCATCACCTCTGAAGGGATTGAGCTGGTTGACAGTCGTGCAGCCGGACATCGCTACGGCGCTGGCCAGCAGGACGGCGACCATTGAAGGGCGGGACAGAATCATTGCGAAGCAGAACCTTGCTGCTGCGGCGCCTGGGCGGCGACCGCATCGTCAGTAGCGGCCTCGGGCGCCGCAAGCGAAGCCTTGACCGCCGCAGGCAAGGCCGTGGCTGTGCCGGAATCGATCATGGCCCGGGCCGCCTGGGCGCGCTGGCGGGCCAGGCCGGAAGCCCCCGGCATGAGGGTCAGAACCCCAAAATCCGCACGGGCCTCGTCCAACTCGCCCCCCATGAGCCTTGCGAATGCCAGGGCCTCGAGGGCAAGGGCGCGATAGGGACGCCCATCCTCGGTCAACGGCTCCAGCCGGGTCTCTAGTTCCGACAGCGGCGCGGTATCCAACAGGGCGAAGGCGGATTTGAGGCGGGCGGCGTCGGCCATGATCGGGTCAGGCGCCTTTTCAGCCGCAGCATCGAACAGCTTCACGGCCGCCTCGATATCTCCGTCGTTCACACGCAGGCCCGCCTGCTGCATCAGCGCCAAGGCGGCATAGCCGTCGGGACCGCTTTCAGCGACCTCGGCAAAGCGCTGCTCGGCCTTGTCCATATCGCCTGCGCCAAGCGCCTCGACCCCCTCGGCATAGGCCTGGGACGACTCGGCCATGGAACGGGTCTGCCAGGCGCCCCACCCCCAGACGCCCAGGGCGACCACGAGGATGGCGGCAAGCCCGCCCAGCACCCAAGGCAGGGCGCGCAGGGCAAGCGTCTTGTAGCGGTCGGCGCGGAGCTGCTCCTCGACCTCTTCAAAAACGTCAGTCACGAATTGGAAACCCCGCGCTCAGGCGACGAAATCAGAGGCGGCGAACCTATAGTGCAAGCGGACGCACCGCAACGTCGCCCGACCGCCGACGCGCAATCGGTGATGAAAGCCGTCTAACCGGCCTTGGGGAAGTAGACTTCCGCCGGCCCCGGGAACCGCCGCGCGCGGACATCATCTGCATAGGCCTCCACCGCCCGTTGAATCTCCCCACGCAGATCGGCGTAGCGGCGGACAAATTTCGGGGTCCAGTCGAACAGGCCAAGCATGTCGTCGGTGACCAGGATCTGGCCGTCGCAGCCGGACGAAGCGCCGATGCCGATGGTGGGCACGTCCACCGACCGGGTGATCTCCTGGGCAAGCCCCTCAGCGACGCCCTCGACCACCAGGGCGAAGGCCCCGGCCGCTGCGGTGGCCTGGGCCTCGTCGAGAATCTTCGCCCGCTCGGCCTCCCCGCGGCCCTTGGCGCGAAACCCGCCGTCCACCAGCACGGCCTGGGGGCGCAGGCCCACATGACCCATGACCGGAATCCCACGCTTGACCATATAGTCGATGGTCTCAGCCACGGTCGGACCTGACTCGACCTTCACCGCCTGGGCGCCGGTCTCCTTCATCAGGCGGGCGGCATTGGCATAGGCCTGCTCGGCCGAGCCTTCATAGGAGCCGAAGGGCATATCGATGACCACCAGGGCGCGGCGGGAGCCGCGCATGACGGCCTGACCGTGCAGGATCATCATCTCCAGGGTTACGCCAACCGTATTGGGCAGACCATGGATCACCATGCCGACGGAATCGCCCACCAGCAGAAGATCGCAGGCCTCGTCCAGCAGTTCGGCCATGGGGGCGGTATAGGCGGTCAGGCAGACTATGGGCGTCTTGCCCTTCCGTCCGGTGATGTCGGGCGCTGCGAGGCGTCGCACCGTCTCCTGGCGTTGGGCGGACAGGGTCAGATCTCCTCGATGATGCGGGTGAGAACCAGCCCCATGGCGACGACGGCCAGACCCGCCACCAGCCAGACGGCCTCAATTCCGGCCGGGCCGTCAATGAGCCAGTCAGCCTGGGGAGCGATCTGGCGGACCCCGCTGGTGAGCACCCGGGCCGAATCACTCGATACCGCCTCCGCCCGGGAAAAGAGATTGGACATGATCAGCTGGCTCGCCCCGATGACGCCGCCCACGAGACCGGCCGCGCCGATCAGCACCCGGCGCGCCGCCCAGCCCCGATCCAGACGGCGTTGCACGCTCTCGGCGAAGGCGCCCGCGTCTGACGATTCCGGCGCCTGGGCGAACAGCCGTTCGAGGGCGCGTTCGACCTCCATTTCAGCCATTGCCACGCCGTTCCTCCGTTGCGTCGCCCTCAGACCCCAGCCTGGCCCTGAGTTTATCCAAACCACGTTTGACATGGGATTTGACTGTTCCAAGCGGCAGGTTCAAGGCCTCAGCCGCCTCAGCATGTGACAGCCCAGCCCCATAGCAGAGGCTGACGCACAGACGTTCGCTCTCAGCCAGCCCCTTCAGGGCCTCATCGAGATCCATGCGTCGGCCTGGGTCCTGCGGCGGCGGCGTCTCGGTCAGATCGGGCGTCTCCAGGCGAGACCGCAGCTGCTTGTTCCGCTGGACCCGCCGGATGCGTGCCCGGGCGGCGATCTTCTTGACCCAGCCGCCAAACGTTCCCTCGCCGCGGAACTCGGCGACGGATTCGAAGGCGGAAATGAAGGCGTCCTGGGCCAGATCATCAGCTTCGCTCGCATCGACCCCCATTCGCCTCAGCAGCGCGCGGACGGCAGACCCATGGCGGCGCACCAGTTCGCCAAAGGCCTGGCGGTCGCCAGCGGCGGCCAGGCTCGCCAGCTCAACATCGTGCAGACTTGAGAGTCGGTGTCGTTCGGCCCGCGACATGGCGCTTCCCCGCCGCGCGCGATCAGGACCTGTCCCGGCCGATGAACGACATGAGGATGAAGGCCAGGCCGATGAAGCCCGGGAAGGCGGCGATGCCGAAGAAGATATAGGTGGCGTCCGGCTCCTCAAACCCGACGGCATAGCCAAAGGCCGCAAGACCAACCGCCACGCCCACCCAGATGATGCCCGTGCGCAGGTCACGGGCCGGCGAGGCCTTGGGTCTGACCTTGACATCCTGGGTCAGCGCCTGGATCAACTCCGGCGGCAGCTGCTGGCCCTGCTCATAGGCGGCCTGGATCGTCTTGTGCAGGTCTGCGCGTTCCTTGGCCTTGAGATAGCGGGGCACAACGACGATCGCGACGATTGCGCTGAAGATGATGGCGACATTGAAGACGCTGGAAATGATGCCGGCGATGGCGACGTCCATTTGAGGGTTTCCTGTCTAGGCGCGGTCGGGCGCTGCTGGCCCGTTCACACCATAAGAGGCGCCGCGCGTCGCCGACAGATGCAAGCGCCACCATGAAATCTTGGTCATGATCTGGGTGTAGAGCTGGCCAGTCCGCAGGAAGGGGCTAAACCCGACGGTCGATGGACGGATTGGCCATCGCGCTCTTTTTTTCACGACGCGCCCCCAGGCGTGGCTGTAACCAGGACAGGCTGCCCGACGAAGGAACACGGTCGCGGGCAGGATGCCGCGGCCATTCCAGGAAATCCGATGACGAAACTCAAACGCTACCTACCCCTAGTCGTCCTGGCGCTCGGCCTCATCCTGGTGTTCACCGGCGACCTCGGTCGCTTCCTCAATCTCCAGGCGTTGCAGACCCATGAGGCGAGCCTGCGGGCGCTGATCGCCGAGAATCTGCCCCTCGCCCTCCTGGCCTTCATCGGGATCTATGCGCTTTCCACCGCGCTGAGCGTTCCAGGCGCCGTGATCCTGACCCTGGCCGGAGGCTACCTGTTTGGCGTCTGGGTGGGCGGCGCCGCGACAGTGGTCGGGGCGACGCTGGGGGCCATCGCCGTCTTCTATGCTGTGCGCACCTCCCTTGGCGCGGCGCTCCGCCAGCGGGCGGAAGCCTCCGACGGCCGGCTGAAGGCGATCATCGATGGGGTGGCGGCCGGGGCCTTCGGCTACATCCTGACCCTTCGGCTCATTCCGCTCGCGCCCTTCTGGCTGGTCAATGTGGCCGCGGCCCTGGCCCACGCGCCCGTGAAGGCCTATGCGCTGGCGACCTTCATCGGCATCATGCCGGCCACCTTCATCTACAGCGGCATCGGCGCGGGCATTGGCGACCTGCTGGCCCGGGACGAGGCGCCGGACCTCGGCGTGATCTTCCAGCCCAGCATCCTTGCCCCCCTCGTGGCGCTGGGCCTGCTGTCCCTGGGCGTGACCCTCTATCAGCGCCGCCGCGCCAGGGCTGGAGCCAAGCTGTGAGCGGCAAGATCACCAAGGCCGATATCGCCATCATCGGGGCCGGCTCCGGCGGGCTGTCGGTGGCCGCGGGCGCCGCCCAGCTTGGTCTGAAAGTGGTCCTGTTCGAAAAGGGCGCGATGGGCGGCGACTGCCTCAACTATGGCTGCGTCCCATCCAAGGCCCTGATCGCCGCCGCCTCAGCCGCCCATGAGGCGGGCCACGCACAGGCGTTCGGGGTTCATGCCGCAGACCTCGCCGTCGACTTCGCCCAGGTCATGGCCCATGTCCAGGCCGCCATCTCCGCCATCGCGCCCCATGACAGCCAGGCGCGGTTTGAGGGGCTTGGCGTTACCGTGGTGCGCGAGCCGGCACGCTTTCTCGATCCCCGCACAGTCGGAAGCGCCAGCACTACGGTGCGGGCGCGCAAGATCATCATCGCCACCGGCTCAAGCGCCGCAGTTCCGCCCATCCCAGGACTGGACGCCGTTCCCTACCTCACCAATGAGACGGTGTTTGAGCTGACGCAGGCGCCCACGCGCCTGATCGTGCTGGGTGGGGGGCCTGTCGGCGTCGAACTTGGCCAGGCCTTCCGCCGCCTGGGCAGCGAGGTGGTCATCGTCGAGGCCGACAGGCTTCTCGGCCGGGAAGACCCTGCCGCCGCCGCCATCGTTCTGGAACAGCTTCGCGCCGACGGGGTGGAACTGATGGCCGGCCGCAGGGCGGTCCGCGTTGAGGCCGGCCCAACCCTGGTGGTGGAGGACGAGGCCGGCGAGACCCGTATCTCCGGCTCTCACCTGCTGGTGGCTGTGGGCCGCAAGCCCGCCCTCGACGGGCTGGACCTGGACGCCGGCGGCGTCAAACGCGACCGCAATGGCGTCATGACCGACAAGTCCCTGCGCAGCAGCAACCGCCGCGTCTATGCCGTTGGCGACGCGGCGGGCCGTGGCCAGTTCACGCACCTGGCCGGCGCCCATGCGGGCCTGGTGGTGCGCCGGGCGATCTTCGGCTTGCCAGTGAACGCCGACACCCTCTCCACGCCGCGCGTCACCTATGCCGACCCGGAACTTGCTGCTGTCGGCCTGAGCGAGGCGGAAGCCCGTCAGGTGCATGGAGATGGCATCCGTATAGAAATCTTCGAGTTTGCCGGCAACGACCGGGCCATCGCCGAGGCGGACACCCGCGGCTTCGGCAAGCTGGTGACCACGTCCAGGGGCAAGGTGCTGGGCGTCACCCTGGTCGGTCGGCATGCGGGAGATCACATCGCCCTTTGGACCCTGGTCCTGTCAGCCGGGCTCAAGCTCAGCCAGGTGACCGGCATGATTGCGCCCTATCCCACCCGGGGGGAGATCAGCAAACGACTGGCCGGCCAGTGGTACACGCCCGCGCTGTTCTCCCAGCGCACCCGAGCGGTGGTGTCGGTCCTCAAGCGCCTGGCTTGAGGCCGCCGGCCCTGGCCTTGGCTACAAAGGAGAGATCCAGCCAGCGCTTGAGCCAGAGCGCGGCCCTGCCCCGCCACCGGAAGCGCCGCCAGAGGGCGAGGCCCGTTCCGTCCCCCAGGTCCATGATCGACAGCCAATGGCTCTGGGGTCGATAGGGCCGCAGCGGGGCGTCCGCGGCCGTCGCCAGCAGATTGCTCAGCAGGATCGGCGCAGCCCGAACCCCGAACACCCCGACCGCGGGTCGCGGCGTCTCGGCAATCATCGCGCAGTCGCCGGCGGCGAAGATCCGTGGCTCGCCGAGGGCCTGGAGACCGGGCGTCAGTTGCAGCCGGCCTGCCCCGTCCACGGCCAGGCCCAGCTGCCCGAGCCAGGACGGCGCGATGAGCCCACTGGCCAGGACCAGCCTCTCGCAGGGCAGTTCCCGCCCATCGGCGAGCTGGCAGGCTCCCCCGTTGTGACCGACCACCTCCCCGGAAAGGATCCTCACCCCCCGGCCCTGCAAGCGCGCCGTCAGGTCTGCCAAGGCCGCTTTCGGCGCAAAGCCTGGGGGATGGGCGGTGACCAGCGTGACCTGCGGCGTATGGCCATGCCGGACATAGAGCCCCGCCAGGGCGGCTGCGGCTTCGAACCCGGTCTGTCCGCCGCCCGCCACCACCACCGGCAGGCTGCGCCCGGGGTCAGCCAGCGCCGCCGTCAGCTGATCCCTGAGTTCGAACAGTTCCGCCAGCGGCTTGACCGGAAACACCCCTGGGCCGGCCGCCAGATTCCCCGGGTCTCGGACCTGGGATCCGACATTGAGGGACAACAGGTCAAAGCCCTGCGCCTTCCCAGTGTTCAGTTGGAGGATCCGGGTCTGAAGGTCGGCCCCGACCACCGTCGCGGCCAGATGCCTGACCCCGCTCGCCACCGCCAGGGCCGCGACGTCGATCTCGGCGGCCTGGACCGGCAGCGCCCCGGACAGGACCCCTGTGGCGAGCCCGGAATAGTGAAAGCGCTCAGGGGCGATCAGGGTCAGGTCAAGGCCGGCCGTACGCAGGATCCCCGCACGGGCCAGCAGGTGCAGATGGGCATGCCCTGCGCCCACCAGAACCAGCTTCACGTGCTTAGCCCGATCCGGAGGTTCAGTCCGCCGCCAGCCGGGTCGACAGGGCCGCCAGATAGGATTTGATCCGGGCCGCATTGGCCCCCAGGTCGCTCAGGCCGACCCGGGAGGTCGAACGCATGTCGATGGCGCTGGCCCCCTCCGGCGCGGCGGGACGGACGCGGATCACCACATCGTCTTCGAAGCCGAACCAGAAGGTCTCCGCCGTCGCCTCAATGATCCCCGTCCCGGCATCCGCCGTGACCACGGTCCAGCCCTGGGCGCGAACCTCAGCCTCAGCCGCCGCAAAGGTCTCGGTCGGCGAACGCCCGGAGGTCAGGGTCCTAAGCTCGGGATAGGCCCCCTGCCCCACCTGACCCAGGGTGCGTCCAGCCAGGGCGGCGAAGCGCTCACCCTGATAGGCGGGCAGGCTGGTGAGGGGGGTAGAGAAGGCCACCACCGGATTGGCCTCGCCGGCCTCCCGCAGGGCCATCAGGGCCGGCGAATAGGTCGGGGCGTCATCGATGTTGGTCGTCACGTCATGGATGGGCGGGATTTCCGCCGACTGGCTGCGGACATGGGCCAGATAGCCAAGGCCCGCCACCGGGATCACCAGGGCGACCAGGGCCGCCCGCCACCCCGACCGCGGCGTCCGCACCAGGGTGGCCACCAGGGCGATCACGGCCACGACGAGGGCGGCGATCAACAGGCGCGGACCCCATTGGATGATCAGCACCCCAAGACCGAGGCGCCAGGACCAGAGATCGAACTTCACCCCCAGCGCCGCCGCCATGAACCAGAGCGGCAGCAGCAGGGACAAGACCAGGGCGAAACGGGCGAGCAGCAGCCGCATGGGGCGAGCCTTTCTCAGACATCAGCAAGCGCGACCGTTTCACGATCCCGTCCGTCAGGATAGGGGGCGAAGCTTGAAACCAATCGCCGCCGGTGGCCGAATAGGCTTAGCGACATCCCTGCGCCTGCCGGCCGGCGCCCGTCGTCCCTGTCGCTGATCTCGCCCCATCTGCCCGTGTCGCAAGGCCCCGATGACCAAGACCGCCCTCTCCCCGTTCGCCACCCATCGCGGCCCAGCCAGCCTGAGGCGTTTCGTCGATCCCAGGTGGACGGCGGACGGCTCGGTTCGGGCCAGGGTGGAACTGAAGACCCTTGAGACCCTGTGGTTCAATACCGGCAGCCTGTGCAATATCGCCTGCCTGAACTGCTATATCGAAAGCTCGCCCACCAATGACGCCCTGGCCTATCTGACCGCCGAGGACGTGGCCGCCTACCTGGCCGAGATCGCCCAGCATGACCTGGAAACCCGGGAGATCGGCTTTACCGGGGGCGAGCCCTTCATGAACCCCGACATGCTGGTGATGCTCGACCAGGCCCTGGCCAGCGGCCGTAAGGTGCTGGTCCTCACCAACGCCATGCGGCCCATGATGCGTTGGGGAGACAGACTGGCCGCCACTATTGCTCAGGCGGGCCCAAGGCTGATCTTCAGGGTCAGCCTGGATCATCACACCCGGAAGGTCCATGACGCCGAGCGTGGCGCGGGGTCCTGGGACAAGGCCTGGGAGGGCCTGGCCTGGCTGCGCGCCCAAGGCGCCAAGATCGCCATCGCCGGCCGTCGCATGGCGCAGGAGACCGAGGACGACGCCCGCGGGGCCTTCGCCGATCTGTTCAAGGCCCGGAACCTGCCTGTGGACGCCCATGATCCCGGCGGGCTGGTCTTGTTTCCGGAAATGGAAGCCGAGGCTGAAGTTCCAGAAATCACAGAGGCTTGCTGGGGGATTCTCAGCCGGTCGCCGGACGAGATGATGTGCGCGTCCAGCCGCATGGTGGTGCGCCGTCGCGGCGCGGCTAACCCCGTGGTGGTGGCCTGCACCCTGACCCCTTACGATCCGCAGTTTGAGCTGGCCGCCACCCTGAAGGAGGCCCTGGGCGGGGTCAGCCTCAACCATCCCTTCTGTGCCCAGTTCTGCGTCCTCGGCGGGGCCAGTTGCAGCGCGTGACGCCGCCCCCGTTCCTGGCGGTCATCATACCGACCCTCAATGCCCAGCCAGGTCTCGCCCGGACCCTGGGCAGCCTGCCCAGCCCGGCGCAGATTATCGTCGTGGACGGCGGCTCCACCGACGCCACTTTGGAACTTGCCGCGGCGGCGGGGGCAGAGATCCTGGAGACGGCCCCAGGACGGGGTGGGCAGCTTAGGACGGGCGCCGCGGCGGCGGGCGCCTCCTGGCTCCTGTTTCTCCACGCCGATACCCGGCTCGATGCCCGGGCCTGGGCCGCCGTGCAGGCCTATATCGCCGACGAGGGCCACAGGGGCGCGGCGGCCACGTTCGGCTTCCGTCTGGACGATCCGGCCTGGCAGGCCAGGCTCCTGGAGGCCGGCGTTCGCCTGCGGGTGGCGCTGCTGGCCCTGCCCTATGGGGATCAGGGGCTGCTGATCCATCGCAGCCTCTATGACGAGATCGGCGGTTTTGCCCCCCTCCCGCTGATGGAGGATGTGGACCTGGTCAGGCGGCTGGGCCGAAGACGCCTGCGCCGGCTGCCGGGTCATGCCCTGACCTCGGCCGCCCGATGGCGCCGGCGGGGTTGGCTGCGGCAGAGCCTGCTCAATCTGCGCTGCCTGACGCTATTTTTCCTGGGCGCGTCGCCAGAAAGGATCGCCCGTCTCTATGGCTGCTGACCGCCCCCGCCGGAACCTGGTCATCTTCGCCCGGCAACCGAGGCTCAGGGTCGGCAAACGCCGGCTGGCGGCCGATGTGGGTGATCTCGCCGCCCTGCGGTTCTCCCGATATGCCCTGGCGCGCCTGCTGCGGGAACTGGGGGGCGACCGGCGCTGGACCCTGTGGATCGCCACGTCCCCCGACCGTCCCACCACCTGGGTAGGACCTGCTCAGCCCCTGCCGCAGGGGTCCGGCGATCTGGGGGAACGGCTGAGGCGGGTGGTCAGACAGCTGCCCCCCGGCCCGGCCGTCATCATCGGCGCCGACACCCCAGGTATCAGCCGCACCGATGTGGCCAGGGCGTTTGCCGCCCTGGGGTCCAAGGCCGCGGTCCTGGGGCCCGCGCGGGATGGGGGCTACTGGCTGATCGGCCTGCGCCGCCGACCCCGGGACCCCCTGCCCTTCGACGACATCCGCTGGTCCAGCGCACACACCCTGGCCGACACCCTCGCCGCCCTGGGGGAGGCGCCTCAGTCTCAACTGCAGGTCCGCGAGGACGTGGACGACGGGGCGGCCCTGCGCCGGGCGCTCAGCCCCCGCCAGCTCCGCTGAACTTGCGCGGGCAGATCCCGGCCAGCCTGGCGACCATATGCGGGTCCCACCGGGCCGGATCGGTGATCACCGCATGGTCGAGGCCCGTATCGATGGGCGAGGCCTCCCGCACCTGCGGCAGGGCCTCGGCAAGCTCGGCGATCATCTGCCGGGCGGTATCGGCATTGCTCCGCAGGACTTCCAGCACATTGGAGACCTCCACATGGTCGGTCGCCTCGCGCCAGCAGTCATAGTCGGTGACCATGCCGACATTGGCATAGGGCAGCTCTGCCTCCCGGGCCAGGCGCGCCTCCGGCATGGCGGTCATGCCGATCACCGAGCAGCCCCAGGACCGGTAGAGGTGACTCTCGGCCCTGGTGGAAAACTGCGGCCCCTCCATGGCCAGATAGGTTCCCCCCTCCACGGTGGGCGCGCCGGCGATCCGGGCCGCCGCCGCCGCCATTGCGGACAGACGCGGACAGACCGGATCGGCCATGGAGACGTGGGCTGCCAGCCCCTCGCCAAAGAACGACGCCGGCCGGGAGACCGTGCGGTCGATATACTGATCCACCAGGACGAAGGTCCCGGGCGCAAGCTCCTCGCGCAGGGACCCCACGGCGGACACCGACAGGATGTCGGTGCAGCCCGCCCGCTTGAGCACGTCAATATTGGCCCGGGCGTTCAGGACGCCGGGGGGGATGCGGTGGCCCCGCCCATGCCTGGGCAGGAAGACCAGCCGCACATCGTCCAGCTCCCCGGTGATCAGCTCATCGGACGGCGCCCCCCAGGGGGAATTCACCGCCACCGTCTGGCGGTTGCGCAGCCCGTCCAGCTCATAGAGCCCGGACCCCCCGATGATCCCCAAGACCCACTGCTTCATCGTCCCCGCCCCTGGCTGACTCATGCTCCAGGATTAGAGTGCTTCTGACCTGATCTGAAGGGGACTGATCGGCCACCAGCGCGGCATCGGCCTGCAGCATCGTCGGGTCTGCATCGAGATCGGCCGACCAGGCGGGCGGAATGAACTCGCCGCCTGGACCGTTGATGTAGCCGTCGACGCTCACGACCATGGACAGGACGCAGGCGCGGGTCATCACGCGTTCAGGATCATCTCGAACCCGCCGAAAATCATCCGGCTGCCGTCGAAGGGCATGGGGCTGGCGTCCGGCCGCATGCGCGGATCGTCCATGATCTTCTGCCAGCCGGCGTCTCGCGCGGCCTTGTCCGACCAGATCGCCCAGGAGAAGACAATGGATTCATCCTCTCGGCGCATCACCGCCGTATGCAGGGAGTTGATCTTACCCTCCGGCACATCATCCCCCCAGCACTCAACCAGGCTGATCGCACCATGCTCCTTGAAGATCTCTGCGGCCGCCCGCGCGTGTTCGCGGTAGGCGTCCTTGTTGGCGGTCGGCACGGCGGCCAGGAAGCCGTCGACATAGGTCATGCTCATCTCCCTCAGGCTTGGTGGAATGCCGCTTCCAGGGCTGGGATATCTATCTTGCCCATCTGCATCATGGCCGACTGAGCGCGCCCGGCGGCCTCCCTGTCCGGCGCGCCCAGCAGACTTGGTAAGGCTTCAGGCACAATCTGCCAGGACACCCCCCAGCGGTCGGTCAGCCAGCCGCACCTGCCTTCCTGCCCACCGTCCGCCATCAGCGCTGACCACAAATGGTCCGTCTCCGCCTGATCACGGGTCAAGACGCTGATCGACGCGGCTGGCGAAGGCATAGGCTGAGGCCGGGCTGTCATAATCATCATCGGCGCGCCATGCAGGGTGAACTCGACGATCATCGGATCGTCCGGATTCCCGTGCGGGTGAACGGCGTCGATGGCGCTCCACGGCAGGAGAGAGATGTAGAACTCGGCGGCCTCAAGACCCCGGCTCTCGAACCACAGGCAAGTGCGCACCTTGGACCGATAGCTCATCTGAATTTCACCTCCAGTCCATCTGGACCAGTATCCGGCAGAACCGCCGGCAGCGCATCGCGCATCGCCTCATACTTCGCGCGGTTCACCCGTTCAGTTCGACCGGGGAAGGTGAACTTCTCAGTCTCAATATTCTCGTCAGACATCCGCCGCCGTCCGGGTTCTTGCCTTCAGCTGAATTAGTTGATATCAACCTATTATGTCCCTGTCCACGTCAAAATCCCTCGACCACCCCATCGTCGCCCACGTCGCCGAGACATGCCTTTGCCTGCACACCCAGCGGGCTGCCCGTGCGCTGGCCCGCCTCTTCGACCATGCGCTCCGGCCTCTCGGGCTCAACAATGGCCAGTACTCCCTCCTGATGGCGCTCAACCGCCCGCACCCGCCCTCGATCGGCGAACTCGCCCCCTTTCTGGCCATGGACCGGACTTCCCTCACGGCGGCCCTCAAGCCCCTTGAACGTCGAGGGCTTGTGCGGATGCTGGCCGACAGGACCGATCGCCGAAGCCGGCGGATCGAGATCACGGTCGAGGGTGTGGACCTGCTGAAGGCCGCTGTGCCCATCTGGCGCGAAACCCATGCGCAACTTGACATGGCATTGGGTGAGGCTGTTCCAGACAGCCTGCGAGCAGGCCTCAGACGGGTGCCGCCGGTCGTCGTGAGGCTGTCTTCAGGCGCCCACCTGCAGGGGCGTCCGGTGCGGCCAGACGGGGCTGCTTCGCCGGCGAGGTCGGGTTAGCTGGCCTTTTCGACCTGGCTGTATTCCAGTTCAACGGGGGTGGCGCGGCCGAAGATGGAGACGGTGACGCGCAGACGGGTACGCTCTTCGTCCACCTGTTCCACCGAGCCATTGAAGCTGGCGAAGGGGCCGTCGGTGACGCGAACCTGCTCGCCGATCTCGAAGCTGATGGTCGGCTTGGGCCGCTCAACACCCTCTTCGATGGCGCCGATGATCCGGGCGACCTCCTTTTCGGAGACCGGCAGAGGCTTAGCCCCGGAGCCCAGGAAGCCGGTCACCTTCGGGGTGTTCTTGATGAGGTGATAGGCCTCGTCGGTGAGGTTCATCTTCACCAGCACATAGCCGGGGAAGAATTTGCGCTCGGTGTTGATCTTCCGGCCGCGGCGGATCTCCACCACATCCTCGGTCGGCACCAGCACTTCGGAGAACTGATCCTCAAGGCCCTGGTTGCGGGCCTGCTCAAGGATCGACTCCTTCACCTTCTTCTCGAAGTTGGAATAGGCGTGGACGATGTACCACTTGTGATTGGTCGGCGCGACGGCGCCCGCGGTCTCAGCGTTCATTCTCGATTATCCCGCATTGGCCAGTTGGAGGATCAGGCCCATCAGCCAGCCGATGATGAAGTCGACCCCGAAGAAGAAGATCGCCGCCAGAACGACCATGATCCCGACCATCACTGAGGTGATCCAGGTCTCCTTGCGGCTGGTCCAGGTGATCTTGCGCCCCTCGGCGCGGACCTCCCGCATGAACTGCCCCGGAGAGGTCTTCTTCTTCGGCGCGGAGTCGGCAAGCGGCGAGCCCGAGGACATGGCCGCAACCGTCTTGGCGGCGCGGTTCCTCATTGCTTGCGGCGTAGCGCCCGGTTTCCTGGCCATCGAGGATAGCGACTTTCTACTTGAAGGCGGCGGTCAGACGACCCCTGCCCGCGCGGTTAACGGCTTCCTAGTCATAGATGGTGGCAGGAGTGGAGGGACTCGAACCCCCGGCCCTCGGTTTTGGAGACCGATGCTCTACCAGCTGAGCTACACTCCTACACGCCTCGACCCCATGTCATTGAGGACATCTGGCCGGGGCTCCGTACAATAGACAGCGCGCCGGGAAGCGAGAAAGCCCGCCGACGCGCGGATCATCACCGGAGCCGGCTCGTTTAGCAGGGGGCGCCCGCACGGGCAAGTTGGATCAAAGGCGCGGTTTCAGCGTTCTGTTCAGAGCGTCCACCCCCCCAGGAGCCCGCCATGCGCGCAGGTTCGAGCCCCGTTTCCGAGGGCGAAGCGCCTGCGGCCCTGATCAGGTCTTGACCCCATCCAGTTCAAAGCTGCGGTCGAGGTTGGCGATCTTGTCCTCCACCAGCCTGATCCGCTTCAGCGCCAGGGACGCGGCCCAAAGGCCGGCGCGGGCTACCATGGGTGTGGCCGACATGGCCGCCACGGGCAGGCCTCTGCGACGGAGGATGCCGTTGGCGTAATGCGCGCCATTGGTGATCCGGGAGCCCCAGGTCTGATAGTCCACCGACAGGGAGACGTTGAACCCTTCCTGGTTCTCGATCCGATGTGGGGCATGCAGCGGCCAGGTGACGGCCATGCCCGGCGACAGATCAATGACCTGCGCCGCACCGTCCATGTCCCGATGGTATGGCAGTTCCTCCGTCTGCTGTTTGAGCAGTATGTCCTCCATGCCGGTCTGGGGCATGTGGGCCTCATCAGCCGGATAGATCCAGATCCGCTTACGGCCCCGCAGATGGAAGAGACACACGCCTGGAGAATCTGCGTGGAATGGCACCTTGGCCTGGGGCGCCGAAAGGATCAGCTGGCCATTGATCTGCACGGGCCGGAAATCCGGCAGTCGCGCGGCGATCTCACCAAAGGCCGCCTGGATCAGCGGACGCAGGGTGTCATGGTGCGCCTCGATCCGGCGCAGCTGGACCCACACCCGCCCCTCCTTGATGCCCTCCAGGACCTTCTCGCCAGGCAGCCGGCCGCGAACGCCGGTGCGCAGGCGAAACTGCCCCTGGTCATCGAAGTCAAAGAGATTGATGTCGTAGAGGTCATCGGGATAGCGGTCGAGAAGCGCCGCCAGCGCCCCGTCCTCGAACAGTCCAGTCTCCGCAAGCCCATGGGCGAAGGTCATAGGGACTCTTCGGAACTGGGCCCGCTGATCGGCGGTCCAGGCCGGGATCAGGTCGGGACCCAGGAAACCCGGCACGGCTTCGAGTTTCATCCGCGTCCTCCTATTCAGACAGCATCAGGCTGGCGCTGGCCAGCGACAGGCCCGCCCCCAGGCCCAGGCTGAGGCGGCGATGTCGCCGCCCCAGGGCGCCAAGCGATCGCCCCATGGCCGTCAGCTGCCCTTCCAGGCCCGGCTCGCAGGCGGTGATCCGGTCAAGCCGCCGATCCAGGCGCAGATAGGCCGAAGCCAGGCGCCCATGGACCTGGGGATGGGCCTCCCGGGCGCTGCGGACCATTTCACGCAGACCTGTAATAAAGGGATCGACATGGATGTCCCCTTCCAGAACGTCCGTTCCGGGATCGGCGAACACCCGCTTGTAGCTCTCGGCGCCCGGCCCGAAGTCGGCGAGGCTGACCCCTTCATCGGCCAGGACGCTCAGGGTCTCGTAGGACAGCAGGGCGCCAGGGGAAAACCGCGCGAAGTCGCGGTCATAGATCGGGAACCAGAAGTGATAGGTGTCCCCTGACAACAGGCCCACCTCGGCGGCGACCTGCCGCTCGCCGGCCTCAAGCACCGCAACCCGGAGGCCGAAGTCAGGACTGTCGATCTCAGCCAGACTCGCCAGCAGTCCCCGGGTCCAGGAGGTGGCGAAGACATCATGCTGACCGGTGCGGCGCATCTGGTCGCGCTTGCCCTCGATCAGTCGGGCCAGATCATCGGGATCCTTCGACCAGCGGAACCTGACCGGACCGTGGGCCTTGGTCAGCTGGCGCAGGCACCGCTGCTTGTCCTTCACATAGTTCCAATGCCCCGCCGCCTTGCGGCCGGCGAGATAGCCGTCATAGCCCTGCCGCAGATCGGCCAGCATGGCAGGTCGCGCCTCAGCCTGATTGACGCGGCCGCAGGGCAAGCCCATGAGCCCGCTGAAACGGTAGCGGCGCGCGCCCAGGGCGCCGACGACCTCCCGCAGGTCGATCCCGGCGTCGGGGCGGGCGATCAGCCCATGATAGTCGGTCATGGGCGCGCCCAGAGGCTGCAGCAGTCCGCCCCGCCGCTGAAACGGGAGGAAGGCCGCTGTCTGCCCGTTGCGGCGGACGACGGCCAGGCCTGCCCCCGGCGCCCATCGGGCGGCGGCCTCAATATACCGCAGGTCAAAATAGGGGCTGTAGAGCGCGGGATTGGCCGCACGGAACTGCGCCCACAGGGTCCGGTCGGCCGCCCCCAGCTCGGCCACCGCCCGCGTCTCGACATCCAGTCCAGGCCCCATGCTGGCGCACTCCCTCAGCTCGGGCTCTCCAGGCTGAGCAGCCGCCGGGGAGAGCTCTGTTGGCCTATGGAACCACCTTGAGGTTTCGAAATTGAGAAGGCCGCCGGAGTTTCCCCCGGCGGCCCCTGGTCTTTGCGGTCTCTGGTGGGAGGCCTTGGACTATTCGACGATCTTGGCCACCACGCCGGCGCCGACGGTGCGGCCGCCTTCACG
>CAMTXB010000012.1:0-44725 GCA_947085575.1 uncultured Caulobacteraceae bacterium
CCGTCGCAACACCCGCCTCCTGCTCCCGCAGGATCGCGATGATCTGCTCTTCCGTGAACCTTGATCGTTTCATTCGTCCGTCCCTTCCTTGGGGCGGACTCTAGCTATTCCTGGAGGAGTTTCAGGGGGTCAGGTCACGGGCGACGTACGCCTGAAGCTCACGGCCCGGGACCAGGGATCGGACATGCTGCTCCGGTTCGAGGTGCACGATACCGGGGTCGGCATCCCCCAGGACCTCATGCCCCGACTTTTCCGCCGCTTCTCCCAGGCGGACTCTTCCATCAGCCGCGCCTATGGGGGCTCGGGTCTGGGGCTGGCCATCTGTAAGGGTCTGGTCGAAGCCATGGGCGGGCTGATCGGGGTCAGGAGCCAGCCGGGGGTCGGCTCGGTCTTCTGGTTCGAGATCATCGCCGAACACGCCACGCCCCCCCCGACCGATGTCGAATGTGAGGCCGCGCCCCTCCCGGCTGAGGCCCTGGATCGAGTTAAGGTGCTGCTGGTGGACGACCACGCCATGAACCGTGACCTCGGGGCGACCGTCCTGGACCTGCTGGGCTGCGATGTTGAATTGGCCTGTGACGGCGCCGAGGCTCTGGACGCCGCCAGCAAGGGCGGATTCGACGCGATCCTGATGGACATCCACATGCCGGTCATGGACGGGCTGGAGGCGACCCGGATGATCCGCGCCCTGGAGGGGCCGGCGGGGCAGGTCCCGATTATCGCCATGAGCGCTGATGTCATGCCCGAAATGGTGGAGCGATGCCGCCGGGCCGGCATGTCGGACGCGGTGGGCAAGCCCATCCAGATCGAAGCTCTGCACAGTACGCTGGCCCGCTGGACCCAGGACGCCCCTCGCGCCGACCAGACTCAGGACGTCAACGCCATCGCCTGATCTCCAAACCGCTTGGCGGCGGGACGACGGCCCCCTACCTATAGGGCGGGTCGGTTCCTGGGGGATGATCATGAAGCTGCTGCGCCATCTTGGCATCGCCCTGGCCGCCATGGCCTGCGCCTGCGGGCCGGCGGCAGACCCTGACGAGGTGGCGGGGGCCGAGGGTCTGACCACCCTGCGCTTCGCCACCGATTGGCGGGCCCAGGCCGAACACGGCGGCTTCTATCAGGCCCTGGCGACGGGCGAATACGAGAAGCGCGGCCTGAGGGTCGAGATCGTCCAGGGCGGTCCGGGGGTGAATGTGCCGCAGCTCCTGGCCGCCGGCGCGGTGGACATGGGCATTGGCTCCAACAGCTTCATTGTCTTGAACCTTGTCCAGGAAAACGCGCCGGTGAAGGCCGTAGCCGCCTTCATGCAGAAAGATCCCCAGGTCCTCATCGCCCACCCTGATCAGGGGATCGAGACCATTGCCGACCTGAAGGGCCGGCCAATCCTGCTCTCGGACGCCTCGGTCACCGCCTTCTGGGTCTGGCTGAAGGCCAAGTATGGCTTCACCGATGATCAGGTCCGCAAGTACACCTTCAACGCCGCACCCTTCCTCTCGGACAAGCGCGTCGCCCAGCAGGGCTATATCACCTCCGAGCCCTATACGATCGAAAAGGAGGCGGGTTTTGCCCCGAAGGTCTTCCTTCTGGCTGATAATGGCTATCCTGGCTATGCGACCATGGTCCTGGCGCGGGACCCGCTGATCGCCGAGAATCCCGAAGCCGTCCGCGCCTTTGTCGAGGCCAGCATCGCCGGCTGGAGGTCCTATCTGGATGGGGACCCGTCCCCGGGGGACGCCCTGATCAAGGCCGATAACCCCGAGATGACCCAGGATGTTCTGGATCAGGCCCGGGCGAAGCTGAAATCCTACGGCATCGTCGATGGCGGCGATCCGGCCCTGACCGGCCAGATGACCGAGGCCCGCTGGACCGAGTTCGTCGAAATGGCCAAGGCCGAGGGGGTATATCCCGCTGATCTGGACGCCAGCACCGCCTATACCCTCGACTTCCTGCCCTAGGCCGGCCGATGGGGCCGTTCGTCGCCGAACTGGCGCAGGTTGAGGTGGAGTATGGCGCTGGGAACCGGGTCCTTGGCCCGGTCGACCTCGCGCTTGCGCCGGGCCAGATCACCGCGCTGGTGGGACCCTCAGGCTGTGGCAAGTCCACCGCCCTTCGCCTGCTGGCGGGTCTGGAGCCCCCCGCCCGTGGCGAGGTTCGCCGCACCACCGGCAAGGGGGAAACCTCGGTGGTCTTCCAGGCGCCGACCTTGGCGCCTTGGCTTTCAGCCCAGGACAATGTCGCCCTGCCGCTCGAACTGTCGGGTCAGCCCCGGGCCTCGGCGCGCGACCGGGCGAAGGCCGCCCTGGCGCGGGTGGGTCTGTCCGCATCCGCCGAAGCCCGGCCGGCGCAGCTCTCGGGCGGCATGGCCATGCGGGTCTCCCTGGCCCGCGCCCTGGTGACCGAGCCCCGCCTGCTGCTGCTGGACGAACCCTTCGCCGCCCTCGACGAGATCACCCGCCGGGTCCTGGCCGACGATGTCCTGCGCCTCTGGGCCGAGTCCAGGCCCGCCATCATCTTCGTCACCCACAACGTTGAGGAGGCCGTCTACATGGCCAGCCGTGTGGTGGTGCTCAGCCGCGGCCCTGGCCAGATCGCCGGCGAGCTGACCGTGCCGGGCCCTGCCCCAAGACCAGAGGGTTTCCGCACCACGGAGGCGTTCCGCGCCACGGTGGAGGCGGTGTCACGAGTGCTGGCCAAGGGCATGGAGACCACCCCATGAGCCGCCTGGTCGACGCCCTCGCCCCCCTGGCCCTGATCTTTGCCCTGCTGGCGGGCTGGGAGATCGCCTGTCGGGTGCTGGATGTGCCGGCCTATTTCCTGCCGACCCCCAGTGCGGTGATCACCAGCCTGTGGACCGACGCACCGACCCTGCTGATCTCGGCCGGCAACACCCTGGCCATGGCCCTGGCGGCGCTCATCCTGGCCAGCCTGGCGGCCCAGCTCCTGGCGCTGCTGGTGGCCCTGAGTCCGATCCTTGAGCGGGCCGTCAAGCCCCTGGCGGTGGTTCTTCAGGTGACGCCGGTGGTGGCCATCGCGCCCCTGGTGGTGATCTGGGCTGGCATCGACCATCCCGAACGGGCCATCATCGCCCTTGCCGCCGTCGTGGCCTTCTTCCCGATCTTCTCTGGAGCGGTCACCGGGCTCAAGGCCGCAGATCCGGACCTGGAGCGGCTGTTTGATCTCTATGGCGCAGGACGGCTGAAGAGGCTGCTGCGCCTGCGCCTGCCCTCAGCGGTCCCCTTTCTGCTGGAAGGTCACAAGGTGGCCGCGGGCCTGGCCCTGATCGGGGCGGTGGTGGCCGAATTTGTGGCCGGGTCGGGGGGCGCCCAGGGTCTTGCCTGGCGGATTCTTGAAGCGGGCAACCGCCTGCAAACCGCCCGCATGTTCGCAGCCCTGGTGGTTCTGGGGCTGATGGGCGCCGTGCTCTATGCCGGTCTCGCCCGTCTGGAGCGCTCGGGTCTGCGCTGGTGGCGTGGCCGTTAGTCGCAGGTTAAGCCGGCTGATCTAGAACGGCACAACCATGAGGCTGCCCCTGGCCACCCTTGTCCTGTCCGCTGGCCTGGCGCTGGCGAGCGCCGCCCCGGTCCTGGCCCAGGCGGTGACCCAGGACCGCTATGGCCCGCCCCCGGCCGGCGCCCCTGGCGGCCTGACCGGATCAGGACCCTATTCGGGTCAGATGTTGAACTGGGCCGCCAAGCGGGACGGGGCGACCACGGGCCAGCTTGCCGCCCATGCCCGCCCCGAACCCCTGGCTCTGGCGCGGCAGTTCATCCCCCAGACAGCGCATCAGGCGGCCCCCGAGCAGACACCGATGACGGCAATCGGGCCTGCGCGCCCCCCAGCCCTTGAACTCATGGGCGGCCCGCCGCCGGCGTCCCTGCCCACCTCGATCTATGGATCGAGGCCGCCGCAGCCCCAGGCCCCCGTTCGGCAGCTGGCGCAGGCCCCACAGATGATATCGCCGGCGCCAGCGTCCGCCCCCGCCCCGGGTGCAAGATCAGGGCGCGCGCACTTCTATTCCCTTCATCGGGCCTACGGCATGACTCCCGACGCCATTCCCCCGCCCCCCGTCGGGAACAACTTCATCCTGGTCGGCCCGCCATCCGCGCCCGGCGGGATGGGCGATGACGAAGACCCCGCCCTGGGCCTCGACCGCCAGTTCTGAGACGCAACATGCCCTTGTCCAAGTTGCACGATCTGATTGCGCTGGCCGGCGAGCCCTCCAGCGACCGAAGGCGCGAGCTGCTGCGCGCGGTCACGGACCTGTTCTTTGCTGGCAATGGCCTCCACGGCAGCGCTGAGCTCAGCCTGTTCGATGATGTGATGGGTCAGCTGGCCTGCGAAATGGAGGAGGCGGTCCGCCAGGAACTCTCCCGCCGGCTGTCCGGCGCCTCGGACCCACCCCGGCGCCTGCTGCGGGATCTGGCGCGAGATAGATCCTTTGCCGTCGCTGAGCCCATCCTGAGCGGGTCATCAGCCCTGACTGACGACGATCTGCTGGCTGTGGTCCATACCCGTGGCCAGGATCATATGCAGGCCATCAGTCAACGGCGCACGGTGTCCGCCGCCGTCTCCGAAGTGATCGTCGAGCGCGGCGACGACCGCGCCCTGACCGCCTTGCTGAATAATGATGGGGCCACCCTGTCGCGGGAGTCCCACGAGCGCGTGATCGACCGCGCGGGGGCCAATAGAGATCTGCAGTCGGCCATTGTGCGCCGTCGTGAGGTCCCGATCGATCTGCTGAACGAAATGTACTTCGTGGTGGAAGCCAGGCTCCGCGACACCATACGCGAACGCAATAGCGGAGTAGATCCGGAGGCCCTGGAACAGGCCCTGGCCGCCGGCCGCAAGGGCCTCGCTGCTCGTGATGGCGCCCTTCCGGACGATTTTGAGGAGGCCGAGCGCGCCGTCCGTCTGCTCAGGCGGCGTGGCGAGATCACCCCGAAGGCGCTGGCGGGCTTCCTGCGCAGCCGCGAAACGACCAAGTTCCTGGTCGCCCTATGCGAACTGGCGGATATCGATTTTGGAACCGCCCGGCGAATCCTTGAGCGACGGGATCTGGACGCCCTGTCCATCGTCTGCAAGGCGGCTGGGTTTGACCGCTCCCTCTTTCTGACCTTCGCCGTGCTGATCCTCGATCGTGAGATCAACGCCATGGGCCGGGCCCGTGAATTTGGCGAACTCTATGAGGCCCTGCCGCAGGAAACCGCGCAGCGGACGATCCGCTTCTGGCGGGTCCGGCGCCAGTCCGGCGATGATCATCGTCTGAGCCTCCGGACGACAAGCTTCATTCGCGTGGAGCCCACATGAAGCGCCGAAGAACAGGGCCAGGGGACGGGGGATCAGACCCCGTCTCGGGGGACGACCCGGATGCGCAGACGCTCCATGGCGTCGATGGCGATCAGGGTGAAGGAGCGCAGGCCTTCCTCGGCGAAGACATCCAGGGCCGCCTGTAGGGCCAGGGCGGCGGAGGCCCGTTCACCGCGGTCCTTGCCGGTGATGTCGAGACGCGCCTCATAGATGCGGGCCAGATCAACCTGGGCCAGGGCCCAGCTGACCGGATCGACCTTGGCCCGACGATGGGACAGCTCGATCTTGAAGGCCGCCTCCGCGGCGTCAAGCACCGCGAGGTCCCCTGACAGCTCCGCCGATCGGGCCAGGCAAAGCGCCCGGCCATTGGACACCTGAGCGCGCAGGGTCAGCCCCGGAACCTCAGTCAGCACCAGGGCGGCCCGTTCATAACAGGTGACCGCCTGCTCGAAGGCTCGCTCGCCGGCCGTGGCTTCGCCGAGGATCTGCAGGGCGAGGCCAAGGCTCGCCTGGCTCCGCGCCCAGTCGAGGGGGCTATGATCCCGGGACAGATCTTCCACCACATCGGCCAGGCAGGTGACGGCTTCCAGGATCTGTTCGATCTCGCCGCTGACCTCCCCCATCAGGGCCAGGATATGACCGCGCAGGGCCGTAGCCCGGGCATGGGCCAGGGGCTCATAGGCGCCGTCGAGTCCCCGGGCCACGTCGGCGGCCTCATCCAGGGCGCTCTGCAGCAGATCATGATCCTTCAGCCGCGCGCCCCAGCCGGCCACCAGATCGGCGCGCAGGGTTCGAGCCTCGGCGATCAACAGGTGCGCGGCCGAGCAGCGGCGGGCCAGACCCCGCAGCTCGGCGATGGGCGCGGAAAAGCGCGCAGCGGTGACCCGGGCGGCCTGGGCGTCTCCCAGGCTCATGCGACGACGCCCCTCGATGAGCGCCAGACCCACCTCCGCCAGCGGGGCGGCCAGCCCGCCCCTTGCGGTCTCGCGGGCCTCGCGGAAAGCGATCTCAGCCGCAGCGTCGAGGCCTTCGTCGCCAAACAGCTCCGCCCCCAGCAGGGTGCAGAAGGCCTGTTCACAACGGGCGCGGGCCCAGCCCTCCGGCCGGCGGTCCCGATCAAAGGTCCTGGCGGCCGCCTCGGCCTGGGCGGCGGCCCTGCGCAGTGTCGATGCGTCCCCCGAGCGTCGGGCGACCTCGCGCCAGACGATGGCGGCTTCCAGCTGACGCTGGGGCTTGTCCTTGCCGCTGACACGACCCGCAGCCATGTCGGCGGCCCGGCCTTCGTTGTGCAGCAGGGTGAGATCCAGCAGTTCAAGCAGCGCCGCGTCGCCGCCAGCCAGCCCATCGCGGCTCGGTCGCCAGGCGCCCTGCCCGCCGAAAATCCGCTTCAGCTCCCGGCCGAACTCGAACATGCCGCGCCACTCCGTCCATCAGAGTCCCAGCGCGGGACGCCCCGCTTGGGTTCAGATGAGACGAAGCAAAGCCGGAGCCGCGACGATTAACAAGTGATTAACGCGCCAACATGGTTAACCGAACCTTGTCTGCCCCGAGCAAAACGGGTCGGGGAGCAAAGCCGAACAGGCGCTTCGCTCAGGCGAAAACTGCCGACAGTTCGTCTTGGCCAAGGACACGCCACCCGCCTGGCATAAGGTCTTCAGGCAGGGACAGGGCGCCGATCCGGTCCCGGTGCAGGGCTTCGACATGGTTGCCCGCCGCTGCGAACATCCGCCGCACCTGATGATATCGCCCTTCAGTGATGGTCAGGCGGGCCTCGGTGGCCGAAAGGGGCTCCAGGATCGCCGGCGACAGGGGTTCTGTCTCGGACTCCAGCACAAGGGTTCCCGCGGCGAACATGGCCGCCTCGTCACCCCGCAGGGGCCTGGCCAGCCGCGCCACATAGCGCTTGGCCACCTGGCTGCGCGGGGCGATCACCCGGTGCAGCAGCGGGCCGTCATCGGTGATCAGCAGGAGCCCTGTGGTGTCCAGGTCCAGGCGGCCAATGGTCGAGAGCCCCGGCACGCGCACCCGCCAGCGCCGGGGCAGCAGTTCATAGACGCTGCGTCCGGGCTCCCGGTGGGAACAGACGACTCCCAGGGGCTTGTGCATGATCAGGGTCAGGGGCGCGGGCGGGTCGACCGGCGCCCCCCCGATGGTCAGGCGCGCCGGCAGGTCGGCGACCACAGGGACCTTCTGACCCCCGTCACTGATGGCTGCGCCGTCAAGGACCACGGCGCCGTTGCGCACAAGGGCCTGGACCTCCCGCCGTGAACCATAGCCCAGATTGGCCAGCAGGCGATCAAGCCTGGCCATGGGAACCTTGCTCACCGCCGGGCCTCGTAGAGCTTATAGCCACCCTCTTCGGCCAGCAGCCAGACCTTGGCGCCGAAACTGTCGGCGAGGGGGCGCTCATAGGGCAGATGACGGTTGGCCACCATCAGCAGCCGGCCCCCATGACGCAGCGCCACCGCCGCCTGGGCGATGAAGGCCGCCCCAAGGGTCCGATCTTCGGCGCCCCCGTCATGGAACGGCGGGTTCATCACCACGAAGTCCAGATCACCCATGGCCGGGACGCCCTGGCGGATATCCGCCCAGACGGCCTGGGCCCGGGGATCGTCCACATTGCGTCGGGCGCACTCCACCGCGCGGCGATCAATATCGATGAGGGTCAGCCGGGTGACCGCCGGGGAGGCCAGCACCCCGTGGGCCAGGAGACCCAGACCACAGCCGAAATCGCCGCCGACGCCGGTCTGGGGCGGCAGACGGCTGAGCAGCAGGGCGGCGCCTGGATCGACCCGGTCCCAGCTGAAGATCCCCGGCTGGGTCCAGAGGTCCAACTCCGGCGACAGGCGCGGGGCGCCGGCGGCTAGAGCCTCCCCGAGGTCCAACTCAGCGGGTCGGACCACCTCGCAGATGCGGTGATGGCGCCTGGCGTCCTCGGCCACCTCCAGCCCGAAGGCCTTGAATTCCCTGGCCAGGCGCGAGCCGCCCTTGGCCTTGGGCGCCAGCGCCGTCATCGTTCCGCCGACCTTGAGGGCGCGCAGGCCCTGGGCCAGGACATAGCGGCGCTCCACCGTGCCGGGCGGCGCCAGGATGGTCAGATGATCGAGCGCCTGGTCGGCCAGTGCGTCCAGGGCCTCAGACCCCGGGATGAGCGGCGAGACCTGAACGGCGCCGGCGGCCGGCTCGACCAGATCCCGCGGCGGCAGGCCATAGAGACCCTGGGCGTCCATGGCTCAGGCCCGTTCCTTGGAGCGCTCGAAGCCGACCTTGGGATAACGCTCGGCCACATAGCCGATCTCCCAGGTCGACTTGGCGAGAAACACCGGCTGGCCGTCGATGTCGCTGGCCATGGCGCCGCGATGCTTGCCGGCGAAGTCCTCCACGTCGACCTGCTCGCCGCCCAGCCAGCGGGCCTCGGCATAGGGGGCCGGCTCAAAGGCCACCTCCAGCTGGTACTCGTTGGCCAGGCGGTCGGCCATGACCTCGAACTGCAGCTGGCCGACCGCGCCGACAATGAAGTCGGCCCCGATATTGGGGCGGAACAGCTGGGTGACCCCCTCCTCGGCCAGGCCTTCCAGGGCCTTCTTCAGATGCTTGGCCTTGAGCGGATCCTTGACCCGCACCCGTTGCAGGACTTCCGGGGCGAAGTTGGGCAGGCCGGCGAAGCGCAGGGTCCCGGTTTCCGACAGGCTGTCGCCCACCCGCAGGACCCCGTGATTGGGAATGCCGATGACATCGCCGGCGAAGGCCTCCTCGGCCAGCTCCCGGTCCGAGGCGAAGAACATGATCGGCGAATTGACCGACAGCTGCCGGCCGGTGTTCTGCACCTTGAGCTTCATGCCGCGGGTGAACCGCCCCGAGGTCAGGCGCAGGAAGGCCACCCGGTCGCGGTGATTGGGGTCCATGTTCGCCTGGATCTTGAAGACGAAGCCCGAGACCTCCCGGTCGCCGGGCGCCACATGGGTGGGATGGCCGCCCTTCTGCGCCGCCACCGGCTTGGGCGGCGGAGCATAGGCGCCGAGGCCTTCGAGCAGTTCGGCGACCCCGAACTTGCGCAGGGCCGAGCCGAAGAAGACCGGCGTCATATGCCCCTCCAGGAAGGACTGCGGGTCGAAGGGCTTGGCGGCCTCCTGCACCAGCATGGCGCCCTCCTCCACCTCGGCCTGCTCGTCGGGGTCGAGATGGGTGACCACGGCGTTGGACTTGAACGCGATCGGGTCAGGATGGCCGTCGTCGGCGGCGGTCTTCTTGGCGAAGGGCAGGAAGCGGTTGCGGCGCAGATCGACCATGCCCTTGAACCGACCGCCAGAGCCTGCCGGCCAGTAGAGCGGCGCGGGATCAAGCGCCAGCTTGGTGGAGATCTCGTCCAGCAGTTCGAAGGGGTCCTGAGCCTCGCGGTCCATCTTGTTGATGAAGGTGACGATGGGGATGTCGCGCAGGCGGCAGACCTCGAACAGCTTCAGGGTCTGGGGCTCGATGCCCTTGGCGGCGTCCAGGACCATGACCGCAGCATCGGCGGCCGTGAGCGTGCGATAGGTGTCCTCGGAGAAGTCCTCGTGGCCCGGGGTGTCCAGGAGATTGAACATCAGGCCTTCGTGATCGAAGGTCATGACGCTGGCCGAAACCGAGATGCCGCGCTCGCGCTCGATCTTCATCCAGTCCGAGCGGGTGCGGCGGTTCTCGCCCCGGGCGCGGACCTGGCCCGCCGCGCGGATCGCCCCGCCGGCCAGCAGCAGGTTTTCCGTCAGCGTGGTCTTGCCGGCGTCGGGATGGGAGATGATCGCAAACGTGCGGCGGCGCGCGGCCTGGGCGGCGGGAGAGTCGGTCATGGGCGCGGGTTAGCGCGCCGGCCGCCTGGACGCAAACCGCAGGCGCCTGGAAGCCGTCGCGCTAAGCCGCCAGCCTGCGCCAGACCTGACGGTCGCAGGCCAGCATGTCGAGCGCGCCCTGCTCCTGGCGAACCTTCATGTCCTCCAGGGCCGCCTGGCCAAGCTCGGCGAAGCGGATGGTCACCTCCTGCGGGTCGGCGGCGAAGCCCGGGACCACGAACAGGGCGCCGGTGATGGTCGGCGCCTTGGCCGAGATCAGGGCCGCCAGCCTTTGAGCCCGGTTGGGCCGCTCGATATGCAGCAACGGCGTCTCGGCATAGAGTTCCTGGCCCATGCGCATGATCGACGGGAAGCTCAGCGCCCGGAACCGGTCGGCCGCAAGACGCGGCGTCAGCTTCATCTCGGCGAGGTCGAGGACCACGTCGTTCATGAGGAAGAGCATTGCGCCATGAGCCTGTACTGCCTGGGGGAGGCGCACCCTGCCCCGCCCGGGCTTTCGGTTCGGTGGACGAAACCGGTTAATGGCGCAGCACGACCCCAGATCAGGTCTCTTCCACGGGCTCGGTCAGGAAGTGGCGGCCCTGCTTGTCCTCAACCTCCACCACCCAGATGTCGGGATCGATGCGGGCGGCGCGAGCGACATAGGCGTCGACCTCTGGCTCGTGGGTGGCCAGGGTCGGGCGCATCCAGATCCGTTCACCGTCGCCGCGGGTGGCCTCGGCATAGAGGCGCACGGACTTGTCAGAGAGGTTGACCGCCTTGACCAGAACCGCCCCGGCCCGGGCGTCCCCCTTGCGGGCGACGACGCCGAAGCCGCCGGACAGCTCTGCGCGGCGGATGAGGGCCGCAGCCCAGACATCGGTCGACAGGATCATGCCGGTTCACTCCCAGGAGACCTGTCCCGCATAGCACACCGCTCGCCGGTCGCTGCAAGCCGCCGGCTGCGGCGGCGGGAAAGTCATGGCCGCTAACCGAACGACAACCGCTTGGGGGCTAGGGATGGATCAAGGGCCGCAGAGCCCCGGAGCGTGATGAGGTGGACGCATGACGATCAGGCGCGACACGGCGCGGCGTCGATCGGCGAGACGGGCGGGGGCGATGGCCGCAGCGGCGCTGCTCGCCGCACCGCTCTCTGCAGGCGCAGGACCGCTGGACCTCTATGTCGAACGCACCGCCATGGCCGCAGCCGACCTGCGCTGCGGGTTCTTTGACGCGGGCCTGCGCGCCGCCCTGGAGGCTGGCCGCGTGCAGACCCGAAACGCCGCCATGCGCGGCGGCGCCAGCGCAGAGGACCTGTCCCGGGCCGATGTCCGGGCGCGGGCCTCAGCGGCGACGGTCGTCTGCGACTCCCCGGCCGTCGCCGCCGCCGCCGCCCATGTCCGCAACGCCTTCCAGGGCTTCGCCAGGCTGCGGCACATGACCTATCCGGGGGAAACCGCCGACTGGCGGGCCGACCGCACCGCGAGCGCTGAGGTGCACCGCTGGCGCCTGGCCCAGGAGACGGCCTTCCCGGGCGGTCAGATGGTCTTTGGCCTGGCCGGTCGTGACAGCCGCCCGGTCCTGCTGGCCCTGGCCAGTTTCGATGACGGCCGCGCCCCCTATGGCGCCCGGCTGGTGCTGCGCGACGAGAGCCGGGCGGGCCAGCCCTATCTGGACCTGCGCGGCGACAAGGACCTGACCCGGCGGCTGCCGCCCATCAGCGCCCTGCGGACCTATGCGGCCGAGGCGCGCAGCAGGGCCGGCCTTGATCTTCGTCCGAAGACCATGGGCGCTGGCTGGGCGTTCCGCTTCCCCCAGGCGGCGGCTTCACACCTCTCGACCCTGCATCCCCGGGAAGCCGTAGCGGTGGAGTTTCTGTTCGCCGACGGCCCCCCCCGCCGGGTCTATGTGGAGGTGGGTGACTTCGCCGTTGGCCGGGCCTTCCTGCAGATGGCGGCCCGCTGAGCGCTCAGGGTCGCCTTCAAGAGCTGGCTTGGGTTTCGACCGGCTCCGGCTGGAGCAGAATGGGGTCTTGGCCCTGGGTCTGCGACAGCACCGGCATGCGCACGGTGACCGTCGTGCCCTCGCCCACGACGCTTTCCAGGATCATCTCGCCCCCGTGCAGCTCGGCGAAGCTGCGCACCAGGGAGAGGCCAAGCCCTGTGCCGGCCGCGCGGCGCTCGGCGTCGCCCGCCTGCTCATAGGGTCGCCCGACCCGGGCCAGGTCCTGGGGGCTCATGCCCATGCCGGTGTCGGCCACCACCAGCTCCATAATTCCCCCCGCCGCCTGCAGGCCGACGGTCACCGCCCCGTGGCGGGGGGTGAACTTCAGGGCGTTGGAAACGAGGTTGAGGGCGATCTGCTTCAGAGCCCGGCGATCGGCGTCGATCTCCAGGGGTTCCCGGGGAAGCACCCCGCGCAGCTGCACACCGGCCCGGTCGGCCTGACCCCGCATGAGGCGAAGCACGGCGTTCACGGCCTCGCGGCCGTCAAAGACCTCCCGGCTGAGCTCAAACCGTTCGGCCTCGATCTTGGACATGTCCAGCACATCATTGATCAGGTCCAGCAGATGGCCGCCGGACTCATGGATCAGCTCGGCATACTCGCCATAGCGGTCAGGCAGAGGCCCAAACAGGCGCGAGCGCATGATGTCGGAAAAGCCCATGATGGCGTTCAGGGGCGTCCGCAGTTCGTGGCTCATATTGGCCAGGAAACGCGACTTTCCTGAGTTCTGCGCCTCGGCCTCGGCCCGCGCGGCGTCCAGCTCCGCCTCCTGAGCTCGCCTGGCCCGGCCATCGGCCAGCAGGGCCACCAGCCGCATGGAGCGTCCAAGGCGCAGGCGCACTTCCAGCCAGGCCTCCGGATTGGCCGCAGGGGTAAAGGCCAGATCGGCATGTCCATCGCGCAACGCCACCTGGAAGGCTCGGGCCAGCTCGTGCCGTCCCTGGGGCTGGGCCAGATCAAAGAAGATCTGTCCGGCGAGATCGCGCCCGGCGAGGGGTTGACCATAGGCGCCGGCGATCCGGCCATCGGGCAGGATATCGAGCATCTGCGCCGGCTGCTCGTTCAACAGACGCTGAACCCGCGCCAGGGCGCCGGCCTGCGCCCGGTCCTGCACCTCCATACGCCGGAGCAGATGGACGCCCCCGAGGGCGAGCCCCCCTGCCGTGGTGGCCAGGGCCACGCCCGTCAGCACCAGGGGAACCGGTCCGGTGATGGAGGCTGTGCCTCCCAGAAGACTCACCAACAGCCCAAGGCCCAGCAGAGCCAGGGCCAGCGCGCCGGCGGTCGCCGCGACACGGGGTCGTCCAGCCATGAGACTTGCCGCGAGCGGCGCCAGACACCAGACCCCCAGGGGACCCAGGGCGCCGCCGCCCATCAGCATCGCCAGACCCGGCCCCACCGTCCAGGCCATCAACTGCAGTCGCGGGTTGAACCTCCGCCGGGCGAGCCCCAGACCCAGGTCCGCCAGGGCCGGCGCCCCGGCCAGGGCCAGCAGCAGAGCCTGGCCGACCTCGCCCCTGGCCAGGACAAAGGCTGAACCTGCGGCCACCAGGGCCAGCCAGCCGGCGCTCCACCAGAAAGCCTCCGCCGCAGGGGCGGCAGAACCTCGACTGAGGTGTCCGGGCTTGGCGTCCATGGTCGGATCGAGTCGCAGTCTGACGCTCACAGGATGGAATCGATGCTTATCAACCCACAACTCTACCTCTGGCCCTCCCCTGTAGCGAGCCTGCTCGCGCCCAGGGCGACGTCGAGGGGGCTTTGACCCGCCTATTTCGGGTCAATCAGGGTCGGGGAAACCATTTCGTAAGTCCGCGCCCCCTAGCTGGGTCGTTGAATTATGCAGGCCATGAGCCCCGTCCCATGACAGATGCGGCCCCCCGTCGCTCCTCGGACAGCAAGGTCCCCGATACGCCCCGTCAGGGCGAGGCGGAGATGCGGCGGCTGGCCAGGCGGACGGTCTTTGCGCGACTCGAGGCCCGGGCAGAGGAACAACGGCGATCCTTCCTGCGCATGGTCAGCCATGAACTGCGCACGCCGCTCAATTCGATACTCGGCTTCTCCGAACTGATCGGGGCGGAGATCTACGGCCCTGTCGGCGCCCCTGAATACAAGGAGTATGCCGACCTCATCCGAGACAGCGGGCAGAAGCTGCTGGCCCTGGCCAATCAGGTGCTGGAGATCGCCAGGCTGGACAGTGGGACCGCGGATCTGACCGCCGGGCGCGAGCCGCTCGACCACGTGCTGGACGATGTGCTCGACAGTCTTGCTGAGGAAATCAATAGCCGCCGCGCCGAGGTGATGGTCGAGGGTCAAGGGACGCTGCCCGACATCGTCGCCGATCCCAGGGGCGTGCGCACCGCCCTCACCGCCCTGATCAGCAACGCCCTGGTCCACGGGCCGCAGGGCGGCAAGGTCAGGATTGCGGCGGTGCAACAGGATGGTGGCGTGACCTTGACCCTGACCGACCAGGGTCCCGGCGTGCCGCCCCAGGACATACCCCGCCTGTTGAAACCCTTTGAGCAGGGGGAGAACGCCCTGATCCGGCGCGGAGAAGGCGCAGGCCTGGGGCTGCCCTTGGCCTATATGCTTTGCCGAGGCATGGGGGGAGGACTGACCCTTGCCCCGGGGCCTGAGGGCGGCTTGAAGGTTGTGGTCCGGCTGGCGGCGCCTGCGGCCTGATCGACGGGTTTCGCCTCAGGCGCGTTGCGTCACGGCCTTCTGGTCCTTAAGTGCGAGCCCAGATGAACGACATCCAGAAAGCCCTCGACGACCTGGCTGAAGAATTCGACCTCCTGGGGGACTGGGAGGAACGCTATCGCTATGTGATCGAGCTCGGCGCCGATCTGGCGCCCCTCAGCGAGGCTGAGCGATCGGACGCCAACAAGGTGCGGGGCTGCGCCAGTCAGGTGTGGTTGGTCACCGAGCCCCAGGCCAACGGCGCGGTCGTGTTCCGTGGAGACTCCGACGCCCATATCGTCCGTGGTCTCATTGCCATCCTGCTCCGGATGTTCTCCGGGCGCCGCCCCGCCGAGATTCTGGCCTTCGACGTACGCGGCGCCTTTCGGAGACTGGGATTGTCGGGAGCGCTTTCCACCCAGCGGGCCAATGGACTGGCCTCCATGGCCGAGCGGATCGCCCGGGACGCTGCGGTGCTGAACGCCGCCAATGCCTGAAACTGCAAGCAACCTGCGGCCCAGAACACTGTTCGCGCCGATAACCGTTTCACATTAAACGGAAGGCACTCCAGCAGCCGCAATCAGGCGGCGCGAATGCCGGAGAAGCCCGCCTCCCTCTGCAGGCCAATGACCGTGTCGTAGCCCAGGATCATATCCACATCCCGTCCGTTGGAGGCCAGGGGCAGGCGAAGCCACAGGAGCGAGACATGGCCGGCGCCCCGCCAGGAGAGGCTATGCACCCCCACACCGGGGCGACGTTCCTCGACCACGGCAGCGAGTTCCTCGCGCCAGTAGTCCGCCGCCGCCGCATTATAGACATCGCCGAGGACCCGGCCGGTGATCTCGCGTCCGTAAATGCCGTAAAGCCCGGTGCCGGCCAGGCGGACACGGAAGTCCAGGGGCTCCCGGCACACATCAATCAGGCTGACCGTCGGCAACAGCCGCTTGAAGGCCGCCGGGTCCACGTCCCGCCGGGCAGGCAAGCGTGGGCCACGTCTCAGCCCGGCCCAATAGCCATAAATTTCTTCATGAGCACGGGCGGCAGCCGCCGAAGCCCCGATCTGAGCCGCCATGTTCAGATTCCTTAACAACCCCTTGGAATCACGACGAATCACTTATCGCCTGTATGGCGAATCGAGGGCAAGACGAAATCGCAACTCAGCCTAAAGAAGTCCACAGAATGAAAAAACGCCCGCCCCCGGGCCGGGGGCGGGCGTCCTTGATGATCCTCGCAGGTCAGATCAGCGCTTCTTGCGCGCCGCCTGCCGACCGCCCTGACCCAGACCCATTTGCTTGGCGAGGTCCGAGCGCGCCTTTGCGTAGTTGGGCGCGACCATGGGATAGTCCTTGGGAAGACCCCACTTGGCGCGGTATTCCTCGGGGCTCATATTGTACTTTGTCCGCAGGTGGCGCTTCAGCGACTTGAACTTGCGGCCGTCTTCCAGGCAGATAAGGAAGTCGGGGGTTATGGAGCGGCGCACAGGAACCGCAGGTTCCTTGGGGGCGGCTTCCACAGTTTCCGGCGCCGTGGTGACGCCGGCCAGCGCACGATGCACCGCCTGGATCAGGTTCGGCAGATCGGCGGCGGCGACGGAATTGTTTCCGACATAGGCCGACACGATATCGGCTGTCATCTCGATGACTTCTGCTTTTTCGTCCATTTGATTTACCCAGAACAGCGCAATGCGAGCGCCACACATCTGATTCCTAGATCAGTTGTAAGCTACTTATCGCCCGCGCCCGTCCTGCACAAGACAATAGACGTGCATGTGTCTTGGCGGTAGCCATCTAACCCAAAATTGCGAGCGGGAGTTGAGTAGGGGCGATGGGACGCCAAGCCATGACATCAGATCAGGGTTTTGGCCTATTGCGTCCCTAGTCGCGTCCGAACTCGTTTGCAAAGGCCAGCATAGCGGCGCGCTGGGGCAGGGAGTATTCATCGATGACACTGTCATCGCCGTTACGGATGGCCCGCAGGAGCTCCGGCGTCATGGCCGACGACAGGGACCAGTTCCAGTAGCGGAGCACCGTCTGGGCCCGATCCACCGCCAGGGTGTCATAGATGAGCATGGTCCGCTCAAAGGCGGGATTGGGCGTGCCATCCTCGGCGGCTTCCGGACGCCTCAGCCCCCGCCAAAGCGCCCTGAGGGCTACCCTGGGCAGCCCCGTCGCCTTACAGAGGATCGCCAGGGGCTCCCCGCCGGGATCGGTGAACAGCTTGGCGCCGGTCATGGGTTTGAGGCCGGCCAGATAGGAGATCTCCTCGGCGACCTCCCGGGTCATGCCGTGCTGGGCCGCCGCGACCGCCGCCTCCAGGCTGGAGAACGGGCTCTTGTCGATCGCGGCGCGATTGCGCTGCCGCCGCTCAATGAACTGCAGGGCCTTGCGGGACATCGGGTCTTGCCACCCCTCCTGGGCGGCCATGGGGAAGATGTCCCCGGCGGCGTCCTGCAGGATTTCCCGCGACACCGCAAAGCGCTGCAGAATGGTGCGGCGGGCATCGGAGTCAGCCCACCAGAAGATCACATAGGCCTGGGCGGGACGGAGTTCAGGGCGGCGCAGGAGGGCTGAGGCGAGGTCCGGGGACTCACGGCTGAAGACCACCAGTGCCTCGATCCCGGCATAGCTGATCTGTGCCTCGCGGTTGGCCAGGACGGCTTCAATGACTTTGAGTTCTCCCGCCGCCAGGAGCGTGTCCACGACCACCTCGCTGAGGCCCTTTCGGCCGGCGATCATCAACCGATGCTCCGCACTGGCGGTACGGGCGCATTCGAGCAGATCGGAGTCCGAGAGGCTGTCGCAGTCTTCCAGCAGGGGCCGCGCCACCATGGGGCCATCCTGGAGCAGCAGTCGCACCAGCTGCGCCGGCGGGGCCGTCAGGCCGGCCAGCCGGCGGCATACCTTGAGGCGCTCTTCGGGCGAAGCGTCCCGCAGCATCTCGATCAGCAGGTCGGCCGTGACCGAGCGCTCAAAGGCGTTGATCCGACTGGATGGCAGACAGACCACATCGGCCAGCCGCCGCAGCAGGGCGCCCCGGGACCGGAACTGCGGCGGGGACGAATCGTCAGGAAGGGGCGCGCTCTGGCTCATCTGCGCCGGCAGTTCACCACAGGGGCGTTAACCATGGGTTTGCGAAGTCGCCCCGCCCCGAAATTCACGAAAAGGGCGGCGGGCGCCATCCTGGCCAGATGTCGGGAAGCCCCGCAGAGACCTTGTCGGTGAAAACCGGGGGTCGCTTCTCCAGGAATGAGCCGACCCCCTCCCTGGCGTCATCGGAGGCGCCCCGCGCCTGGATGGCTCGGCTGTCGGCCCTGTGGGCGGCCATGGGATGGTCGGCGCCGGCCATCCGCCAGAGCAATTGCCGGGTCAGGGCCAGGGAGACCGGAGCGGCGTGATCGGCAATTTCCCGCGCCAGGGCCATGGCGGCCGGCAGAAGCTCCTCAGGGGCATGGACCGAGCGGACCAGCCCGCGATCCAGAGCCTCCTGGGCGCTGAAGACTCGGCCCGTATAGCACCACTCCAGGGCGGTCTGCATGCCGACCAGCCGGGGCAGGAACCAGGACGAAGCGGCCTCGGGAGTCATTCCCCGGCGGGCGAAGACAAAACCGAACCGGGCCTCGGTGGAGGCCAGCCGGATGTCCATGGGCAGTTGCATGGTCACCCCGACCCCCACGGCAGGTCCGTTCACCGCCGCAATCACCGGCTTGAGGCTCTCGAATATGCGCAGGGACACCAGCCCGCCGCCGTCCCGATAGACGCCGCCCTCGACCTTGCGGGCGAGGCCTGCGGTCTCCTGGCGGGCATAGTCGAAGGTGGAGGCCCCGCCCGACAGGTCGGCGCCGGCGCAGAATCCTCGTCCGGCCCCGGTGATCACCACCACCCGCACCTCATCGTCAGAGTCGGTGGCGTCGAGGGCCGCAATCAGCTCGCGAAGCATCACTGTATTGAACGCGTTGAGCTTTTCCGGGCGGTTGAGGGTCAGGAGCGCAATGTCATCCTCCACCTCCAGCTTCAGGGTCTCGAAGACCTGGTCCCTGGCCATGCCCATGGCGGCGTCCTCCCGTCGAATTTGATTTTCCTCATTTCGCCGCGCTTGACGGACGGGAGGTCAAGGGCCGCATGATCGTCGCCAGGTCGATTATCGTCAGCATCGCCGAAGGCCCGGAAAGAGGCCCAGGCCCTGGAGGAACCCCCCATGCATCCGTCCCATCACGCCAAGACCCACCCCGAACGGCCTGCCTATGTGATGGCGAGCTCGGGGGAGGCCGTCACCTACGGACAGCTTGAGGCCCGCTCGAACCAGGGGGCGCATCTGTTCCGCCAGCTGGGGCTGAACGCCGGGGATGTGATCGCCATCCTGCTGGACAATCACCCGCGCTTCTTCGAGGTCGCCTGGGCGGCCCAGCGCGCCGGACTCTACTACGCCTGCATCTCATCCAAGCTGACGGCGGGCGAGATCGAGTACATCCTCGGCGACTGCGCCGCCAAGGCGCTGATCACCTCGGCCGGGGTAGGGCCGGTGGTGGACGAGCTGCCGGCCCTGGCGCCCGGACTGAAGCTCTACATGGTCGGCGGCGCCCGCGCGCCCTATGAAAGCTTCGAGGCTGCGAGAGCCAGCCTGCCTGAAACCCCCATCGCCGATGAAACGGCCGGGGCGGACATGCTCTATTCGTCGGGCACGACGGGCCGGCCCAAGGGTATCAAGCCGCCCCTGACCGGCGGCCCCATCGACGCGCCCAATGTGCTCTCCGTGATGGCCGAGCACATGTTCGGCTTCCCTCCGGACGGAACCTATCTGTCGCCGGCCCCGCTCTATCACGCCGCGCCCCTGCGCTGGTGCATGGGCTATCAGCGGCTGGGCGGCACGGTGCTGGTGATGGAGAGGTTTGATCCCGAGCACGCCCTGGCCCTGATCGAGACGTACAAGGTCGACTGCGGTCAGTTTGTCCCCACCCATTTCGTGCGGATGCTGAAACTGCCCCCGGAAGTCCGCACCCGCTATGACCTGTCGTCCCTGAAGTCGGCCGTCCATGCCGCCGCCCCCTGCCCGATCCCGGTGAAGGAGCAGATGATGGAGTGGTGGGGGCCGATCATCCATGAGTACTATGCCGGCAGCGAGGGCAACGGCTTCTGCTACATCGGCCCCCATGACTGGCTGGCTCACAGGGGCTCGGTGGGCAAGGGCGCGACCGCCGAGGTGAAGATCTGCGGCGATGACGGCGAACCCCTGCCGCCCCGCACCGAAGGTGTCGTCTATTTCGCCGGCGGCGCCCCCCTGGCCTATCATAACGCCCCCGACAAGGTGGCGGAGAACACCAACCAGCACGGCTGGACCACCCTCGGGGATGTGGGTTGGGTGGATGAGGAGGGCTTCCTCTACCTCACCGACCGCAAGAGCTTCATGATCATTTCCGGCGGGGTGAACATCTATCCCCAGGAACTGGAAAACCTGCTGATCACCCACCCCAAGGTGGCCGACGCCGCCGTGGTCGGGGCGCCCGACGAGGAGATGGGCGAGAAGGTTGTCGCCGTGATCCAGCCCCTGAACTGGGCCGACGCCGGGGATGATCTCCGGGCCGAGCTGATGGCTTTCTGCCGGGCCAATCTCAGCCATGTGAAGTCGCCCCGCATGCTGGACTTCATGGCCGAACTGCCTCGCCACCCCACCGGCAAGCTCTATAAGCGCCTGATCCGCGACGCCTATTGGGGCAGGGAAGGCTCCAAGATCGTCTGAGCCCCGGCCAGTCACAGGCGCGCGCTGCGCCCTTGCCCGCGCCGCACGAGGTGATAGACCCCAACCCCTGCGTTGAAACTCGAGGGAGCAAGCGATGAACCCGGTGGAATTCAAGGATCTGCCCGGCCTGGTCGGCCAGGAAGTCGGCGTATCGGACTGGGTTGAGATCACCCAGGAGCGGGTGAACCAGTTCGCCGAGGCCACCGGCGACCATCAGTGGATCCATGTGGACGTGGATCGGGCCACCAGGGAAATCGGCGGTCCGATCGCCCACGGCTACCTGACCCTGTCCCTGATTCCCTTCCTGGGGGCCGGCATGCTGCCCATCAAGGGCGTGACCCGGGGCATCAATTACGGCTCGGACAAGGTGCGCTTCATCAACATGGTCCGCGTGGGCAAGCGGGTGCGCATGCGCCAGAGGCTCATCGGCGCCGAGCCCAAGGCCGGCGGCATGCAGCTGAAGAACGAATGCACCATCGAGATCGAGGGCGAGGACAAGCCCGCCTGCGTGGCCGAGACCATTTCGGTGGTCTACGGCGCCTAGATCAGGCCGTTTTGCTGCGAAAGGCCCGCGTTTCGGCGCGGGCCTTTCCTGGGCCGACGGCGGCCAGGGCTCAATGGTCCGGCGACACCGCCTCTAGCGCCGATGCCGCCTGGGCCCCGCCAAAGCCCGCATCGGCCTGCCCCACCGACACCACGGCCAGGGGATCGTCCAGCAGGGACAGGGTCTCGTGGATGTAGCGGGCGTGGGTGACGATCCCGATTTCCAGCCGCTCGCGCTTCAGCTCCACCTGTTGGGTGAGCAGACCGGCGACGAACTGAACCTCCTGGGTCTCCCCGCCGCCGGGCCGCCGGCGGAGGCCTTCAGCCATGAAGACGGGTCCGCCGGAATTGCCGGGGAAAACGGCGAAATCGAGCAGGAAGGTCGGAAAGGCTGTGACCGGCGACAGGGGAAACGAGGCCACCCGGCCGGCCCGGAGGATGGGAAATCCTGCGGGATTGGCCGACAGGCCCCGGGGAAAGCCCAGAGCCATCATCTGGTCCCCGGCCCCCACCGCATAGGTGGCGAAGGTCTCGTCCCGGGCCAGCCAGTCGGTGGGGATGGCCGCCCTGGCGAAGTCCGGCGGCGCGGTGATGGTGATGGCGGCCACATCCCGGCTGGGGTGCTGCGTCCACCGGGGCGCGCCGTCCGCATCCCGGATATCGAAATTCTGGGGCGCATAGCTCCAGCTGCCATCGGCGCTGGCGATGCGGTAGCCGATGCGGGCCTGGGCGCCGGGCATGCGCTGCAGCACATGGCTGGCGGTCACCAGCACGGTGCGCGGCCGGCCGTCGGCGCCCGGAGCATTGATCAGAAAGCCCGTGCCAACCGTGCGGGCGCCGTCGCCCAGGGGCTGCTCGATCTGAACGGTGGCATGCATCAGTTCGACGGCAAGATCGGCGATCATGGACGCCCCTCGATGGGTTGAGGCTCAACAGGGCCAAGTGAAATCAGACCTGCCCGCCAGGGACAAGACGACAGGACGCCGCCCTTTGCGCCCCGTCCCCCCGGGCATATGGCATACCGCGTCTTGAGAGACGACGCTGTTCGTCGCATCTAGCGCAGATGACCCAGCGCCCCACCCCGCCGATCGCCCGCAAGCAGCCAAGGACCCTCGAACAACTGGGTCGCAGCCGCACCGATGACTATGCCTGGATGAAGGACGAGAACTGGCAGAAGGTCCTTCGTGACCCCGCGACCCTCCGACCCGACATCGCCGAGCACCTGAAGGCCGAGAACGCCTATACCGAGGCCATGCTGGCCGGGACCAGGGACCTGCAGGCGGATCTGTTCGCCGAGATGAAGGGGCGGATCAGGGAGGACGACTCCAGCGTGCCGGTCCCCGACGGCGCCTGGGACTACTATGTCCGCTACCAGGAGGGCGCCCAGCATCCGCTCCGCGCCCGCCGACCCCGGGGCGGTGAGGTCGGCGAAGAAATCCTGCTGGACGAGGAGGCCCTGGCCAAGGGCAAGGGCTATTTCCAGGTGGGCGGCGCCAGCCATAGCCCTGACCACAGGCTCTATGCCTGGGCCGCCGATGAGCAGGGGTCGGAATACTACACCCTCCGCGTGCGCGACCTGGTCACCGGCGAGGACCTGCCCCACGCCATGGAGAGCGCCTATGGCGACTTCACCTTCTCGCCGGATTCACAATGGCTGTTCTGGATCTGGCGGGACGAGAACGCACGCCCGGCCAAGGTCTTCCGCCGGCCGGCCCGGGGCGGGGCGGACGTGCTGGTCTATGAGGAGAAGGACGAGGGCATGTTCCTGGGGGTCGCGACAACCTCGGACGACAGCCATGTGGTCATCCATGTGGGCGACCAGGAAACCACCGAGCTCTGGGTGATCGCGGCAGGCGACCCCGCCGCCGCCCCGGTCTGCATCGCCCCGCGCACCACTGGCCTGCGCTATGAGATCGACCACTGGAGCGACCGCTGGGTGATCCGCACCAATGCCGAGGGGGCGGTGGACTTCAAGCTGTGCGTCTCCACCGATCCCTTGGCCGCCCAGGCCAGCTGGCAGGACTTCGTCCCCCACCGGCCGGGACGCTACATCACCGGCTTTGGCGCCTATGCGAGCCATCTGGTGCGACTGGAGCGGGTCAATGCGCTCGACCAGATGGCGGTGATGACGCGCGATGGCGACGAACACATCGTGGCCTTGGATGAGGAGGCCTACGCCCTGCATCTGGAAGGCGGCCTGGAGTACGACACCACCCTGACCCGGTTCGTCTACCAGTCGCCCACCACGCCCCGGCAGTGGTTCGACTATGACATGACCACCCGCCGGCGGACCCTGCGCAAGACCCAGGAGGTCCCGTCTGGCCACGACCCGGACGCCTATGTGGCCCGCCGGCTCTATGCCCGCGCCGCCGATGGTGAAGAGGTGCCGATCACCCTGCTGATGCGCCGCGACACACCGGTGGACGGGTCCGCGCCGCTCCTGCTCTACGGCTATGGCTCCTATGGCCACGCCATGGACGCCAGCTTCTCGATCCGCAATCTCTCCCTGGTGGACCGGGGCTGGATCTGGGCCACGGCCCATGTCCGCGGCGGATCGGACAAGGGCTGGGGCTGGTTCATGGACGGCCGCAAGGCGAAGAAGACCAACACCTTCACCGACTTCATCGCCTGCGCTGAACACCTGGTGGCGGAGAATTACGCCACAAGGGGACAGATCGCCGCCTATGGCGGCTCCGCCGGCGGGATGCTCATGGGCGCCGTGGCCAATATGCGCCCCGATCTCTGGGGGGCGATCATCGCCGCCGTGCCCTTTGTGGACGTGCTTAACACCATGAGCGATGCGAGCCTGCCGCTGACCCCGCCCGAATGGCCCGAATGGGGCAATCCCCTCACCGACGCCGAGGCCTATGACACCATCGCCGGCTACAGCCCCTATGATCAGGTGGGCGCCAAGGCCTATCCGCCGATTCTGGCCACCGGCGGTCTGTCGGATCCTCGGGTGACCTATTGGGAGCCGGCCAAGTGGGCGGCTCGGCTGCGCGAGCACACGACGGGCGAGGCCCCCGTCCTGCTGAAGATCAATATGGAGGCCGGCCACGGGGGCGCCTCGGGACGGTTCGACTTCCTGAAGGAGATCGCCCTGGACTACGCCTTCGCCGTCTGGGCCCTGGACAAGGGTTGGACCCGATGATTGTCCGTCCGGCTGAGGTCTCCGACATGGCCGCCCTGGCCGATATCTATGGCCACCACGTCCTGCACGGTTTCGGCACCTTCGAGGAGGTTCCGCCTTCTGCTCAGGAGCTGAACCAGCGCCGCGAGTCCATCCTGGCGCGGGGTCTGCCCTATCTTTTGGCCGAGGAGGCCGGCGCCGTGCTCGGCTATGCCTATGCCGGCCCGTTCCGCCTGCGGACAGCCTATCGCTACACGGTGGAGGACAGCGTCTATGTGGCGCCGGACGCCCAGGGGCGCGGGGTCGGCCGCGCTGTACTGTCAGCCGTCATCAGTGCCTGCGAGGTCATCGGCATCCGCCAGATGGTCGCGGTGATCGGCGATTCCCAGAACGCCGGCTCAATCGGCCTGCACTCAGCCCTCGGCTTCACCCATCAGGGCGCCGGCCTTGGCCTGGGCTACAAGCACGGCCGCTGGGTAGACACCGTCTGGATGCAGAAGGCCCTAAACGGCGGCACGACCCGCGACCCGGACGCGCCTGGCCTGGCGCTCAGCGGCGTCTAGAGACCAGCATTTTCCCGTAGGTGTGAAACGGCTATTGGGCCAAAATTGCACTAGCCTTCTGTTTCAGAGCCATTTTTTCCGATCTGACTGATCCAATCAGATCGGAAATGGCTCTAACGCCTCAGCATGGAGCTGAGCTTGACGGCCTCCGCCTCACTGACGCACCGCGGGGCCGACCAGTCGTCCGCGGCGCCGGTCAGCACCTGTTCGGCGGTGACGAACTTCGCCTCCCCATACTCCCGGGCGAAGGACCTGCGCGTGAGTTCGGAGCGGTCACAGATGTAGACCACCCGCTTAGCCTTCGCCTCGGCCCGCTCACTGGCCACGGCGTCCTGGGCTGCGGCCTGGGCGTTGGCCGGTTGCGCCGCCTGGGCCGAGCCGGCGAACAGGGCCGCCGCCGCCGCAGCGAGAATGAGTCCTCTCATGATTTCCTCCACTTAAATGGCGAGGTCTAGCCTCGTCTTGGGGAGAGGGTCTCACGCATCGGCTGGTCTGTGAAGTTTTTATGACGATTGAGCGTCACATTTGCGACGATGAGTCGCCGCCCGCCGCAGACCGGCGCGGCATGCTGAGGTTCTATGCCGCTCCAGACTCCGCCCTGCCTAGGGCCCCTGCCAGGGATCTGGACGCCGGGATCGCCCTGGGCGAAGGTCCGGCCCATTGACACAAGCCAATTTGCACGTGGGGAAAACATGTCCAGAATAGTACTCGCCGCCCTGATGGCGACCACTGGAGCTCTGGCCTTAGCGGTCGGAGTCTCGCAGGCCCAGGACGCTGCGCCAGCCAAGAACGACTATGCTGACAGGTCCAGCTGGCTCTGCTGGCCAGGGCGCGACGACGCCTGCGCCGGCGACAATACGACCACCGTTGTCCTGGCCGACGGATCGGTCACGACTGAGACCTGGGCGGTCAATCCGGTCGCCCCCATCGACTGCTTCTATGTCTATCCGACGGTGTCCAACGATCCTGGTGTGATCAGCGACATGACCGCCAATGACGAAGAGCGCAGGGTCGTCGAGCAGCAGCTCTCGCGCTTCGGATCACAGTGTCGGGTCTATGCCCCCCTTTATCGTCAGTTCACCCTGACGGCCCTGCGCGCCGCTGTGATGGGCGGAACTCCGCCGGGGGGCGGCGCAGTCCGACCCAACACCGGCTATCTCGACGTGGTGGACGCCTGGAACCACTATCTGGAGCATGAAAATGACGGCCGGGGCGTGGTCCTGATGGGCCACAGCCAAGGCGCCGGCGTCCTGACCCAGCTGATCGCCAATGAGATCGACGGCAAGCCTGTCCAGGAAAAGCTGGTCTCGGCCATGCTGCTGGGCTCCAACCTGCCGGTGGACAAGGGCGGGACGACCGGAACCTTCAGGTCAATCCCCCTGTGCGGGAGCGCCGATCAGACTGGCTGCGCCATCTCCTATGTAAGCTTCCGGGCTGACTCCCCACCCCCTGCCAGTTCGCGCTTCGGCGTCCCGCGGGAGCCCAACTCGCCCCTGGAGGCGGCCTGCGTGAACCCTGCGGCCCTGGTGCATGGCAAGCCTGAGGGCCAGGTCGATCTGCACGCCTATCTGGCCAGTTCGGGCAACCTGCTGGGTTCATCGGAAGAGCCTGGGCCCTGGGTGAAGGGCGGACCAGACGTCACCACGCCCTTCGTCTCGGTCCCGGGCCTGCTCACCGGCGAGTGCGTGCGCAAGGACGGATTCCACTATCTGGCCGTCACCGTCAACGCTGATCCGGCCGATCCCCGCGCTGACACCATTGCTGGCGACGTGGTCCAGAATGGGGTGATCGCCAAGGATTGGGGCCTGCACCTCATCGACGTCAATCTGGTGATGGGCGATCTGGTCAAGCTGGTGGAGCGCCAGGCCGCCGCCTGGACCGCCAGGACGTCCGGCGACTGAATGGCCGTCGGGCTGGGATAGATCGGCCAGACGCGAAGACGCCCGCTGCCTGGGAGAGCAGCGGGCGTTCCTGGCGGTGATCTCACCCCGTCAGACGCCGGTGATCTTCCTGCCGGCCATGACGCCAGGGACCAGGAGGATCACGAAGCCGAACCCTGGAATATCTTCTTCTTCCCCCCGGGGCGGCCGGCGCCCTAATCTAGGGGGAGATGGCCAAGTCTCCTCCCGAAAGCCCCGTCGAGCCCTTCAAGCGCGCCCTGGCCAATGCCGCGCGCTCACTGGCCGAGTCGCCGGACCTTGAAGTCCTCTTCTCGGGCGAAGGCCCGCAGCTGCAAGGCAACCGCGCGATCCTGCCCCATCCCCCCCGGGATCTCGGCCCCGAGGACGCTGCGCGGATGCGCGGCCTGGCCGATCAGATGGCCCTGCGCCTGGCCCATCACGATGAAGCCGCCCACGCCAGGGGCCGGCCCCAGTCGGCCCAGGGGGGGCCGATCTTTGACGCCATCGAGCAGGCCAGGACCCAGGCCATCGGGGCCAACGCCCTGGGTGGGGTTCGGGAGAACCTGAGGGCGGTGCTGGACCAGACCTGGGCCAAGAAGCCGTTCAACCCGCTGGAGGCCCAGGCCCAGCCGCCCATGGACGAGATCGTCTCGCTGATGGTGCGTGAACGCCTGACCGGCGAGGCGCCCCCGCCGGCTGCCCGGCCGCTGGTGGACCTGTTCCGCGCGGAGATCGAGGCCAAGGCCGGCGCCGATCTCGACCGTCTGGCCGCCAACCTCAGGGACCAGAAGGCCTTCGGCAAGGTCGCCAAGGCCATCCTGCGCGACCTGTCCATGGGCGATGACCTCTCCGACGCGCCGGAACAGCCTGACGAGGACGAGGAGGGCGGCGACGACGCGGAGTCGGAATCGGCCGAGGACCAGGACGGCGGCGAGGGCAAGGACCAGTCCCCGCAGCAGTCGGCCATGGACGACAGCGAGTCCACTCACCGGGAAAGCCAGGAGACCGACAGCCAGATGATGTCGGCCGAGGAGGACCCCGACGCCGAGGACACCGACGAGCAGCCGGACATGGGCGAGGGCGAACAGCCCGCCCGCCCGGACCCGAGGGCCGACGCCAGGATCCCGACCTACAAGGTCTTCTCCAGCGCCCATGACGAGACCGTGGCCGCCGAGGAGCTGTGCGAGGCCGAGGAGCTGGGCCGCCTGCGCGCCTATCTCGACCAGCAGCTCGCCAGCCTCTCCACCGTGGTCTCCCGCCTGGCCAACAAGCTGCAGCGCAAGCTGATGGCCCAGCAGAACCGCACCTGGAGCTTCGATCTTGAAGAAGGCATGCTCGATGTCGCCCGCCTGACCCGGGTGATCATCGACCCCACGGCCCCCCTGTCCTTCAAGGAAGAGAAGGACACCGAGTTCCGCGACACGGTCGTCACCATCCTGATCGACAATTCCGGCTCCATGCGCGGACGCCCGATCATGGTGGCCGCCATCTGCGCCGACATCCTGGCCAGAACCCTGGAGCGATGCGGGGTGAAGAGCGAGATCCTCGGCTTCACCACGAGGGCCTGGAAGGGCGGCGCCAGCCGCGAGGACTGGCTGAAAGCCGGTAAACCCGCCCAGCCGGGCCGGCTCAATGACCTGCGCCACATTGTCTACAAGGCCGCCGACGCCCCCTGGCGCCGAGCCCGACGCAATCTGGGCCTGATGATGCGCGAAGGGCTCCTGAAGGAAAACATCGACGGAGAGGCCCTGATGTGGGCGCACCAGCGCCTCATGGGCCGCGCAGAGCAGCGCCGCATCCTGATGGTGATTTCCGACGGCGCGCCGGTGGACGATTCCACCCTGTCGGTGAACTCCGGCCACTATCTCGAGCGGCACCTGCGGGAGGTGATCGAGGAGATCGAGACCAAGAGCCCGGTGCAGCTGATCGCCATCGGCATCGGCCATGATGTGACCCGCTACTACCGCCGGGCGGTGACCATCGTCGATGTGGAGCAGCTGGCGGGTGTCATTGTCGATCAGCTGGCCGAGCTGTTCGATGAGGAGATCCGCAGGTCGTCCCGGGCCACCGCCAATCTGCTGGCGCCCCCGCCCAGCACCCAAGGGTCCTCAGGCCCTGGCCGGGGCTCCACCTTCAAGGAAGTCCGGAGGGTTCTGGCGTGAGTCCCCTGCCCCGTCTCGGCGTCCTGATCGCCCTGATGGGACTTTGGGCCTGCGCCCCGCCCCAGTCCGCCCCGCCCCAGTCCGCCCTGCCCGCCGCCCCCGTGGCAGCCGGGGCGTCGATCGCTGTCCAGGCGGTTCCCGTCCCCCTGAACCCCGAGGCGCCCGATCAGGCCGCCCTGGGAGACTTTGTCTATGTCGGCGGACTGCAGCTGTCGTCGGCGGAAACCTCGCGCTTCCATGGCCTGTCCGACCTTGTGGTCGATGCCGAGGGGGGACTGATCGCCATCAGCGACGAAGGAGACCTGATCGAGGGCCAGCTGGTCTTCGAGAATGACCGCCTGGCCGGCCTGACCGGCGTCACCCTGCGTCCCCTCAGTGGCCTGGATGGCAGGCCCCTGCCCAACAAGGAGATGTCCGACGCCGAGGGGCTGGCCCTGTTGGCCAACGGCGACCTGCTGGTCAGCTTTGAGCGCAGGAGTCGCATCTGGCTTTATCCGGCGGCGGGCGGACCGCCCCGTCCCGTCCCGTCGCCGGAGGCGGACTTTCCCTTGAACGGTGGCCTTGAGGCCCTGGCCGCTGATCCGGAGCGGGGGTCTGGCGCCTATGTGGCCGGGGGCGAGGAGACGGGCCAGACCTGGCTTTGCCGCCTGGATGCGCCCTGTGTGGCCGGACCCATGGTTCCCAAGACTGCTGAGTTTGGCCTCGTCGCCCTGCGCCGCCTGGCCGGGGATCAGACGGCCTATCTGCTCCGGGCCTGGGACCCGCTGCGGGGCAGCCGGATCGTGCTGTCGATCAGAGGTCCCGCCGGCCAAGTCGCCCGGATGGAATTGGCCCGGCCCCTCACTGGGGACAATTTCGAAGGCCTGCACTTCGTCCCGAGGCCTGAGGGCGGCTATCGCGTCTATATCCTCTCGGATGACAATTTCAGCGCCCGCCAGCGGACCCTGCTGCTGGCCTTCGACTGGACGCCCTGACCAGGCCGGCAGGCCAGGCCAGGCGCGCACAACGAAAATGGCCGGCCCCGCGGGACCGGCCTTTTCAGTCTCATCATCAGACCAGACGGCTTCAGGCGGCGGTCTTGGCCTCGGCCAGCTTGGCCTTCAGCTGACGCTTGATCTTCAGCGCGCGCGGCGAGAGCTGCTCATCGCGGGCCTTGACCAGAAACACGTCCAGACCGCCTCGGAAGTCCAGGGTGCGCAGCGCCGCATTGCTGATGCGCAGCCGGAAGGACTGGCCCAGGGCTTCGGATTGCAGCGTGGCCGGAGACAAGGCCGGCAGGAACCGGCGCTTGGTCTTGATATTCGAGTGGCTGACATTGTGCCCGATCATCGGACCAACGCCAGTGAGTTCGCAACGGCGCGACATGGTGTTCAACCTTCGCGTGGAAACCAAAAAAAGCGCGGACCCCGGCCCGCACAAGAGAGCGGGCGATATAGGCGAAACCCGCCCCCGCCGTCAAGGCGAAGCGGGCAGCGAAGCGCAGGGAGCTCCAGGCGACCTGATGGCGGGCTCTGTTTAGCCTCCGGCGGGCGGGACAGGGACTCGGCCAGGACGGCAGGGCCTTGCGGCTTGTGTGCAAAAACCTGGGGGACTACAATATCTTGTAGGGAACAAAGGCTGAATCACCCCCCGTCGCTGATTCGGTCCCGCTTTGTTTTGCCCGTGTTCCCGTCCCCTCAGGACGCCGGCGGCAGAGCCTCCAGAAAGGCTCGCAGATCCTTCGCCGTGCGGTCGGGCAACTGCTCCATCGGCACATGGCCGCCGTCCGCATAGGTGATAAGCCGCGCCCCGGGGATGCCGAGGGCGAAACCCGCCCCCCGCTCGGCGGGAATCACCTGATCCAGCGCCCCGACCATCACCAGGGTCGGAACCCTGATCGCCTGGAAGGTCTCGGGGGTCACCGGCGCGGCGGCGCCCCGCCGGCGGGGATCGGTGAGGATGGCCCGGTGGCCAGGCGCCCGGGCGAGCGCCACATAGCGGTCGATCAGCTCCGGCGTGACCAGGGTGTCATCCCCATAGGCCTGGCGCAGGCCCCGGCCGGCCAGGGGCCGGGGATCAAGATTGCGCAGCAGGCTGCGGCCGACGGGGTTCTCCAGCAGCCTGAACACCAGGGGCCGGCTGTCGGCGCCGGCTGCAGGCTCGGCGGTCGCCGGCCAGCCTGCGGCATTGACCAGCACCAGACCCCGCACCTTTTCCGGATGGGCCAGGCCATAGCGCCAGGCCACCCCGCCGCCCATGGAATTGCCTGCCAGCACGAAGGGGGGCAGGTCCAGACCCTCGGCCACCGCATCGACCACCGCCACCTGGCCTTCGGGGCTGGCCTGATAGCCCGCTGGCGCCCGGGTGAGCCCGTGACCGGGAAGGTCCAGGCTCACCAGCCGATAGTCCTCCTCCAGCCGCGCCACCCAGGGCTCCCAGGCGTGCAGGGAGGCGGCGAAGCCGTGCACCATCACCAGGGTGACCAGGGCCTGCCGATTGCCCTCATCGCGGTAGTGAACCCGCACACCGTCCGGCAGCTCCATGAAACGGGAGCTCTCGCTCCCATAGCGGGCCTCCAGGTCCTCATAGGGAATGTCGCCGGCCACACAGGCCGACAGGGTCATCGCCGCAAGGGCCAGGGTTATCCGTCGAATGGATCGAAACACAGCCGGAGATCTCCCCGAAGCGACCACAGCCGTGATCGCCGGCGACCCTCCGGCAAGACCCGCGTTCGGTCAATCCGGCCTAAGGGGGAGCAAGAGCGCAAAACGCGTCCCCGCCAGAGGCAATTTCCGATAGGTGGGAAACGGCCATCGGGTGAATAATGCTTTATGATCTTGATTTATAGACTTTTTTATCCGACCTGACTGACTCAATCGGATCGGAAAGGGCTCTTGCGGAGCCTCGACCCCCGGGAATCAGCAGGTCCACCGCAGGCCTCGATCGCAGAGATGGCGTGGGCGGCGGCATCTTCAAACGGCGTCAGGACAAGGTCGGCGCCGGCGGCGAGCAACAGGTCCATCTCTGTGGTCTGGCTTGAGGTCAATGCGACCCGCCCCTCAAAGCCACGCTCCCGCAAATGCTGCATCAGCACGATGCGGCCATCAGCATGGTTCACCCCATTGGCCTCCATCCTGACCGTGGCTACCACCCAGTCAGTGCTAGCCAGCGGCAGTCCGCTCAGGAACTCCGGGTCAGACAGGTCGCCAAACACGCCGTCATGGCCTGTATCGCGCCAGGCTCGAACCGCCGCCGGACTGATATCAACCCCGAGAACGCTATAGCCCGCATCGGTGAGCCCGCGGCCCAAGGCGCCGCCATACCGGCCAAGACCGAACAGCACCATGTCATATCCGCCCTGCTCGCCATCCTCGGCCGCCCTGGCCGCGTGCCGCGGATCAGGGCGGCGCATACGCCCGATCAGGTTCAGGGCCGGTTCGCACAGACGATAGAGCTGATGAGAGTAGGTGATCATGTAGGTGGAGGCCGCGATGGTGATTAGCCCCACCATCGTGACCAGAACCAAGGCGTCGTTGGAGACATGGCCAAGCGTGACGCCCATGGCCATGAAGATAAGGGAAAACTCGCTGATCTGAGCCACCGTGAGACCGGCGAGAAAACCGGTGCGGTGATGATAGCCCAGCAGGGCCATGATCAGGATGACGATGAGGGGATTGCCCACCAGAACGAAGAGGGACAGCACCACGGCGCCGAGGCTGTTATCGCCGAGGCCGCCAAGATCGAGGCTGGACCCCAGCGCAATGAAGAAGAACAGCAGCAGAAAATCCCGAAGAGGGGCGAGCCTCGCGGAGATCGTGTCACGGAACGGGGTGGAGGCCAGGGCGACGCCGGCCAAGAGCCCGCCCAGCTCCTTGCCGAATCCCAGGCCCTCCCCCAGGGCGGCGAAGGCCGCAGCCAGGGCGATGGCGAATCCGATCAGCAGTTCCGGGGCTCGGGCCAGGCGCTCTGTAAGCCGGTCGGCCACGAACTTGGCGAACAGGATCACAAGGCCGAGCATGACCGCCCCAGCGCCGAACACGCGCAGCACATCGGCGACGCCCGCGTCCTCGGCCGCGCTGACGCCAACCGCAGACAGCACAATCATCGCCAGGACGACGACGATGTCCTGGACGATCAGGAAGCCTAGGGCGATCCGCCCATGCAGGGTCTCCAGCTCCCGCTTGTCCGACAGAAGTTTGACGATGATGATCGTGCTGGAGAAGGTCAGGGCCACAGCCACATAGAGGCTGGTCGTTGCGTCCAGCCCCAGGGCGAGACCGATCAGAAAGCCAAAGACCGAGGTGAACAGAACCTGGCCAAGTCCGGTGGCCAGGGCCACCGGTCCCAGATTACGCACCAGTTTCACGTCAAGCTTGATGCCCACCAGGAACAGCAGCACCGCGATGCCCAGCTCGGCCAGGAGATCGATAGCTTCGGCTGAGCGGGCGACGTCAAGGACGGACGGGCCCGCGATGATGCCCACCGCGATGAAGCTGACGATCAGTGGCTGACGCAGGGCCAGGCCGATAGCGCCGACACCGGCGGCCAACACGAGGAGGGCGGCGACCTCATTGAACACCGAGGCGGCGATCCACTCGTTGAGCATTCAGTCTTCTCCAGCAACATCTGGGGCGGCCCAATAGAACGGCCATGTGACGCGCCCAGGCGCCAAACAAAGTTGTGAGGCCGGGGACCGGGCCAGCCTGACCATGGCAGTGTCACTCTTCAAGGCTGCCCCGCCTGCTGAGTTAAGTGACGTTCCTGTGTTCCTGGAGCCGTAGACCATGCGTCGCATCCTGATCGCCACCGACTTCTCCTCCCGCTCGGACCGCGCGGTTCGCCGGGGTGCGCTGCTGGCCCGACAGTTCGACAGCGATCTGATCGTGACCCATGTGGTGGATGACGATCAGGCCGAGAGCCTCCTGGATGTCGAGCATCGCGAAAGTGAGCTCCTTCTGGAGAAACTCGCCCGGGGACTCAGAGAATCCGATGGCCTGAGTTGCGAGGCGCGTCTGGCCATCGGTGAGCCGTTCGAACAGATTCCCGTCATGGCCCGGGAGGTTGAGGCGGATTTGATAGTTCTCGGACCCTATCGCCGCGACCGGATCAGGAGCATTTTTGTCTGCGCCACGGCTGAACGGATCATTCGGGGCAGCGGCACGCCCGTCCTGATGGCCAATTGTCTGCCTGCGGCGGCCTATGAGCGGATCCTGCTGGCCACCGACTTTTCCGAAAACGCCGCCCGGGCGATCACCGCCGCCAAGGCGCTAGGACTACTGGGGCCTGCCCAGGTCTCAGCAGCCCACGCCTACCAGGCTGCCGCTGACAGTCTGATGGCGCGCACGGCGGTCAATGCGGAACACCGAAAGGACTATCTGCTGGCGGAGACCGCCTCAGCCTTGGCTCAGCTCGACGCCATGTGCAGGACAGCCGGCCTCAAGCTCACAGACCAGATCGTCGAGCGGATCGAGCTGTCGGCGGCCGAGACCATCCGTGATGTGGCCAGGCGCGTGCGGGCGGAAGTTGTCATCGTCGGGGCCCAGGGGCGATCTGCCCTGGCGCAGGCCTGGCTCGGCAGCGTGTCGCAGGATCTGCTGAGGTTCGCCGACATCGACGTCCTGGTTGTTCCAACGCCACGCTGAATCGATAGCTGGCGCGCCTCAACGTCGAACAAGGGTGGCGAAGGCATCTCGCCGCATAGGGCGGGCCGTCATCCTCGGTGCGATCATCCGGCATATCGGCAGGGACACCAGGGCCGTGACCACGATCGGCAAGGATATGGAGACCTGGGCGCTGACCTGCGGCGCCAGGACCAGGACGGCGATCAGGCCGGCTCCAAACAGGACGGCCTGGACCATGGGATAGACCACGGCGGCGCCCGCGAGACGGGCCGTCCGGCAGTTCCTCCTGCCTAATAGTTCAGGCCTGACGGATTCCTCATGGCAGGTGTTCCTGACCCGCTTGCCCCCGGGTGATTCCGCACCCACCTTGATCCCATGAGTGACCGTCCCTCAGGTGCGGCGCCATCCCGCCTGGTGGCGGTGCTGGGGCCGACCAACACCGGCAAGACCCATCTGGCGGTCGAGCGCATGCTGGGGCATGCCTCGGGCATGATCGGCCTGCCGTTGCGGCTGCTGGCCCGGGAGATCTATGACCGGATCGTCAAGCTGCGCGGGACCTCATTGGTCGCCCTGATCACCGGCGAGGAGAAGATCGTCCCGCCGCGGGCGGTCTATTTCGTCTGCACCGTCGAGGCCATGCCGCTCTCCCGGGACGTGGAGTTCCTGGCCGTCGACGAGATCCAGCTCTGCGGCGACCCGGAACGGGGCCATGTCTTCACCCACCGGCTGCTCCACGCGCGGGGCCGGTACGAGACCATGCTCCTGGGCGCCTCGACCATGGCGCCGCTGGTCCGCCGCATGCTGCCCGGCGCCGAGATCGTCAGCCGCGAGCGGTTCTCCAGCCTGACCTATGCGGGCTCCCGGAAACTGACCCGCCTGCCGAGGCGCAGCGCCATCGTCGCGTTTTCCGCCGACCAGGTCTACGCCATCGCCGAGCTGATCCGCCGCCAGCGGGGCGGGGCGGCCGTGGTCATGGGCTCGCTCAGCCCCCGGACCCGCAACGCCCAGGTCGCGCTCTATCAATCGGGGGAGGTGGACTTCCTGGTGGCCACCGACGCCATAGGCATGGGCCTGAACATGGATGTCGACCATGTGGCCTTTGCCGGCCTGCGCAAGTTCGACGGGCGGCGCAATCGCTGGCTGGCGCCCCAGGAGGTCGGCCAGATCGCCGGTCGCGCCGGTCGCTTCCGCACGGACGGGACCTTCGGCGTCACCGGCGACTGCGACGAGATGGACGAGGACCTGGTCGAGGCGGTCGAGAACCATCAGTTCGAGGCCATGACCGGCGCGGAGTGGCGCAACGCCAGGCTCGACTTCGACTCCCTCCCAGACCTCCTGCGGTCCCTGGCGCGTACCCCCGATCGCTCGGGCCTGAGGCTTGCCCAGGAGGCGCTGGACGAGATCACCCTGCGCAGGCTGGCCACCGATCCCGATGTCATCAGCCGGGTGCGGGACCGGGCCGCGCTGTTCAAACTGTGGGACGTCTGCCAGACGCCGGACTTCCGCAAGGTCTCGTCGGAGGAGCATGTGCGCCTGGTCCGCGACCTGTTCGACCATCTGACCACGGGCCGCCGCCGGATCCCCGACGACTGGATCGCCCGTCAGCACAGGCAGCTGGACCGCACCGAAGGCGAGATCGACGCCCTGGCCCAAAGGCTGTCGTCGGTGCGCACCCTGTCCTATGTCGCCCACCGCCCCGACTGGCTGGTCGATCCCAGCGGCTGGCAGGGCAGGATGCGCCAGCTGGAGGACCGGCTGTCGGACATCCTGCACGAAAAGCTCATGACCCGGTTCGTGGACCGCCGCACCAGCGCGCTGATGCGGGGCCTGAGGGTCCGCCACGAAATGCTGGCGGGCGTCGGCGGCGACGGCGCCGTCACCGTCGAGGGCCAGTATGTGGGCCGCCTGCAGGGCGTCAGCTTCGAGGCCGATCAGGGCGCCTCGATCCTGGAGACCAAGGCCCTGCGCGCCGCGGCCATCGCCGCCGTGGGACCCGAGATCGCCCGGCGGCTGGGCAGGCTGGCCGCCGAGACGGACGCGGCTTTCGCCCTCAGTCCCGAGGGTGTGGTCCTGTGGCGGGGCGAGGCCGTCGGCGCGCTCAGTGGCGGGCGGCCCTTCTCCCCCCGGGTGCGGCTGTTTGGCGAGCTCGGCGAGGCCGCGGCCCGGGAGCGGGCCCAGCGCCGGCTGGAGGCCTTCCTGGCCGCCGAGGCCGGACGGCGCCTTAGCCCCCTGCGCAAGCTGGACGCCGCCGTCACCGAGGGCCGCATCAAGGGCCTGCCCCGGGGCCTGGCCTATCGCCTGCTGGAGCAGGGGGGTGTGCTGGACCGCGCCCAGGTCCGGGAGGAGGTGGCTGCGCTCAGCCAGGTGGAACGCCGGGCGCTGAAGTCTCTGGGGGTGCGGATCGGCGCCTTCAGCCTGTTCATGCCGGGCCTTCTGACGCCCGAGGCGCTCTCCTTCGCCCAGGCCTTTGCGACCCAGGCCTTTGCGACCCAGGCCTTTGCAACCGAGGCCGATGGGGCCGAGGCCTATGGAGGCGGGACCCCCTGGCGCCCGCCCAAAGAGGGACTCTCCTTCCTGCCCGTGCATACACCGGCGCCCTGGCGGCTGGCCGCCCATGGCCATCGGGCGGTGGGCGGCCTCTCGGTCCCCGTCGCCGCCCTGGAGCAGCTGGCCGAGCGGCTGCGCGCAGCCCCCCTGGCCGCCGGGGGCTTTCAGCTGGACCCTGAGATCTGGACCGCCCTGGGCTGGAGCCCGGCGCAGGGGGAGATCATCCTGCGGGCCCTTGACTACGCCCCCGCAGGCCCCACAGGCCCCGCCAGACCGTGGCGGCGCAAGCCCCTGGCCAATGCCGGCGCCGCCAAGACGCCCCTGCCCGCCTCCCCCTTCGCCGCCCTGGCCGCCCTGAAGACCCCACCCCCCCGCCCGGCCCCGCCAAGGGCCGCGGCCCCTGTCGCCAGACGCAGGCCCCGCCGCCGACGCCGCAGCCCGACCTCAGGAGGGGCTGCATGAGCGAGGCGCCGGGCGCCGAGACCTGCCGCATCGATGTCTGGCTGTGGCGGGCGCGGTTCTTCAGGACCCGGAGCCTGGCGGCGGCCTTTGTCGAGGCCAAGCGGGTGCGCCTGACGCGGTCGGGACAGGAGAACCGGCTGGACAAGCCCTCGCGCACGGTGCGGGCCGGCGACCAGCTGGTCTTCGCCATCGGCGGGCGGGTGACGGCGGTCACCGTCGAGGCCATGGGCGAGCGGCGCGGCCCACCCACCGAAGCCCGAACCCTCTATTCACCCTTGCAGATATACTGAGGCGCACAGGGGCCAAGGACAGGCTATGCCCCGTGGTTGACAAGGCGCCGCCGCGCCATGAAAAACCGCGCCTTCCAACCTCTCGCCACGGCTGGCGGCGACCGGAGCTATCGACCCGATGACCTACATCGTCATGGATGCCTGCATCAAATGTAAGTTCATGGACTGCGTCGAGGTCTGCCCCGTCGACTGTTTCTATGAGGGCGAGAACTTCCTGGTCATCAATCCGGACGAGTGCATCGACTGCGGCGTCTGTGAGCCCGAATGCCCGGTGGACGCCATCAAGCCGGACACCGAGGATGACCCGGACGGCAAGTGGCTGCGGATCAACTCGGAATATTCCCGCATCTGGCCCAACATCACCGTCAAGGGTGAGCCCCCCGCCGACGCTGAGCAGTACGAGCGCGAGACCGGCAAGCTGGAGAAGTACTTCAGCGAGAAGCCGGGCCGGGGCTCCTGACCGGCCGCCGCAGCCCGGCGCCTTGGGGACCCCAAGCCTTTCTTTCGGCTCATTTTTATGCTACGTTCATAATTGGCGTGGAGGCAGGCGGCTGTCGTCTGCCCCGTCGTACAGCAGAAGAGCCGTCGCCGGCCGATCACGCCCGCCCAGGGCGAGGGTGTCTAAAGAGGTTTTCACCGCTCCAGAGATATCGGACTTCGCGCCCGCCGCGACGAGGACCGGTTCGCCCCTGTGAGCGTTGCCTCCGTGACTCCTGATCAGCCGCCCGGTCCATTTTGAAGGGTCTCGCAATGAGCAAGAACGGTCTGGATTTCCAGGTAGGCGACCATGTGGTCTATCCGGCGCACGGCGTCGGCCAGGTACAGGCGGTCGAGACCCAGGACATCGCCGGTCTTTCGCTTGAAGTCTATGTGATCACCTTTGACCACGAGAAGATGACCCTGCGGGTGCCCACCGGCAAGGCGCGCAGCTCGGGCCTCCGCTCCCTGGCCGAAGGCGACGTGGTCAGCCAGGCGCTGAACACGCTCAAGGGTCGCGCCCGCGTCAAGCGCACCATGTGGAGCCGCCGGGCCCAGGAATACGAAGCCAAGATCAATTCCGGCGACCTGATCTCCATCGCCGAGGTGGTCCGCGACCTGCACCGGGCCGAGAACCAGCCGGAACAGTCCTATTCCGAGCGCCAGCTCTATGAATCGGCCCTGGACCGCATGGCCCGGGAAGTCGCCGCCATCGAGCGGATCGACCGCGACGCCGCCATCGTGATGCTGAACAAGTCCCTGCTGGTCAAGGCTTCCGCCTCGGCCTCCGCAGCCGCCTAGGCGCGCGTGACGAGACGACTAGAACGCCCGGCCCCGCGCCGGGCGTTCGTCGTTTGGCCCTGCCGCGCCCATGGGGGCTTGGCGCCGCCCCCCGCCCCATGGCATCGCTCAACCCGCCGGCCCGGTAGCTCAGCAGGACAGAGCAGCGGTTTCCTAAACCGAAGGTCAGGGGTTCGAGTCCCTTCCGGGCCGCCAGGGCTTTTTCGTTATGACGCGGCAAGAAATACGGGGAAACAGCCTCTTTAATAGGGGGACACTATATTTATTAATCGACCTTCGGCTTGCGCCCCGGATTGCGTGGCGCAGGGGGGTGATTAATAAGTATAGTGTCCCCCTATTTCCTCCCCAATTTCGCCGAGGCTGTTTTCCCGAAGGGGACCATCTACCACTGATGGGGCTTGCGACTGTGCTGACCAGCCGAATGCGATAGGGGTCACTATCGACCTGCCGCCTCCAGCTCGGAGAGCCAGGCGAAGACGAGCGGTGCTGCAGCCAGCATGGATTCGTCATGGCCGAAGGGACCGACGTTTACAGCCGTCACCTCGGCGCCCTGCGCCCGCCACGTGCGTTCGGCGGTCAGGGCCTCCTGCGGGACCACGTCGATGTCCATCGCGCCAAAATAGAGTCGGACCGGCGCGCGGGGTTGCATGTCTGTCAGGCTCGCCGCGGCGAAGGCGTTGAGGTACCAATGTGACCCACCGTGGTCATAGGCGTCGAGGAGACGCGCATTGAACATTCGCCGCGGCTCTGTCGGCAGCGCGGCCACAATATCCTCTGGCGTCGCGCCGTCGAAGAGCCGCTCCACGAGGGCTGAGTATTCCGGCGTCAGCACGCTGTCGAGGGGCTCGCCGTAGTGGGCCGACTGCCCCCATGCGGCATAGGCTAGATAGAGTGAGTGGGACGGGGCTCGGCCCTGGAGAGCCGCGGGCAGTGAAGTGTGTCGGAGGTCGATCGGCGCCGCCACCGGTGCGGCGCCCAGGACTGTCGCTCCTGCGTCTTCCAGCATGCGGAGGGCGACGAGGCTCGCCCATCCGCCCTGCGAGAACCCAGACAAGAACACTGGAGCGTTGGGCACGCGGTCCAGCTTCTGCGCCGCCTCGACCATGCCAACGACGGCGGGGCCAATGGCGTCAGCGACATAGTATGGATGGCGGCCAGGGTCGCTGCCCATGCCGGGATAGTCCGGCGCGATCAGGGCATAGCCGTTGCCAGCGAACAGGATCGCGGCGGCGAGGCCTGTGCCGTCAGGCTTAGACGGGACGGCGGAACGGGTCGTGGCGGTGCCGTGCTGGAAGCTAACCAGCCGCTTTGCCGCAACGCCCCGCGGCAGCGCAAGGAGACCACTTAGCTGCGAGGGCCGCCCGTCCGCGCCAATGCCGGGGTACTCCATTCGGTAACAGTCCACGGCGTGGCGGACGGGGATGCCTTTCACGCCCGTAAGGGCCAGCAGCACGCGAGCCTCAAGCGGCGAGATCGAGCGCAGTGGCGTAAGGTGGACGCCGGCAGGCGGCTGCAGCGGAGGTGGGCGAAGGCAGCCGCTTAAGAGGATGGCGATCACCCCAAGTAGGATTGTTGCAACTCCGCCTCGCCCCATCAGCGCCTCCCTGGAGCCCCGATGATGGTCGCCGAACGGCGCAATGCCCAGCTCTGTTTTTTGTCGGTGTCCCAAGCCTCCGAAATCGCCGCCATGGCCGGAGAAAAGAAATAGGGGGACACTATACTTATTAACCGACCTTCGGCTTGCGCCCCGGATTGCGTGGCAAAAGGGGCGATTAATAAGTATAGTGTCCCTCTATTTTCTCCCCTATTTCAAGGCATGGATGGGCCTACAGCAATTACGCCATGTCACCGGAATTTCGCGCCGTATTTCGCCCGTATTTCGACCCCGTACTTCCGTATTTCCCTATTGAGAGCTCACATCAGGCCACTGGGACAGGATGGTGGCGGCGTCGAAATAGTCCCGCCAGTAGGTGATCTTGCCGTCCTGGACGTCAAACACGCCGGTGACCGGGAGCTCCACCCACCTGTCGGCCAGCTGGTGCCGGTCAAGGCGCTCGACGAAGACCGTGGAATCCTGGACAGCCTCACGCAACAGCTTGAATTCATTGCGCAGGGTCGGGGCGAAAAAGGGTTCCAGCAGGCCGCGGACGCCGGCGGGTCCATAGACCACGGGCAGGGGCGGTGGATTCACGTACTCGCACTGGTCGGCCACCCAGCGCATGGCCGCATCATAATCCATCTGCTCCATGTCTTTCAGGAACTGCCGGGTGACGTCGAGGGGCAAGGGGGTGGGCATGGGGCTCTCCTGAGACCTGCAATGATGGCCCGCAGGCTGTGCGCACGGCCCTGCCTCCGCAATGACGTGGCGGGTTGTTGTGATGTCAGGATGCGCCCGTCGTCTCGGCTTGCGGATGCGGTGTCAGGATCATGGTCTGACCCTCGACCCGCCAGCTGGCCAGCCGCACCAGGACATTCATGCCCAGGATGTCGATGGGACCCAGGCTGGGCGAAATGGCCACCGCCAGGTCTGTGGCGGTCAGGCCCCCCAGCCGTAACTCGTCCACCGAGGCAGGCCTCGCCTGGACGATGCCATTGCCGGTGCGCGCGAAGATGGGGGCGAGTCCCGGCGTGGGGCTCAGACCCGCGCGCTGGGCGGTGTCCACCGACAGGGTGGTCAGGGTCGCCCCGCTATCCACCAGCATGCGGGTTTCGACGCCATTGAGGGTCACCGGGGCCCAGAAATGGCCGTCGGGGGACATGCGCAGGCGCACCTCCTGGCCGCTCACCACCTGGCGATCGGCGCCCACGCGGGCCAGCAGCGGCGCCAGCCAGGGCTGATAGGGCGCCTGCTGCAGCAGAAAGAACACGCACAGCGCCAGCAGGCCGAAGGAGAGGACGCTGTGCAGGGCCCGGCCCACATGGGGCAGCCGCGGCAGGAGGGTCAGCAGCAGAGCTGCGGCCATGGCGTAGAGGGCCAGCTGCTGCCAGTGGGGAAGGGCGTCAGGCATGTGTCCCCTCAACGGCTGTGGCCACGGTGCGATTCCGGCGAGATCAGGCGTCGAAGCCGACGAAGGTGGCGGCCTTCGCCACGGACTTGCGTTCGGAGACCACCGCATTGGCCGGGAAGGTGTGGTCTGGCCAGCCCAGAGCGATGCTCTTCATGATGACCTGATCCTCGGCGACGCCGGCATGCGCGCGGACCACCGGCGACTGCATGATGCCCTGGCTGTTGATCACCGCGCCCAGCCCCCGGGACCAGGCGGCGTTGACCAGCGCGGTGGTCACCGCGCCGCAGTCGAAGGGGGTGTCGTCGCTGCCGTCGAGAATGCGGTCATAGGTGACGATGATGCAGACCGGCGCATCGAACTGGCGGAAGCCGCGCAGCACCCAGTCCTGACGCATCTCCCTGTCGTCCCTGGCGATCCCCATGGCGGCGAACAGCTGCTTGGCCACCCCCACCTGGCGCTCCCGGTGCTGGCCCTCAAAGGCCTGTCCGGTGCGGAACTCCCGCGACTGCGGCACGCCTGCCGCCATCCGCTCGGTGTTGCCGGCCCGGATCCGGTCCAGGGGTTCGCCGGTGATGACGTAGAAGTTCCACGGCTGGGTGTTCATGGACGACGGCGCCCGCATGGCCAGGGTCAGGATTTCCTCGATCAGTTCCTTCGGAACCGGGTCGGGCTTGTAGCCGCGGATGCTGCGGCGACCGAGGATGACGTCATCAAACTGCACGGGGGACCCCTGGGATGTCTGGCGCGGCCGCAAGAGCGCGTTCTGTCGAAGTTGAGTCCGGTTCTACGGTCGAAACCCGCCGCAGCCCTAGATCCTAAATTCTGATTCAGCGTTCAGAGGATTTGGTCCGGGCTCAGCAAGCCCTTGGGCCGAAGGCCGTGCGCTCAGTCCTCGCTCCACATGCGCAACAGGGCGCCGATGGCCTTGTCCAGGCGCAGGGTGGCGGCCTCAGGTCCAAGGTCGTCCCGGACCTGTTCGAGGTCATGCAGCACCTCGCGCTGGTCGGGGCGGCGAATCCGGCTCTGTATCCAGCCCACACAGGCCAGCCGAACGCCAGAGGTCACCGGGGCCACCCTGTGCAGGGCGCCTGTGGGATAGAGCACCGCACTTCCTGCAGGCGGGCGGAACGCATGTTCGCCCGACAGGTCCTGCACCTGAAGGTCCCCGCCCCCATAGGCGTCCGGGTCCGAGAGAAAGAGTGTGAAGCTGTAGTCCGTCCTCAGGGGCCAGCCGTGCTCGTCCACCATGGCGGCGTTGTCCACGTGCAGGCCATACTGCTGCCCTGGCCCATAGCGGGAGAAGATCAGGTTCGACCAGCGGGCGGGCCGCGCCAGGCTGTCCATCATCGGGTGACGCTCCAGGGCCAGGCGCACCTGACGGGCCATGGCGATCACGGCCGGGTCATCGCCGCGCGCCTGCTGATTGTCCTTGACCTTCAGGGCGGCGGGGCCGGCGGTGTTCCGTCCGTCGTGGAAGGGCGCGCGGGCCAGCCCCTCCCGGAGTTCCCCCACCTGATGAGGGCTCAGGACATGGCTCAGTACGATCAAGGGGGACCTCCTCACCGGCGCGGGCTGTCGTCTTCCATAGCCGAGGGCGGGCCTGCGGGGCGACCCCTCGGCCGAAGATCCAGGAACCGCGCATGGTCTGGCGACCCGGGACAGGGGGCGACGGCGGGCGCCCTTGTCAGGTTTCATGTCCAGGCCCATCTTCAGATGGCGAACCGGGCCCCTCTGGCGCCGCCGGGCCGTCGGCGGTTGCGATGTCGGACGCATCACCTCGTCCCGTGAGGTGCTATGGTCGCGCTGGCCGTCGCGCCTCCAATGTTCAGAAGGAAGTCCTGATGCCCCTGCTCATGTGTCCCAACGACAACAGCCCCATGCAGACCGTCGAGCGCTCCGGCGTACAGTTCGACATGTGCCCGACCTGCCGGGGGGTGTGGCTCGACCGGGGGGAGCTGGAAAAGCTCATGGAGTCCGCCGCCGCAGACGCCGTCCCGCTCCAGCCCCAGGCGCCCCCGCCCCCCCAGCCCCCGATGGGCGCACCGCCCCATCGCGCCCCACCGCCGCAGTGGTCTGGCGGCTATGGCGAGCGGGGGGAATACGGGGAGCGCGGCGAGCGCGGCGAATATGGCCACGGTCCGGGCTACAAGAAGCGGCCCCGGATCTTCGACATCTTCGACTGAAGACTGCCCCTGGGGCGGCTCCGTTCGTCGGCGGTGGTCAGGCCTTCTGCCCTTGACTCCGTACCGTGGTCCTTAGGGCATCACGGCCTCCGGTGACGACGCAGAGGGAGTCCATCCAGATGATCGACCGCGGCAGACGCACGGTTTTGCGGGGACTGGCTGGGGGCGCCGGCCTGGCGACCGCGCTGGGCCTCATGCCCGCCTGGGCGCAGTCAGGGCATGGGCGCCTGCGGACTGATCCAGGCGTTCTGAGCGGCGCTGACATCCGCCTGCACGTCGGTCACGCGCCCTTCTCCGTGGGCGGGCGCACCGGCCACGCCATCACCGTCAACGGGACCGTGCCCGCCCCGCTGATCCGCCTGCGCGAGGGACAGAGGGCGCGGCTGTCGGTGACCAACACCCTGGACGAGGACACCTCGATCCACTGGCATGGTGTGCTGCTGCCCTTCCACATGGATGGCGTGCCCGGGGTGAGCTTTCCGGGCATCCGGCCTGGAGAGACCTTTCAGTACGAGTTCCCCGTCATTCAG
>CAMTXB010000013.1:0-62845 GCA_947085575.1 uncultured Caulobacteraceae bacterium
GGCCTGCGACGCAAGACCAACAAACCACCAGCCCCAAAACTCACCAGCATCAAGCGACGGCGCAAGATCGCCAGCTGGAACCCTGAGTACCTCGCCGCCGTCCTAAACCCAAATCCGCGTTAACCCGGATTCAAAGCCCTGCGCCCACGACGGCGCCAAGCCTCCCGATCAGGGGATCAGCGTCGCTTGCCCGGCGCAGCGCCGGCCGGATCCAGGAACGAGCGGGCGGCCGGCTCCGGCTTGGCGACGGCCGTCTGCTTGGGTTTGCGGATCTCGCGGTTGGATTTTTTCTGGCCCTTGGCCATGGCAGGTCTCCGGGGGCGGCCTTGGCCGCTCTGATTGGGGGATCAGTTGCGCAGGGATCGGGCCCGGTGGCGAGGGCTAACGCCCGCGCAGGCCCAGGAGGGAGAAGGCGACGGGGGCCAGAAGGGCGGTGACGGCGCAGAGCGCGGCCACGAGCAGGAGGGGGGACATGGACAACCGTGTTTGCGCCGCACCGGAAGGGATCGACCGCCTGAGACGCGGCACACGCCCGATGACGCTGATCCCTAGATGGGGTCGCCAGCGGGAAATCGCCAGGGGGCTGCGAGGGCGACTTGGCGGGCAGACCCCTCCATGGTGCGAGGGGCCCCATGACCGCGCCCGCGCCTGATCCCCGACCCGGCCCCCGCGCCCCTGTCGCCCGCTGGCGCGGCGATCTCAGCATGGTAAGGGTGCATAGGCTAAACCTCCGGAGGCGCCATGGCCGACACCAGCAAGTTTCAACACCCCTCGGCGATCATGCCCCGGTCCTTCTATGGCCTGAAGGATGCCGCGCCGATCTCCAATCTGGTGGACAATCTGGGGACCTCCCTGACCCGGCCTCAGGGGGTCTTCGTCGGCGACAATCTGATCACCTTCGAAAAACGCCTGGGGTTCCTGGATGACCGGGAGCTCATGGACGCCTTCCTGCGCAATGCCGCGACCGTCGCCGAGCGCGGCGCCCTGTGGCGGATCGTGACCCTGGCCTGGGCCGCGCGCACCGCCCTGCGGGTCGAGGGCGATTTCGTCGAATGCGGCTGCTACAAGGGCAATTCGGCCAGGATCATCTCGGAGATCGTCGGCTTCGTCGATCTGCCCCGGCACTACTATCTCTACGACCTGTTCCAGCACGACGCGTCCATGCCCCATCACAGCATGCAGGAGCACAGCGAGACCCTGGCAGACCAGGTCCGGGCGCGGTTTGCTGACATGCCCAATGTGACCATTACCCAGGGCCGGGTCCCCGACTCCCTGGCCGAGGCCGCGCCGGACAGGATCGCCTTCATGCACCTGGACCTGAACAACGCCGCCGCCGAGATCGGCGCCCTGGAGGTGCTCTTCGACCGGATTTCCCCCGGCGGCATTCTGATCCTCGATGACTTCGGCTGGCTGGCCTATCAGGAGCAGATGGTCGCCGAGATCCGGTGGATGCTGCCCCGGGGCTACCGGATCCTCGAACTGCCCACCGGCCAGGGCCTCGTGATCAAATAGCGCCCGATCGGCGCCCGCTGGCGCATTTTCCGATAGGTGTGACACGGTTGTCGGGTCGGGTTTGCTCTGACCTTCTGATTTAAGGTCATTTTGTCCGGTCCAATTGATCCGGTCAGGTCGGAATGGGTTCCTGGAACGCAAGGCGGCCGGTGTCGAAGAAGGCCTCCAGGGCCGCCTCATAGGGGCGTGAGTCGATGCCGGCGGCGGCCAGCCAGGCGGGGCTGGAGAGGGTGCTGGCATAGCGCTCCCCCGAATCGCAGAGCAGCGTAACCACTGAGCCGCTCTCGCCACGGGCGGCCATGGCCTCGATCACCTGGGCGCAGGCCCAGAGATTGGTGCCCGTGGACCCCCCGCAGGACCGGCCCAGCCGGCGCGAGGCCACCCGCGCCCCGGCGATGCTGGCCGAGTCAGGCACGGCGATGGCCCGGTCGATGAGCTCCGGATTGAAGGACGGCTCACAGCGGGCCCGGCCGATGCCTTCGATGATCGAACCCTTGGCGGCGCTGGCGGTCACCCCCCGGTCGGCCACATGGCGGTGAAAGACCGAGGCCTCCGGGTCGGCGAGACAGAGATGGGTGGGGGCGCAGTTGTAGCGGATGAACCGGCCCAGGGTGGCGGTGGTGCCGCCGGTGCCAGCCCCGGCGACGATCCAGGCCGGAACCGGATGCGGTTCCTGGGCCAGCTGGCTGAAGATCGACTGGGCGATATTATTGTTGCCGCGCCAGTCGGTGGCCCGCTCGGCATAGGTGAACTGGTCCATATAGTGGCCGCCCAGATCGGCGGCGAGGCGGGCGCTTTCCTCATAGACCTCATGGGCGGCGGCGACGAAATGGGTTTCGCCCCCATGGAAGGCGATCTGGGCCACCTTTTCCGCCGAGGTGGACCTGGGCATCACCGCGATGAATCTCAGGCCGAGCAGGCGAGCGAAATAGGCCTCTGACACGGCCGTCGATCCGCTGGACGCCTCGATGATCGGGGTCAGGGGGCCAATCCAGCCGTTACAAAGGGCGTAGAGAAAGAGCGACCTGGCCAGACGGTGCTTGAGGCTCCCGGTGGGATGGGTGGATTCGTCCTTGAAATAGAGGTCGACGCCCCCGGCCAGGGGCGTGCGCAGCAGGTGGGTGTCCGCCGAGCGGTTGAAGTCGGCCTCGATGGTGTGAACCGCCCTGTCGATCCAGGCGCGGTCGCGGCAAAGGGTGGTCAAGGCGGGCTCCTGGCACAGGACTGAACATCCTGGACATGACCCATTCATCGGCCCCCGGCTAGGGGTTAAGGCCAAGGCCGACGGGCACGCCAGGGATGGATGCCCGGCGCCGGGTCGTTTGCCGCCCTCGGAGGTCGAGTGCGGCCCAAGCCGCAAGTGGCCGCCGCCCTATTGACGCCCTGGACAGGGCATAGACTGTGCGTCCTTCCCAAGGAGCCGATGTGATGATCCGCACCCCTGACCTGACCCGGAGGACCCTGGCGCTGGGCCTTGCGGCGATCCCTGTGGCCGGGCTGTTGCGCGCCGGGCCTGCCGCCGCGGCCCTGTCGGCCGACGACCAGGCCCTGGTCAACCGCGCCGTGGCCTATCTGGAGGGGCTGACCCAGGCCAAGGGCGCCTTCGTGCAGACCGACTCCCGGGGGGTGACCACCCAGGGGGAGATCTTCCTGAAGCGCCCCGGCAAGGCCCGGTTCGCCTATGCCCCGCCCTCGGGTCTGCTGGTGGTGTCCGACGGGAACCTGGTCTCGGTGGCCAATTCCAGGCTGAAGACCTTCGAGTCCTACCCCCTGGGCGCCACGCCGCTCTCCCTGTTCCTGTCACGGCAGATCCGCCTGGATCGGGGGGTTCAGGTGACCCGGGTCAACCGGCTGGCCGATGGGTTCTCGATCACCGCCCGGGACGGCAAGAAGGAAGCCGAGGGCCAGATCACCCTGACCTTCGCCGGCGCCCCCCTGCAGCTGGTGGGCTGGACCATCACCGACCCCCAGGGTCAGGGCACCCGGATCCGGCTGACCCGGCTGGAGAAGGTGGCCAGCCTCGACGATAGTCTGTTTGTCCTCAAGGATCCGCGAAACCTGCGCCCCGGCCGGCCGCGAATGTGACAATCTGACAACAGGCAAGAATCATCATGATTCGACCTTGACTTTTATGACCTTCGTGGCAATTATGACACGCATCGCTGATGCAGGGCCGTGGCCCAGCGGCAGCGCCGAGCCGGAATCTATCCCCTCCCGGCGGCGGCATGAGAGACGAACGACTTAGCGCCCGGGGTTCTCCAGTCCCCGGGCGTTTTCTTATGGCGCGGCCTGGCCTAAACCCCTGACATGCGCCTCCGTATCGCCTCCTGGAACGTCAATTCCGTCCGCCTCCGCGCCGAGCAGGTGGCCCGCTTCGTCGATGAGCAGGCCCCCGACGTGCTCTGCCTGCAGGAGATCAAGTGCCAGGCGGCGGAATTCCCGCGCGAGGCGTTTGCCGCCATGGGCCTGCCGCACGTCAGGATCGCCGGCCAGAAGGGCTGGCACGGGGTGGCCATCGCCTCACGCCTGCCCCTGGACGACGCCCCCGATCTCAAGGTCTGCCGGGAGGGCCACGCCCGCTGCGTTTCGGCCAAGGTGGCCGGGGTGGAGATCCAGAACTTCTATGTGCCGGCCGGCGGGGATGTCCCCGACCGCCTCCAGAACCCCAAGTTTGACCACAAGCTGGACTTCTTCGAGACGCTCACCGCCGAGATGGGCCGGCGCGACCCTCAGGCGCCCCTGGTGATCCTGGGGGATCTGAACGTGGCGCCCGGCGAGTTCGATGTCTGGAGCCACCGGCAGATGTCGAAGATTGTCAGCCACACACCCGTCGAGGTGGCGGCCATGGACGCCCTGCAGGCCTCCCTGGGCTTCATCGACCTGCCCCGGGCCGCGACCCCGGAGCCGGAAAAGCTGTTTTCCTGGTGGAGCTACCGGGCGGCGGACTTCCGCCGGTCCAACCGCGGCCTGCGCCTGGACCACATCTGGGTCACGCCGGGCCTGCGGGAGGCGGCCCTCCGCACAGGGGCGGTCTCATCCCGGGTGCATGACGATGTGCGCGAATGGGCGCGCCCCAGCGACCACGCCCCGGTCACCGCCGATCTGGGGCTTTAACAGGCCACCGCCCGGATATGGCCCGCCTCGGCATAGGCGAGCGCCATTCGGTCCCGCGTCATCAGGATGAGGCCAAGCTGCCGCGCCGTGGCGATGATGATCCGGTCGGCGGGGTCATTGGGCGGCACGCCCGGCAAGGCGCTGGCGTGCAACAGGATGTCCGGAGACAGAACGCAGACGCTCAACCGCATCATTTCGCAGGCGCGCGCCCACCAGCGGTCGGCCGGACTGGTCAGGCTCAGCCGCCCACGGGATTCGAGCAGACCCAGCTCCCACGCGCTCATGGGCGAGACCATGGGCGCTATCTGCGCCCGCCAGGTCTCATCCAGGATTGTGCGCGCGCCATCACTGACCGGCTCGCCATTGCCGATCCAGAGCAAGGCGCCGGTGTCGAACAGGATCGGCGCGCTCATCCTTTCGATCCCCATGCCGGATCGGCCGCGGCCGTGAGATCGAGGTTGGCGGCGAACCGGATCGTGCCCCGCATGGCCCCATAGCCGGGATAACGGTCCAGACCGCCGGGGGCGGGCGGCAACCCCAGAGGCTTCGCCCGCCGGAAGGTCAGGCATTGGCCGGGGATGTCCACATTTTCGGTGACAAAGCCAGCCTCAAGCCAGACCCGGGTCATGGGATTGTTGGTCGGGCTGTTGCTCCACCAGGCTGGATAACGCCTTGACGCCGGCAATGGCCGCCCGATCACCGTCTCAATTTCGGCGAAGGTCAGCGCAATACGGTCTCCAGGCTGCCGCTGTAGGTAGGTCGCCAAGGGGTCGTACTTGCTCATGGCCGCGCTCCCGATTCAGGAACGCTATTAGCGTTTTCTACACCTGTAAATCAACTTTACGTGGCCTGTTGAAGACCGACCGCGCCCATGGGCAGAATGCGGCTTGTGGCTTAAGTCTTTCCAGGGTTTATGCTCAAGGACCAGGAACCATACTGGCGCCCATGAAAGCTATAGTACAACTTTATGGCGCCAGCCGATAGCCGCCGGACTCGGTCAGCAGCAGGCGGGCATTGCCCGGGTCCGGCTCGATCTTCTGACGCAGGCGATAGACGTGGGTTTCCAGGGTGTGGGTGGTCACCCCGGCATTATAGCCCCACACCTCGGCCAGCAGCTCCTCCCGGGATACCGGCTTGTCCCCGGCCCGGTAGAGGTATTTCAGGATGTTGGTCTCCTTCTCGGTCAGCCGGATCTTGCGCTGGCCCTGGGCGATCAGGGTCTTGGCCGACGGGCGGAACTCGTAGCCACCCAGCTGGAACACCGCCCCTTCGGACTGCTCGTGGCTGCGGAGCTGGGCGCGGATCCGGGCCAGCAGGACGGCGAACCGATAGGGCTTGGTGACATAGTCATTGGCGCCGGCCTCCAGGCCCTGGACCGTGTCCTCGTCCGAGGCTGCGGCGGTCAGCATGATCACCGGGGCGGCGACCCCCTGCTGGCGCAGGGCCTTGCACACCTCCCGCCCGTTCATGTCCGGCAGATCCACGTCCAGCAGGACGAGGTCCGGGCGCACCTCCTGGGCCATGCGAACGCCCTCGGCGCCCGTCGCCGCCTCGACAGCGACAAACTCCTCGTGCAGTTGAAGTTGTTCAGCGACAGCGCCGCGCAGGTCGTCGTCGTCGTCAATGATCAGCAGGGTCTTTCTCGGGGCCATGGGGCGAAACATGCACCGTTTCGACCGCTCCGGGCAAAGAGTTTCGGGAGCAGGGCCTTGATATTCCGCGCCGATTCCGCCGGTCGCTTCTTCTGGGACGGCCGGCCCCTGCCCTGCGCCATCGGCCGGGGCGGCATGAGGCCGGCCACCGACAAGCGGGAGGGGGACGGGGCCTCGCCCCTGGGCGTCTGGCCCCTGCGCCAGGTGCTCTACCGCCCCGACCGGGGGCCTGCGCCCAGGACCGGGCTGCCGGTCCGCCCCATCGGCCAGGACGACGGCTGGTGTGACGATCCCACCCACCTGGACTATAACCGGCTCATCCGGCGGCCGTTCGCCGCCAGCCACGAGGTCCTGTGGCGGGAGGACGGGCTCTATGACCTGGTGGTGGTGCTGGGCCACAATGACGACCCGCCGGTCGCCCCCCTGGGCTCGGCGATCTTCCTGCATCTGGCCAGGCCGGACTATGCCCCGACGGAGGGCTGCATCGCCCTGTCGCGCCCTGATCTGGAGGCGGTGCTGGCCAAGGCCGGCCCTGGAGACGCCCTGGAGATCGCCGCTGCGCCCGCCCCGGACTGAGGGCTCAGGCCGGGACCCGTTGGCCAAACAGGGCCGAGCCCACCCGAACGCTGGTGGCCCCGAACCGCACGGCGGTCTCGAAGTCGCCGCTCATGCCCATGGAGAGCCTGGAAAGCCCATTGCGGGCGGCGATCTTGGCCAGCAGGGCAAAGTGCGGCCCCGGCGGTTCGTCGGCCGGGGGAATGCACATCAGGCCCTCAACCGACAGCCCAAGCTCCGCCCGGCACAGGGCGATGAAGTCATCGGCCTCGGACGGGGGGATGCCGGCCTTCTGCGGCTCCTCGCCGGTATTGACCTGGATGTAGAGCCTCACGGTCTTGCCCTCATGGCCGAACGCCTCCGCCAGGGTCCGGGCCAGCCTCTCCCGGTCCAGGGTCTCGATGACATCGAACAGGGCGACGGCGTCGCGGACCTTGTTGGTCTGCAGGGGACCGATCAGGCGCAGCTCGACCCCCTGCCGCTGTTCACCCCAGCGCGCCTGGGCCTCCTGGACCCGGTTCTCGCCAAACACGGTCTGGCCCGCCGCCAGGACATCGGCCACCCGCGCCCAGGGCTGCTGCTTGGACACCGCCACCAGGGTCACATCGGCCGGCGCGCGGCCGGCGGCCAGGGCGGCCTGGGCGATCCTGGCCAGCACCCGGGCGCGGGCGGCGGCGGCGGCGGAGGGCGGGTCGGACATGGGGGCTGACTTCGACTTCTGGGACCTGCGGCGGACCGCCTGGTCCTTAAGCCGCCGGGCGGGCGGAAAAAAGCCCCTGCCGCCGCTGCTGCTGTTCACCGACCCGGTCCGGACCCCCAACCTTCTGGCCGCAACAGCCGCCCTGCCGGCGGGCGCAGCGGTGATCTACAGGGCCTTTGGCGCCGCCGGGCGCCTGGAGACCGCCCGGGATCTGCGGCGGCTGACGGGGGCGCGGGGGGTGCGGCTGCTGATCGGGGCAGACCCCGCCCTGGCCGCAGCCTGCCGCGCAGACGGCGTCCACCTGCCCGAGCGCCTGGCGCACATGTCCCGCGCCCTGCGCCAGGCCCACCCCGGCTGGATGGTGACAGCGGCGGCCCATAGCCTGACCGCCGCCCGGGCCGGACTGGCCAGCGGCGCTCATGCGGTGGTGGTCTCGGCGGTGTTTCCCAGCGCCAGCGCCAGCGCCGGCCCCCCGCTCGGCCCCTTGCGCCTGGCGGCCCTGGCGCGGGCGGCGGGCGGCCCCGTCTATGCCCTGGGGGGGGTGGGCACGAAAAACGCCCGGCGGCTGCTGGCCTCGGGCGTGGTGGGTCTGGCGGCGGTGGAAGGGCTTGCGCCGGCAAGAAGGTCCTGAGGGGCTTCTAGAACTTCAGGGCCGTCTCAAGCCGCACCCGGGGCGTGCCATCGGTGGGCTCGGTTCTCTTGAAGGTCGGCTCTTCCTGTTCGCCCAGGGCCACGGCGCCGCCGACCCGCAGGCTGCGGGTGACGCTGAAATAGGCGCCGGCCTCCACGTCATTGAGCTGAACATCCCGGCCGCTGGGCTGGCCCAGATTGAGGGACACCCCCCAGCGTCCGTTCTGCAGACCCCACTTCAGGGTCTTGCCCCCCTGCGGCAGAGCCTCGCTGCGGACCGTGAAATCCATGCCCTTGGCCCGATCGGTCTGGGCATAGGCCGAGGTCGGCCCGAGAAGGGCCGCCACGGTCACGCTCAAAGCCAAGGTCCGACTGGACAATTTCACCGTCTCAAGGGCCCCCTGCGCCCCGCTGGCTGCGCTCAGTTCGTCCGCGCGCAGCCGTCTTTGCGATTAGAGGCGCGCGGTGGGCGGGGTCAACCGGCCTTTGGGGGACAGGCGGCCCCGCACAGAATTAAGGACCGTTCATGTGGCGCCTGGGCCACGCGATTCCTGTTTGGCGCCTGCAAAGGGGTTGTTATAGAGAGCGCCGGCGCGGGGCGGCGCCGCGGCGCGACCACGACGCGGAAATCTATACTGGAGACGGAAGACATGCCGTTTGTGCGCGGAGCTCGGTTCTCCAAGATCTCGGTCGGCGTCGCAGCCCTGGGCCTGGTTTCGCTCTCGGCCTGCGCCGCCAACAGCGACGGCGAGCGCCGGGGTCTGTTTGGCCGGGGCGACGCGCCGGCCGCCCAGACCGCCGCCATCTCGGTGAACGGCTATCTGTGGCGCGCCAGCCTGGACACCCTGACCTTCATGCCCCTGGTCTCGGCCGACCCCTTTGGCGGCATCATCATCACCGATTGGTACACCGCCCCGGAAAGCCCCGATGAGCGGTTCAAGGCCACGGTATATATTCTGGACGCCCGCCTGCGGGCCGACGGCCTGAACGTGGCGCTGTTCAGGCAGGTCCGCGGCGCCGACGGTCAGTGGACCGACGCCCCGCCCTCGGCCCAGACCGAGGTGGACCTGGAAAACGCCATCCTGACCCGGGCCCGCCAGCTTCGACTTTCGAACATCTCGGGCTGACGCCCGGGGCGCGTTCGGCCTGCCCTGTGGAACGCGCCGATCCCGCAACGGCCGGGGCGCGCGCAAGGGTGCGGCGGTCCTGGTTTCCTGAACTGCGCCAGACCATGAAGGCTGCCTGAGATGGCCCGTTACAATCCCAAGGATGTGGAGCCCAAGTGGCGTCAGGCCTGGACCGAGGCTGCGGTGTTCAAGGCGCAGATCAGGCGCGACCAGCCGAAGTACTATGTGCTGGAGATGTTCCCCTATCCCTCGGGGCGCCTGCACATGGGCCATGTGCGCAACTATGCGCTCGGCGATGTGGTGGCGCGGTTCAAGCGCGCCCGGGGCTTCAATGTGCTGCATCCCATGGGGTGGGACGCCTTTGGCCTGCCCGCCGAGAACGCGGCCATGGAGCGCGGCGCCGACCCCCGGGCCTGGACCCAGGACAATATCGCCCGGATGCGGGACGAGCTGAAGCAGCTCGGCCTGTCCATCGACTGGAGCCGGGAGTTCGCCACCTGTGACGTGGCCTATTACGGCCGGCAGCAGGCCTGGTTCCTGGACCTCTATCGGGCCGGCCTGGTCTATCGGCGGGAGGGCCTGGTCAACTGGGACCCGGTGGACCAGACGGTGCTGGCCAATGAGCAGGTGGTGGACGGCCGCGGCTGGCGCTCCGGCGCGGTGGTGGAGACGCGCAAGCTGAACCAGTGGTTCCTGCGCATCACCGACTATGCCGACGAGCTCATCGAAGGACTCAAGACCCTGGACCGCTGGCCCGACAAGGTCCGGCTGATGCAGGAAAACTGGATCGGGCGCTCCACGGGCCTGAGGTTCGCCTTCCCCTGGGCAGGGCCAGCGCCGGCCGGGTTCGAAGACGGCCTGAATGTCTACACCACCCGCCCCGACACCCTGTTCGGCGCGAGCTTTGTGGGCATTGCGCCGGACCACCCCCTGGCCGAACGGCTGGCCGCCGCCGATCCCAAGGTCGCCGACTTCATCGCCCGGTGCCGCAAGGGGGGCGCCAGCGCCGCTGAGATCGAGACCGCCGAGAAGATCGGCCTCGATACCGGCCTCACCGTCGCCCATCCCTTCGATCCCAGCTGGACGCTGTCGGTCTGGATCGCCAACTTCATCCTGATGGACTACGGCACGGGCGCCATCTTCGCCTGTCCGGCCCACGACCAGCGCGACCTGGACTTCGCCCGCAAGTACGGCCTGCCGGTCAGGCCCGTGGTCCTGCCCCCCGGTCAGGCGGCCGCCAGCCTGAGGGTGGGCGCCGAGGCCTATACGGGTCCGGGCGTCATCTTCAATTCGAGCTTCCTGGACGGCCTGGACATCGAGGCCGCCAAGGCCGCGGCCATCGCCCGCATTGAGGCGCTGGGCCTGGGGGAAGGCGCCACGGTCTATCGCCTGCGGGACTGGGGCGTGGCCCGCCAGCGGGGCTGGGGCTGTCCGGTGCCGGTGATCCATTGCCCGGCGTGCGGCGTGGTTCCCGTGCCCAGGGACCAGCTGCCGGTCGCCCTGCCCGAGGACCTGGAGTTCGGCAGGCCGGGCAATGCGCTGGACCGCCATCCCACCTGGAAGCATGTGGCCTGCCCGACCTGCGGCGGCGCGGCGCGGCGCGAGACCGACACCCTGGACACCTTCGTCGACTCCTCCTGGTACTTCGCCCGCTTCACCGACCCCGACGCCGACGAGGCCATCAACAAGGCCGCCGCCGACTACTGGCTGCCGGTGGACCAGTATGTGGGGGGCATTGAGCATGCGGTCCTGCACCTGCTCTATGCCCGGTTTGTCACCCGCGCCCTGGCCGACCAGGGCCAGCTGTCGGTGAAGGAGCCCTTCGCGGGCCTGTTCACCCAGGGCATGGTCACCCATGAGACCTATCGTCGGCAGTCCGGCGAGTGGCTGGAGCCTGCGGCGGTGGAGATCGAGGCCAGCGGCGCCACACGCCGCGCCATCCTGATCGAGACCGGGGAGCCGGTGGTGATCGGCGACGTCGAAAAGATGTCCAAGTCCAAGAAGAACACCGTGACGCCGGAGGAGATCTTCGAGGTCTATGGGGTCGACGCCGCCCGGCTGTTTGTCCTGTCCGACAGCCCGCCGGAGCGGGACACCCAGTGGTCCAATGCCGGGGTCGAGGGCGCCTGGCGCTTCGTCAACCGGGTCTGGGCCGAGTTCGAAAGCCAGCCGCAGGATGTCCCGGCCGCGGCGCCCGACGACGCAGCCCTGGCCCTGACCCGGGCCAGCCACCGGCTGATCAGGGCCATGACCGAGGCGGTGGACGACTTCCGGTTCAATTCCGGCATCGCCCGCCTGTACGAATTCCTCAATGTGCTCAAGGCGCACCCCGCTCAAGGGGCGAGCCCCGCAGTGCTGGCCGCCCGCCGGGAAGCCCTGTCGGCGTTCGCCCGCCTGGTGGCGCCCTTCACCCCCCACCTGGCCGAAGAATGCTGGGCGGCCATCGGCGGCCAGGGGCTTGTGGCTGTCGCCCCCTGGCCGGACTATGATCGCGCCCTGGTCGAGGACGCGGTCAAGGTCCTGCCCGTGCAGGTCAACGGCAGGCGGCGCGGCGAGATCAGCGTCCCGGCCGGGGCCGAACCGGCGGATGTGGAGAAGATGGTGCTTGAAGACCCCGAGATCGCCCGGCGCCTGGAAGGCCTGACCATCCGCAAGATGATCGTGGTCAAGGACCGGATCGTCAACATCGTGGCCAGCTAGGTGATGACCATGCCCCCCCGCCTCGCCGCCGTCCTGGTCCTGGCCTGCGCCGCCCTCGCCCTCGGCGCCTGCGGGTTCTCCCCCCTCTATGCCCAGCCCGGCGTCAATTCTGGCCTGTCGGCGATCCAGGTGGCGGCGCCGGAGGGTCGGGTCGGCTATCTGGTGGGGGAAGCCCTGGATGACAGCCTGGGCCGTGGGGCCGGCGCCCCGGCCTGGCGGCTGGACCTTGATCTCACCGAACAGCGGTTTCCCCGGGGCCTGCGGGTGGACAATGTGGCCACCCGCTACGAATACGTCCTGTCGGCCGCCTATACCCTGCGGGCGGCCGCCACCGACGCCCCGGCCAAGGTGGGTCGGGTGCGGGTGGAGCTGACCTACGACTCCGCCGACCAGCCCTATGCCTCCGTGGCCGCCCAGCAGGACGCCCAGGAGCGCGCCGCCCATGAGGCCGCCCGGCGCATTCAGCTGGAGCTGGCCGCCTGGTTCGCCCAGCAGGACGCCCCGTGAAGGGCAGGCCGGCATGATCCTCAGCCGCCGGCCCGACATTGAGCGTTTCCTGGCGCGACCCGACCCCGCCATCCTGGGGGCGGTGATCTATGGCCGCGACATGGGCCTGGTGCGGGAGCGGGCCGGTCAGCTGGCCGCCAGGGCCGTGGCCAATCCCGATGATCCCTTCGACGTCGCCCTGCTCACCGACGGAGACCTCGATGGGGACGCCGGCCGGCTGGACAACGAACTGGCCTCGCAATCCCTGATGGGGGGGCGGCGCCTGGTGCGGCTCAGGCTCTCCAGCGAGAAGGCCAGCCTCGACAGGATGGCCGCCGAGGCGCTCAAGGGTCACGACGACGGCGCCTTCAACCCCGAGGCCTTCTTCCTCATCGAGGCCGGTAATCTGGGGCGGGATTCGGCCCTGCGGAAGATCGCCGAGAAGGCGGCCGCCATCGCCGTCATTCCCTGTTACGAGGACGAGCCCGGCGACGTGGCCCGCCTGGTGCGCGAGGCCCTCAATGCCGAAGGGGTGGGGCTAAACGCCGAGGCCCTGGCCCTGTTCGTCGCCCGCCTGCCCAGGGACCGGGGGGTGGTCCGCCAGGAGATCGAGCGGCTGGTCCTCTATCTTGGCCCCCGCAGCGGTATGACCGCCGGACCCAAGGATCTGGAGGACTTCCTGGGGGTCGAGCCCGAGGCCTCCCTGGCCGATGCCGCCGCCGACGCCTTCGGGGGCCGGATCGCCGAAGCCCAGAGCGGTCTGCGCCGGGCCGCCGCCGAAGGGGAGGCCGGCCCCGCCGCCGTCCGGGCATTGAGCCAGCACCTGGGACGCCTGCGCCGCACCCTGACCCTGGTCAAGAGCGGGGCGGGTCTGGCCGAGGCCGCCAAGGCCTCAGGCGTGTTCTGGAAGAACGAGCGGGAGTTCCTGCGCCAGGCCCGGGCCTGGAGCCTGGAGACCCTCGACGCCCTGCAGCCCGACCTGCTGGCCGCCGACCGGGCCTGCAAGACCACCGGCAGCCCCGACCGCCTGATCGCCGAACGCCTGGCCCTGACCATCGCCGCCCGCGCCCGGCGGATGGGGCTGTAGGCGAGCGCCCTCCATATGCAATCATGGGTTGACTGCGGCAGCCTATAGGCGCAGCTTGCCGGCCGGTGTTCTCTGGGGGTGGTCATGCGTCATCTGGCGGTTCTGAGCCTGGCCCTGGCGGGTCTCCTTTGGGGGTGCGCCACCGCGCCCGTCCCGATGCCCTACGCGCCCCCGCCGCTGGCGAGGGTCGCGCCACCCGGCGCGGTAGGCGTTCTGCCGGGGCTTTCCGTCACCCGCGAATATGCTGCGCCTGGCGACTACCTGGCCCCTGTTCCCACGGCGATCGTCCTGCTCAATCCCGCAGATGCCTCGCGCAACAGGGTGTTCTGCGACGGCTTCATTGCCTTGACGCCCACAGGCAGCCCCGGAGGCTTCATCAGCAGCACCGTGTCTACCCGCTGGCCCCTCAAGGTTGACACCCTGACGCCATTTCAGGCCGCCAACTGCGATTACCTGGTCGAGACCTACGATGTCGAACGGGCATCCGAGATCGACAAAGGCCTGCGCCAGGCCGGGGTCAGCGCCGCCAGCCTCGACGGGCGTGGCCCGTTCATCGCCCAGTTCCTGCCTACCGGCGGCGTGATCGTCGTCAACATGTCGCCCTATAACGCCAACCAGTTGCGGCCCCTGGCGCAGAGCTGGATCACGCTCGCCGGACAGCAGGCCCTGGGCCAGGGGGCCGCGCCCAATCAGGCCCATGTGACATGCAACCTCCTCTTGGGAACCGGCGAGGCCTGCAGCCTGGAACAGATTGTCCTGGAGAGCACCGCCGGCGTCCTGAGGGAGCGCTTCCCTGAGGCGTCGGTGGGGATTGCGCTTGGCCAGCGGGTGCTTTGCGCCCTGCTCCGCGGTGGGGCCCACGCCAGCTGGTGCGGTCCGGCCGCGGCCTGACACCCCGCCTGGCGGGCTCACCCCATGCGGGACAGCCTGCGGCACAGGTCGTCGAGCTGTTCGAGGGTCCTGTAGCTGATCTTCAGCTCGCCGGCCCCGCCCCGGTCGGCGATCTGGACGGAGAGACCCAGCACCTCGGCCAGGTCATTCTCCAGGGCCAGGGTGTCGGCGTCCTTGGCGGCCCCGCCGGAAGAGGCCGTCCGGACGGCCGGGGCGGCCGCGCGGCGGACCAGGGCCTCGGTCTCGCGCACCGACAGGCCCTTGGCCAGGATCTGCGCGGCCAGGGCCTCGGGCTCGGCGGCGGTGATCAGGGCCCGGGCGTGGCCAGCGGAGAGCTTGCCCTCCACCACCAGGTTCTGGACGGCGCCGGGCAGGGTCAGCAGGCGCAGCAGATTGGCCACATGGCTGCGGCTCTTGCCCACCACCTGGGCCACCAGCTCCTGGGTGCGGCCGAACCGGGCGATCAGCACCTCATAGCCCCGGGCCTCTTCGATGGCGCTGAGATCGGTCCGCTGGACGTTCTCGACGATAGCGATCTCCATCACCTGCAGGTCGTCCAGCTCCCGGACCACGGCCGGCACCGAATGCAGGCCGGCCTTCTGGCTCGCCCGCCAGCGGCGTTCGCCGGCGACGATCTCAAAGCGGCCATTGGGCAGGGGCCGCACCAGGATGGGCTGCAGCACCCCGCGCTCGCGGATGGAGTTGGTCAGCTCCTCCATGTCCTCGTCATGGAACACAGACCGGGGCTGGGCGGCGTTGGGGTCGATCAGGTCGATGGGCAGGTCGCGCAGGGGCGAGGCCGGCCCCGCTGCGCCGCTGGCCTCCGCCGCCGCGGCGGCGTTTTCATCCTCGGCCTCCCCCAGCAGGGCCGACAGACCCCGACCCAGACCCCTGCGATTTTCCGCCATGCTCAGATATCCTGCTGACTGACCGCCGCCTGGGCGCGGCGCTGGCGCTCGCGGACCACGACCTCGCGGGCGAGTTTGAGATAGGCTTGGCTGCCGGCGCATTTCAGGTCATAGACCAGGACCGGCTTGCCGAAGGACGGGGCTTCGGACACCCGCACATTGCGCGGAATGACCGTCTCATAGACCGTCTTGCCGAAGTGGCCGCGCACGTCGCTGGCCACCTGTTCGGACAGGCTGTTACGCTTGTCATACATGGTCAGCACAACCCCTTGAATTTCCAGGGCGGGATTGAGGCTGCCGCGGACCAGCTCCACCGTGCGCATCAGCTGGGACAGGCCTTCCAGGGCGAAGAACTCGCACTGCAGGGGCACCAGCACCGCGTCGGCGGCGGTCATGGCGTTGACCGTCAGCAGGTTCAGGGACGGCGGGCAGTCGATCAGCACATAGGTGAACTCCCCCTCCCGGCGGATCTGCTCCAGGGCGTCGCGGAGCTTGAAGGACCGGCGGGATTCCGCGCCGAGCTCCAGCTCCACCCCCGAGAGGTCGGGATCGGCGGGGATCAGGAACAGCCCCGGCAGGTCGGTGGCCACCACCGCCTCCACCGCCGGCTTCTCCCCCATGAGCACATCATAGAGGGTGGTCCTGCGCCGGGTCCTTGGCACGCCGAGGCCGGTGGAGGCATTGCCCTGCGGATCAGAGTCGATCAGCAGCACCTTTTCCCCCACGGCCGCCAGGGCCGTGCCCAGATTGATGGCCGTGGTGGTCTTGCCCACCCCGCCCTTCTGGTTGGCGATCACCAGGACCCGGGTGCGGGACGCCGGGGCGGCGGGGCGGCGGATCTCCTGGACCTCAGCTTCGGCGGGCATGGATCTTGTTCCTCAGGCGAACGATACGACCCCTAGGATCGCTGGTGCTGGGCAGAAGCTCGGCCTCGAACCGCCAGGACTGCCGGGCGGCCTCGATCTCGGCCGCCACGTCCTGACCTTTCAGGAATAGCCCCTGGGCGCCTCCCGACATCCAGGGCTTGGCATAGCCCAGCAGGCGGGTCATCGGGGCGCAAGCCCGGGCGGTGACGATATCCACATCCCACGACAGGTTTTCCGCACGGTCGTTGTGAACCGTCGCGGGCAGGTCGAGGGTCGCCACCACCGTCTCCAGAAAGCGGCAGCGCTTGGCCATGCTCTCCACGAGGTGGACTTCGAAGCCGTCGCGGCCCTTGCCGAGGATGGCCAGGACGATTCCCGGCAGGCCGGCGCCGGCGCCCAGATCTGCCCAGGTCAGGGCGTCGGGCGCCAAGGAAATGAGCTGGGCGGAGTCCCAGGCATGCCTTCCCCAGAAGTCGGGCAAGGTCGCCGGACCGACCAAATTCATCCTTTGATTCCAGTCAGTTAGAAGCTCCAGATAGGTCTCCAGAGCCGCCATCTGCGCCTCCGTGGCCCCGCTCAGCCGCACAAACTCGGCGCGGTCGATATGGGGTAGGGCGCTGTGCGCCTCAGGGGCGATTTTTTCAGGGGGACTTTCGGCCTCCGCCACCCGTTTTGAGGGCGCCGGACTCATGCCGCCACCCTGCGCCGGACATGGGCCAGCAGGGCCGTCAGCGCTCCCGGCGTCACCCCTTCGATCCGGGCCGCCTGGCCCAGGGTCAGGGGGCGGATGGCCGCCAGCTTCTCGCGCACTTCATTGGAGAGCCCGCCGACCCCGGCATAGTCCAGATCGGCCGGCAGGCGCAGGTCCTCGTCCCGGCGGAAGGCGGCCACATCAGCGGCCTGGCGGTCTAGATAGCCCGCATAGCTGGCGTCGATCTCCACCTGTTCCCGGACCTCCGGCGACCAGGCGGCAAGCTGCGGCCAGACGGCGCAGAGGTCGTCAAAGGCGATGGTGGGATAGGCCAGCAGGTCGATCACATTGCGCACCACCCCGTCGGCCTTGACCGGCAGCCCCGCCCGGGCCGCCTGGGCCGGGGTAAGGGTCAGCTGAGCCGCCGCGATCCGGGCGCGGTCCAGGGCGGCGGCCTTGCCGGCGAACGCCTCGGCCCGACGGGCGCCCACCACCCCCAGCCCTACCCCCCGGGGGGTGAGACGCTGATCGGCATTGTCGGCCCGCAGGATCAGGCGGAACTCCGCCCGGCTGGTGAACATCCGATAGGGCTCGGTGACCCCACGGGTGACCAGGTCATCAATCAGCACCCCGATATAGGCCTCGTCCCGGGCGAACACATGCCCCTCGGCGCCGCCGGCCGACCGGGCGGCGTTGAGGCCTGCCACCAGACCCTGGGCGGCGGCCTCCTCATAGCCTGTGGTCCCGTTGATCTGGCCGGCGAGATGGAGCCCCGGCAGGCGCTTGACCTCCAGGGTCGGGTAGAGCTCCCGGGGATCCACATAGTCATACTCGATGGCATAGCCATACCGTCGCACCTGCACCTGCTCGAGGCCCGGAATGGTGCGCAGGAACAGATCCTGGGTCGCCTCGGACACCGAGGTGGAGATGCCATTGGGATAGACGGTGTCGTCATCCAGGCCTTCCGGCTCCAGGAAGATCTGATGGCTGGTCTTGTCGGCGAAGCGGACCACCTTGTCCTCGATGGAGGGACAGTAACGGGGACCCCGGCCGCTGATCCGCCCGCCATAGACCGCCGACTCCGACAGCCGCTCGGCGATGATCCGGTGGGTCGCCTCGGTGGTGTAGGTGATGCCGCAGGCGATCTGTGGGGTGGTGATGGCCTGGGTCAGGAACGAGAAGGGGACGGGGGCCGCATCGGCCTGCTGCATCTCCAGCCGGTCCCAGGCGATGGTCCTGCCGTCCAGACGGGCCGGGGTGCCGGTCTTCAGCCGCCCCATGCAGAGGCCGCTGGCATAGAGCCGATCGGCCAGGCCTATGGCCGGCGCCTCCCCCGCCCGGCCGGCCGGGATGCGCCGGTCCCCCAGATGGATCAGGCCCTTGAGAAAGGTCCCCGTGGTCAGGACCACCCGGCCCGCCGCATAGACGGCTCCGCTGGCCCCGACGACCCCGGTCACCCGGCCGGCCTGCACCACCAGGTCTTCCACCGCCTCGCCCCTCAGGGTGAGGTTGGGGATCGCGGCGAGCTCTGCCTGCATGGCCCGGCGGTAGAGCTTGCGGTCGATCTGCGCCCGGGGGCCACGGACGGCGGCGCCCTTGGAGCGGTTCAGCAGACGGAACTGGATGCCGGCCTGGTCGGCCATGCGCCCCATGGCCCCGTCCAGGGCGTCGATCTCCCGGACCAGGTGCCCCTTGCCCAGACCGCCGATGGCCGGGTTGCAGGACATCTCGCCGATGGTGTCCAGCCTGTGGGTGAGCAGCAGGGTGCGGGCGCCCACCCGCGCCGAGGCAGCCGCGGCCTCACAGCCGGCATGGCCGCCGCCGATGACGATCACGTCCCAGGTCGCAGACTCGGAACGGCGGAGGTCTTGAGATGGGGTGATCACGCCGATGCCTTGAAGCGGGGACGCCCCGGGGGCGGGGGGCGAGCGGAGACTGATATAGGCGATGCCGGGGGAAAGGTCGACGGGGCCTGCCATTGCATGGAGGCGCGCCCGCGCGCCTGGGTCAGACCTGGCCCTCTTCTGCGCCCGTCAGGGCTGTTTCACGTGAAACAACGGCCATGGCCCGGTGGAACTGTTTCACGTGAAACATCACTTGCCGATGCAGAAGCTGGCAAACACCCGGTCCAGCACATCCTCCGCGCCGATCCGCCCGGTGATCCGATCCAGGGCCCGTGCGGCGAGCCGCACATCCTCCGCCGCCAGTTCGGGCTCGACCTCCGCCCCGGCCGCCCGCTCCAGGTGAGCAATGGCCGCCGTGAGCAGCTCCCGGTGCCGAAGCCGCGTGGCCGCCGGGGGCTCTGCGCCCCCCAGGTCCGCCGTCACCCGCTCAGCCAGAACCCCCTCCAGCCAGGCCAGGTCCTCGGCCAGCCTGGCGCTGAAGGCTCGCCCGAGACCGGGGCCGCGCCCGGTCCCCAGGTCCCGCTTGGTCACCAGGATGATGTCCGGCGCCTCCGGACCAGAGGCCCATGCGCCGGTCTCCGGGGCCGCCCCGTCCACCAGCCAGAGCCGTAGATCAGCCTCCGCCCCCCAGGCCCTGGCCCGCCGGACCCCCTCGGCCTCGATCTCGTCCGCCGTCTCCCGCAGGCCTGCCGTATCGGCCAGGATCACCTTGTAGCCGGCCAGCACCAGGGGAACCTCGATGATGTCCCGGGTGGTGCCGGCGGTGGCGGTGACAATGGCCGCCTCCCGCCGGGCCAGGGCGTTCAGCAGGGTGCTCTTGCCTGCATTGGGCGGCCCCATGAGGGCGATCCGGTAGCCCGAGCGCACCTGCTCTCCCCGCTGGGCTTCCAGGGCGGCGGTCCGCAGCTCCGCGATCAGAGGGCGCAGGATGGGGGCGGCGCGCCGGGCCATATCGGCGGGGATTTCCTCATCGGGGAAGTCCACCGCCGCCTCAAACACCGCCAGCGCCGCGATCAGGGACTCCCGCCAGCGGGCCTGGGCGCCGCTCAGGCGGCCCCCCAGCTGATCCAGGGCCTGTCGCCGCTGGGCCGTCGTCTCGGCCTCGATCAGATCGGCCACCCCCTCGGCCTGGGCGAGGTCCAGGCGGCTGTTCTCAAAGGCCCGCCGGGTGAACTCCCCGGGCTCAGCCAGCCTCAGGCCCAGCCCATCCAGGCGCTCCAGGACCCCGGCCAGGACGGCGGGGCCCCCATGCAGATGCAGTTCAGCGCTGTCCTCGCCCGTATAGCTGCCGGGGCCGGGAAACCAGAGCGCCAGGGCTTCGTCCAGCAGCGCCCCCTCGGCGTCCCGCAGCCGTCGGAGCGCGGCCCGCCGGGGCGCCGGCAGACGCCCCGCCAGGGCGCGCAGGGCGCCGCCTGCCCCCGGTCCGGACAGACGCACCACCGCCACCGCCGCCCGTCCGGGCGCCGTGGCCGGGGCATAGATGGTGTCGCTCATCGAGGCTTGACGCCGCCGCCGATGGCGCCCTCGGCCGCCGCCGTCATCAGCTTGCGAAACTGTTCCTGGGCGCCGGCGCCAAAGGCCGTCCAGGTCTTCATGAGCTCATCGGGCGAGACCATGGACATATTGGCCTCCATGCGGCTCTGCATCTCGCTCACCAGCCGCGCGTTCAGCTCCGACACGTCGGGCAGACCCAGAAAGGCCCGGGCCTCCGTGGGGGTACAGTCAATTTCGATGGTCATCTTCATCGGGCTCTCCCCGCCCATGACCGGGCGTTGTGGCGACATTGTTGCGCAGGCTTGTTAGGCTCGGCGTCCAGGATCGGGTCCCCCCATCCTGACCTCTTATGCCGATGAAACCAACGGGAGCAGATCATGGCCGGGCAAACCCTTGAGATTCACACCCCAGACGGGGTCTTTTCCGCCTATGTGGCCAGGCCCGCCCAGACGCCGGCCCCGGCCATTGTGGTCCTGCAGGAGATCTTCGGCGTCAACCAGGTGATGCGGGACATCTGCGACGGCTATGCGGCCCAGGGCTATCTGGCCATCTGTCCGGACCTGTTCTGGCGGATCGAGCCCGGCGTCGACATCACCGACAAGTCCGAGGCCGAGTGGAAGAAGGCCTTCGCGCTGATGAACGCCTTTGATCCCGATCAGGGGGTCCGCGACATCCGGGCGGTGATCGAAACCGCCCGGGGCCTGCAGGACTGCGCCGGCAAGGTGGGCGCCGTGGGCTTCTGCCTGGGGGGCCTGCTGGCCTTCCTCACCGCCACCCGCACCGACGCCAATGCCAGCGTGTCCTATTACGGGGTGGGCATCGAGCAGCGCACCGCCGAGGGCGAGCGGCTCGCCAGCCCCCTGATGATGCACATCGCCGAGGCCGATCAGTTCGTGCCCCCGGCCGCCCAGGAGCTGATCCAGGCCGCCCTGAAGAACCATCCGCAGGTGCAGATCCACACCTATGCCGGCCGCGATCATGCGTTCGCGCGTCAGGGCGGCGAGCACTATCATGCCGGCGACGCGCAGCTGGCCGACCGCCGCACCGCCGACTTCTTCCGGACGCACCTGTCCTGATGCGCGCCGTCCAGATCACCCGCACCGGCGGGCCAGAGGTCCTCGACCTGGTGGCGCTTGAGACACCGCGTCCGGGACCCGGTGAGATCCTGGTCCGCAACCAGGCCATCGGCGTCAACTTCATCGACACCTATCACCGAACCGGCCTCTATCCCGTCAAGCTGCCCTCTGGCCTGGGCATGGAGGGCGCCGGCGAGGTGGTGGAGGTCGGGGAGGGCGTGACCCGCCTTGTCCCGGGGGACCTGGCGGCCTATGCGTCCGGGCCCATCGGGGCCTATGGGGACTATCATGTGGTCAAGGCCGGCCGCGCGGTGAAGCCGCCGGCAGGCATCACCCCCGAAGTGGCCGCCGCCGCCCTGCTGAAAGGCATGACTGCGGAATTCCTCCTGCGCCGCTGCTATTGCGTCCAGCCCGGCCAGCCGATCCTGGTCCATGCCGCCGCCGGCGGGGTGGGCTCCATCCTGGTGCAGTGGGCCAAGGCCCTGGGCGCCGTGGTGATCGCCACGGTCGGCTCACCGGAAAAGGCCGAGCGCGCCCGCAGCCTGGGAGCCGACCACACCCTCCTCTATCGGGACCAGGACGTGGCCGCCGAGGTGCGCCGCCTCACCGCCGGCGCCGGGGTTCCCGTGGTCTATGACTCGGTCGGCGCAACGACCTTCGAGGCCAGCCTGGCGAGCCTGGCCCGGCGGGGCATGATGGTCTCCTATGGCAATGCCTCGGGCCCGGCTCCGGCCATACTGCCCGCCCGCCTGTCCCAGCTGGGCTCGGTCTTCCTCACCCGGCCCACCCTGTCTGACTATGTGGCCACCACCGAGGCGCTGGACACCAGCGCTGAAGCCCTGTTCCAGATGATCACCGGCGGCCAGGTGAGGATCGACATTGGCCAGACCTTCCCCCTGACCGAGGTCCGCAGGGCCCATCTGGCCCTGGAAGGGCGCGAGACGGTGGGGGCCTCTCTGCTGATTCCGTGACCCGCCTGTTTCGCTTCCCTGCGCAAGGAGACCCCTAACATGGTCAGTTTTTCCCTCTGGCACTGGCTGATCCTGGCCATATGGCTCTTTCTGGTGATCTTCCCCGTGGGGCGGATCCTCTCACGGCTGGGCATCCCCTGGGCCGTGGCCTTCCTGGCCGTCGTACCCGTGGCCAATTTGGCGCTGCTCTGGGTGATCGCCTTCATCAGGTGGCCCCGGGACCGCACCGGCCCGCAGGCCTGAGGTTTCACGTGAAACACTGAGGGGGCGGCCTGACCCTCCGGCCCCGCATGGGCCGGGGGTCGGTGGCCTCAGGTGTTCATCGACTGGAAGAAGTCGTCGTTGTTCTTGGCGTTGCGCAGCTTGTCGAGGAGGAACTCGATGGCGTCCTGCGCCCCCATGGGATTGAGGATCCGGCGCAGCACATAGGTCTTCTGCAGCTGATCCTTCGGCGTGATCAGCTCCTCCTTGCGGGTGCCGGACTTGAGCACGTCGATGGCCGGGAAGATGCGCTTGTCGGCCACCTTGCGGTCGAGGACGATCTCGGAATTGCCGGTGCCCTTGAACTCTTCGAAGATGACTTCGTCCATCCGGCTGCCGGTGTCGATCAGGGCGGTGGCGATGATCGAGAGCGAGCCGCCCTCCTCCACATTCCGCGCCGCGCCGAAGAAGCGCTTGGGCCGCTGCAGGGCGTTGGCGTCGACGCCGCCGGTGAGCACCTTGCCCGAGGACGGCACCACGGTGGTGTAGGCCCGGCCCAGACGGGTGACGGAGTCCAGCAGGATCACCACGTCGCGCTTGTGCTCCACCAGGCGCTTGGCCTTTTCGATGACCATCTCGGCCACCTGCACGTGACGGGTGGCGGGTTCATCGAAGGTCGAGGCTATGACCTCGCCGCGCACGGTGCGCTGCATGTCGGTGACTTCTTCGGGCCGCTCATCGATCAGCAGGACGATGAGATAGACCTCCGGATGATTGGCCTCGATGGACTTGGCGATGTTCTGCAGCATGACGGTCTTGCCCACCCGGGGCGGGGCGACGATCAGGCAGCGCTGGCCCTTGCCCAGGGGGGCGACAATGTCGATCACCCGGCCGGACCGGTCCTTCAGGGTGGGATCATCGATCTCCATCCGCAGGCGCTCTTCCGGATAGAGCGGGGTCAGGTTGTCGAAATGGACCTTGTGGCGGACGTTTTCCGGATCTTCGAAATTGATCTGGTCGACCTTGACCAGGGCGAAATAGCGCTCCCCTTCCCGGGGAGCGCGGATGGCGCCGACCACGGAATCGCCGGTGCGCAGGCCGAACTTCCGAATCTGCGAGGGGCTCACATAGATGTCGTCGGGTCCAGGCAGATAGTTGGCCTCGGGGCTGCGCAGGAAGCCGAACCCGTCCGGCAGGACCTCCATGGTGCCCGAACCCGAGATCTCCACGCCTTCCTCGGCGAGGGTCTTCAGGATGCCGAACATCATGTCCTGCTTGCGCATGGAATTGGCGTTCTCGATGTCCATCTGCTCGGCGAAGGCCAGCAGGTCCGAGGAGGTCTTCTCCTTCAGCTCCTGCAGGGACATCTTGGTCAGGCCCATGGAGACGATGGCCTGGGAGGCCAGGGTCGGCTCGTCCAGCTCGCCGTCGGCGCCCCCATCCTCGTCAGTCTGGGTCTTGAGAACCGGGGTTTCGGTGTCTTCGCTCATGATGGTCATTTTGGGGGCTGTGGTGGAGATGAGGTGTCCCTCGCCTGCCGGACGGACTCCGGGCGGGCAGGGACAAGGGATGGGGCGCCCAACAGGGGGCCGGCTAGGTTGTCTCGAGGACCGGGCCGTCGGCGGTAAACGCGCGGCGCCGGGAAAAGGCGGGGCGCGGGATGGCTCCCGCGTTCCTAGGCAAAACCACAGGGCGGGGTCCAAGGTCAATAGCCCACCGGGGTCCATTGACCGAAAACTGCCCCAGGCGTCAGCCGGCGCCGAACTCCAGGGTCACGGCCAGGACAGCGGCAATGGCGATCAGGAACGGGATCTCATTGGTGGCCCGCCAGAACCTGGCGGTCCGGGGCCGTTCCCCCGCAGCGAGCTTCTTTCGCGCCCCGGCCAGCATGCCGTGCCAGCCGGAGAGAAGGATCACCAGGGCGAGCTTCAGTAGGATCCAGGGCTGCAGCAGGAACGCCCAGCCCCGTCCCAGCCCGTAGACATGATAGAGAATGAGGATGAGGCCCAGGATCCAGGTGATCACCATGGAGGGATTTATGATGATCCTCAGCAGCTTGGCTTCCCAAACCTGAAAGTGCCCATCAAACGCCGTCCCCGGCGGGGCCGTCTCGGTGTGATAGGCATAGAGCCTGGGCAGGTACATCATGCCGGACATCCAGGCGATGACCGCAATGATGTGCAGGCCCCGAAGCAGATCATACCAGTTCATGCCGCCCTCCCCGTTCTGCAGGCGCATTTCCCGTGGGCGGCGGGACAGGACCAGCCCCCTGCCGCACTGACCCCGGGGCCATTGTCCAGAGCGTCGAGGACCATGCCCCTCAGCCCGCCGATGAAGCCCGCATCGCGGCCCAGGGCCGGAACCCGCAGATAGGGGACGCAGCCGATCTCCCCGGCGATCTCCGCATATTCGTGGTCCAGCTCCACCAGGGTTTCCACATGCTCGGAAACAAAGGCGATGGGGGTCAGGATCACGCCCAGGCCATCGGCCCTGGCCTGGCGGATCGCCTCCTCCGTGGAGGGTCCGATCCAGGCCAGGGGGCCGACCTTGCTCTGATAGCAGACCCGCCAGTCCGCAAGCTCGGGCAGCTGGGCGGCCACGGCGGCGGCCGTGGCCTCCACCTGCGCCCGGTAGGGGTCCCCGCCCCTGATGACCCTTTCCGGCAGGCCGTGGGCCGAGAACAAAAGGCGTACATTGGCTGGCCTGCCATGGGCCTCCCAGGTGGCGGCGATCCTGCCGGCATGGGCCGCCACCAGCCCCGCTTCGGTGGGATAGCAGCACACCGCACGGGATATGCCCGTTCCCCGATAGGCCCTGGCCCAGTCCTTCAGGGAAGAGGCCGTGGTGGTGGTGGAAAACTGCGGATAGAGCGGCAGCAGCACGATCTCATCGGGGGCGAACGCGGCCACCTCCTGGGCGGTCTGGCCGGCCCGGGGGCGCCAATAGCGCATGGCGATGAAGACCCTGGCCTCCAGCTCCGGGGCCGCGGTCTTGAGCACGGCTTCCAGGGCGTCGGCCTGGGCGTGGGTTTCCGCCAGCAGGGGCGAGCCCCCGCCCATGATGGCGTAATTGGCCTGGGCGGCCTTCTTGCGGGTGGCGGAGATCAACCCCGCCAGGAGATAGCGCGCCGGGGCAGGCAGGCCGATAATGGCCGGGTCCCGGAACAGGTTGAAGAGGAACGGCTGAACCGAGTCCGGGCCGTCCGGACCGCCCAGATTGAACAGGACGACCGCGAGCTTCTTCCTCATCTAGCCCCCGTCACCCGGCGCACGGCCCGTTCGATATGCTCCACCGGGGTATCCGGCAGGACCCCGTGGCCGAGATTGAAGATATAGGGACCCTGGCCCCACTGTTCGATCAGGGCGTCGATCCTGGCGTCCATGGCCGGACCGCCGGCCCGGAGCAGCAGATTGTCCAGGGCGCCCTGGATGGCCTTGCCGCTCGCCTGTATACCCTGGCCCTGGGCGGCGCTGGCCTGGGTGTCCAGGGCCACGGCCTGGACCGGCACGGCGGCGGCATAGTTGTCCACCAGGGCGCCGGCGCCGCGGGGAAAGCCGATGAAGGGGGTGTCCACGCCTGCCGCCCGGACCTTTTCGATGATCGCCACATGGGGCCGTATGACGATGCGCTCGAACACGTCCTCAGCCAGACCCTCGGCCCAGCTCTCGAACAGCTTCAGGGCCTGGGCGCCGGCCTTGGCCTGCATGACCAGATAGCGGGCGGTGGACTCCACCAGTATGTCCAGCAGCTGGTCCAGGGCTTCTGGATGCTGATAGGCGTAGGTCCGGGCGCCGGACCGGTCCGACCCCCGCCCTTCGATCATATAGGTGGCCACCGTCCAGGGCGCCCCGGCAAAGCCGATCAGGGCGCGCTCAGGCTCCAGTTCAGCCCGCACCCGGGTCAGGGTCTCGCCGATCTCGGCAAGCCTGCCGGTGGACGCGGCAATCTCGGCCTCCATGGCCGATAGCGCCGGCAGCGCCCCGAGACGCGGGCCCTCCCCGGCCTCAAACCACACCTTTTGTCCAAGGGCCTTGGGCAAGAGCAGAATGTCGGCAAAGACGATGGCCGCATCCAGGGGGAAGCGCCGCATGGGCTGCAGGGTGGCTTCCGCCGCCATCTGCGGATTGTGGCAGAAGGCGATGAAATCCGGGGCCCTGGTTCTCAGCTCCCGGTATTCGGGCAGGGAGCGTCCGGCCTGGCGCATGAACCAGACCGGGGGCCGATCGAGGGTTTCGCCGGCCAGGGCGCGGAGAAGGCGGGGTTTTGCAGCATGGCTCATGCCAAGCCTTAAAGCCGCTCTGCCGGCCAGGCTCAAGCCTCCAGGCGGCGAGCCGTGGAGGATATCCCGTCCGTCCTGCCTTCTTCCTGAAAGCAAGCAATGTCTGGAAATGAGGTTGTGGTAGGGCCGGCTATAGCCGGGGATAGGCCAGGGCCATGCCAGCCATACCGCGCCTGCCCACAGAATACCCACCCCAGGCGCCCCTGTGGTCAGCGCCCCTGTGAATCCTGGGGACGCGGATCTCGCCTCCGGCAAGTCCTTAACAAAACCTTAATCGCGGGTCCTGCCTGGGGGTTCTGCCGGGGTGAGGACGAAGGGGCCAGACCCCGGGGCCTGTGTTTACCTTTCATTAAGCTATTCCCCTGCGGGTGAAGCTGTGTGTGAAACCCGCGCTACCGGACGGCTTATCCCCGACACTGGCGGCCCCCCGGCCCGGGCGGGTATAGTTCGGCGCCTATCCCCAGGCCTGTCCGCCTCGGCTAAGAGACTTATCGACTCTCTCATCCCCAAGAGCCCACCGACTCAGGCGCCCGACCCGGCATGACCCATCCGCGCATCGCCACCTATTTCCACCTTCACCTGGTGTCGGACTCCACCGGCGAGACGCTCAACGCCATGGCCCGGGCGGTCTGCGCCCGGTTCGACGATGTCCTGCCCATCGAGCACATCTACGCCCTGGTGCGGTCCCGCCGGCAGCTGGACCGCGCCCTGTCCGACATCGAGTCCGCCCCGGGGCTGGTGATCCACACCATTGTCGACGCCGAGCTGCGGGCCGCCCTGGAGGAGGGCTGTCGCCGGCTGGAGATCACCTGTATCGCCGCCCTCGATCCCCTGGTCTCGGCGGTGTCCCGCTATCTTGGCCTCTCCACCTCCACCCGGGTGGGCGCCCAGCACGCCCTCGACCACGACTATTTCAACCGTATGGACGCCCTGAACTACGCCATCGGCCATGATGATGGTCAGGGCGGTCAGGATCTGGAACAGGCCGACGTGGTGCTGGTGGGGGTGTCCCGGACCTCGAAGACGCCCACCTGCATCTATCTCGCCCATCGCGGGGTGCGGGCCGCCAATGTGCCCCTGGTGCCGGCCCGCCCGATCCCCGACAAGCTGCTGCAGCTGAAGAACACCCTGGTGGTGGGCCTGACCATCTCTCCGGACCGGCTGATCCAGATCCGGCGCAACCGACTGCTCAGCCTCAAGGAAAACCGGTCCTCGGCCTATATTGATGTGGACAATGTCCGCGAGGAGATTGTCCAGGCCCGCCGGCTCTATGAACGCCAGGGCTGGCCGGTGATCGACGTCACCCGCCGCTCGGTGGAGGAGACCGCCGCCGCCGTGATGAACCTTCTGACCTCGGGCCGACAAGTGGACATACTCCGATGATCCCGATCACCCTGGCCTCCCAGAGCGCGGCCCGCAGCCTGATCCTGGCCGGCGCCGGCGTGGTCTTCGACACGGTGGTCTCCGGCGTCGACGAGGACCTGGTCAAGGCCCGCATCCAAGGCGCCGGCGGCGCCCCCCGGTCCTGCGCCCTGGCCCTGGCCGAGATCAAGGCCCTGACGGTGGCAAGCACAATACCAGGCCTGGTGATCGGCGCCGACCAGACCCTGGAGTTCGAAGGCGCCCTCTACGACAAGGCCGCCACCCTGGACGAGGCCCGCGCCCGGCTCCTGGCCCTGCGCGACGCCCCCCACCACCTGCATTCCGCAGTGGTCCTGGTCCGGGGCGACGAGGTCCTGTGGTCGGACGTCTCCACCGCCACCCTGACCGTGCGGGACTTCTCCCTGGAGTTTCTGGATCACTATCTGGCCCTGGAGGGCCAGGCGCTGCTGGGCTCGGTGGGGTGCTACCGGCTCGAGGGACCGGGCGCTCAGCTGTTCTCATCCATCCAGGGGGACTACTTCGCCATACTGGGCCTGCCGCTGCTCGGCCTGCTCGACCAGCTGCGCAGCCACGGGGCGCTCATCCCGTGACCGGGTCTGTTTCAGGCGCCGCCCGGGTGGCGGGGGTGGCGGGCTCGCCCATCGCCCACTCCCTCAGTCCCTTGATCCACAATGCCTGGCTGGACGCCGCCGGCCTCGATGGCGCCTATGTGCCCTTCGCCCCGTCCCCGGCGGGATTTGCGGCCTTCATCCAGGGGCTGCGGGGGGGGGTCATCACCGGCCTCAATATCACCCTGCCCTTCAAGGAGGCCGCCCTGGCCCTGGCCGATGCGCCGACCCCGGCGGCCCGGGCGGCCCGGGCGGCGAACCTGCTGCTGTTTGCCCCGGACGGGACCATCACCGCGGACAATACCGACGGGGCCGGCCTGCTGGCGGCCTTTGCCGAGCAGGCGCCGGGCTTTGATCCCGGGGCCGCCCCCGTGGTCATACTGGGGGCCGGCGGCGCGGCCCGGGGGGCGGCGGCGGCCTTTCTGGCCGCCGGGGCGCCGGAGGTCCGGGTGCTGAACCGCACCCTGGCCCGGGCCGAGATCCTGGCCGGCGCCCTGGGGTCCAAGGTCTTCCCCCGGCCCCTGACCGAAGCCGCCAGCGCCTTTGACGGGGCCGGCGCGATCATCAACGCCACTGCGGCGGGGCTTGCCGGCGCCGGCGGGCTGGAGGCTCCCCTGGCGGCGAGCGGCGCCGACTGCGTGGTCATGGACATGGTCTACAGGCCCCTGGTGACGCCCTTCCTCCGGGCGGCCCAGGTCCTGGACCGCCGCACCGTGGATGGCCTCGCCATGCTGATCGGCCAGGCCAGGCCGGCCTTCGCGGCCTTTTTTGGTCGGCCGCCCCCGGCCGGGGTGGACGTGCGCGCCCTGGCCCTGAAGAGTCTCGGCCAGAACGAGAGGACCTGACGACGATGCTGCTCATCGGCCTCACCGGCTCCATCGGCATGGGCAAGTCCACCACAGCGGCCATGTTCCGGGACCACGGGGTGCCCGTCTATGACGCCGATGCCGCCGTGCATGATCTCTATGACGTGGGCGGGGCCGCGGTGGAACCCGTGGGCCAGGCCTTTCCCGGAGTGGTCCAGGGGGGCGCGGTGGACCGGGAGCGCCTGCGCCAGGCGGTGCTGGGAAACCCCGAGGCTCTGCAGCGCCTGAACGCCATGGTTCACCCCCTGGTCGGCCTGGACCGGCAGGGCTTCCTCGAAACCGCCCGGGCCAGGGGCGCCGACATGGTCTTACTGGACATACCGCTGCTCTATGAAACCGGCGGGGACGCGCGCATGGACGCCGTGGTGGTGGTCAGCGCCCCGGCGGAGATGCAGCGCGAGCGGGTGCTGGCCCGCCCCGGCATGACCCCTGAGCGCCTGGACGCGATCCTGGCCCAGCAGATGGCCGACGCCGAAAAGCGCGCCCGCGCCCACTATGTGGTGGATACGGGCCGGGGCCTCGACCATGCCCGGGTCCAGGTCACGGAGATCGTCAACGCCCTGCGGGGGAAGGCGGCCGCGGCCAGGGCGGCGGTTGAAGCCCCCGGCGAACCGGGTCATTGAGACCGCATGGCCCGCGAAATCGTCCTCGACACAGAAACCACCGGGTTCGAGCCCAGGGAAGGCCACCGCCTGGTGGAGCTGGCCTGCCTGGAGATCGAGGACTTCATCCCCACCGGGCGCAGCTTCCACTGCTATATCGACCCCGTCCGGGAGATGCCGCCCGAGGCCGAAAAGGTCCATGGCCTGTCTGCGGACTTCCTGCGGGGCAAGCCCCGGTTCGAGGCGCCGGAGGTGGTGGAGGCCTTTCTGGATTTTGTCGGCGAGGCGCCCATCGTCGCCCACAATGCGGCCTTCGACCGGACCTTCATCAATTTCGAACTGGCGCTGTGCAGCCGGGCGGAAATCCCCGAGCATCGCTGGGTGGACACCCTGGCGCTCGCCCGGGTCCGGTTTCCCGGCATGGCCAACTCCCTCGACGCCCTGTGCCGTCGCTTCAGGATCTCCCTCGCCGACCGGGAAAAGCACGGGGCGCTGATCGACGCCCGGCTGCTGGCCGATGTCTATCTGGAGCTGAGGGGCGGCCGGGAGCGCCGCCTGGAGCTGGCGCCGGCCATGGTCGCCCAGGCCGCCGGGGCCGCCCGGCCGGGGACCTATGGCGCCCGCCCCCGTCCCCTGCCGGCGGCGGTCAGCGCCATGGAGCGTGAGCGCCATGCCGCCTTTGTCCGCGAGGTGGTCAGGTCCGACCGGCTCTGGAAGAAGCACGGCCTTTAGAAAAGGGCGCCGCCCCGGCGCGCGCGCCTCAGGGCGGCGGATCAGGCGTTGCCGATCTGGCCTTCCCCCGCCTGCTCCAGGTCCCCCTGGGCCTTGCGGGCCGCATAGACGCCGCCGAAATCGATCGGATCGAGCAGGAAGGGCGGGAAGCCCCCGTCGGAGGTCACATCAGCGATGACCCGGCGGGCGAAGGGGAACAGGAACCGGGGGCAGTCCACCAGCAGCATCGGCTCAAGCTCCTCGGCCGGCACGCCGGTGATCTGGAAGACCCCGCCATAGAGCAGCTCCACATGGAACACCGGGCCATCCTCCCGGCTTGCCCGGGCCGAGAGCTTCAGGTCCACCTCAAAAAGCCCGTCCTCGCGACCGCGGGCGTTCATTTCAACGCCGAGATCAATCTGCGGCTGGGCGCCCGCGCCCCGCAGGGCGTCCGGAGCCCGGGGGTTCTCAAAGGACAGGTCGCGGATGAACTGGGCCAGGATGCGGACGCCCGGAACAAAGGCTTCAGCGCCATTGGGCAGGCCACCCGGGGCGGCGGCGTTGGTGTCGGTCATGCGCGTCTGTCCGTTCTGGGATGCCAGGCCATAGCCGGCGCCGGCCGCTTCAGGGTGGGAAAACCCGCCCCTTTCTGGCGCGGGCTGCTAACATGGCCCCCCAGACGATGCAATGACGGTCCTGACGCCGGCGTTTGCAGCGACTATATAGAACCCTGAGGGCTCCGGCCCGCCTGTCCACTGAAGCCCACGAGAGACCCGCTTGCCCTTACTGGAGCTGATCATCTTCGCCGCCCTGGCGGCCATTGTTCTCTACCAGCTCTATTCGGTGCTGGGGCGGCGCGTCGGGCGCCAGCCTGGGGACAAGCCCGCCGGAGAGGGGCCGACCAGCCCCGTGCGCCCTCCCGAACGGATCAATGAGATGACCGATGAGACCGAAGGGGTCGCCCTGTCGGGCCTGGCCGCCCTCCGCGCCCGTGATCTGGCCTTTGATCTCGGCCACTTCCTGAACGGGGCAAAGTCCGCCTATCAGATGGTGGTCAATGCCTTCGCCGCCGGGAATCGGGACACCCTGCGCAATCTGCTGTCCGACGAGGTGTTTTCGGCCTTTGACTCGGTCATCTCTGCCCGGGAGGCCGAAGGCCGCACCGAGGTGGTGGAATTCCTGCATCCCCCCCGCGCCGATATGGACAAGGCCGAGGTGGTGGGCGACGCCGCCCGGATCACCGTGCGGTTCCTGGCCGAACTGCGCAGCCGGATCAAGGACGCCGGCGGCGAGGCCGTCGATGACCGGCGCACCGCCGAGCTCTGGACCTTCGAGCGCAATCTCAAGAGCAAAGACCCCAACTGGACCCTGGTTCACGTCGACGCCGCGGAGGCCTAGGGACTTGCGCCTGAGTTCGGTCGGCGTCCTCGGCGGCGCCCTCCTCCTGACGGCCTGCGCCACGGGGCGGGGGCCGGAGGAGACGGCCTCGCCCCCTGCGCCTGCCCCGGGTCCCGCGACCATGGCGCCTGCGCAGCCGCCTTCGCCTTCCCTGGGCTTCGCCAGCCTGCGGGGCTGGGCGGAGGCCGATCACGCCCGGGCCTTTGCCGCCTATCAGGCCACCTGCCGGGTCGCCAGGGCTCCGGCCGAGGCGGAGATCTGCCGCCGCGCCCGGGCTCAGCCCCGCCTGGAGGCCGAGGCCGCCCGGCTGTTCTTCGAGACCCAGTTCCGCCTGGTGCCCGTGCCGGGGGAAGGGGTGCTGACCGCCTATTACGCGCCCGAATACACCGCCCGCCACGAACCGGACGCCGAGTACAGCGCCCCGGTGCGCCCCAGGCCGGCCAATCTCGCCACGCTCTCCGGCCGCGCGGACCGGGCGGCGATCGAGGCCGAACCCGCCGCCGAGGTCCTCGCCTGGATGCGCCCGGAGGAACTGTTCTTCCTGCAGATTCAAGGGTCCGGCGTCCTGACCTATCCCGATGGCGAACGGGTCAAGGTGATGTTCGCCGCCCATAATGACATGCCGTTCTCAGGCATCGCCAATCCCATGCGGGAGCGGGGACTGCTGGCGGCCAACAACACCTCCGGGGAGTCGATCCGGACCTGGCTGGCCGCGCACCGGGGGCCCGAGGCCGACGCGATCATGCGCCTGAACCGCCGCTATGTGTGGTTCCGCCTGGAGGCCGACGATGGTCTGCACCCGGTGGGCGCGGCCGGGGTCCCCCTGCCGCCGGATCACGCCATCGCCGTGGACCTGTCGGTGCATCGGGTGGGGGACCTGTTCTGGATCGACGCCGAGGCCCCGATCCTGGCCGGCGCCTTTCCCACCTACCGGCGCCTGACCGTGGCCCTGGACACCGGCGGCGCCATCAGGGGCCAGGTCCGGGCCGATCTCTATCTGGGCTCAGGCCCTGAGGCCGGGGTGGAGGCCGGACGGGTCAGGCACACCCTGCGCATGATCCGCCTTGCCCCCCGGATAGGCCCTGACCCCGCCCCATGAAACGCCCGCTTCGGCCTGAGGAGCAAAGGCTCTGGTCGGTCGTGGCCGCCACCCTTCATCCCCTGCCGGGGCGTCACACCCCGGCGGCCGCCCCGGCGGCGCAGGCGGTGATCCCCGACCCCTCCCCGCCGCAGACCGGTCCGGCGCTCAAGCCCCCGCCGGGCAAGATGCCCCCCAGAACCAAAGCCCCCGGCCCCGGGTCCGCCCCTCTGCCGCGGCGGCCCCCAGCCCCCTGGCCGGGTCCTGAGCTGATTGAGCCCAACCGCCATCATCGGATTGTCCGTGAGCGCGACCCCATCGCCGCGCGCCTGGACCTGCACGGCCTGACCTATGACACGGCCCGGGCCACCCTTGACGCCTTCCTGCTGCGGGCCTGGGATGAGGGTCATCGCGCCGTGCTGGTGATCACCGGCAAGGGCTCCCGGGGAACCGGCGACGGGGCGCTGCGCCGGGCGACGCCGGAATGGCTGGCGGCGGCGCATCTGCGGCCGATCGTGGCCGGGGTTTCCGAGGCCCACCGTCGCCATGGCGGCGGCGGGGCGCTCTATGTGGCCCTGAAGCGCCGCCCCCGGGGATAGGGGTTCGCCAGGCCCGCCACCTCTGACCCTGTTCAAGGGCCGGCGACCGGCCTTAGATGGATGAAAATCCGGAGAGGCGGCCATGAAGCCCATCGTCATCGACATCCCCCACAGCCTTGGCGCCGCCGAGGCCCGTCAGCGCCTGGAACAGGGCTTCGAGAAGCTGCTGGGCCAGATGGGCGAGAACGCCAGGATTTCCCGGGAATGGGCCGGGGACAGGATGATCTTCTCCGCTGCCGCCATGGGACAGACCATCAGCGGTCACCTGGAGGTCGCCGCAGAGACGGTGCGTCTGGAGATCAACCTGCCCAATGTCTTGGCCATGCTGGCCGGTCAGATCAGGGGCCGGGTCCAGAAGCAGGGCCAGCTCCTCCTGGGGGATCGCACCAGGCCCAATCCCTAGGCGCCTTCGCCCCGGGGGGGCCTGCGGCGGTCAGGTCGGGCTGCGGCGGGTCTTTTCCTCGTGGCCGGAGACCCCCTCCCGCGCTTCAAGCCGGGCGGCCACCTGATCCAGGGTGACGCCGTGGGCGGCGAGCAGCACCAGCCAGTGATAGAGCAGATCGGAGCTTTCGGCGGCCAGGGCGTCCGGGTCGGCCTGGACCGCGGCGATCACCGTCTCCACCGCCTCCTCCCCGAGCTTCTTGGCCGCCAGGTCCGGGTCATTGAGCAGCCGGGCGGTGTAGGACGCCGCCGGATCGCCCGTTCGGCGGCCCTCGATCACGGTGAAGAGCCGCTGCAGGGCCGCCGCCAGCCGGCTCATGAGAAGGCCTCCGCCGCGTCCCGGCGCATCTCCGCTCCGGTGAGCCGGGCCGGCAGGCCAGCCGCCACCATGGCCTGCTTGACCTCGCCGATGGACACCTCGCCGAAATGGAAGATGGAGGCGGCCAGCACGGCGTCGGCGCCCCCTTGGGTGGCGGCCTCGACCATGTGGGCGGCGGAGCCTGCGCCGCCGGAGGCGATCACCGGCACACTGACCGCGGCGGTGACGGCCCGCAGCAGGGCGATGTCATAGCCGGTCCTGGCGCCGTCCCGGTCCATGGAGGTCAGCAGGATCTCGCCGGCTCCCCTTTCCACCGCCCGGACGGCGTATTCGATCACATCGATCCCGGTGTCCTTGCGGCCGCCATAGGTGAAGACGCGCCAGCCATCATTGCGTCCGCCCTGGCCCGAGACGCCGGCGCCGTGCTTGGCGTCGATGGCGCAGACCACGGCCTGGGCGCCAAAGGCGTCGGCGCAGGCGCTGATCAGGTCAGGGTCTTCCACCGCCGCGGTATTGACCGAAATCTTGTCGGCGCCTGCCAGCAGCAGGCGCCGCGCGTCCTCCACCGCGCGGATGCCGCCGCCGACGCTGAGGGGCATGAAGCAGACATCGGCGGTCCGGGCGATGACGTCGAGGAGTGCGCCGCGCCCCTCATGGCTGGCGGTGATGTCCAGGAACATCAGCTCATCGGCGCCGGCCGCGTCATAGGCGCTGGCCTGTTCCACCGGATCGCCGGCGTCGCGCAGGGCCAGGAACTGCACGCCCTTGACCACGCGGCCGTCCTTGACGTCCAGGCAGGGGATGACGCGCAGGTTCAGCATCAGGCCGCAGCCTTGATGGCGTCGGCGGCCTTGATGGCGCCGGTATAGAGCGCCCGGCCCAGCACCGCGCCGGCGATCGGGCGGCCCCTGCGGGCCCGGAGCCTGTGGATGTCCTCGACGCTGGCCAGGCCGCCGGCGGCGATGACAGGGATGTCCACGGCGTCAGCCATGGCCCCGAATACCTCGACATTGAAGCCAGTCAGGGCGCCGTCGCGGTCGATGTCGGTGATGATCAGGGCGCTGACCCCGGCGTCCTCGAAGCGCGTGGCCACGGTGACGGCGTCCAGGTCGGAATCCTCGGTCCAGCCCTGAACCGCCACCTTGCCGCCCCGGACATCGACGCTGACGGCGATCTGTTCAGGCCAGAGCCGGGCGGCCTCCACCACCACCTGCGGCTCGCGCACCGCCAGGGTTCCCAGGATCACCCGGCTGACGCCGGCTTCGATCCAGCCCTCGATATCGGCCAGGCTGCGGATGCCGCCCCCCAGCTGGACGGGCACGGACACCGCCTCGAGGATGGCCTGCACCGCCTCGGCATTGACCGCCCGGCCCTGAACGGCGCCGTTAAGATCCACCACGTGGATCCAGGGGAAGCCCGCATTGGCCCACTGCCGGGCCTGGTCGGCCGGCGAGGTGTTGAACACGGTGGCGGTGTCAAGGACGCCGTGCAGCACGCGCACGCACTGGCCGTCCTTGAGGTCGATGGCCGGGTAGAGGATCAAGGTCGCCACTCCAGAAAGCGCGCGAGAAGTGAAAGCCCGGCAGACTGCGACTTCTCCGGGTGAAATTGAACCCCCGCCAGATTGCCCCGCAGGACGGCGGCGGCGAAACGCCCGCCGTGGTCGGTGAGGGCGGCCACATCGGCGGGATCGGCCGGGTGGAAGGCGAAGGAGTGGGTGAAGTACATGGCGGTGTCGGGGGCCAGGCCGAGGGCCAGGCCGGCCCCGCTGATCTCGTCCAGGCTGTTCCAGCCCATGTGCGGCACCTTGCAGGCGGGGCTGTCTGGCGTAAGACGGCGGACCTCGCCCGGGATCCAGTCGAGACCTGCGGTCTCGCCGAACTCCAGGCCACGGGTGGCCAGCAGCTGCATGCCGACGCAGACGCCCAGGAAAGGAGCGCCCCGGCCCCGCACCGCCTCGGTGATCGCCTCGACGAGACCCGCCCTGGCCATCAGGGCCTCACGGCAGGCGGCAAACGCGCCGACGCCGGGCAGGACCACCCGGTCGGCGGCGGCCACGGTCTCAGGGTCGGCGGTGACACAGATCCTCGCACCCCCGGGCGCGGCGCCGGCGGCCCTTTCCAGGGCGTTCTGCGCCGAACGGAGATTGCCCGACCCATAGTCGATCAGGGCGACGGTCTGCATAGCGGTTCCTTGCGACCCCGGGGACTCCCCCTAGAGCACGCCCTTTGTGGAGGGGGCCTGGCCGCCGGTCCTGGGGTCGATCTCAATGGCCTGGCGCAGGGCCCGGGCCAGGGCCTTGAACCCGCTCTCGGCGACATGGTGGCTGTTCTCCCCGTACAGGGTCTCCAGATGCACGCAGGCGCCGCAGTTCATGGCGAAGGCGTGGTGGAACTCCTTGAACAGCTCGGTGTCCATCTCGCCGATCCTCGGCGTCCGGAAGGCCACCTTCCAGATCAGATAGGGCCGGTTGGACAGGTCGATGGCGCAGCGCGTCAGGGTCTCGTCCATGGGGATATAGGCGTGACCGAACCGGCGGACGCCCTTGAATCCGTCCAGGGCCTTATGGATGGCCTGGCCGAGCACGATCCCGGTGTCCTCCACCGTGTGGTGGAAGTCGATGTGCAGGTCGCCCTTGGCCCGGACCTTCAGGTCGATGCCCCCGTGGCGGGCGAAGGCGTCAAGCATGTGGTCGAAGAAGCCGACGCCGGTCTCGACATCCGACAGGCCGGTCCCGTCCAGATCGAGGCTGACGCTGATCTGGGTCTCCTTGGTGTTGCGGACGATCTCGGCCGTGCGCGCCATGGTGTTCAAAGTCCTCTCGAAGCGGCCAGGTCCCTGAGCGAGACCTGCGGCCGCGGGCCGTAATGGGAAATCACCTCGGCGGCGGCCAGGGCGCCCAGCTCGCCGCAGACCGGCAGGGACCGCTCATGGGCCAGACCGAACAGAAAGCCCGCGGCGTACTGATCGCCCGCCCCGGTGGTGTCCACCACCCTGTCCACGGCCGCCGCCCAGATCTCGTGGCGGGCCTTGCCGGCCGCCACCACCGAACCCTGCGCCCCGCGGGTCACCGCCGCCAGGGGAATACGGGCGGCCAGGGCGTCGACGGCGGCGTAGAAGTCGGAGGTCTCGAACAGGGCGCAGATCTCGGCCTCATTGGCGAGGACGATGTCCACCTGGGTCTCGATGAAACCCAGCAGGGCCTCGCGGTGGCGCTCCACCACAAAGGCGTCCGACAGGGTGAGCGCGATCCTGCGGCCATTGGCCCGGGCCAGGCCCGCGGCCTTGGCAAAGGCGCGGCGGGCCGCGGCGGGATCGAACAGATAGCCCTCCAGATAGACGATCCTCGCCGCCTCGACTATGGCGGTGTCCACATCGTCGGCGGTCAGTTCGGTGGAGGCGCCCAGATAGGTGCACATGGTGCGCTGGCCATCGGGGGTGACATTGATCAGGCAGCGGGCGGTGGCCGGGCCGGCGGCCAGGGGCGCCACGTCGAAACGCACCCCCTGGGCGCGCATATCGTGGGCGAAGACCTCGCCCAGCTGGTCCTTGGCCACCTTGCCCAGATAGGCCGCCCTGCCGCCGAAGCTGGCCACCCCGGCCACCGTATTGCCCGCCGAGCCGCCGGAGGTTTCAATCCCGGGCGCCATGCGGCTGTAGAGGTCGACGCCCCGGGCCTCGTCGATCAGCATCATCGCCCCCTTGGAGAGGCCCTCGGCCACCAGAAAGGCTTCGGGCGCCGGGGCGATGACATCGACAATGGCGTTGCCGATGGCGGCGACGTCGTAAAGCTGTGTCATTCCGTGGGTTTCTCTTGGGCAGTGGGCAGATCAGGGGGGTATTGATCAGGGACGGGCGCCGATTACAGGGAAAGCACAGTCGGGGCAATGTGAAGCAGGCCCGCGGGGCGGGCAAACAGCGCGGCGCCTCTTCCCTGGACGGCGGGACTTGCCCCACCGCCCCTGATCAGGCCAATCTGGACCCATGCAGCTTTATCACTTCAGCGAGGATCCGGGCATTGAGGTCTTTGAGCCCCGCCCGGTGAGCATCCCCTCTGACCGCGGGCCGGGCCGGGACTGGCTGAACGGCCCCCTGGTCTGGGCCATCGAGGCGGCCCACCAGGCCCTTTACCTGTTTCCCCGGGACTGTCCGCGCATCCTGATCTGGCCGACGCCTTCGACCACGGCGGCCGATCACGCCGCCTGGTTCGGCGCCAGCCCGGCCAGGATCCTGGCCCATATGGAGTGGGCCTGGTGGCGGCGGCTGGGGGCGGTGCGCCTCTATCGCTACCACCTGCCGGCCGAGCCCTTTGAAAGCCTTTCGGGCGCCGGCATGTGGGTGGCCCGGACAGCCGTGACCCCCCTGGCCCGGGACGAGGTCGGCGACCTGCCCGCCGCCCTGGGCGGGGCCGGGGTGGAGTTGCGGCTCACCGAGACCCTGACCCATCTGCGGCCGGTATGGGACACCACCCTGCACGCCAGCGGCATCCGCCTGCGCCACGCCAGGGACTGGGCCTGAGGATCTCCCTCGTCGCCGGCCCCCGGGCCGCGTCTCCGCCGCTGACCGCCGCCCCGGCCCCTGGCTATTGGGCGGCGCGGATCAGGCCCTGCATCTGGGCGATCCAGGCGATCCAGGCGGCGCGGCCGGCCTCGGTGAGGAAGACCCGGGTCTGGGGCCGCTTGCCCACGAAGCGCTTTTCCTGCCGGACATAGCCGGCCTCCTCCAGCCTCTTCAGGTGGGTGGAGAGGTTGCCGTCGGTGGCGCCCACCTTGTCCTTCAGCTCGCTGAACACCGCCGGGCTGACGGTGGAGAGATAGGCCATGATTCCCAGGCGCAGGCGGCCATGGATCACCTCGTCAATGGCGCCGTGATCAAAGGGGCTGCCGGACCCCGCCTCCCCGGTCACGCCGCCCCCCGGGGTTCCCGGACCATCAGGACGACGCCGGGCAGGAAGACGGTGAGCAGGACGCCCAGGGCCGCCACTGCCCAGATCTCCGCTGTGCCGGCGAACCAGGCCGACAGGGCGATCATCCCCAGGGCGCCATAGGCGGCAGTCTTGAGCACCCGGTTGCTGACCACGGCGCCGGAGGTGAACAGGGCGATGGCATAGACGCTGAACACCAGGGACAGGGAGTGCTCGAATCCGGCGATGGCGTCGCCGCCGGTGAAGGCCTTGAGAAACAGGGTCAGGAAGTAGGCGCTGAAGACGAATCCGGCGATCTTCCAGACATTGGCCTCTACCTGGGCGCCCACCGAGGCCTGGCCGGGGGTCTCCGGCGAAACCTTGCGGATCAGGGCGAAATAGCCGGCGGTTCCGATCAGTATGAAGGCGCCCCACATGTAGAAATAGGCCATGTCCCCCAGGGGCAGGCGGTCGCTGGCTAGGCCATAGTGGATCAGATAGGCCGGCCCCAGCAGACCGCCCCACCAGGCCAGAAAACGGCCGCCGAGCAGGGGGGCGTTGCGGCCGGACTCGGCTACCGAACGGACATAGGCAAGATCATCGCGGAGCGTGGGCTGGGTCATGGGGCTCTCCCGTTGCTTTGTGATGCAAAGTTATCCGGGTGCACCCTGCTTTGTCAAGCAAAGTTCTTTTCAGTCTCGGCGAGTGCGGAGGCGGCCCCCCGGCCTTCAGATCCGGTTAACCATAAATTCAGCCGGAGACCCCCATTCTGGCCCTGATTTCCCCCTAGACCCCGGTTTTCGCCGTGAGCACGATTCGTCCGCCCATCCCGAATGCTCTGCCGGCGGCGCCCCAGGGGCCCCAGGGGCCACAGGGGTCTGCCCGCCAGGCGGCGCAGAAGGCGTTTTTCGAAGCCGCCCTCGGGCGGGCCGCGCCGACGCCGGCTCAAGTCCAGGCTCAGGCCCCGACCAGGGCTGCGGCGCCGGCGGCTCAGGGCGCCGAAATCCAGGTCCGGGGGACCCCCGCGCGGGACATCCCCCAGCCGATCCGCAGCCCCGACCAGGCCCCGCAGAAAATCCTGCGGCCGGGCTCCCTGCTGGATATCCGGGTCTAGACCCGGCCGGTCCGCGCCTTCCAGATGGCGCTCTCCAGGGCCTTGGCGAATTCGGCCTGCTCGCCCGGCGACAGGGCGGCGGCCACCTGGGCAAACCTGCCCGACTGGCGCACCCGCACGCCGACGGTGCGATCGTCCTCCATCTCCACATCAACCCGGGTGAAGGCGGTGGGGGAGGTCCAGACCAGGGCCTGGGCGCGCGGGGTCTGGCGCAGGACCCGGACCTCCTGGGCGGTGACCTGCACCCGCTCCACCTGCTTGGCGGCATGATTGCTGACCAGGAAGGCCAGGGCGATGGCCCCCACGTCCAGGGCCAGGAAGATCAGCACCAGGCCCGCCCCTATGGAGATGAAAATGCCGGCCGAGATGCAATTCAGGACGGTGATGACGCTGATCAGGATCACCAGACCGCGCTGGGAGAGCGACCGGTTGGGGGTGATGACCGCATCCATGAAATAGGGACTGTCCATCTCAAGGGGCGATATTAGCGCCTCAGGCGGTCTTGGCGAGGGGCATTGCGCAGGGCATCAAGGCCCATGGCCAAGCCGTCCGCCCCCGCCCCCGCCCCCGTCAAGCGCCCCGGAAAGCCGGCCCGCCGCCGCCTGTCCGCCGCCGAGCGGGCGCGGATCGCCACCCTGTTCGAGCGCTTCGAGGCCGCCGAGTCCGATCCGCGCACCGAGCTTAACTATGACAGCCCCTATACCCTGGTGACCGCCGTGGCCCTGTCGGCCCAGGCCACCGACGTGTCGGTGAACAAGGCCACCGCCAAGCTGTTCGCCGTGGCCGACACCCCGGAGAAGATGCTGGCGCTGGGGGAGGCGGGCCTGATCCCGCTGATCTCGTCCATCGGCCTCTATCGCACCAAGGCCAGGAACCTCATCGCGACGGCCCACATCCTGGTGACCCGGCACGGGGGCCAGACGCCCCGGGAGCGCGCCGCCCTCCAGGCCCTGCCCGGGGAGGGGCGCAAGACCGCCAGCGTGGTGTTGAACGAACTGCGGGTGGAGCCGGCCATCGCCGTGGACACCCATGTGTTCCGGGTGGCCCACCGGCTGAAGCTGGCCTCCGGCAAGACGCCTGATCAGGTGGAGGCCGAGCTCATGGGGGTGATCCCGCAGCCCTACCTGGTCCGCGCCCACCACTGGCTGATCCTGCATGGCCGCTATGTCTGCGTGGCCCGCAAGCCCCGGTGCGCCGAATGCCCGGTCGCCGACCTCTGCCCCTCGCGGACGCTCTTCCCCGGCTAGCCATATCAACAGGCAGGGGGACGGGACTAGTTCCGCTGAGCCCAGAGCGCCGCCGCATCTTCTGCGCTCAAGGGGCCGGCGTGTTTGGCGAGGATCACACCGTCGGCGCCGACCAGATAGGTCTCCGGCACCCCGGTGACGCCGAACTCGACCCCGGCGCGGCCGTCCCGGTCCACCAGGTGGAGGGTGAAGGGGTCCCCGAGCCTGGCCAGGAAGGCCAGGGTGTTGGGCGGCGCGTCCTTATAGGCCACGCCGATGATCGGCACGCCCTGGGCGGCCAGGTCCACCAGCACCGGATGCTCCACCTCGCAGGGGGGGCACCAGGAGGCGAAGAAGTTGATCAGGGCCGGCTGGCCGTTCAGGGCCTGGGCCAGGGAGACGGGGCGGCCGTCCTCCAGATTGGGCAGGGTCAGGGCCGGGACCGGCTTGCCCACAGTGGCCTGGGGATTGACCTGCGGATCGCGGTTCAGGGAATAGAGGCCAAACAGAAGGGCGAGGCCGACGAGCACCGCCAGGGGCAGATAGGCCAGCCAGCGGCTCATGGGGCGCTGGCCTCGGACGGCGGCGCGGGGGGGCGGGGGGCCTCGGCCAGCAAGGCGATCTGGCGCAGGGCCTCGGTGCGGGCCCGCCAGTGGCGGGCATGGGAAAGGGCCGAGACGATCATGCCCACAAAGACCAGGGCGGTAATGGCGAAGGCGGGCCACACATAGGCGCCATAGGGACTGGCGTCGAAATCCAGCATCAGGCCCTCGCCGCCCGCTGGGCCAGGACGTCGGCCCGGCGGCGCCAGACCTCGCCGCGGATGCGCAGGAGCCACAGGGACCCGAAGGCCGACATATAGGCCAGGGCCATCAGGATCAGGGGATAGAGGAAGACATCGGCCACGGTGGGGCCATCGAACCGGAACACCGAGGCGCCCTGGTGCAGGCTGTTCCACCAGTCAACGGAGAACTTGACGATGGGCAGGTTGAGCAGGCCCACCAGGGCGAGGATCGCCGCGGCCCGGGCGGCCTTGGTCTCGTCGTCCAGGGCGGCCCGGAGCGCCATATAGGCGACATAGAACAGGAACAGCACCAGCACCGAGGTCATCCGTGCGTCCCAGACCCACCAGGCGCCCCACATGGGCCGGCCCCACAGGGATCCGGTGATCAGGGCGAGCCCGGTGAAGGCCGCCCCCAGGGGGGCTGCGGCCTGGGCGGCGGCGTCGGCCAGGGCGTGGCGGAACACCAGGGACAGGAAGCTCGCCACGCCGAGACAGCTATAGACAAACATGCTCATCCAGGCTGCGGGCACATGGATGAACATGATCCGCACCGTGTCCCCCTGCTGGTAGTCCTCCGGCGCGAGAAAGCCGAGATAGAGCCCGGCCAGGGCCAGGAGCACGGCCAGGCCGCCGAACATCGGCGCCGCCCAGCGGGAAAACGCCATGAACCGCTCAGGATTGAACAAGAAGGCCGGCACGGGGATCATGGCCGGGCAATTAGCCCGTTGCGCCCCCGCCCCGCAAGTCACCCCGCAAGTTGCAGAGGGTTTCGCCAGGAGACGAGGGCCGCCGCCGCTCGTCGCTAGCGGCCGGCGGGACCGCCGCCGCCCATGCCGCAGCCGTGACCCTGGCCACGACCGGCTGGGCGCAGGGCGTCAAAGGCCTTCTGCTGGCCCGGGGTCAGCTGGGCGTAGAAGCGCTTGGTGGCCTCTGCACGGACAGCAAAATCCTGCTGCCGCTGGGCCATGCGCTGGGCCATGGCGTCCAGCCGGGCCGGGGTGGGCAGGTCGGCCATCGCCTGGCGCTCGGCCCGGCGGCTGTCCCGGTCCCCGGCCCGGTTCCCGTCCTTGGGCGCCATGGCGCGGACATAGGCGGCGAGGGCGGCCTCCTGCTGGCTGGTGAGCTGCAGGCTGGTGCGCAGGCGCTCGGTCATGCGGGCGCTGATCTGTTCCGGGCTGGGCCGCTCGCGGCCTTCCATGGCCGGGCGTGGCCCCGGACCCGGGGCCGGCTGGGCGAGGCCGGCGGTGGCGAAGGTCAGGGCGGCCAGGGCGCCGCCAAGGGCGAAGGTGCTGATCGTCTTCATGGGTGGTCTCCGTTGGCGCCCCTCTGAAGACTTCAACGCCGGAGAACGGCTGCTCCGTCGCAGATTTCTTCTCCTGGCTCAGGGGGCCGCCGCATTCCTCAGGACAGGGCGTTGCGGCAGGCCGCGGCCATGGCCAGGGGCCCCAGGGCGACGGCGGCGGCGGTATAGGCGCCCAGCAGAACGAACCCCGCGCTCCAGGGCAGGCCGGCGGCGAGACCGGCCAGGGCGCCGCCGCCGAAGATCACCGGCGGCACGAACAGGGGCAGGACGATGACCGCCGTCAGCAGCCCGCCCCGCCGGGCGCCCAGGCTCAAGGCCGCGCCAATGCCGCCCATGAAGGAAAAGGCCAGCCCGCCCAGGAGCGCGCAGGCCACCACCAGCCCGCTCAGGGCCGGCGACGCCCCCAGGGCGATGGCGGCCACCGGGGCGGCGAGCGCCAGGGGCAGGCCGGCCGCCAGCCACTGGGCGAGGCATTTCACTGCACAGATGAGCTCCAGGGGAACCGGTGACAGGGTCAGGAGGTCCAGCGCCCCGTCCTCATAGTCCCGCTCGAACAGGCGATCGAGGGACAGGAGCGCGGCCAGGGCCAGGGCCACCCAGGCCGCCCCCGGGGCGATGGCCGCCAGGCGTTCGGGCTCTGAGCCCACCGCCAGGGGCAGGAGGGTGGCCACCCCGGCATAGAAGCCGACGGCCACCATCGGTCCGCCGCCCTTGCCCCAGGCCAGGGCCGTCTCCCGGGCCAGCAGGGTTCCCAGCCGGCTCATGGGGCGATCTCCACCGTGCGGGCGGCCAGGGGCAGGGGATCGTGCACGGCGGCCAGGATCATGCCGCCGCCCCGCAGATGCTCGCCCATGATCTCGCCGAATCGCCCCCGCCACGCGGCGTCGAGGGGGCTCAGGGGCTCGTCCAGCAGCCAGAGCGGCCGGGGCGCGGCCAGCAGCCGGGCCAGGGCCAGCCGCCGGCGCTGCCCCGCCGACAGCCTTCGAACCTCCAGATCGAGAAGGGGTCCCAGGTCGAGCTGTCCTGCACAGGCCTCCACGGCGGCGGCGGACCCGCCGGCGAACCCCGTCCAGAAGGACAGCTCGTCGCGGGCGGTGCGCGAAGACTTCAGCCCGTCCAGATGACCGAGCAGATGAATGGCCTCCCGAGCCTCTGCCGGCTCGATGCCGCCAAAGCTGATGGTCCCCTCATCAGGGGTGATCAGACCGGCTATGGCCCTCAAAAGACTGGTCTTTCCCGATCCGTTGCGCCCGACAAGGGCCACGGCGTCTCCCGGGGAAATCTTGAGAATAAGTCTCGCAAACAACTGTCGCCCTCCTCGGGAGAGGGCCAGGGACTGGATCGAAAGCTCAGGGATCACGGGCGGCGCCCCCAAAACACTGGAACAGGACCCAAATTGTCCTCACGCCTCGCATGGACGGCCAACGCCGCCGGGTCTATGACAGCCCCGGCCGTCGCCACCCGAGGGGGCGTACGCGGCGCGGGGACGGACGCTGTGTGTCCGCCTCTTTGAGCGCGCGATCCCGGGGGCGGTAGATGAACGGCCTTGAACAGAGAGAGGATCCTTTAGGATGGCGTCGATCGACACCCTGAAGACCCGCCGTGAATTGACGGTGGGCGACAAGACCTATGTCTACTACAGCCTGACCGCCGCGGAAGCCGCCGGACTGAACGGAATTTCCAGACTGCCCGTGTCCATGAAGGTTCTGCTTGAGAACCTGCTGCGCAACGAGGACGGGGTTTCGGTGGGTGAGGACGACCTGAAGGCCGTCGCCGCCTGGCTCGACAACAAGGGCGCCAAGGAGCACGAGATCAGCTTCCGGCCGGCCCGGGTGCTGATGCAGGACTTCACCGGCGTGCCCGCCGTGGTCGACCTGGCCGCCATGCGCGACGCCATGACCAAGCTCGGCGCCAATCCCGAGAAGATCAATCCGCTGAACCCGGTGGACCTGGTCATCGACCACTCGGTGATGGTCGACTATTTCGGCACCGCCAAGGCCTTCGGCGAGAACGTCGAGCGGGAATATGAGCGCAATATCGAGCGCTATCGCTTCCTGCGCTGGGGCTCCTCGGCCTTCAATAACTTCCGCGTGGTGCCCCCCGGCACCGGTATCTGCCACCAGGTGAACCTGGAATATCTGGCCCAGACCGTCTGGACCAACGAGGCCGACGGCGCGACGGTGGCCTATCCCGACACCGTGGTCGGCACTGATTCCCACACCACCATGATCAATGGCCTGTCGGTGCTGGGCTGGGGCGTGGGGGGCATCGAGGCCGAGGCCGCCATGCTCGGCCAGCCGATCCCCATGCTGATCCCCGAGGTCATCGGCTTCAAGCTCACCGGCGCCATGCCCGAGGGCGCGACCGCCACCGACCTGGTGCTCACCGTCACCCAGATGCTCCGCAAGAAGGGCGTGGTCGGCAAGTTCGTCGAGTTCTACGGCCCGGGCCTGGCCAAGCTGACCCTGGAAGACCAGGCCACCATCGCCAACATGGCCCCGGAATACGGCGCCACCTGCGGCTTCTTCCCGGTCACCCGGGCGACCATCGACTATCTGGCGGCCACGGGCCGCGACGCCGACCGCGTCGCCCTGGTGGAAGCCTATGCCAAGGCCCAGGGCATGTGGCGCGACGGCGATGAGCCCGATCCGGTGTTCACCGACACCCTGGACCTGGACCTTTCCAGCGTCGCGCCGTCCCTGGCGGGTCCCAAGCGGCCCCAGGACCGGGTCCTGCTGACCAGCGCTGCGGCCGAGTTCAAGGAGGCCCTGGCCAGGGAGTTCGGCAAGGCCGACTCCATCGCCCAGCGCACCCCGGTGGCCGGGGAACAGTTCGATGTGGGCCATGGCGACGTGGTCATCGCCGCCATCACGTCCTGCACCAACACCTCCAATCCCAGCGTGCTGATCGCCGCCGGCCTGGTGGCCAAGAAGGCCGTCGAGAGGGGGCTGAAGGTCAAGCCGTGGGTGAAGACCTCCCTGGCGCCGGGTTCGCAGGTGGTCACCGACTATCTGAAGAGCGCGGGCCTGACCAAGTCCCTGGACGCGCTCGGCTTCAATCTGGTGGGCTATGGCTGCACCACCTGCATCGGCAATTCCGGCCCGTTGCCGGAGGCCATCTCCGAGGCCGTCCAGCAGGGCGACCTGGTGGCCTGCTCGGTGCTGTCGGGCAACCGCAATTTCGAGGGCCGGGTGAACCCCGACGTGCGGGCCAACTATCTGGCCTCGCCGCCCCTGGTGGTGGCCTATGCCCTGGCCGGCTCCATGCAGATCGATCTGGCCACCGAGCCCCTGGGCGAGGGCAAGGACGGCCAGCCGGTCTATCTGAAGGACATCTGGCCCACCAACGAAGAGATCGCCACGCTCCAGCGCAAGCACGTCACCGACAAGATGTTCGCCACCCGCTATGCCGACGTCTTCAAGGGCGACAAGGCCTGGCAGGGCATCAAGGTGGCTGGCGGCCAGACCTATGCCTGGGACGTCGGCTCCACCTATGTTCAGAATCCGCCCTATTTCGAGGGCATGAGCATGGAGCCCGAGGCGATCACCGACATCATCGAGGCCCGCGTCCTCGGCGTGTTCGGCGACTCGATCACCACCGACCACATCAGCCCGGCCGGCTCCATCAAGCTGACCTCCCCGGCCGGCGAATATCTGCGGGAACGTCAGGTGCCGCAGTCCGACTTCAACTCCTACGGCGCCCGCCGGGGGAACCATGAGGTCATGATGCGCGGCACCTTCGCCAACATCCGTATCCGCAACAGGCTGACCCCGGAGATCGAAGGCGGCGTCACCAGGCACTTCCCCACCGGGGACGTGATGTCGATCTATGACGCGGCCATGCGCTATCAGGCCGAGGGCCGTCCCCTGGTGGTCTTCGCCGGCAAGGAGTACGGCACCGGCTCCTCCCGGGACTGGGCGGCCAAGGGCACCAAGCTGCTCGGCGTGCGCGCGGTGATCGCCGAGAGCTTCGAGCGTATTCACCGGTCCAACCTGGTGGGCATGGGCGTTCTGCCCCTGCAGTTCACCCAGGAAGGCTGGCAGAAGCTCGGCCTGACCGGGGAGGAGATCGTCTCCATCCGCGGCCTGGCCGACCTTTCGCCGCGCAAGCAGCTCACCGTCGAGCTCTACCGCGCCGGGGACGGCCGCGTGGCCCGCTTCCCGGTCCGCTGCCGGATCGACACCCCCACCGAGCTTGAGTACTTCAAGAACGGCGGCGTGCTGAACTATGTGCTGCGCAACCTGGCCTCCCAGGAGGCCTGACCCGCCCGGCGCGGGTGAGACAGCCAGGGGGGTCGCGGGTCGCTGCGGCCCCCTTCGCCGTTCTAAGCCCCCTTCGCGGTTCTGAGATGGCCTGCTATTTCTGAGGCGCCGAACCCCATGCCGGCCTTCGCTCACACCTTGTTGAAACGCGCCAGCGCGCCAAGTCGGCTTTATTGCCCGCCTATGATCAGAGTCCTGCTCGCAAGTCTTTGCCTTCTGGCGGTTCCCGCCGCCGCTGCGGCGGCCAAGCCCCCCGTGGTGGTGGAATTCTATACCGCCCAGGGGTGTGCGGCCTGTGCGCAGGCCAATGACTATGTCAACGCGCTCGCCGAGCGGCCGGGCATTCTGGCCCTGACCTTCGCGGTCGACTACTGGGACTATCTGGGCTGGGTAGACACCTTTGCCCTGCCGGCCTTCGCCGAGCGGCAGAAGGCCTATCTGACCCCCCTGTCCCTGCGGGAACCCTATACCCCGCAGCTGGTGATCAACGGGGCGAGCGAGGCTTCGGCGGTGGAGCCGGAAAAGGTCGAGGCCCTGCTGGAGGCTGCGGCCGAGCGCCGGGCGCCGGCCCCGGACATCCAGTTCATCGGGTCGCGCCGGGTGGATGTGGGCACTGGCCGCGCGCCCCGGGGCGGGGCCGAGGTCTGGCTGATCCGCTATGATCCACGGCCGCAGACGGTGGTGGTCCGTCGGGGGGAAAACCGCGGCGAGACCCTGGAACAGCGCAATGTGGTGCGGGAAATCACCAAGCTGGGCCGCTGGCGGGGCCGGCCCACGGCCTATCGGGTCCCTGAGCCCACCCAGGACGACCTGCAGACCCTGCTGATCGTCCAGGTCCCCAACGGGGGCCGTATCCTGACGGCCAAGCCCCAGACGGCCCCGCCGGCCCGGCCTCAGACCGCATCGCGCTGAGCCCGCCGACGTCCCGGCGGCCCGGCCCACGAAAAAGGCCCGCGCGGGGGAGGGGGGCTGCTCCGCACGGGCCTTCTCAGAGGAGGGGAAGACGCCGGCTGATCGAGCTCCCGGGTCCCAGGGGGGCTGGGGGGGCTGTTCAGGGTCCGGAACCGCGAGGTGTCCCGATCAACCGACCCTGCCCTTATCGATCCTCAAACAGGCGGGGTCTGGACCGAAATAAGGTCATTTCACGGCGGCCGGTTCGCTGCGGGTCCTGGTCAGATCCCAGAAAATCGCGGCTCGATTCCGTCGCCCAATTGAGTCAGGCTCGCCCTCAATGGCCATCGACCCGTCCGCCCATGACCCGTCCGCCCATGACCCCGCCGCCGCCGGCCGCCGCGCCGGGCCGGTATTTTTCCAGCGCCGGGAATTCCAGCGGCTGCTGAGCCTCTATGGCCGCATGGTCGCTGCCGGGGAGTGGCGGGACTATTCCATCGAGCCGGGTCCGGAGGCCTGCGCCTTTTCGGTGTTCCGCCGGGCGGCCGAATCGCCGCTCTACCGGATCGAGAAGCGCCCGGCCCTGGCCAGGCGTCAGGGCGCCTGGGCGGTGATCGGCCGGGGGGGCATGATCCTGCGCCGGGGCCGCGAGCTGGACCAGGTGCTGCGGCTCTTCGAACGGGGCCGCTTCAAGGTCATCGACTGAGCCGCCTGCCGGCGACGGGCCCAGGGGCCAGGGGCCTCAGGCGATAATGTCCGGGGTCAGCTGGTCCTCCAGGGCGGCGATCTCGTCCTTCAGGCTGAGCTTGCGCCGCTTGAACCGGCCGAGCGCCCCCAGGCTCGGGGTGGGCATGGCGCTGATCGCCTGGACGGCGATGTCGAGGTCATCATGCTCCTGCCGGGCGGCGGCCAGGCGCTCCCGGAGCTGCGCCTCCAGATCGGGCCCAAGATCGTTCATGCCGCTCCCGCCATGGGGTTGAGGTCTCGCGCCTGCATCATCCTGTTTCGCCGAGACCGGGTAAAGGTCCGCCGGGCGCCGGATGGGATCGGAGAAATTCGTCTGATCATTGTAAAGGGATCTGGAATCATGGCCTTCCGCGCAGCCTGGCCTTGAGATCGGGGCGCATCCTCACCGCACGGACTCCAGGGTCCGGGACAGCCGATGCAGGGGGGCGGTCTCGGTCATGCCCCCCCAGGCGGCCGCCACAGCGGCCAGGGCGGCCTCCAGGCTGGCCCCGCCGGGGCCGTCCAGTTCGCCCAGGGCGACGAGCAGCAGGCGCTCGGACTCCAGTTCCCCGGCCTTCACCCGGGCCCGCAGGGCCTCCCGCGCGGCGGTCTCCGCCCCGGGAAGCGCCATCCTCAGCCCCCGCCGCGCCGTGCGCAGGGGCAGAATGGCTGCGGTCTCCCAGGCCCGGGCGAGGCTGACGGCGCGTTCAATCAGGTCGGGATCGACGGGCCTGGCCCAGGCCGCCCAGAGCAGCAGGGGAACGCATTGCCCGTGGTCGTCCTGCAGGGCGAGGGCGGCAGGGGCCACCCCCGTCCGCCCATAGGTCGACACGGCCCAGGACCAGAGGGACATGCTCAGCGGTCCGCCGCCGGGGGCATGGTCACGTCCTGGCCCCAGCGCCTGACCTTCGACCAGGACAGGCCAAACAGGTCGAGGGTCCGTCCCACCGACTGGTCGACCATCTCCTCCAGGCTCAGGGGCTTGGCATAGAAGGCCGGCAGGGGCGGGGCGATCACCGCGCCCACCTCCGCCAGCTTCACCATGGTCCGCAGATGGCCCAGATGCAGGGGCGTCTCACGCACCATCAGCACCAGGGGCCGCCGCTCCTTCAGGGTCACATCCGCCGCCCGGGTCATCAGGGACGAGGTCACCCCGGTGGCGATCTCGCTCATGGTCCGCACCGAGCAGGGGGCGATCAGCATGCCGAGGGTCGGAAACGAACCCGAGGCGATGGCCGCGCCCACATCGCTGGCGCGATAGGCCACATGGGCCATGGCCTGGGCCTCGGCGGGGGTCAGCCTGGTTTCCTGGGCCAGGGTCAGGGCGGCGGCGCGGCTCATCACCAGGTGGCTCTCGACCCCGAGCTCCGCGCAGGCGGCCAGGGCGCGCAGGCCATAGGTCACGCCGCTGGCCCCGGAGATCCCCACCACCAGGCGCGGGCGCCCCTGATCGACTCCGGCTGGACCTTCTCGCGACATTCCGCCTCACCCCGCGCCGAAAATGCCGGCCCTAATACGAACTCAACCCTGCGCAATCATATGTGATCTGACACCCCGGCGAAGGGGTGATCAGGTGTCGTGTCGAAAAACCTTGAAGGAGGCGTACCTATGGCCGTTGAAGCCCGCATCCGTGAGCTCGGATCTCGCCATCAAACCCTGGACAAGGCGATCCAGGAAGAAGTGCGAAGCCCGGCGGGAGACGACCTTCGCCTGCAGGAACTCAAGCGACGAAAGCTGAAACTCAAGGAAGAGATGGAGGCCCTGCAGCGCCGGGCTCACTGATCCTCAAGACCGGGAGGCCCGCAGATCCTGCGGGCCTCTTGCGGTTCTAAGGTCCCGTCGGGGCTGAGCTCTGCCGGGCGCGTCAGTCCCCGTCGCGCCTGGCCAGGGCGTCCTCGGCCGCGCCGGTCTCCGAGGCCGGGCGCAGGGAGGGGCCGTCCGGGTCGATAATGCCGGCCTTGACGTCGTCCCTGGCCTTCTTGTCGGCGGCCTTGCGCACCACCGCGTCCAGCTCCAGCTGGGTGGACAGGCCCAGGGTCACCGGATCGACGGGCTTGATATTGGCCGAGTTCCAGTGACTGCGGCTGCGGATCTGGTCGATGGTCGCCTTGGTGGTGCCCAGCAGGCGGGCGATCTGCGAATCCGGCACTTCGGGATGGTTGCGCAGGAACCAGGCGATGGCGTCGGGGCGATCCTGCCGGCGGGACACCGGGGTGTAGCGGGGCGCCTTCTTGGTGGGCTTGAGCAGCTCGGCGTGGCGGCTCTTCTGGGCCTTCATCCGGTAGGCGGGGTTGGCCTGGGCCGCGTCGAGCTCCTCCCGCGACAGCTGGCCATTGCCGATGGGATCGGCGCCGCGAATGTCGCGGGCCACCTCGCCATCGGCGATACCGCGCACCTCCAGGGGGTGCAGGCCGCAGAAGTCAGCGATCTGGTCGAAGGTCAGGGAGGTGTTGTCGACCAGCCAGACGGCGGTCGCCTTGGGCATCAGAATGTCGGTCATGGCCGTACTCCAGAAACGACGGCGCCCGGCCTTTCGGCCGGGCGGTTGCTGGGTTTCGGTATAGGCCGGTTCCGCCGGAAAGGAAATGGCCGGGCGCCGCCTTTCGCGCCGCGTCCCGATCAGGCGCCGGCCGCAGGCGTCAGGGACGGTCGGGCCGGCGTTCCGGGGGGCCGGCCGATCCAGATCTGGCCGCTGCGGGCGACGATCTCGCCTTCTGCGTCATAGAGGGCGACGCCGGCGAAGAACTTGCGGCCCTCCGATTCCAGGGCCCAGGCCATGACCACATAGGTCTCACCGGCCTTGGGGGCCTTCAGCACCTCGCCGGACATGGTGCCCAGGAGGCCCACCGGTGAACCGGTCTTGATCCACCAGGCCATGGAGCCCGAACAGTCCAGGGCGCCCCAGGTGATCTCGTCGGGCATGGCCCCCCGGGGGTCGGCGAAATTGGCGTGGGGACTCCAGACCCCGGCGCAGACGCCGGGCTCGGCTCCCGGCAGCTGACCCACATGGACCCCAAGACCTTCTCCGGCCTCGCGTTCGATACAACAGGAGAAACAGCCCCGGTGCAGGGATCGGGCGGCGAAGGGGGACGCCGCCGCCGCCGCCCGGGCGGGCTCGACGCCGGGAAAGGGGGGCGGGGCGGGGATCTGGTCCTGTCCGCCGGGCCTGGCGGTCCCCAGAACCTTGCCCTCGGCATTGACCGCCGAGACGGAACCGTCCTCGCCGTCCACCAGCGCCACAGGGGTGTCCAGGGGCACGCCAGCCCGCAGCATGGCGCTGCCGACGCCGCCGACCGCCTTGGTCAAGAGGCCGCAGATATAGCCGCCATTGGCGGTGACGGGGGGACCGCGGAACTGCCGCGGAACAGAGATCTCAGTCATGGGGATCGGGCTCGTGAAAATTGGATCAGCTTGAAATGGACGGTCTGCGGCCGGGGCCGCAGGATCAGGGATGGTGGAGGCCGGCGTGAAATTCCGCGCCGGCGCAGACCCAGATTGGCGGCAAACCGGGGGGCTTGGCAATTCGCCCCGCGTGGCGGCGTTCCGCCCGCGCGGATGCCGGGGGCGGAGCGATCAGGCCAGGGGGCGGCGGCCGACGATGCGCAGGCCATAGCCCGCCGAGCCCGGCAGGACGGTGTCGGCATTGCTGAGCAGCACCAGGTCGCGGACCCCCAGATCCAGGAGAATCTGGGCGCCGACCCCGTAGTCCCTGAGGACCGTGTCAGGGGCCGAGGCCGCGCCCTCCTGGCCATAGCGCTCCGAGAGCCAGGCGGGGCTGGAGTCGCGGATGAAGACACAGACCCCGGCCCCGTCATGCTCGGCCAGGGCCTTGAGGGCCCGGGGCACATAGTCCCGCCGGGGGCTGGCGGCGGCCAGCAGATCGGCGGCGAAGTCCACCCGGTGCATTCGCACCAGGGTCGGGCGGTCCTGGGCGATGCGGCCGCGGGTCAGAACCACATGCTCGGTGCGATCGAGGATGTTGCGGTAGATCACCATGCGGAAGGCGCCGTGGGCGCTTTCGAAGGGGGTCTCCAGCACCCGCTCCACCTGTCGCTCGGTGCGCCGGCGATAGGCGATCAGGTCGGCGATGGTCCCGATCTTCAGGCCATGGCGCCGCGCGAACTCCATCAGGTCCGGCAGCCTGGCCATGGACCCGTCGTCGCGCATGACCTCACAGATCACCCCGGCCGGATTCAGCCCGGCCAGGCGAGAAATGTCGACGGCGGCCTCGGTATGTCCGGCCCGGACCAGCACGCCCCCAGGTCGGGCCACCAGGGGAAAGACGTGGCCCGGGGAGACGATGTCGTCGGGACCCTTGGTGGGATCCACCGCCACGGCGATGGTGTGCGCCCGGTCGTGGGCCGAGATCCCGGTGGTCACCCCCTCCCGGGCCTCGATGGAGACGGTGAAGGCCGTTCCGTGCCCCGACCCGTTATCGGCGGTCATGGGGGGCAGGCGCAGGACCCGCGCCCGCTCGGCGGTGATGGACAGGCAGATCAGGCCCCGGGCGTGCCGGGCCATGAAGTTGATCTGGGCCGGGGTGGCGAACTGGGCAGGGATGATCACGTCCCCCTCATTCTCCCGGTCCTCGGCGTCCACCAGGATATAGGGGCGGCCGTTGCGGGCCTCCTCGATGATCTCCTCGATGGGGCTGACGGCCCGCTCGGCGGCGTCGGTTTCGGAGCTGGGCGTCAGGGTCATGGGGGTGCTCGATCAGGGGACCTTCGCCAGCCGGCGCCTGGCGGCGGGAGATGTAAGCCGGGCCCGTCCGGCCCGACAGGGGGAATTTAGGCGCTCCAGGGGCCGCGTCCAAGGCATTCAGACCTGCGATCCGGCCCCGAAGGCTTTCAGTTCGTCTTCCGTGGCGGTCCTTCGTGGTTTTCCATCCTGGCCTGCGGCGCGCGGCGTTCAGCCACCCCTCGTCATCCTGGGCCCTGCGCCCAGGATCCCGCGGGAAGCCCGCGCCCTGCCCCGACCAGGGAGGCATGGCGCGGGGCCGGGCATGACGGAGAGGGATGGCCGCCGACCCGTCAGGCCGGGGCGTTTTCCCGTCCGGCCTTCAGCCTGGCATAACCGTCCTTCAGCTCCGCCAGTTCGGCGGCGTACTTCTCCTGGGCCGCCTCCCGCAGGCGCGGGATGTGGTAGCTGGGGAACAGGTCGTTCTCCGGCCGGTAGTCCTTGAGGATCTGCTTGGCCAGGGTGACCTTGTGCACCTCGGTGGGGCCGTCGGCTATGCCCATGACCAGGGACGAGGTCACCATGTGCATGAAGGGCATCTCGTTGGAGACCCCCAGGGCCCCGTGCAGGTGGGCGGCCTTGGTGGCCACATCGTTATAGACCTTGGGCATGGCCACCTTGATGGCGGCGATGTCCTTGCGGACCTTGTTATAGTCCTTGTGCTTGTCGATCAGCCAGGCGGTGCGCAGGACCAGCAGGCGGAACTGCTCGACGGCGATCCAGGAGTCGGCGATCTGTTCCTGCACCATCTGCAGGTCCGAGAGGCGACCATCGCGGGTGGTGCGCGACACGGCCCGCTTGCACATCAGGTCCAGGGCATGGCGGCAGGCGCCGACGGTGCGCATGGCGTGGTGGACCCGACCGCCCCCCAGACGGACCTGGGCGATGACGAAGGCCGCGCCCCGGTCACCCAGCAGGGCTTCGGGGCCGACGCGGACGTCGTTGTAGCGGACATAGCCCTCGGCGCCGCCGCCGATCTCGCCGCCCCCGCCGACCGCCACATTGCGGATGATCTCGACGCCGGGGGTGTCGGTGGGCACCAGGAAGATCGAGGTGCGCCGGTAGGGGTCCTTGGCGTCCGGATCGGTGATGGCATAGACCACCAGCAGCTTCGAATAGCGGGCATTGGTGGAGAACCACTTCTCGCCATTGATGATCCAGTCCGGGCCGTCCTGCACCGCCCGGGTGGTGAAGGTCAGGGGGTCGGAGCCGCCGGTGGGCTCGGACATGGAGAAGGCCGAGCGGATTTCGCCGTTCAGCAGCGGCCAGAGCCAGCGCTCCTTCTGCGCCCCGGTGCCGTAATGGGCGATGATCTCGGCATTGCCGGTGTCGGGCGCCTGGCAGCCGAAGACGGTGGGGGCCAGCGAATTGCGCCCCAGCTTCTCGTTCATCAGGCCAAGCTTGAGCTGGCCGAAGCCCTGGCCGCCCAGCTCAGGACCCAGATGACAGGCCCACAGGCCCTGGTCCTTCACCTTCTGCTGCAGGGGCCTGATGAACTTCTCGCGGCCCAGGGGACCATGGGCGGCCATGCCCAGATGGCTGAGGGGCTCGACCTCCTCGCGCATGAAGTCCTCGATCCAGTCGAGCTTCTTCTGGAATTCCGGGTCGGTTTCAAAGTCCCAGGCCATGTCGTCCTCCTTGGCGCCCGGCTGTGCGGGCATTTCGTAGATTCGGTATGTCCCGGAGCGCCGAGCATACCGCGATTTCAAATCCGGCCGGCCAGCCGGGGCCGCTTGCCGTCATTATCGGGCCAGCCGCAGCGGCACGCAACTGGGCGTCTCAAAGTCGCCTAACACACTGGACGTCATATTGTTTTTCTCCCGGCGCGGGTGAGCGGATCGGCGTTTCGCCCCTGTCCCCCTGTCCTGATGCGCCGAGCGCGGCCGTGCCTGAGGACCTCAGTCCGAGGGGGCGGTGGCGGCCATGTCCGGGCTCGCCTGGCCGCCGGCGGCGGGGCGGGGCGGGGGCATGAGCCTGGCGCCTCGCCAGCCGCCCCAGACATAGTAGGCGCCAGCCAGGATCATGGTGGTGATGCTGCCCAGGGGGAAGCTCCACCAGATGGCGTCTGCGCCCAGGGCCGGGGTGAGCAGGGGGACGAAGGGGATCCGCACCACCCAGAGGGAGATGACCATGGCCAGCAGGGGGGCGATCACCGCCCCGGTGGCGCGCACCACCCCGGCGAAGATGAAGGCCACCCCGAAGGGTATGAAGCCCCACAGGGCTATGGCGTTGATGTGCCGGGCGATGGGGATGGAGCCGCTGCCTTCCGGCAGAAAGACGCGCAGGATCACCGGCTCGGCCAGATAGATCAGGGCGATGGGCGCCGCCGTCATGATCACCGCGAAGACCACGCCGGTCCGGGCCACCGCCTCCACCCGGTCCATCCGCCCGGCCCCCACATTCTGGGCCGCCATGGACGACACCGCCGCCCCCAGCGCCATGGCCGGCATCTGGACATAGGTCCAGACCTGCATGGCTGCGGCATAGGCCGCCGCGGTCTGGGACCCGTAGCCATTGACGAAGGCCAGCATCACCACCGCCGCCCCCGACACCACCAGCATGTGCATGGCCATGGGCAGGCCCTTGAACACCAGGGTCCGCAGGATGGCCGGGTCGGGCCGCAGCAGCCGCCATTCTCCGGCCCGCAGGACCAGGGGGCTGCCGGTGCGGTAGAGAAAGACGATCATGCCGGCCAGGGCGGCGGTCTGGCTGAGCAGGGTGGCGGCGGCGGAGCCTGCGATCCCCATGGCCGGCAGGGGCCCCAGGCCCAGGATCAGCACCGGGTTGAGGACGATGTCCAGGCCGACGGCGGCCAGGGAGAAGTAGAACGGGGTCCGGGAGTCCCCGGTCCCGCGCATGGCCATCATCACAAAGGAAAAGAAATACATGAAGGGCAGGGCCGCGAAGATCACCCGCAGATAGATCACCGCGTCGGCCCGGGCGTCCTGCGGCGTTCCCATGGCCGCGAGGATGGCCGGCGTCAGGGCCAGGCCGGCCAGGCCTACGGCCAGGGACAGCAGGGCGAAGAAAAGGGTGCTGGCGCCCGCCACCCGCTTGATCTCCGCCGTCGCCCCGGCCCCCACCGCCTGGGCGATGAGCAGGTTGGCGGCCATGGCCAGGCCAAACACGGCCCCCAGCAGCAGAAAGAGGATGGTGTTGGCATTGGCCGTCGCCGTCAGGGCGGTGGGACCCAGCAGGTGGCTGACCCAGGCGGCGTTGGCCGTGCCGTTCAGCGACTGGAGGAGATTGGCCCCCAGCATGGGCAGGGTGAAGACCAGCAGGCCGCGGGCCACGGACCCGGTGGTCAGGTCGGGGGGCCGTCTCGGCGGCGACCTGTCCCCTGTCCCGGGACTCGCAGGCGCGGTGTCTATGGGTTCCAAATGGCGCTCCCGCCCGCGCGCCGCGCCGACAGGATCGATCCTAGGGCGCGATCAGGGCGCCCACAACCCGGCCCTTGCGGTCCCTTCGGCTTGAGCGCGCCGTATTTCGCTGTATGAGGCAGGGCTAAACCTTTCGACGGCTCCGCCCGGGGGCGCGGCTGCAGACAAAGTTCGGCATGAAAATTCTGATCACCGGCGGGGCCGGCTTTATCGGGTCGGCCGTGGTCCGCAGGGCGATCGCCCAGGGCCATCAGGTCATCAATCTGGATGTCCTCACCTATTCCGCCAATCTGGCCAATGTGGCCTCGGTGGCGGCTTCGGCCCTCTACGCCTTTGAGGAGGCCGACATCTGCGATGGGCAGCGACTGGCGGAGATCTTCTCCCGCCATCAGCCTGACGCCGTGATGCACCTGGCCGCCGAAAGCCACAATGACCGGGCCATCGACGGCCCGCTGGACTTTGTCCGGACCAATGTCACCGGCACCGCCGTGCTGCTGGAGGCCGCCCGCGCCCACTGGAATCGCCTGGAGGGCTCGGCCAAGACGGCCTTCCGCTTCCACCATGTGTCCACCGACGAGGTGTTCGGGGCCCTGGGCGAGGACGGCGCCTTCACCGAGGAGACGCCCTACGACCCCAACTCCCCCTACTCGGCCAGCAAGGCCGGGGCCGACCATCTGGTGCGGGCCTGGGGGCGGACCTATGGCCTGCCGGTGGTGATCACCAACTGCGCCAACAATTACGGCCCCTTCCAGTTCCCCGAGAAGCTGATCCCCACCGTCGTGGTCCGGGCCATGGAGGGCAAGACCATCCCGGTCTATGGGGACGGCCGTCAGGTCCGCGACTGGCTGCACGTGGACGACCATGCCCAGGCCCTGCTGCTGGTCCTGCAGAAGGGGCGGCTGGGGGAAACCTACTGCATCGGCGGGGACTCCACCCACCGCAATCTGGAGGTCATCCAGATGCTCTGCGCCGAACTTGACCGCCTGGCGCCGGCCAATACCCCGCATGCCGAGAAGATCACCTTCGTGGCCGACCGGCCGGGCCATGATTTCCGCTATTCCATCGACGCGGCCAAGCTGAAGGCCGAGCTGGGCTGGGAGCCGGCCACGCCGCTCAGCGAAGGCCTGGCCCAGACGGTGGTCTGGTATGTGGAGAACCGCGACTGGTGGCAGGCCATCCGCGACAGGGGTTTCCACTCCGAACGCCTGGGCCTGGCCAAGGCATGAGCCTGAAGATCCTGCAGTTCGGCGCCACCGGCCAGCTCGCCCGGGAGATGCTGGATCGCTCCGGTCCCGGCGTCACCATCACCACGCTCTCCCGCGCCGACGTCGACCTCACCGATCCGGGCGCCGTCGCCCGGGCGATCGCCGAGGCGGGGGCCACCGACCTTGTGGTCAATGCCGCAGCCTATACCGCCGTGGACAAGGCCGAAAGCGAGCCGGACCTGGCCTATGCCGTCAATGCCTGGGCGCCGGGCGCCATGGCCAGGGCCTGCCAGGCCCGGGGCCTGCCCCTGCTGCACATCTCCACCGACATGGTGTTCTCAGGCGAAAAGGACGGCCCCTATCTGGAGACCGACGCGCCGGCCCCCCTGCACGTCTATGGCGCCTCCAAGCTGGCCGGAGAGCAGGCGGTTCTGGCGGCCTGCGACCGGGCCCTGGTGATGCGGGTCTCCTGGCTGTTTTCGGCCTATGGCCAGAACTTCCTGCAGATGATGCTGCGCCTGGGCCAAACCCAACCCCTGCTCCAGGTGGTGGACGACCAGCGGGCCTGTCCCACGGCCAGCGGGGATCTGGCGGCCTTTATCCTCAGCCAGGGGGATCGCCTGGCCCAGGCGCCCGCCGGCGCCCGGGAGTGGGGTCTGCTGCATGTGGTCAATGCCGGCGCCGCCAGCCGCTATGACATGGCCCAGGCGATCTTCGCCCGGACGCGGCCCGATGATCCTCCGGCCATGGAGCCGGCGCCCTCCAGCGCCTTTCCGACGCCCGCCCGCCGGGCCCTGAACGGGGTGCTGGACACAGGGCGCTTGCAGGAGGTCTTCTCCGTGCAGCTGCGCCCCTGGCAGGCGGCGCTGGAAGAGGTTGTGGCCCAGCTTAAGGCCCAGAAGGAGACGGCGTGAGACGCGGCATTATCCTGGCGGGGGGCTCGGGCACCCGGCTGCATCCGCTGACCCTGGCGGTCTCCAAGCAGCTGCTGCCGATCTATGACAAGCCGATGATCTACTATCCCCTGTCGGTCCTGCTGCTGGCCGGGGTGCGGGAGATCCTGATCATCACCACGCCGGAAGATCAGGCCGGCTTCAAGCGCCTGCTGGGCGACGGCTCCCAGCTCGGCGTGCGTTTCGAATTCATCGTCCAGCCCAAGCCCGAGGGCCTGGCCCAGGCCTATCTGCTGGGGGAAGACTTCGTCGGCGGCGAGCCCAGCATCATGGTGCTCGGCGACAACATCTTCTTCGGCCAGAACTTCTCCCAGATGCTGCGGGCCGCCGATGAGCGGACCAGCGGCGCCACCGTGTTCGGCTATCCGGTCAATGATCCCGAACGCTATGGCGTCGTCGAGCTGGGCGAGGGGGGCAAGGTGCTGGGTATCGAGGAAAAGCCCGCCGAGCCCAAGTCCAACTATGCGGTCACCGGCCTCTATTTCTACGACGGCAGGGCCAGCGAATACGCCAGGACGCTCAAGCCCTCCCACCGGGGCGAACTGGAGATCACGGCGCTGAACCAGGTCTATCTGGATGCCGGCGAACTGAATGTGGAGCTGCTGGGCCGGGGCTTCGCCTGGCTGGACACCGGCACCCATGACAGCCTGATCCAGGCCGGCGAACTGATCCGCACCCTGGAACAGCGTCAGGGCCTGCGCATCGGCTGTATCGAGGAGGTGGCCTATTCCAAGGGCCTCATCGACCGCGACCAGCTGGCCGACCTCGGCCGCGCCCAGGCCAAGGGGGAATATGGCCAGTACCTGATCCGCCTGGCCGAACGCCCGACGCCCGGCGCAGAACCCGCCGAATAGGCCGGATTATGCCCTAATCGACCCAGAGGTCCTGGGCGTCACCCTTGCGGTTCAGCGCGCGGACGGCCCGCTTGACCACCGCGATCAGCCGTTCGCGCCTGGCGATCTCGTCATAGGTGAGTGAGCCCCTGGCCAGGCCCTCCAGCAGGAAGCGGCCGAGGTCGCGGCTGGTCTGGAAGCGCGGGTCGCTGCCGGCCTGGGTGAGCGCCAGGAACCGCTCGCCCACCTGGTTGCGGTCAAAGGCGCTCTGGGCGTTGGCCAGGCGGCTGCGCAGCATCGGGTCGGTGCGGGCGGCGGCCTCCAGCTCGGCGAAGGCCACGAAGGGCGTCTCGTGCAGCAGGGACCAGTAGGCGTCGATGGCGTGCTCGGCCGCATCCACGCCGGGAGCGGCGGGCGCCGAGGCGGCCTGTTCGAACAGGCGGGCGCGCTCGACCTCGATATGGCTGACGGCGGCCTCCACCAGCTCCTCGCGGCTGGAAAAGTGGTAGAGCATGGCCCCGCGGGTCAGGCTGGCCGCCTCGGCGATCAGGGCGTTGGTGGCCGTATGATAGCCGACCTCGGAGAACAGGCGCATGGCCGCGTCCAGAATCCGGGCGCGGGTGCGGCGGGACTTGGGGGTCTCCTTGGCGGGATAGGTTCGGGCGTCCATGTCCACGGGGCAGACTTCAAACAGGTTGCGAACGACATATGGCGCACAGGACTGCCGCGCCAGTGCTGCGGTGCGGTTTCATCAAAGCGACACGCAATCAGCCTAGGCGAGCGTAAAATGCTGGCGCTGCGAGGGCGTTCGTGACCGATCTGGGAATCCGACGTTATCGGACGGTGTTCGTGTCCGACGTGCATCTGGGCACCCGAGGCTGTCAGGCCGAGATGCTGCTGGATTTCATCCGGCACATTGAATGCGACACTCTTTATCTCGTGGGCGACATCGTCGACGGCTGGAAGATGAAGTCCGGCTGGTACTGGCCCCAGTCGCACAATGACGTGGTGCAGAAGATCCTGCGCATGGCCCGCAAGGGGGTGAACGTCGTCTATATCCCCGGCAATCATGACGACCGGATCCGCGACTTCTGCGGCATTCACTTCGGCGGCGTGGTGGTGGCCCGGGATGCGATCCATGAAGGCGCCGACGGCCGACGGTTCCTCGTCACCCATGGGGATGAGTTCGACGGGGTGGTGCAGCACGCCCGGTGGCTGGCCTTCCTGGGGGACTATTCCTATCGGGCGCTACTGTCGGCCAACACCCTGTTCAACCGGGTGCGGCGTCGCATGGGTTTCGGCTATTGGAGCCTGTCGGCCTATCTGAAAACCAAGGTGAAGAACGCCCTGCACTTCATTGAGGACTTCGAGGGTGCGGTGGCCGAGGAGGCCCGGCGGCGCGGGGTCGACGGGGTGATCTGCGGCCACATCCACAAGCCCGAGATGCGCCAGATCGAGGACATCCTCTACATCAATGACGGGGACTGGGTGGAGAGCTGCACAGCCCTGGTCGAACACATGGACGGCCGGATGGAGATCCTCGAATGGGCCAAGCTGCGCAGCTGGTCGGCGGTGCGCGAGACCCGCGCCCTGCCGGAGCCGCCGGAACACGCGGCCGCGCCGGCCGTTGAGCCCCGGCCCGCGCCCGTGGCGGCCTGACCCGCCACCTTGCGTTGACA